>NZ_DATJCA010000067.1:0-12991 GCF_035515035.1 Gelidibacter sp. | reverse complement strand
TATTCTTAACTGCGTTGAGCAGTTTCTCATCATAATCAAGCATTAAAAATTGATAGTATGCCATAGCATCTGGAATCGCCCTATCCAAGAAAACCAAATCTTGAGGCTGGATTGCGGCTTCTTGTTCTATTTGCATATCCAGAACTCCTAATTGAAATTGCCTTTTATTGTTCCTTATTTCTTCAACCGTATGTCCTTCAATACGCATAGTGTCTATATAGTGCCTCGCGTGTTCAATGGTTGTTTTATGACCTCTTTCAGCCAACATATTTATCACGGTAGTTTTTCCAGTGCTCGGACCACCAGTTATCACATGCCAATTGGTGTTTGCTCCTTTCGTTTCCATTTTAGTTGATTAAAGAGTTATACATTTTCTATACTGTATAGCTGTGGTATTTCCGCATCCCATCCATAGGTTTCTTTTATTCCATTTTGAAGTGCTTCCGCACCTTCTTTTTCTCCGTGCACAATAAAAATTCGTGATGGTTTGTTTTTTATTTTGCTCATCCAAGCTATAAGTTCAGCGTGGTCTGCGTGTGCCGAAAGGCCTTCGATATTTGCAACCTCCATATTAAATGGCACCCATTTGCCATATACTTTTAATTCTTTTTCGCCTTCCAGTAATTTTCTACCACGAGTACCTTCAGCTTGATAGCCAACAAAAAGCAGGGTGTTGTTTGAATTTTGCGCCTGCGTTTCGAGATAGTTGAGCATTCTGCCACCTGTAAGCATTCCACTTCCTGCGATTACGATTTTTGGCTTATTATCAGTTCGCAATTCCATAGTTTCGCGATAACTGCTCACGACCGTAAAGTGGGAACACATTTCTTCACATTCATTGGCTTCCAATCTGTGCCAATCCCTTGTTTGATGAAACAATTCCAATACACTAGCGCCCATTGGGCTATCCATTATCATTTGTACTCTTGGTATTCTCCTTTCTTTCAATAATTCCCAAAAAATCAGCATCATCAGTTGGGCACGTTCTACTGAAAAACTTGGGATAAATAGACTGCCCCCTCTCTTAATGGTGTCTTTGACCAATTTTTCAATTTGTGGGATTGCTTCAAATTCATCTGGATGAAACCTTCCACCATAAGTAGATTCAATAAAAAGTACATCGGCTTTTTTAGGTTGCAGGGGTGGATAGAGTAATAAATCATTGGTTCTTCCAATATCGCCCGAAAAAACAAAACGTTTTCCGTGTACATCCAATTCGATGAAAGTTGCACCAAGGATATGTCCGTTATACTGAAATCGTGCCTTGATACCATCAAATAACGGAATCCACTGTGATTGAGGAACACCCTTAAAATGTGGGATGGTTTTTTCTACATCCTTTAAATCGTACAATGGTTCTGCCGGACTGTGTTTGGAATAACCTTCCTTATTGGCACGTTCCGCTTCTTGCTCCTGAATTTTTCCGCTATCGTTCAAAATGATTTTAGCGATATCCAAGGTAGGATTGGTACCGTAGATGGGACCATTAAATCCTTGTTTTACTAATCGCGGTAGATAACCTGTGTGGTCCAAATGGCCGTGAGTAAGCAATACTGCGTCAATTTCTGAAACTTTCACGGGTGGATATTCCCAGTTTTTAAGCCGTAATTCTTTCAATCCTTGGAATAGTCCGCAGTCAATGAGTATTTTTCTCTCTCCTGTGTCCACTAAATATTTTGAGCCGGTTACTGTACCTGCTGCGCCCAAAAAGTGGATGTTTATTTTATTGTTGTTCATTTTATTGTATTTGTTTATTGTCCACCACAACAAGAAGACATGCTTCCTTTGTCTTGTTTCGAGTTGCTTAATTCCGCTATTTCATTATATAGATTACGGGAGTCTTCTTTGATAAAAAGCGCTAACTTCTTTATAGCTTCAGGCTCGAAGTTTACCATCCCCAATAATATTTCAAGTGTCTCTTCAAGTAGTTTTGGGTCATCTTCCAATGCTTGGTAAAATGGCTCTAAATCTATGCTGTGCTGTGATTTTAATCCTTCAGTTTTCATAAGTTTTGTTTTTAGGATTGCTACTTTTTTTATCATTATTCATGAAGCACTTTTACAAAGTGCTTCAGAATCTTCTAAAACTTTTTTATGTCTCTTTTCACTAATTCCTATCTGGTGTAATAGCATTGGGTTTTCGTGAAGCTCTTTGCAAAGCACAATGCCTTTATCCAATAATTTTATTTTTTCGGCTTTTGTGAGCGTTGTTAAAGCGGTTAGTGGGTGGAAGCCAGACTTATCTATGCGTTCTTTAAGTCCATTTCCCTTTGGATAATCCCAACTTGTCAATAACAACCCCACACACTTACCGTATTGCACCGCATCTGTTGTAAATCGTGTATTGGTGTACACACCTCCTTTATGAAGTTTAGATTCGTGGCCTTTTTGATGTTCCCACTTCGTTTTAACATCCAAAAATCTAGACTGGATATAGAGTGGGATTTTCACATTACAAGTTCTTCTTTGATCGCTGTGATATTTACATTCAATCATATAATGTTTGTTATCTTTTTGCGCCATCACATCTATTTCGTGTTGGACACAATTCCCCTGTAAAGTCACACCCACTTTTGTTGTATATCCTTCGTGCGCATATAATTTTCCCACAAGGTTTTCAAAAGGAAAACCTGTTGGACCCAGTTCCATCAAGGCTTTTTTGAGTTTGTATTTTGAGGCACTTACTCTGGATTTAGCTTTTAGCATCTTGAATGCCAATTGATAGATTTTTTTGGTGGTCATTCCTTCTTCGAGTTGCTCTTGTATCTTGCGGGCTATATCCTGAACAATGTCTTCCTCTGCTTTTGAACGGCGTAAGGAGTTGATGAGTTTGTTGACATCAAATGCCTGAAGTTCACCGGAATACTTTTTTATTAGGACTGATTTGTTCATCGTTATACTTTAATGGTCATCACAGGCAATTCGGAATGATTGGTTACACCTTCTGCGATACTTTTGGAGAACAGGCTTAAAAACCCTGTTCGTCCGCTAGTACACATAGCGATCAAATCGGCATCCTTATACTGTAAAAAATTGTTGATACCTGTTTCTACGTTAGTCTCATTATATACATTCATTGAGTAGTTATCTAAATCGGGGAATTTTTTCACGAACTCCTTAATAGGGTCTAGACCTTGCCCAATACTATTAAAGTCTGTTTCAGTATTGATCCTTAATAAGTGGATATGAGCACCGCATTTTTCAGCAATAGAAATAACGTGTTTAAATGCATCGCTTAGATCTTCCTTAAAATCTGAAACAAAAACGATATCCTTGAACGGGAAGGATACCTCTTGATGCTTAACAACAATTACTGGAACATCGGCTCTTCTCACTATTTTTTCGACGTTACTTCCCAGTAATTCACGTACTCTGCCTCGAGTGCCGCTACTTCCCGTGACTATAAAATCGTGGTGGAAATGACCCGAATGTTTAAGGATATTGGCTTGTCCGCCATCAAATTCCAAGAAGGTTCTACTTTTTAACCCTTGTCGTTCTGCTTTTTTATCCAGTTCTCTCAGGGCAGCTTTAGCGCTACCTATTTGTTTTACTGTTTCGGGATACAGTATTTCCTTTTGTTGATCCAACTTTACCCAGTCAACTGGGGTTGTCATTAAATGAAAAAAATGGATTTCGGAATTATAAAGTTTAGCTAATTTAATTCCGAGTTCTGCTGCCTTGTTGCAGTTTTCAGAGAAGTCGGTGGGTACTAGTATGTTTTTCATAGTGTTTTGTTTTTATATCAATTTTTGATTTAGACCTTATTTTAAAATTAATCATTGCTATCCGAAAGTTTTGGCAAAAACTCAAATAACACTTGGCATCCCCTATAAACAGATTGTTATTACATAATTATGCTGAAAATAAGTCAGAACTGAATTCTAATTTCGGTTCTGATCTTATTCTTTTAGCTCCATTTCCAATTTCATTGCACACATAATCTAAACTTAGATAATAAACTAGGCAGATTCTGATTTTTTCAACCAAATTGGAGAAGGACTTGGTCTTCTTTGCTATTGTTCTATTAATCAATTCTACCAATAGATAACTAATCAGAGCAATGTAAATTTGCGATTTAACCGCATTTTCACTTGTGCCTAAGAATGTTTTTATTTGTAGATTTTGTTTCATTGCCTTGAAAAATAATTCTATATCCCATCTCTTTTTGTAGAGGTCAGCTATGGTTCTGGCCGACCATTCTAAATTATTGGTTATTATTTCAATAACCTTGTTTTCATCTTGCTTGTAAACATGTACTAATCTTAATTGGTGCTCGTTAATGCCTGTCTCTAAGGCTTTGTTGCTGGTCAAAACAATAATTTCATCTTTTATAATATCTTGATCTTCGTTGTCGGGCAGATCTAGTTCCAGTACGGTTTGATATACTGTGTTTGTCTTGATTCTAGTAACAAAAACATTCTCGGCACGAATACGTGTGAGCATTAAGGAAAAATCAAAATAGCCTCTATCTTCAACAACTATTGTCCCTTTTTTAAAGATCAACTGACCAATACCATAGCGGTCATGTGTTTTGGCTTCGGTTATGTTGACTAAGTCGGGAATCTGCAAATTGTCATCCCAACAGGTATGTATTTTTAATCCACCTTTTGCTGTCCGAAACTTTGCCCAATCAAACATGTTTAAACATAGGCTGATCGTGGTGCTATCAATCAGTTTTATGGTCTGGTCTTTAATTTCGGCAATAATACGGCGTTGAGATTCATTTTTCAAAACCCGCTCATAATGATTTAAGATCTTGTAGTACAAGGATTCAAATACTTTCCAATCCCGTTTTTTATGGCTATCACTCATCGTAGATCTTGCTGGACTTTGAGTTAAGCCTAAATCCGCAATAAAAGTCTCACTAACCCCGATCCCAGTGGAAATATCGTTTAATGTGTAACATTTATTTAGCTGTCCGTAAGTTAAAGCAACAAATTGGTCGTAAGTCTTGTATTTACTACACCCCTTATCTGACTTGTGTGTTTTAGCACAAGACTTAATCATCCATCGAGGAACAAGGTCAATAATTTGTCGAATAACTGGTTTTTTAATATTTTTGTTTCGCCTGAAAAGTCCCATAAAATTATTTTTTTTCGCAAAACAAAAATAAGGGATTCTCAGGCACTTTTTATTTTAGACTTTCGGATGGCAGTGAAAATTAATGAATTGTTAAAAGATGCTTTTTAGTTTTCCCATTTCCAGTTTCTAATTTCGGGCATATCAATACCGTTCTTTCGGATGAAATATTTGTGCTCGATCAACTTGTCCTGCATTTCCTGTTTTAGATAGGCTACTGGGTCGCCCAAGTTCGGTAGGCGATCCAGAACATCTTGTACCAAGTGAAAACGATCCATATCGTTCAGTACAGTCATATCAAAGGCAGTTGTTATAGTGCCCTCTTCCTTATACCCTCTTACATGGATATTGCCATGGTTGGTGCGGTTGTAGGTAAGTCGATGGATAAGCCAAGGATACCCGTGAAAAGCGAATATTACAGGCTTGTTTTTTGTGAATAGCATATCAAAATCGGCATCGTTTAATCCATGAGGATGTGCTGTCTCCCGCTGTAGTTTCATCAGATCGACAACGTTTACCACACGCACTTTCAGATGGGGTAATTTTTCGCGAAGAATGGAAACTGCGGCAAGGGTTTCCAATGTAGGCACGTCGCCTGCACAGGCCATCACTACATCTGGTTCTACATCCCTGTCATTGCTTGCCCATTCCCATATACCAATCCCTTTCGTACAATGTATTACAGCTTCATCCATACTTAACCACTGCGGCGCAGGATGTTTGCCGGCCACTATTACATTTATATAATGCTTGCTGCGGAAACAATGATCCATTACAGATAACAAGCAATTGGCATCGGGTGGCAAATAAACCCGCACGACCGATGCTTTTTTATTCAGAACTACATCCAGAAACCCGGGATCCTGATGCGTAAAACCATTATGGTCCTGGCGCCAAACGTGCGATGCCAAGAGAATATTGAGAGAAGCAATGTTTCTTCGCCATGGCAACTCTGAAGTTACCTTTAGCCACTTTGCATGCTGGTTAAACATGCTGTCAATAATATGAATAAAAGCTTCATAGCAATTAAAAAGACCATGCCTTCCAGTTAGTAAGTAACCTTCCAGCCAGCCTTCGCATTGGTGTTCGCTGAGCATCTCCATCACTCGGCCTTCCTTTTTAAGAAATTCATCTGTTTCTAGGGTATCCGCTTCCCATTGCCTGTTAGTTGCCTCGAAAACGGAATTTAAACGGTTTGAAAGTGTTTCATCCGGTCCAAAGATCCGGAAATTCCGTTGTGACTGATTCAATTTGATAATGTCCCTGGCAAACTCTCCCAGAATACGAGTATCGCCGTTTCCCATTTCTCCACGCAAAAGATCAACACCGTATTCCCGAAAATCGGGTATGTGAAGATTTTTTAGCAAAAGGCCTCCATTGGCATGTGGGTTGGCGCCCATTCGTTGCTTACCTTGAGGTGCCAGATTGGCCAAATCAGACAAGAGCTTCCCTTCTTTATCAAAAAGCTCTTCGGGTTTATAGCTTTTAAACCAATCTTCCAATTGTTTTAAGTGTTCTGGATTACTTGCGGCATCGGACAACGGAACCTGATGTGATCTAAAATGATTTTCTACTGGCAAACCATCTATAAATTTAGGGCCTGTCCATCCTTTGGGTGTTTTCAAAATAATCATTGGCCATTGCGGACGTTCTGCATCTTTGTTTTTTGCAGCATTTTGTTTTATCTGCTTTATTTCTTCTATAACCTTATCCAGTAAAACTGCCATTTTTTGATGCATCTCCATTGGGTCATCACCTTCAATAAGATACGGTTTCCATCCATACCCTAAAAAAAGTTGCTCTAGTTCCACATCTCCAATGCGGGCAAGAATTGTGGGGTTGGCGATTTTATATCCATTAAGGTGAAGGATGGGGAGCACCGCGCCATCGCTAACCGGGTTTAAAAATTTATTTGAATGCCAGGCGGTCGCCAATGGACCTGTTTCAGCCTCGCCATCTCCAATTACACAGGAAACAATTAAGTCAGGATTATCAAAAGCAGCACCGAAAGCATGGCTGAGCGAATAACCTAATTCCCCACCTTCATGGATAGAGCCTGGGCATTCAGGCGAAACATGGCTGGGTATTCCTCCGGGAAATGAAAATTGCGTAAAGAGTTTTCTTAAGCCTTCCTCATCCTGGCTTATATGCGGGTACACCTCACTGTAAGTGCCCTCAAGGTAAACATTGCCTACAATTGCAGGCCCGCCGTGGCCAGGACCTGAAATGTAGATCATATCAAGGTCATACTTTTTTATGATTCGGTTTAAGTGAACATAAATAAAGTTCTGTCCGGGCGTAGTGCCCCAATGACCAAGTAACATTGGTTTAATATGTTCAGGTTTTAAAGGTTTTTGCATCAAGGGATTGTCCCATAAATAAATCTGACCAACGGAGAGATAATTTGCTGCTCGCCAATAGGCATTTATTTTTTGCAATAGATCTTCAGATAAATTCCCTTCTGTATCGAATGACTGTTTTTCCATGATTTCATTTTTTAATTAAGTATTTAATTGCGCATTTATAAAAAGCTTTCGTGTGTCCCGTGCAATCATTATTTCTTCATCAGTTGGAATTACAAGCACTGTCACTTTACTGTTTATTGTTGAAATAATAGTTGCATTTTTTTTGTTTTCTTCTTCATCAATTTCAATTCCGAGGTACTCAAAACCTTTACAGATGCGTGATCGTATCAGCGGTGCATTTTCACCAATGCCGCCGGAGAAAACCAAGGTATCAAGGCCCTCCAAGGCTGCAGTGTAAGCACCGATGTATTTTTTGATTTGATAACAGAAAATTTCAATGGCCAAGGCAGCATCTTTATTGTTCTTTTCCTTTTGGAGCAGGTCCTGCATGTTAGAGCTAAGGCCCGATATGCCAAGAAGACCGGATTTTTGGTTGATCAGGGCATTAAATGTCTCCGCGCTCATCCCGTTCTGCATTAAATACCAGGCTACGCTTGGATCCAGATCTCCGCTTCTGGTACTCATTACTAAACCGCCTGCAGGTGTAAAGCCCATTGAGGTGTCCAGACATTTACCATTTTTAACTGCTGCAAGACTGGCTCCGTTGCCAAGGTGGGCAAGGATAATTCGCCCCTTAGCTTCAGTTTTATCATTCTTTCTTAATTCATCCATTAAATAGCTATATGAAATGCCATGAAATCCATAGCGCTTGACACCTTCATCATAATATTTCTTTGGAAGGGCAAACGTCTTTGCAATTTTAGGTAGGGTTGTGTGGAAGGATGTATCAAAACAGGCTACCTGTAATAATTTCGGAAATTGTCTTTTGAACAATTCAATCATTGCAATTTCCGCAGGAAGATGATTGGGATCGTAATTACTTATTTTATACAACTCCTTTACAAGGTTATCATCAATAATTTCAGGATGTGTGTGCCCTAGGCCATGAACAATGCGATGCCCGATACATTTAATGGCTTCAAAAAATTCTTGTTCTTTTAACCATTCCAGTAAAATCTCTGCCGCTTCTTTGAAATTTGTTCCCTCTATTTTGATTTCATTTTTCTCATTGGTGAGAATATTGGTAATGATAAATTCAGGATTGTCCAGACCAATTCTTTTTATTTCTCCCGAAATCATTTTATCCAACTTAATATCCATGCCATATACAGCGAATTTGATGCTGGAAGAACCGCCATTGATTGTTAAGAGATATGAATTTTCTGGAACCATTGTTTATGCTTTTTTTTCGACTTTAGGGTTGTCTTCTATTGTGAATTTTTAAATGTTTTCATGATTTTACGGTCTTTTTTAACTCACCCAATAAACGTTTAAGGCTTACCTTGGCCACTGCAATATGCTTATCTGCCGCCCCGTAATAGATATGGAGATCGTCGCCAAACAAAGCTGTCCCCGTTGGGAATACCACGTGGTTCACCACGCCTTTCAGTTCCCAATCTTCTGAAGGGGAGAATAGGGGATAGGGCAACCTCCCGATTACTTTTGAAGGGTCATTGATATCCAATAGCGCGGCAGCTGCGTGATACGTTTTTCCGATGGTGGTTTCGCAAACGCCGTGGTAAATCATAAGCCAGCCATCTTCTGTTTCTATGGGAGGACAGCCGGCTCCCAGATAATTCACTTCAAAATCATAACAAGGGTCTATAAGAATATGATCGGTAAGGTTCCTTATATAATCCACCCAAAAGTCTTTGGTTAGGTTCTCCCATTTTTCAAACCTTAAGATTTGAATTCCCGGCCATATACGGTGTAGCATTACAAACTTGTTGTTTATCTTTCTGGGGAAGAGCACAACATCCTTGTCTCGCAAGAGCCTGTGTTTTTCTGCTACTACGCCTATTTCAGCAAAAAGGTTGTAGTAATGGTAATATTTTGGATTGAGCTTATCCTGATTGCAATGCTCTAAATGGAATTTATATTCCATATAATTTATAGGTGGGGTAATGATTCCTTTTTTCTCGAAATGTTTCATGTCTTTGGAAGTGGCCACTGCTCCCAAAGCATTTGCACCATCGTAGGCCGTATAGGTTAAATAAAAAGTATCTTCAATTTTAACGATACGCGCATCTTCCACGCCGTGCTTTTCAGTGTCTAAATCGCGGTAAATAATAGGGTGTTCAAGCCTTTCAACAATTGTTTCCGGTCCTTTGGACTTGGCATATCCTATGGTGGAAAAGTTGCCATCTTCCACAGCGCGGTAAAAGATATGCACATCTTGCCCTTCTTGAAATATTCCTGGATTCAATACGCCGTAGTTTTCAAATTCCAATTTAGTGGGACTAAGTAGGATCCCTAATTTTTCTATTGGTATTGCGGTATTAATCTGAATAGTATGTTCCATTGTTTCTGTGTTTATTTTGGATCTTCTCAATTATATTTATTCTTTGCCCAACAAGATCTTTCCATAATAATTTCTAAAGACTATTTATTAAAGTGCAGCATTCATTTCCGAGCTATTGGCTCCAGATATAAATACGTCTATATGTTTGATTTTACTCGTACTCATTAGCTATGGCTTTTTGTAAATTTTTTTCAGAAATAGTAAAGTCTTGAATTGTGTTCCAAACAAATTCTGCTTCTATCAGAAAGAACTGATGGTCTCCTTCGGGGGAAATAATTATTTTTGCGTTTTTAAATTCCCTTGATAATTTTAAGACATTCTCTAAAGGTGCAGTCTTGTCTTTTTCTCCGTGAATAAAAAGCACGTCTTTATCCTTAATTTTCTTTGCAATCGCATATAAATCTGTTTCCAAGATGACTTCTGTAAGCGAATAATAATAACTCATCCAATGATGCTTTTTTGCATCTTCATAAACATCATCGGTAAGGTTATCCGGTTTAAATGCACGCGACATAAAAATGGGATGAATCATACAAATGTATTTAGAGAGTTTACTTGATGTCATTCTATCCACAAAGGAATGTGTGGACATAATTTTTTTAAATTCATTTGCATCCTTGTAAACAGGTATGTTTATAAATATTCCAGCCTTGAACCAAGTTGGCTGCTTTTCTAATAGTGCCAATGATATTATTGCACCCATAGAATGTCCTCCAATAATCGTCTTTCCATCATTGAAGCCTTCTTTTTTGAGTATCATTTTAACAGCGTCCAATTGAATAGAAAGCGTATAATTGCTTTTTGGTTTTGGCGAATCCCCAAATCCGAGAAGATCTATTAGAAGCAACGAATGTGTTTTTGTTATATCTTTTAAATCACGTTTCCAATAATTTAAAGAGCCTGTTAAACCGTGTAACAGAACGAGTTTGTTTTCGCCAGAACCTATTATTTCATAGTTCAAGAGCGATTTATTGACATCAAAGGCTGGTTGCTTAATAATTTTATAGTGTTGATAGCCTGCTATTGCGACAACAGGAAAAAAGATTAATATGGCTATGAATAATAATGACATTATTATAATTTAATTTTAAACTGTTTGTTAGTTAAGCAATAGTGATGGTATTATCCAAATAGACATTTTGTACGGCTTTGATTAATTCAACCCCTTCGCCAAATGGTTTTTGAAACGCCTTTCTTCCCATTATCAAACCAGAACCGCCAGCTCTTTTATTGATAACTGCTGTCGTTATCGCATCAGCTAAATCAGACTCCCCTTTAGAACCACCACCAGAATTTATCAATCCTATTTTTCCCATATAGCAATTCGCTACCTGTAACCTGCATAGGTCAATGGGATGGTCTGTGGTTAACGCTTCATACATCGCATCATCAAATTTGCCAAAACCGATATCTTTAAAACCAAAGTTGTTTGTCGGCAATTTCTGCTTAATGATGTCTGCCTGTATAGTTACTCCTATATGATTTGCCTGCCCAGTTAAATCTGCTGCTGTGTGGTAATCTTCTTTTTCAGTTTTGAATGCTTCGTTGCGCAAATAGCACCAAAGGATGGTTGCCATACCTAAATTATGGGCTTCTTCAAAAGCTTCAGCTATTTCTTTAAGCTGTCTGTTGCTTTCCTTGGAACCAAAATAGATGGTGGCACCCACGGCAACGGCTCCCATATCCCACGCATTTTTAACTTTTCCAAATAAGGTTTGGTCATACTTGCTGGGATAAGTGAGCAACTCGTTGTGGTTGATCTTTACGATAAAGGGGATTTTATGGGCGTATTTTCGGGCATTCAATCCCAATACCCCAAAGGTGGAAGCCACGCCATTGCAGCCGGCTTCCATCGCCAATTTTATAATATTCTCGGGGTCAAAATAATCAGGATTTTTATAGAATGAAAAGGCTGCGCTATGCTCAATCCCTTGGTCTACTGGAAGGATGCTTAAGTAGCCTGTACCTCCCAAATTTCCGTGGTTGTACAATTGGACTAGACTTCGCAGTACCTGTGGATTCCTGTTGCTATTGCCAAACACCTTGTCAAGACTGCTCTTGCTGGGGGTTTGCAATTCATCCTTGGTTATTTTTTCACAAACGTGGTCTAAATAGAAGGACGCTTTTTCTCCTAAAAGTTCTGTAATATTTATGTTTGTTTTCATCTGTCTATAATATTTGTTTTTTAAAGGACATATGGAACATCCAATTAGTCATTCCGCTGTGTGTTTAAAAATTAATAATGGATGTTTCATTTTATAAACAATTAATAAATTCCTAAACTCTCATTGGTTTTAGCGATAGATTTTGCGGCATCTGTTTCAATTTCTGTAAGAGCTCTAATGGCATCGATTGTTTCTGGGATTACAATGGCTTGGTTATCCACCACGTAAGCATAAAAAAGTTCATCGCCCACTACTTTTAGCATATCTTCCCAAAGGGCTACTTCGTACATATCGCCCCAAGGTCTTCCCATATCCAAGAACATTTCTTTGATGGTATTGTTTGAAACCAAGCCTTGGTCATATTGAATTAGTTTGATGCGACTGGACGTTTTGAAAGCGTTCAATACTTCTTCTTTCGAGGCTTGTTTTTTTAATTTCACGTTCCAGTAGTGCAAATGGCTTAGGGTTTGAGGCACCTTTATTGCGGTAGTGATGACATCCAAATCAGGATCGACACTTTGCGCGTCAGGACCTTGATGGCTTGGAATATCTCTTTCAGGAACCATAGTGTTCATAATCCCACCGAGATGGCTTTCCCAAGGATCTGTAGCTCTTCTTAATAAAGTGCCTCTGGCATAATCCAATAAATTGGCTCTTTTTAACGCGGTCAAAGTTCTTAAAATAGAGGTGGTGTTGCAGGAAACAACTCTTGTCGCATCCAAGTTTAAAGCCGATTGATAATTGTTTTCTGCACTAAAAGAATGGCCTGTGGTTTCATGCTTTTCGCCGCCGTGTAGAATAAATTTGATATTTTGTTCTTTATAAATCGCAACATTTTGAGCCGCAATTTTTTTAGGGGTGCAATCCACAACGAGATCCGATTTTTTCAATAGGTCATGCATATCGCCTTTTATTGAAATC
>NZ_DATJCA010000066.1:0-2690 GCF_035515035.1 Gelidibacter sp. | reverse complement strand
AATATTGACTTTGAATTTTTTTGAGTATCGGTCTTGATAAATGACAATTAAATGATCCGTTATTTTTAAGTATGAATTGCCTTTCTTGCTAATCTTCCATTTTTTTTTAAGCCAGTTAATGCGCCTGTGGGACTTATTTCTTAATTGTTTTTCGTGCTTTTTGGGATTTACATAATCATTGGTCATTTTTTCAGCACAGACACATCCAACTTTAAATTCCTCTCCAAAATCTCTATGGCTTACAACGTGTACATACCGTATGCGCTCGTTGTTGCACATCATGCACGTTTCATACTGGGTCTCATCCGCAGATTGTCCCTCAGCTCTGATGTCATATACCTCTTCTAAAATCCATCCCTTATCAGGAACACCCGATATATTCCAATAATTACTCATTTTGATAAGCATCGATTTATAATTATACGAATTGTAGGATGATAAGATATAGATCGACTATGTTTTACGGTTCGAAATTGAGAAATTATCGTCTTCCTGAATTCCATAAATGTTCGACCTTCATAAAATTCACTTCCATTATTAATTTGAGCTTATAATAATTCCCTGTAGCCCTTTTATTATCACATATTTTCTTAGTTTTAACTTCTTATACAATGACCAAACTATTTATGACCCAAAACACCTCAAAAGCGGATATCAATTTTGAACAAGAACTATGGAAAGCTGCCAATGAGCTCCGCGGTGCTGTTGCAGAAAATCAATATAAAGATTTCGTACTTCCTCTTATATTTCTAAAACACATTTCTGAACGCTACGAGATACGGCGTGATCACTTGTTGGATCTTTTGAACGATAAAAAATCTGATTATTACACCTTAGATAAAGAAGAGCAACTTTACGTGTTGGAAGATCCCGATGAATACCTTTCAAAGAACACTTATATCATCCCAAAAGAAGCGACATGGCAATTCTTGCAGGATAATGCAGAACAGGATAATATAAAAGTCCTGGTAGATGATGCCTTTGATTTGTTAGACCAGACTGTTGCTAATTTCAGACCCGATTTAAAAGGAATCTTACCACGAATTTTCGTAAAAAGCCAATTGACCTCAAGACAGGTGGGTGGACTGATTAATCTGTTGGCAAACCCTAAACTATCAGTTAAAGAAAACCCAGAGAGTGATATTCTCGGACGGGTCTATGAATATTATATTGGCAAATTTGCCATTGCAGAAGGTTCAGGTGCAGGACAGTTTTTTACGCCTGGCAGTATTGTAAGATTGATGGTAGAAATGATTGAACCTTTTGAAGGCAAAATTTTTGATGCCGCTTGTGGTTCTGGTGGCATGTTTGTACAATCTTTAAAATTCCTGCAAGCACATGGTGGCGACAAGCGCAACATTTCCATTTACGGACAGGAACGTTATGATGGCACCTTGCGTTTATGTAAAATGAACTTGGCCTTACGTGACCTTTCTTTTGATGTGCGCTTGGGCGACTCATTATTGCAGGATAAATTCCCTGACTTGAAAGCAGATTTCATTATTGTTAATCCGCCCTTCAACGTGAGCCAATGGCATCCTGAGGACTTGCCTGAAAATGATCCACGACTTTTTGGTCCTAAGGAAGAGTTTACTACGGATGGCAATGCCAACTATATGTGGATGCAAACTTTTTGGAGTCATCTGAGCGATAGGGGTACAGCCAGTGTGGTTATGGCGAATGGTGCCATGACCTCCAATAATAAGGGCGAAAAGAATGTGCGCCAGTTTATGGTCGATCATAGCATGATTGATTGCATTGTGAGGTTGCCGGATAAATTGTTTTTGACCACTGGAATTCCCGCATGCATTTTCATCTTGAGCAAAAACAGAGATGGAAAAGATGGTAGTCATAGAGAACGGACTAATGAAATCCTTTTCATTGACACCTCAAAGATGGGCACCATGGAAAGCCGTAAACTGAGAGTGTTTACTGATGATGATATTAATAAAGTTACCGAAGTCTACCACAACTGGCGGAACATTAATGCATCCTATGAAAATGTTGATGGCTTTTGCTACAACGCCACTATTGACGAGGTTATAAAACAGGATTACAAATTAACGCCGGGGATTTACGTGGGCACCGAAGCCGTTGAAGATGATGGGATTCCTTTTGAAGATAAAATGGCCGATTTAAAAATCCAATTGAAATCACAATTTGAAAAAGGCAACACATTGCAGAAAAAAATAATAGAAAATTTTGAAAAATTTTAGAGTCTGTTCATTATAAATTGATGTTCATGTAAACTGAACAGTCGTGAAAATTGAACAAAAGGGCAATAATTCAGTAAATATCAATATATGTTCATTATATTTGATTGTTCATGTAACATGAACGAAATTAAAAATTGAACAAAATGGAATTTGTTAAGTTAAAAGATTGGTTTCAGAATTTGGATTTTGAGGTGGCTATCAAAAAGATCCAATCGCATGACGGCGTTGTGGACTTGGTAATAAGCCTTAATGACGAAAAGGTATATGCCGAAGTGAAAAGGGAAGTACGGCCACAACACCTTGCCATTTTCGAAGGAATGGCCGAGCAGAGAACGCCGTTTTTGGTCGCTGCCGATTATATTACGCCCAATGCCAAAACACATTTAAAAGCTAAGAAAATCAATTATATTGATAGTTTCGGCAATGCATATATCGACTTAAAGCATCTTAAAGTATATATTGAAAAAGACAATG
>NZ_DATJCA010000065.1:0-7010 GCF_035515035.1 Gelidibacter sp. | reverse complement strand
ATTTTTACTAATAATGGCATAATTCACGCATTTTGATTTACAAATATACAAAACCCTAAACGATAAATAAACCTAAGTGTACTCATAATAAAGCGTTGCACCAACTAATGCACAACGTTTTTATATTTTAATTGAAACTTTTTCAAATTTATTTCAGCTTTTTTTGATTATTACGAGGCATCTGTTTTTTAATTAACATCTTTAACTGGTTTAGCAATATCTATTAAATGTAATTTCTTTTTGAATCGTAATATGTTGATGTTTATTGTAGTATTATCTGTTATTTTTATTATTCGAACAAATCAGTTTTATTAAGATTGTTTATAGAGTTTTTTCTTGCCCATAGGAAGAAAATAAAATGTAGAAGTAATAAAATCCCCCAAATGCCAACGATTTACTGTTGGCATTTTATAGTTTTAAAATTGAAGTAGCAATTACTCTTCTGTCAATTCTTCCATCGTGTGATATACGTTCTGAATACCTTACTAGTGTCGATATCCACTGTGTATATACGGGATTAAAGATTTTATAATTTGTATTAGTTCGTTATTAGTTCGATTTCAGTCGAAAATTATAAAATAAAAAATTTATGTTATTGTGTGAAAAGACCAAATTTTAGTAAGTGATAGTTGGTAATTCAACTTTTAAAGCATAATACAAATTACCAATACAGTATCAGATTGCTCAGCTTGCGCCATTTTTCGATCTGCATTCTTAGTTATTAAAAGATATTTTTTCTTTGTGCTCATCCTATATAAACCCTTTGAAAGATTTGTATTTGTTCGAACCTGTAATTAAATTCACTTTGCTATGCTCATTTTTCCTGCAAATGGTTTATTCCAAACCTACAATCTATTAACTTCCTTTTGACTTCATTTCATTTTTTGAATTTAATAAAGCATAAATATTCGATGCTTAGATGGGTATTTTTAATCATGCTTCCACAAGTTTTTATTATTTCTGAATAAACGTAACCGCCCGACCAAACCCATATTTCCCAAGATAAAGTAAGATAGTAGCTTTGTCCAAAATAACAAAGGTATTATATGGACAAAAAGGAATATATGCTTTCTCAAGTAGAAGCTTGGCAGCACAGCGGACTTACACAGCGATCTTACTGCGATCAGGTTGGGATTAAGTTGGCTACTTTTAACTATTGGGTTCAAAAGAGCAAAAGGCAAGAAGATCTGAGTGGTTTTATAGAAATAAAAAAATCACCGGACATCTTGGAAAACAACTATGAAGTGATCTACCCCAATGGAGTTATTGTTCGATTGAAGACCAATAATCTAAAGGAACTCTCGGCGCTGGTAAACCTGTACTGATGTTCAGCCTTAGTAGTTCCCACACATTTTTGCTCTACCCCAAAGTTTGTGATATGCGCAAAGGTTTTAATGGCCTGTGCGGCATTGTGACCAATGAATTGGGCCGGACGGCACACAGCGGCGAAGTGTTTGTTTTTATCAACCGTAAAAATAACCAGATGAAACTTTTGCATTGGGAATCTGGCGGTTTTGTGCTCTATTATAAACGCTTGGAGCAGGGCACCTTTGCTAAGATAAAGGAAGGTAAAGTACAGATCAGTTGGAGCGACCTGGTCTTAATGGTCGAAGGGATCCAGGTGATAAAAAGCAATCAAAAAAGACGTTTTTTACGGTAGATATATCGTTCAAAACCCTTGTGTTAATGGGGGTTTTGACGTATATTTACGTCATGGAAATAGATCTAAAAAACGTATCGAAACATGAGCTTTTAAAGCTTTTGACCAAAGCCCAAAAGACTATTTCCGTTCAAGATAAAACTATTTCTAAACAAGACGATGATCTTTGTAGGGAAAGAGAAAAATCCGCAGAACTTCAGCGCCAGCTGGAATTATTGCGCCGCATGCAGTTTGGTCAAAAGCGTGAGCGTTTTGAAGACCCGAACCAGATGGCATTGCCCTTGGATATAGCGCAAGAGGTACTGCAGGAACAGGAAGAAGTGGTCAAGCAGGAGATCACCTATTCCCGTGCGAAGAAAAAACATCCGGGAAGGGCCAAACTGCCAAGCCATTTGCCGGTCGAAGAAATAGAGATCTATCCAAAGGGCGATCTGTCGGACAAGGTGTGCATCGGCAAGGAAGTCACAGATGTATTGGACTATGTGCCCGGTTTTTTCAAGATCAAAAGATATATCCGCTACAAATACGCTGCCAAGGACAGGGACACTGCCCAAATAACAATTGGCGAGCTTCCCGAAAGGATCATCGACAAGGGAATACCCTCGGAAGGACTGCTCGCAACGATACTTGTAGATAAATATGTGGACCACTTGCCCTTATACCGCCAAAAGCAACGCTTCTCAAGGGAGAATATAGATATAGCGGCTTCCACGATCGATGGTTGGGCCGCCCAAAGCATGGAGGCCCTGAAGCCGCTCTACGAAAAGCCTGTGATGGACATCAAAAATGAAGGCTATCTACAGGCGGACGAGACGACGATCAAGGTTTTGGACCAAAGCAAGAAAGACAAAGCACATTTGGGATATTACTGGGTGTATCATGCACCCATATCCAAATTGGCCCTGTTCGATTATAGTCCCACCCGCGCCAGCAGCGCTGCGCTGCCCATTCTGCAAGACTTCAGGGGGTACCTGCAAACCGATGGTTATGCGGGGTACAATGTCTATGGGAAAAAATCTGAGGTAACACATTTAGCTTGCTGGGCACATGCAAGACGCGAATTTGAGAGAGCCTTGGACAATGACAGATCAAGGAGCGAGCATGTTTTGGTTGAAATACAAAAACTCTATGCGGTGGAGCGCAGGGCAAGAGAACAGGGATTAGCTCCACAACAGATCAAAGAACTTAGGCTCAAAGAAAGCTTGCCCATTATAAACGAACTGGGCAAGTGGATGTTTTTGCAGATCAAACTCACCCTGCCCAAAAGCCAAATAGGCAAAGCCTTGGCATACTGCCAATCCAGATGGGACAAGCTATCGGGATACCTCACAGATGGGAACCTCCAAATAGATAATAATCTGGTGGAAAACGTGATCAGGCCCGTTGCTCTCGGCAGAAAGAATTATCTTTTTGCAGGGTCGCATGATGCCGCGCAAAAGGCGGCTATGGCATATACCTTCTTTGCAAACTGTAAAAAACAGGATGTCAACCCGTATGCCTGGCTGAAATATACACTTGAAAACATACAGTCCATAAACCACAAGAACATCACAGAGCTATATCCTCATAATTACAAAGAGTTGATAGAATCTACACTGCCAAAATAGTACTACAATAATAATTTTATCGGATTAATCAAGATGTAGTTGCTCGGGGGGATACGATTTAGGGACAATAGTTAAAAAGCATATTTTGAATAAATAATCGTTTTTGCGTTTGATAGGGGTACTATTTCTGGTTTAAAACCTAACGATAATTAGCAAAAAACATTAGTTGCAATTATAACATTAGTCTATTACTCTACAAACACATAGAATCTCTAAAAATTTTAAATAAATTATAGTTTACAGCTATAATCTTTGCACTGCCTGTGCATCCATTATTTTGTATCTTTGTCAAACTTTATGAAAATATTCGTTTCCATATCAATGTCGTTCCTATTCCTTTTTCAAGGAATAGCGGCCAATATGGAAGTTTGTGAACTGATTGAAGAAATATCCCATTTTATTACCCACTATCAAGACCATAAACAAGAAGATGGATATTCTCTTTTTGAATATGTTTATGAAGATTATATAAACGACGATGGAAAAGTGGACAACCACCATCCAGATTCGGAACATGAAGATGCACCCGTACATATAAACCATCAATGTTGTCAACACTTTGTGTTCTTTACACCTTTTCAACCTACGTTAATAAATACGGTTTCCTCCGAGGCTAAAAATCAGTATAATCATTACACTTTCCAATTAAATTCCAGATATCTGGAATCCCCATTCCAACCCCCAAAAGTATAATTCAGTTTTTTTAAGGACAGCTATGTTCTAACGTGATGCTTTTCAAAGTAGGCATTGCTTTATAAATACGTTGCACCTATACGCATCGTAAGTTTTCAACTGAATTAATACATATTTATGATTAATAAAATCATCTCATTTTCCATTAATAATAAATTTATTATTGGGCTCTTTATAGTGGTACTTATAGGTACTGGTATTTGGTCTATGGCCACTATAAACTTGGGTTCTGTACCCGATATTACCAACAATCAAGTTCAAGTTATAACAACCGCTCCCAATTTGGGAACTGAGGATATTGAACAATTTGTAACCTTTCCCGTAGAATTGGCAATGGCCAACCTCCCCGACGTTATCGAGCTGCGCTCGATCTCTCGTTTTGGTCTGTCTGTAGTAACCATTGTCTTTAAAGACAAAGCAGGCACCTACCTTCCCCGGCAACTGGTACAAGAAAAGTTAACTGAAGTAGCCGGAGAAATTCCTGAAGGTTTTGGTACACCATTTATGGCTCCAATTACAACGGGTTTAGGGGAAATCTACCAATACACCCTAAAAGTAAAGGAAGGTTATGAAGAAAAATATGATGCAACGGAGCTCCGTACCATACAGGATTGGATCGTAAAACGTCAAATGGCATTAGTCCCCGGAGTTGTTGAAGTAAATGCTTTTGGTGGTTATGTAAAACAATATGAAGTAGCTCTTAATCCCGATAAACTTAAAAGCTTTGGGCTCACTATGAGCCAGGTCTTTGAAGCATTAAAGGTTAATAATGCCAACACTGGAGGTGCTTATATTGAAAAAAACCATCAGGCTAATTTTATCCGTGGCGAAGGATTGGCGCGTAGCATTTCAGATTTGGAAAATACAGTGGTCTCTACCCAAAATGGTAATCCTGTTTTAATCCGGGATGTGGCTGAAAAAGTTGGATATGGCAGTCAAGTGCGTTATGGTGCTTTTACACAGGATGGCCACGAAACTGTAGGTGGACAAATATTAATGCTGAAAGGCGAAAGTCCAAGCACCGTTATAGACAATGTTGAAAAGCGTATAACGGAAATTCAAAAATCCCTGCCTGAAGGCGTGTATATCGATACGTTTTTAAGCCAAAGCGAGCTTATTGAGAGAACTACAAGTACCGTAAAAACAAATCTAATTGAAGGGGCGCTTATCGTCATATTCGTTTTGGTGCTCCTTTTGGGAAGCTTTCGTGGTGGATTGATAGCTGCTTCGATAATTCCCTTATGCTTATTATTTGCATTTATTTTGATGAAACAATTTGGCATTTGGGCGAATTTAATGTCCTTGGGAGCAATAGATTTCGGAATTATTGTAGATGGTGCGGTGATTATCGTGGAAGGAACGGTTTTTCACATTCATCAACGGATGAAAAAATCCAATGCTATCATAGGACAATCCGAGATGGATGAAATCGCCTATGACTCTTCAAGTAAAATGATGAATTCTGCCTTTTTTGGTCAATTAATTGTTCTTATAGTTTTTACACCTATTCTGTTTTTGACCGGTGTGGAAGGAAAAATGTTCCGACCAATGGCGTTTACATTTGGTTTTGCCGTTTTAGGGGCAATTATCCTTTGTCTTAGCTACGTACCGGTGATGTCGTCATTATTTTTAAAACCTGCCAAAAACCAAAATAGTTGGTTTGCTAAATTTGAAAATAAGATTGATAGAATCAGTAATAAAATTATGGGTGCTTTGAATCGTGCCTATCTTCCCATATTAAATTTTGCACTTCGTTTTAAAGCAGGAGTCGTTATAGGGGCGGCTGCGCTATTCTTGATTGCAGGATTTCTTTTCAGTAATATGGGAGCAGAATTTGTCCCGAAATTTGATGAAGGCGATATTGCTTTTCAAGCATTGATAAAACCGGGGAGCAGTCTTACAGAATCGATTGAAGCTTCAGAGAAACTTCAGAATTTAATCAATGAATTTCCGGAAGTAAAAACGGTAGTTTCAAGAATTGGTGTGGCAGAAATACCGACAGACCCAATGCCTATGGATATTGCAGATAGTTACATTATTCTTGAAAAGGACAAGAGTAAATGGACATCTGCAGACAGTAAAGAAGAACTCATAGAAAAGATCCAAGAAAAAATTTCAGTAGTTCCCGGCGTAAATTTCGTGTTTACCCAACCTGTAGAACTTCGTTTTAATGAATTGCTGACTGGCGTTCGTGAGGACGTGGCAATCAAATTGTACGGAGAAGATTTGGACGTGTTGGCAGACAAGATACAGGAAATCGCTGCGGTAATACGGAAAGTTCCGGGTGCAGCAGACCTTAATGTAGAGGCTACAAGTGGTTTACCCCAAATGACCGTGGTTTACAACCGTGCAAAAATGGCACAATACGGTGTTACTGTCAATAAACTGAATGATTATGTAAGTGCTGCATTTGCTGGAGAAAAGGCAGGTGTCATATTTGAAGGGGAAAAGCGCTTTGATGTGGTCATTCGTTTGGCAGAAGAATATCGACAAGATATCAACAGCTTAAAAGATCTTTATATCGATTTGCCAAACGGTGCACAAGTACCCTTAAAGGAAGTGGCTGATATTAGCTACAAACCCGGGCCAATGCAGATTTCAAGGGATAATACCTCGCGGCGTATTTCGGTAGGGGTCAATGTTCGTGGACGCGATGTAAAATCGATGGTCGAGGAAATTCAGCAAAAACTGGAAACGGAAGTAAAACTGCCCCCAGGTTATTATGTTACTTACGGAGGGTCATTTGAAAACCTGCAACGAGCATCAGACCGATTGATGATTGTAGTCCCAATAGTTCTATTAACAATATTTGTTCTGCTCTACTTTGCTTTGAATTCATTTAAACAAGCTATGATGATCTATATGGCAGTGCCTTTGGCGGCCATTGGTGGCGTGTTCGTCTTGTTGATTCGTGGAATGCCTTTCAGTATTTCTGCGGGAGTTGGGTTTATCGTGCTCTTCGGAGTTGCCGTGTTAAACGGACTCATACTCATAAACAAATTCAATGAACTAAAAGACAGTGGAATGACAGATATAAAAAAACGTATATA
>NZ_DATJCA010000064.1:0-3684 GCF_035515035.1 Gelidibacter sp. | reverse complement strand
TCTTTATAGAGTTGAGCTCTTTCTTCTTTTAGCTCATCATATTTTTTATTATCTGCAGCAGAACTCCCTAAAGCATTCATTTTTTCAATAATAGCTTGTTCTTGACTTAAAATCAGTACCGCCATATTATTATGTACGTCTGTATAATCTGGTTTGATTTTTAAAGCTTTCTCATAATAGCCTTTGGCTGCTTCAGTTTCTCCGCCCTCTGCGGCAACAATTCCCAAGTTAAATAACAACTCTGGATTGTCAGGATCATTTACCAAAGCCTCTTGTATAAGCCTCTTGAACTCCTCTCTATTGCCCATTTTCAATTGCATATTGGCTTCAGAGATAATTAAACTAGCATCATCAGGATTAGCCGCTCTAGCATCTTTCATAGCTTCAAGAGCTTTCTCATTATCACCTTGGTTCATGTAGATCAATGCCACATTTCTAACAATTTCTCCTTGTTTCGATTCTGTTTTTTTAACAGTTGGCTTGATATGCGAACCAGATTTTACAGAAATATCCATTAAAGCTTTAGATGGAAAAGTTTCCTCTTCATTTGTTGCTTTGTTGATGGCAACATACTCCGTTTCAATACCAACGTAGCCCAAATCCTTAAGTTCCTCATAATGTTTCAAGGCGGTGTCATAATCTTCACCATTGACAGCTGTTGCTGCGGCATAATAAAGATACAACGTGTCAGATTTTGACATTTTATAGGCTTTTTCAAACCCAGCAGAAGATGCTGAAAAGTTCTTTTTTTCTAAAGCAGCGTTTGCTTTGGTCAAAAAAGAATTAATCATTTGTTGTTTTATTTCCTGCACACTTTTGGAATACTTTCCATTTTTACCTTCTACTTCTTCTACTTTGTTCAAACTTTCAATGGCAACGTCCATGTCAGCATCAGTTCCGGTTCCATTGGCATAAAATGCCTGACCTTTTGTGAAGTAAAATTGTGCCTTCATTTTATCGTCCGCACTTCCAATTAAGGATTCTGCAGCATTTATTGCAGATTTAGCCTCTGCAAAATTACTTTTCTTTATAGCTTTTTCAGCATCTTTTAATTCGCTTTTTTGCGCAAAAGAAAAAGAACCTACTAAAAGTGCCAAAGCGATGATGATTTGTTTTCTCATTTTTAGTTGTTTTAATTTTTAGTGTTAATTATTGGTTTCGTCGTCTAAATTATCAAGAGTTGTGCCATTTTCATTATCGGCATCATTTTCAATGATCTCATCTGAGTCGTTTTCTATTAATGGGTCTTCTTCTTCCTTCATCACTTTGGCGACCGCCGCAATAGAATCACTTCCTTTTAAATTTATTAATTTGACACCTTGTGTCGCTCTTCCCATTACACGTAGATCCTTAACTGCCATACGAATCGCAATTCCAGATTTGTTGATAATCATTAAGTCATCTTCATCGCTAACCGATTTGATTGCTACCAAACTTCCGGTTTTTTCAGTTATAGAAATGGTCTTGACACCTTTTCCTCCTCTGTTGGTAATTCTATAAACAGCTTCTCCATCTTCTGGATCATCAATATAGGTGCGTTTACCATAACCATTTTCAGAAACTACCAAAACAGATTCTTCCATCGGATTTTCAATGGTTACCATTCCAATGACTTCATCTTTGGCGTGAGCTAAACTAATTCCGCGTACACCCGAAGCGTTTCTTCCCATTGGTCGGGTTTTAGCTTCTTCAAAACGAATCGCCTTACCTGATTTTAATGCCAACATGATTTGACTGTTTCCAGTGGTCAGTTTTGCTTCCAATAAAATATCATCATCCTTAATAGTAATGGCATTGATACCATTTGTTCTTGGACGGGAATATTGCTCTAAAGACGTTTTCTTAACCTGACCTTGCTTGGTTGCCATAATGACATAGTGGCTGTTAATATACTCTTCATTTTTAAGGTCTTCCGTACAGATGAAGGCTTTTACCTTATCATCTTGTTCAATATTGATCAAGTTTTGGATGGCTCTACCCTTAGAGGTTTTACTGCCTTCAGGGATTTCATAAACACGCATCCAGAAGCATTTTCCTTTTTGAGTGAAGAATAACATATACTGGTGGTTGGTACCCACAAATAAATGTTCTAAGAAATCTTCATTACGAGTTGTGGACGCTTTTTGACCAACGCCTCCTCTATTTTGAGTCTTGTATTCTGTCAACGACGTACGTTTGATATATCCAGCGTGAGAAATGGTAATGACCACTTGCTCATCAGGAATCATGTCTTCAATACTCAAATCGCCACCGGCATATTCAATTACCGAACGACGTTCATCACCATACTTATCTTTAACAACAACCAATTCATCTTTGATGATTTGCATACGACGCTCTTTCTTATCAAGGATGTCCTTCAAATCTTCAATTGTTTTTATCAATTCATCGTATTCTGATCGTAATTTATCTTGCTCCAGACCAGTCAATTGACGCAAACGCATCTCAACAATGGCTCTCGCTTGAATTTCTGAAAGTTCAAAACGTTCAATCAATTTCTCGCGTGCTTCGTCAGCATTTGATGAAGAACGGATTAATGCAATAACTTCATCAATATTATCTGACGCAATAATCAATCCTTCTAAAATATGGGCGCGTTCCTCCGCTTTACGAAGTTCATAAGTTGTTCTTCTTACAACCACTTCATGTCTATGTTCAACGAAATGATGAATCATATCCTTTAAGTTCAGCAATTCTGGACGCCCTTTAACCAGTGCAATATTGTTCACACTAAAAGACGACTGCAGCGCCGTGTACTTATATAAGGTGTTTAAAACAATATTAGGAATGGCATCACGCTTTAAAACATACACGATACGCATCCCGTTTCTGTCGGATTCATCACGGATCATGGAAATCCCGTCAATTTTCTTTTCATTGACCAAATCTGCCGTTTTCTTGATCATATCGGCTTTATTGACTTGGTAAGGAATTTCGGTGACGACAATTGATTCTCTGCCTTGAACCTCTTCAATATTCGCTTTCGCTCTTATCACAATTCTTCCACGGCCGGTTTTAAATGCCTCTATAACGCCATCATAACCGTAAATTGTTCCTCCAGTAGGAAAATCTGGAGCTTTGATATGGGTGATCAACTCATCAATATCAATATCATGATTATCAATATAAGCAATGATACCATCAACCACTTCACTGATATTATGCGGTGGCATATTTGTAGCCATCCCTACTGCAATACCAGAAGCTCCGTTGACTAAAAGTCCCGGAATACGTGTTGGTAAAACAGTTGGCTCTTGTAATGTATCGTCAAAATTCAGTTTGTGATCTACTGTTTCCTTATCAATGTCTGCCAACATGTCCTCGGATATCTTACGCATCCTTGCTTCTGTATATCGCATTGCTGCTGGACTATCGCCGTCAATAGAACCGAAATTCCCTTGGCCATCCACTAACATATAGCGTAAACTCCACTCTTGTGCCATACGCACCATGGCGTCATAAACTGATGTATCTCCGTGTGGGTGGTACTTACCCAAAACCTCACCAACAATTCTTGCCGATTTTTTATGAGCGGTGTTAGATCTAATACCAAGCTCATGCATCCCGAAAAGCACACGTCTATGCACAGGTTTAAGACCGTCTCTAACATCTGGCAACGCACGTGACACAATGACCGACATTGAGTAATCAATGTAAGCCGATTTCATTTCATCTTCAATGTTG
>NZ_DATJCA010000063.1:0-2756 GCF_035515035.1 Gelidibacter sp. | reverse complement strand
CGTCACTTTTGGCAGCTTGAGCGCCACCACGCGAACCGTTGTACACTTGGATGACAAATGCATCAATCGTATTGCGTGAATCCTTCTTGAATTCTAGAAGTCTGTCAATATCTTTAGGTTGATCAATAGTTACAAGTCCTTCTTGCGCATTAACTGAAATTGTTGCCGTAAAAAAAGCCAGGGCAATAAAGGATAATCTTAATATAGGTTTCATCATGATGTGTGTATTCATTAGGAGAATGATCTCATTTATGTAAAAATGAATTTTTTTAAGCCATTCTTATCCGGCAAAAATATCAAAATTAATTTGTAATGTGCTTATATGAAAACAATAAACTAAATAACCGATATTTTATTATTTAGAATGTTTATAAATTATCAATTAACACTTCTGTAACATTTCTAAAATCGACTTTAAGTATTACTTTTGCGAGTGATTTTATAACCGTATTTTTTTCTTTTTAATGAAAAAATCGTACCAAAGATTGGAAGATAATTCAACTAATAATATGAAACAGGTGATACACTGTAAATTGGCCACTAAATTTCTTCGTTTAGGGCTTTTTATTTTACTTGCGTTTTCAGCATCGGTTCAAGCCCAAGAGGGAGATCCTGCCAAAGGGAAAACATTATATAATGCCAACTGTGCTGCATGTCACAAATTAGATGGACCAATGACGGGGCCACCGCTTCGTAACATTGAACAAAAATTAGCAGATGAAGAGGGTCTTGACAGAGCATGGTTAACTGCTTGGATTCACAATAGTGCTGGACTTATTAAATCTGGTGATGCTTACGCCAATAAAATTTATAACGAATACAACCAATTGCCAATGATGCCGTTTCCGCAGTTGTCGGATCAGGATATCAGTGATATTTTGGCTTATACTGCTGAAGAGAAAAAGGCTCCTACGCCTGTAGCGGCTGGTTCAGAGGCAACTGGTGCTCAAAGCGGAGGATCTGGAACATCAAATCAATTAATTCTAGGTGCATTAGCTTTGTTGTTTGGTTTGTTGGCTATGGCTTTAGTTCTTGTAAGACGTACTTTAAATCGTTTTGCTGAAGCTAAAGGTGTTATTGTTGAAGACGATAAAAAACCGTCTATTTGGAGAGCTTTTGTTCAAAATCAATTCTTGGTGTTGGTTACGGTTATTTTATTATTGCTGACCAGTGCCTATTTTGTATACGGCTATTTCATGCAAATAGGAGTGGATCAAGGTTATGAGCCGGTGCAGCCCATCCATTATTCACATAGAATTCACGCTGGAGACAACGGTATTGATTGTAAATACTGCCACTCTTCTGCTCGCGTAAGTAAAACTTCTGGCATACCTTCATTGAACGTGTGTATGAATTGTCATAAATCTATTTCTGAAGTCTCAGAAGAAACCTTTGCAGAGGGTAAAACCTATGGTGTTGATTATAACGAAGAGATTCAAAAATTATATGCAGCTACCGGTTGGAGTGTGGACGAACAAAAATACACAGGAGAGCCACAGCCTGTAAAGTGGATCCGTATTCATAATCTGCCTGACTTTGCCTATTTCAATCACGCACAACACGTAACCGTTGGGGGTATTGAATGTCAAACCTGTCATGGTCCGGTAGAGACAATGGAAATCATGTCTCAGTTTGCTCCATTGACCATGGGATGGTGTATTGATTGTCATAGAACGACCGATGTGAAAATTGAGAATAATGAATATTACACCAAAATTCACGAGCAATTATCCAAGAAATATGGTGTTGAGAGACTTACCGTTGCGCAAATGGGAGGTTTAGAATGTGGTAAATGTCATTATTAATAAATTAAAGATACAGTAACTGGTTTTGATTAAAAACCACTAGCTATCAACTAATAACTATTAAAGAATATGTCATCAAACAAGAAATACTGGAAAAGTGTTGAAGAGCTAAACACAGATAGCTCTATTGTTGAGGCGCTTAAACAAAGAGAATTTGTTGAAGAAATTCCTACAGACGAATTTTTAGGCAACAAATCCAGTTTGGAATCGTCTTCAACAACACGTCGTGATTTCTTAAAATATGTTGGTTTCAGTACAGCCGCGGCATCTTTAGCGGCTTGTGAAGGACCGGTTATTAAATCCATCCCTTACGTTGTACAGCCCGAAGAAATCATTCCAGGTGTGTCTAATTACTACGCTACAACAATTGCTGATGGTTTTGATTTCGCAAGTGTATTAGTGAAAACTCGTGAAGGGCGACCAATTAAAATAGAGAATAACGATTTGGCCACTTCACAAGGTGGGGTTAATGCCAGAGTTCATGCGTCAATTTTAGGGTTATACGATAGTTTAAGAGTAAAGGGACCTCAAAAAGAGGGTTCGGACATTTCCTGGGAAACATTTGATTCTGAAACGACTCAGAAACTTACTGAAGTGATGAATTCAGGCAAAGACATCGTGCTTTTGACACAAACTTTTGCCAGCCCATCTACAAGCAAGGTTATTTCTGCATTTAAAGAGAAATATGGCAATGTGCGCCATGTGATTTATGATGCTGTTTCTGAATCTACTGCATTAGATGCTTTTCAAGCTAAATATGGAGAACGCGCATTAGCGAATTATGATTTTTCTAAAGCTTCAACGATTGTATCGGTGGGTGCTGATTTCCTTGGAGATTGGCAAGGTGGCGGGTTTGAATCAGGATATGCCAAAGGTCGTGTTCCTACAGACGGAAAAATGTCAAGACATATTCAAATAGAAGCGAATATGTCTCTAACAGGTGCGAATGCT
>NZ_DATJCA010000062.1:0-2269 GCF_035515035.1 Gelidibacter sp. | reverse complement strand
TCATTCACTATTGGGTTCAACACGAATTTAAGACCACCAAATCCGCTGTATTGCATCATTAGCAGTCTTTCGCCTACGGTGGCTTGTCGTTTCTCCTTTTCAAGTTTAAAAGCAATTCGTAGGGCATCAATGTTCTGTTGGAGATGTTGCTTTTTACTGAAGCCCATTTTCCTCTATCCATATTGCGATGGTTCCGGTTATTTCGGTATAGAGCAGGTCAAACTCATAACCGTATGCGAAATCATCGGTTAGTTCATAGCCGGAGAAAACAGGCTCGCAAACAGGAAACATTTTAAGGGAGAACGGTCGCAGTTCCTCATCTGCCATTATGGTATCAAACTCATTGCATACCACCTGAAACACGGTATCGAATTTGGAGAAATGCAAGCCCTCAAAAAGTATGTAATTGGCTATTTCGTTGCATTGCTCAATAGCGTTTCCCGAACTAAAAGCCCCCTCGTAGGCATTGGCAGCCCACGAAGAACGTTGCTCAACAAATTTTTGGTCGTTTGCTTTTTCGGGGAAGCTGGTATTTAATAATTCTTGTAATCGTAACCTGAAATACGATAGGTCTTTTTGCTGTGTATCCATACTATAATTTTGTTTAGAATTTTACTTGAAGCCTAAAATTATAGCAGTAGATAAGTGCCTTTGAAGATGTGGCAGGATTTGGCGTTGAGAGGCAGGATTTGGCGTTAAAAGATATAATGCCAAAGATTAATTTGTACCTTTGTTAAGGTCGTAAAAAGGTATATATGAATACACTCTTTATTAAAAATATGGTTTGCAACCGCTGTATTATGGTGGTGCAAAATGAATTGGATAAATTAGGTTTGACTGTAAAAAAAATCAAACTTGGAGAGGTAACATTGGATAAAGAGATTACACCAGAAGAAAAAAATAATTTAGATAAGGTTTTAATTCCATTGGGCTTTGAACTCATTGACGATAAAAAAAGCCGCATCATTGAAAAGATAAAAAATATAATTATTGACCTTGTGCATCATCAGGACAATGACACCAAATCCAATCTTTCAGATGTATTAAGTAGTCAATTGCACCACGATTATAATTACCTATCCAATCTCTTTTCGGAGGTGGAGGGTATTACTATTGAAAAATACTTTATTGCCCAAAAAGTAGAAAAAGTAAAAGAGCTGTTGGTATATGATGAACTGTCTTTGAGTGAAATTGCCTTTCGTCTGAACTATTCGAGTGTAGCCTATTTAAGCAACCAGTTCAAAAAAGTAACAGGACTGACACCGAGCTATTTCAAACAAATAAAAGAAGGTAAAAGAAAGCCGTTGGATAAATTGTAAATCTTACAAATCATTCCCAAAATTTCACAATAGCGTCCATTAATATAATAGCCAATTTTGTATTGTTAATTAAAGCAAGCAATTATGGCAACGAATAATAAAGAAACCATTTATCTTCCTTTGGAAGATGTAGAAAGTGAACATTGTGCATTAATCGTTGAAAAAGGATTAGCACAGGTTAAAGGTATCGCAACCCACAAAGTAGAGCTGAATAACCGCAGGGCAGCTATCACGGTAGATAATAGCGAAGCAATAGGCGAAGCGGTTAAAGCTATCAAAGACTTAGGTTATGGTGTTTCCACCATAAAAAATACATTTCCAGTAATAGGTATGACCTGTGCCTCTTGTGCGAGCAGTGCCGAAAGCATTGTAAAGCATCAGGAGGGCGTTATAAATGCCTCCGTAAACTTTGCTACGGGAAACCTTACCGTTGAATACCTGCCTAATATGACCGATGCTTCAAAATTGCAAAAGGCGGTACAGTCAATTGGGTACGATTTGTTGATTGAGGAAGAAAATAAGCAGCAGGAAACATTAGAAACTATCCACGCTGAAAAGTTCCAAAAGCTAAAGACCAAAACCGTATGGGCTATTACCCTGTCATTGCCTGTTGTAGTGATAGCAATGTTCTTTATGGATATACCTTATGCCAATCAAATTATGTGGGCATTTTCTACACCTGTTGTATTGTGGTTGGGCAGGGATTTTTTTATCAATGCCTGGAAGCAGACAAAACATCGTTCAGCCAATATGGATACATTGGTAGCATTGAGTACAGGTATCGCCTACCTGTTCAGTGTATTCAATATGTTGTTTGCCGACTTTTGGCATCAAAGAGGATTACACGCCCACGTATATTTTGAAGCAGCAGCCGTAATTGTCGCATTTATTCTGTTAGGAAAATTACTGGAAGAAAAAGCCAAAGGCAATACCTCTTCAGCAATAAAAAA
>NZ_DATJCA010000061.1:0-8219 GCF_035515035.1 Gelidibacter sp. | reverse complement strand
TCTGCTTTAAGCCTTTTAAAATCTACAGAATCAGTTTGTTGCGCAGAAAGCACTCCGAAATTAAAAACAAGACAAAGTAAAAAAAAAATCTTCATTTATGGATTTTAGTTAAGATATGACCAAAATAAGAAAATAAAAACGATAATTCTGTAATGCCATTGACCCTTTGTGAAACTTCTATTTCTTTGTGTAACTTTGCGATATAGCTATTGCACAAAGGAGACATAAAGGTACCACAACGTCCAAACCAGTGGTCATTTAATGGACTTCAGTGCTTCGCAAGACAAACATGAACACCAACCTTCAAACACCCATAGATTACCTCAAAGGCGTAGGTCCAAATCGCGCAAGTTTGCTGCGTAGTGAACTTGGCATTCATACCTATCAAGACCTGATCAACCTTTTTCCCAACCGTTATATTGACAAAACCCAATACTATAAAATCAACCAATTACAGCGCAATAGCGCTGACGTCCAGATTACCGGTGAGATTACGAGTCTGAAAGAAGCTGGAGAAGGACGCGCCAAACGTTTGATAGCTACCTTTAAAGACGACACGGGCAGTATGGAACTTGTGTGGTTTAGAGGCCATAAATGGATTAGGGACAGCATTAAATTTGGAAGAACATATGTTATTTTCGGAAAAACCAATTGGTTTAATGGTGTTTTTAGCATGCCCCATCCTGAAATGGAACTGCTGGAAGAGCACGAAAAAAACTTGCGTTCTGCCATGCAACCAATTTATCCGTCCACCGAAAAACTGGCAAACAAAGGCATCTCCAATCGTGTTTTAAATAAAATAATGCAACAATTATTTTTGGAAACAAAGGGACGATTTGAAGAGACACTTTCTGAAAGCCTTCTTTCCGATCTCAAATTAATTTCAAAAAGCAAAGCGCTTTTTAATATCCATTTTCCCGAAAATCAAGCGCTGTTATCCCTTGCACAATTCCGCCTTAAATTTGAAGAATTATTTTATATTCAGCTACAATTGATCATCAAAAATCTGATCCATAAATCGAAAATAAAAGGCTATAATTTTGAACATGTCGGACACTATTTCAACACCTTTTATCAAGAGCATTTACCCTTCGATTTAACCAACGCCCAGAAACGAGTTTTGAAAGAAATAAGGGCCGATTTGGGAAGCAATGCACAAATGAATCGCTTATTACAAGGAGACGTAGGTTCAGGAAAGACCATAGTAGCGCTCATGTCAATGTTAATCGCACTTGACAACGATTTCCAGGCGTGCTTAATGGCACCGACTGAAATTTTGTCAGTCCAACACTATCATGGACTAGTGGAGCTATGTAATAAATTGAACATCAGAATAGAACTACTCACTGGTTCAACTAAAACTTCACAAAGAAAAAAAATTCATGAAGCGCTCGAAAATGGCGATTTGGACATCTTAATCGGCACTCATGCGCTCCTTGAAGATAAGGTGAAATTCAAGAATTTGGGGCTCGCAGTCATTGATGAACAGCATCGTTTTGGAGTGGCACAACGCAGTAAATTATGGCACAAAAACACCTCACCTCCGCACATTTTAATCATGACCGCAACGCCCATTCCGAGAACCTTGGCGATGTCGGTGTATGGTGATTTGGATGTGTCCGTAATTGATGAATTACCACCTGGAAGAAAGAACATCAAAACGGTGCATCGCTACGATAAAAATCGGTTGAAAGTTTTCAGATTCATCCGCGATGAGATCGCAAAGGGCAGACAAATTTATATCGTATATCCGCTGATTCAAGAAAGTGAAACCATGGATTATAAAGATTTGATGGATGGGTACGAAAGTATTGTCAGGGAATTTCCATTGCCCGATTATCAAATTTCTATTGTCCACGGAAAAATGAAACCGGCAGATAAGGATTTTGAGATGCAACGTTTCGTTAAAGGTGAAACCCAAATAATGGTAGCCACCACAGTTATTGAAGTGGGCGTAAATGTACCTAACGCTTCCGTAATGATTATTGAGAGTGCAGAACGCTTTGGACTATCTCAATTACATCAATTAAGAGGCCGTGTAGGTCGAGGTGCAGAACAAAGTTACTGCATTTTGATGACTAGCCACAAACTCAGTGAGGATAGCAAAACCAGGCTACAAACGATGGTTAGCACTAATGACGGATTTGAAATAGCAGAAGTAGATTTGCGACTACGCGGTCCTGGCGATTTAATGGGCACTCAACAAAGCGGGGTCTTAAACCTTAAGATCGCCGATGTTATTAAAGACAAAGACATTCTTCAACATGCACGCCATCACGCGAAAGAGATTTTAAAAGCAGATCCATCATTATCGCTTCCTGAGCACAAAGTCCTGCGCTATACTTACGCCCAGTTGACAAAATATAAGAATATTTGGAATTATATTTCATAGCTTTGTTGTCCTCAGTTTTCAGAAGATTAGGCGACTGAACTATGATCTCCAATGGTTTTTAGGTCAAAACTAGGACTTCGTATCACATTTTTCATAAATTTGAGTGAAATGCCTTAAAGTTCATATCCGCCTATCAGTTCAGACGGGATTTAAATTTTAAAAATAACCTACCAAAATATCGTTGGAATAACATGTAAACTAAATAAAATGAGGAAATTATGTTTTTTTATATCAATTACCACAGCATTGATAACATTCAACTGCATGGACAACAAAAAAACACCTGTGCAAACAGACACCATAGGCACAAGCGAATTAGATGCCTATTTTTCTAAAAAAATGCCAGCTGACGAACCTGGTGGAGCGATCTTAATCATGAAGGGTGACAGCATCGTATTCAGTAAAGGATACGGGCTTGCCGATCTCGCACTCAACACCAAAATCGACGCCAACACCCTTTTTAATATTGGCTCCATTTCAAAAACGTTTGTTGCCAATGCCATTTTGATGTTACAGGATGAAGGTAAACTTTCGGTGGAAGACAACATGACACTGTACTTCCCTGATTTTAAAAATAAGGAAATTGCCGAAAAAGTAAAAATCAAACATTTAATCACCCACACTTCTGGTCTACAGGATACTAGGGAAACCAAAACAGATTCGTTATTTTACTTGACCGCCAAAGATGTCGAAAACTGGTATCCCACAACCCAGGCACAAAATTTAAATTTTGAACCTGGCACGCGCTACGACTATTCCAACCCAGCGTACAATGCCTTGGCACTGATTATTGAAAAGGTGAGCGGAATGAAATGGCAAAAATATATTGCAGATAACATTTTTAAACCTTCTGGAATGAAAACAAGCACCATTACAGATGGGCCACACCCTGAAACTGGTGTTTCCCACGGCTACATAAAAAACAATGGAAATTGGCTTGAAAAAGATTATGGTGAGGAACCAACCTTTGCAGCGGCCGGTAATGGCGGCGTCTGGAGTTCAGTAAATGAATTGGCCAAATATGAATTGGCCCTGCAGGAACACAAATTTATTTCGGCATCTATTTTAGAAGATTCACGAACTATTAAACCATGGCCAAATTGGCAAGATGCCACGCCCCCATTTATAGGCTGGTCTTGGTTTATTGATCAAACAACAGATGGTTTCAAAACGGTGGGCCATACCGGAAGCCAAGGTGGTTTTTTATGTAATTATGTCACTGTGCCCGAAAAAGAGATCACATTCATTATTCTTTGTAATACACCTAGGGATGTTGATGGCTTTTCAGATTTTATCTCGGAATGGCTCATCCAAAATAATTGGCTTTAACCTCACCATAATATCATCAATATTCCTACCTCACAACATAGAACAAAAACGTATTAAATCATGGAATCCTTAAAAACTACTTTTGCCATTGCACTCGTTTCATTATCACTTTTATTTTCTTCCTGTCAAGAAAAAAACTCTAAAAAAGAAACTTTAGAAAAAACCATTCAGGCTCAAATTGATTCAATAGATGGTACTGTCGCTGTGGCATTTTATAGTCTATACGAGCCTAAGGATAGCTTGTTAATAAATGTTGATGAAAAATTTCATGCGGCCAGCACTATGAAAGTGCCCGTAATGATCGAGTTATTTAAACAAGCTTCCGAAGGAAAATTAAATCTGAAGGATTCGATTTTATTGAAAAATGAATTCAAAAGCATTGTGGACGGCAGCTTATACAGCATGGATATCACCGATGATAGCGACGATATTATCTACAGTCAAATAGGCACAAAAGTAGCGCTCACTGATTTGATGCATAGCATGGTTACCATAAGCAGTAATTTAGCAACCAACATCCTCATTGAATTGGTTGATGCCCAAAAAACAACGGCAACCATGCGGGATCTAGGTGCAAAAAACATAGACGTTTTGAGGGGCGTTGAAGATCAAAAAGCATATGATAAAGGTTTGAGCAATTCTACCACCGCCAGGGACTTGATGATAATCATGGAAGCCATTGCCACACATACTGCTGGTAAAGAAGAAGATTGCGAAGAAATGATTGCTATTTTAAAAGAGCAACAGCATAACGAGGTCATTCCGATGCATTTACCTCAAGCGGTTGAAGTGGCTCACAAAACCGGTTCTATAACTGGTGTACACCATGATGCTGGAATTATCTACTTACCTGATGGCCGTGCTTATATATTAGTTTTACTCTCGAAAAACCTAAATGATTTTGACCAAGGCACTGCAAAACTGGCTAAAATATCTAAAACGGTTTATGATTATGTCATGAGCAATTAGAGGAATTTCTTTGCTGTCAATACTTGACTGTAAATCAACTTAACTATTTTGAACAAAAGCAACATCGTCGTGTTTCAATACCTTAAACGACGTGTACGGAGATATAAATCAAAGTGTCTTCATATTTACTGCTCTTCTACGACATCTAGAAATATGACTATCTTCGAAGCCGATTTGAGAAGTTTAATTTTTCACTGATATGACATGCTACACTTAAAATTAGAAACAGATCCGCGATGGGTTGCCATTGCTGAGGATAATATAGAGGCCATTTTGACTGACCATGCGTGGTGTGAACAAAAAGCTGCTACCAATGCCATAACCATCATTACCTTAAATCCGCAATATGAAGATTTAGTGACGGACCTATTGGAACTCGCCAAGGAGGAAATGGAACATTTTCAAATGGTGCACGAGCTCATTAAGAAGAGAGGCTACACCTTAGGAAGGGAACGAAAAGACTGCTACGTCAACAAACTCTATAAATTCATGAACAAAGGCGGTAGCCAATTGCAGAGCATGGTTGATCGATTATTGTTTTCGGCCATGATTGAAGCCAGAAGCTGCGAACGCTTTAAAATGTTGTCACAACATGTGGAAGACCCAGAGCTTTCTAAGTTTTACTATGATTTAATGGTAAGTGAAGCGGGACATTATACACTTTTCATCACTTATGCGCGCAAATATGGCAAAGACATTGATGTTGACAAGCGTTGGAAAGAACTCGTAGATTTTGAAGGCGAATTGATTAAAGAATATGGTAAGAGCGAAAGCATTCATGGGTAGCTAAGAGCTGAAAGCGTGACGCTGGCGGCGAGTTTGATCTGCAATTTTCTGAAAAAACTAATGGTGCATTAAATTTAAAAAGCTAACTTAGATGTCCGCTTGCCTTATAGTCTAGACTGTGTAAATATTTGATTATCAAAAACAATGGTCTCATGAAAAATATACTTTTTTTCTTAATGGCATCCTTTGGCTTAATTTCTTGTTCTACCGAAGATGCCGCAGTCATACCGCCCGACGAAGACCAGTCTCTAATCTATTATTACGACCGAAAGGAAAATGGAAATTTACAAGTTTACTCTTATGACGGAGTCGAGGAAACCAATTTGGTCAATGACACTTCCTACGATTATTGGTGGATCAAGGTGCATCCTGATAAAACTAAGTTTTTATGCTATCGCTCTCCAAAAAATGCAGGCCTTAACTCTTATGAGGTTTGCGAATTAATGGTTTTTGATATTGATGGCAAAAACGGTCGTGTCATTGTACCCCTCCATTCCTACGGATGGGAAATTCAAGCGCATGCAAAATGGTCTCCAGATGGCACAAAGATATTGGCAAGCGCCAAATGTCCAGACCCCTCCATCAACGATATGGTATCACGAGGGCGAATGGTGGTCTTCAACGCCGACGGAAGCAATCCTTTTATTGTTTCCAAATTTAAGCATGACGTCGCTGATCCCGCTTGGTCGCCTGATGGACGTCAGGTCACATATGTGGGGCCTTCGGATTTAAATTTTCCTACAAATCCAGAAAAAGCTGAAATCTATCAAGCAACGCTCAACTATTCTACAATGGCATTGGAAAACCCTATTAGATTAACTTATGATGATCTTTATTGTTACGACCCGGCGTGGTCGCCAGATGGCAAATGGATTGCTTACAGTAAAGGCCCTTTTTTCAATCTGATCTGGCATGAAAACCATGATATTTATAAATGTAAACCTGATGGCACAAAAGATGTTTTAGTATTACATGATGGGAAAGTCAATGGTGTGCCCACTTGGACTCCAAACGGAGACCGCTTGATTTTCCATGTGCTTGGATTGAACGGACCGCCACCATTTAGCCTATACAGCTGCAGCGCGAATGGCGATGATAAAAAACTTATTTTGAGCACCAATGGAATTTATAGAACGACGCCATCGGCAATAGAAAAATAAAAGTCTTTATGTTAATCTTACTTATATAAACTAGCTCAGTAGGCAGTGTTAGTGTAGGTACAGCTTTACTCTTGCAAAAGTTTGTCCACAAAGGTTCTGAACTCATTTTTGAACTGTACATACTTTTCTCCAGTTGCCGGACCATTAAAACCCGTATGGATTTTTCGGACTTTTCCTGTCTTATCAATAAAGACAGTGGTTGGATAAGAAACCACCTGCTTCAACATAGGTAATTTCTTCTGCGCCTCAATCTTATCTGCAGTTCCATATTGTGCCAATAGAACAGGGTATTCAATCCCCAATCTATCCTTTAATCGTTTTATACCCTCAAAGGCTAGAGAATCTGTCTTAGCGTTTTCAAAAGCCAGCGCTACAAACTCGACATCCTTTTCCGAATTTAGTTTAGAATATTCAGAGAAAAAAGTGCTTTCGTCCAAACAATTTGGACACCAAGTCCCCATAAGTTGCACCACAACAACTTTATTCTGAAATTGGGCATCCGCTAAAGAAATCGTTTGTCCGGCGTCATCTGGAAAACTAAAGTCAAATGACGCCTCCTCATGCTGCAACGTGGTAAGTGTCGTGGCATCGGGCAGTTCAAAATGCTCATTTCGATTTCCTTCAAAGGTTGCACGCCAATTATTACCGGAATAAAAAACACCATTGAGGATACTGTCCGTAACTGTCGCAACGAACAAAAATGCATGGGATCCATCAAATGCAGACATTTTCAACTTATTCCCGGTTATGACGCCCTCAAGGAATCTATAGTCGCCTATTTGAGTTCTAAAGGTCCCGGTCACCTTCTGTTCCTTTTGCTGAAAAATGCCCTTGGCAACATATGTTTCTTGACCGGTTTCAGGAGTAAATGCCACTTCCCAGTTTCCTGAGATATTCGCTGTAGGCGTTTCTTTGACCTCAAATCGATCTTTCGAACCATAAATCGCTTTAAACGGCATCTTTGTATCCATTCCCTCATTGATAAAACTGCCTACCATGCCTTCTTTCGTTAATTTCAGAGCGAAATAACTTCCAAAAACCGGCATCTTTATAAATATAGAATCGTTTTTATAGGTAATGTCATCCACTAAAATGACTTCTTTTGCATTCAAAATCTTTAAACTCTTGTCCGCCGTAACCTCAAAATTAAAAGGTAAAATTTCGTCGTCAGTAACTTGTAACTCACCCAGCCAATGCCCATGTTGCATTTTTTTTGAATAGTCCTTATTGCAGGAAACCAAAGTGAAAACAGATAAAATGATAAGCAAAAACTTCATATTGTATTTGGGACTTTTTAATTGACGGTTAAAATAAAGCTAATAATCGTACAAAATAAAATTATTTACCATTTCTATAACTACATACTATTATTATCTTTACGCCAAATTTGAAAACAAGACGGAACATTGGGTTGCATGTAGATAATTTCAAGCGTAGAAAAAGAAATTCGAAACATCACCCTGTAGCATAACACTCAAAAAATGAAGATTTCATATAATTGGTTAAAGCAATTTGTAAATATTGATTGGACTCCTGAGCAAACAGGCGAACTCCTTACTGATCTGGGCCTTGAAGTTGAAGGC
>NZ_DATJCA010000060.1:0-4936 GCF_035515035.1 Gelidibacter sp. | reverse complement strand
TAATTCCATTCCGCCAGACAACGGAAAAAGCACAATAGGCAATAACGAAGTCATGGCAATAGGAATGGCTTCGGTAATCCACCAAATTGCCATCCACGCCGTTGAAGCCAATATTGCAATGGCAGCCTCAGAAAGGCCTTTGGGTTTAAAAAACAATAAAATCAGGGTGTATGTTAATGGACCCAAAATGAAACCTAGACGTTTGATGTTGCTCATAAAATTGTTTTGATGCAACTAAGATAGGATTTTTTGATATGGTGAATTAAATTTATTATGAGCCTGTTTAAATTTTATTCAACAAAAATTTTATGGCAGATAATTTGACTATGTTTTCAGAATTTTCCATTAGGAGTTCATAATTTCTACATAGTCTTCTGTCATTATCGAACCATGAGAAAGTCCGTTCGATGACCCATCTTTTGGAAATGGGCTTAAATTCGGTCTTATTTTCGTCACTCCTCATGACAACCCTGATCAGATATCCAAAACGGTTTCTGATCTCTTCTATGATTTCCCCCCTGTATCCGCCATCGGCAAGGATGACCTTTATCGGGGACAGGAAATAGGCCAATGTCCTCATTAACAGCCTTACGGCTTTACTGTCGTGGACATTGGCCACGGTGACCATTACTGCCAACAAAAATCCATTTTTGTCCACCACGACATGTCGTTTGATCCCCTTTACCTTCTTGTTTCCGTCAAAACCGTTCAACGAACGGTTGTTCCCCCATTTTACGCTCTGGCTGTCCATGATCCCAAGGCTGGGCTCTTTGTTCTGGTTTTTCTTCGATCTCACTTTTTCCCGTAGTTTGGAAAGGAGCAGATCAAAATCCTCTGCATTGGACCATTTGCTGTAGTAATAATAGACCAGCTGCCATTTTGGAAGGTCATTGGGCAGCATGCGCCACTGGCAACCGGACTTTACCAGATACATAATGGCGTTCCAAATAGTCCTTAGATCATGTTTTCGCTTTCTATTATTGAAGTTCAAAGTCTTTTTTATAAATTGCCATTGATTGTCAGTAATGTCTGTGGAGTATTTTTTCATCTTAACTTAATTGATTTAACACCAACAAGTTAACGAAAATAAACAACATAAACAACTGACAATCAGTTTTTTAAATACTATTTTTTACAGTAAAAACACCCTATAAGATTTTTTTAATTTAATTTTTAAACAGGCTCTATATATTCTATAAAATAAATAATTGCGCACTTTTTTCGTTACTAACCTCAATTTCAATTTTCTACTTTGAAGTTATGGACATTCTTCCTACATTTAAGCAAAACCAATCTGTTATGCTCAAAAAAGTTTTCGGAAGTGCTGTTTTTGGAGTGGAGGCAACTATTATTGTTATTGAAGTTAACGTCGATAATGGCGTTGGTTATCACTTGGTTGGACTTCCGGACAATGCGATTAAGGAGAGTAATTTTCGGATTGCGGCGGCACTTCAAAATAACGGTTATAAAATTCCCGGAAAAAAGATCATCATCAATATGTCACCTGCCGATTTGCGCAAAGAAGGTTCCAGTTACGATTTAACTTTAGCTATTGGTGTTTTGGCCGCTACGGAGCAAATTAAAGCTGATAATTTAGAAGATTATCTGATTATGGGCGAATTGTCGTTGGATGGTAATCTGCAACCCATTAAAGGCGCACTGCCAATTGCCATTAAAGCGCAAGAAGAAGGTTTTAAAGGATTTATCCTTCCGATGCAAAATGCGAAAGAAGCGGCTATCGTTTCCGATTTGGAAGTCTATGGTGTTGAAAACATCAGTCAGGTGATTGATTTTTTTGATAAAAATGAACCACTGGAACGCACGATAATCGATGTTCGGGATGAATTTTATAAAAATCTGGATTTCCCCGAATTCGATTTTTCAGACGTTAAAGGTCAGGAATCCATAAAACGGTGCATGGAGATTGCCGCAGCTGGCGGACATAATATTATTTTGATTGGGCCTCCCGGTGCTGGAAAAACAATGTTGGCCAAGCGATTGCCCAGTATTTTACCGCCAATGACCATGCGTGAAGCTTTAGAAACTACAAAAATCCATTCGGTGGCCGGACGCGTCAAAGATAACACGGGATTAATGTCGCAACGGCCATTTAGAAGCCCTCATCATACAATTTCAAACGTTGCTTTAGTCGGCGGCGGGAGTTATCCACAGCCCGGAGAGATTTCCTTATCGCATAATGGCGTTTTGTTTTTGGATGAATTGCCCGAATTTAAGCGCGATGTTTTGGAAGTAATGCGCCAACCTCTGGAAGATCGGGAAGTGACCATTTCGCGTGCTAAATTCACGGTAACTTATCCGTCATCATTCATGTTGGTAGCCAGTATGAATCCAAGTCCAGGCGGGTATTTTAATGATCCGAATGCGCCTGTAACTTCATCGCCCGCAGAAATGCAACGCTATCTGAGCAAAATTTCAGGACCACTTTTAGACCGTATAGACATTCATGTGGAAGTAACGCCAGTGCCTTTTGAAAAACTGTCTGATGAACGTAAAGGAGAATCATCCATCGCTATTAGGGCGCGTGTGACTTTGGCACGAGAACGCCAATCCGAACGCTTTAAGGACAGTAATAATGTGAATTATAATGCCCAGATGAGTAGCAAACAAATACGAGAACATTGTAAGCTGGACGAAGCTTCCTTGCAATTACTTAAAACTGCTATGGAACGTTTAAACTTATCGGCCAGAGCTTATGACCGAATTTTAAAAGTATCAAGAACTATTGCCGACTTGGAAGGGGTTGAAGCTTTGAACGGATCGCACATCAGTGAAGCTATTCAATATAGAAGCTTGGATCGGGAGGGTTGGTTGGGCTAAATTCCTGAATAGATAGAAACCTCATCATATAAAACCCCAGTTTTTTCAAATAATAAATACATAAATCATCACCATGAAATCATTGCGCTACACAATTCCATTTCTATTATTTTTTACCTGCAATTCTTCCGAAGAAAAAAAAGTTGTCGAAATCACAACTTTTCCTAAAATAGAACAAGCAGAAACTCCTATTCTGCATTTGGAAGAAGCTAACCGATTGGCAGAATTACCGATGCATTGTATCCAAACCGAATATCCCAATAAACTTGGCCAAACCATTGGCGGCCCTGAAGATTTAAAAGAACCTAAAGCACTGCATCCTGCATTTTATGGCTGTTTTGATTGGCATTCGGCGGTACATGGCCATTGGAGTTTGGTGAGTTTGTTAAAACAGTTTCCAGAGCTGGACAAAAAAGAAGCCATCGAACAGATGCTTTTGCAAAACATATCCAGAGAAAATATTTTGGATGAAGTCAGCTATTTTTATGGCAAACACAATACAAGTTATGAGCGCACTTATGGTTGGGCGTGGGTACTGAAACTGGCCGAGGAACTGCATACTTGGGATGCGCCATTGGCAAGGGAATTAGAAAGTAATTTACAGCCATTGACCGATTTGATCGTCAACAAATACCTCGAATTTTTACCAAAACTCAATTATCCATTACGGGTTGGCGAACATCCAAATACGGCCTTTGGTTTTTCTTTTGCCTTTGATTATGCTAAAGTTGTTGGGAATGATGCTTTAGAATTAATGATCGTACAGCGTTCAAAAGATTTCTATTTGAATGATGCCAATTGTCCTTTAAGTTGGGAACCCAGCGGATTTGATTTTTTATCACCGTGTTTAGAAGAAGCCGCCTTGATGAAGCGGATCTTCCCCAAAGAAGAATTTAGAACTTGGTTGGCAGATTTTCTTCCACAATTACAAGACAAAAACTTCAATTTGGAAACAGGCAAAGTCAGTGATCGGACTGATGGAAAACTTGTCCATTTGGATGGTGTTAATTTTTCTCGCGCATGGAGTTTATATGAGATTGCCAGAGATTTACCAGAATATGCACATCTTAAAAATATTGCCAATACCCATATTAATTATTCCTTACCAAGTATTGTGGGCGATAGCTATGAAGGCGGCCATTGGTTGGGCAGTTTTGCCATTTATGCGTTAAATACTATAAAACGGTAATAAACGACGGGTTAAATGATTGTTTTTTTAGAATGCTACAAACACACATTCCAAAGCGGATCATCTGGCAAAGGTGCTTCTACTAAAATTTCTTCGTTTGAAACCGGATGTTTAAAATACAATCCACGGGCATGCAAGTGGATACTACCATCTGGATTACTACGGTCAAAACCATATTTTAAATCGCCTTAAATAGAACATCCAATACTTGATAATTGCGAACGGATTTGATGGTGTCTGCCCGTTTCAAGCTCGACTTCAAGTAAGACATAATTATCCAGTTTTTTTAGAATTTTATAATGTAAAATGGCTTTTTTACTCTCAGGGATTTCTTTGATATGTGCGGTCGATTTATTGTTTTTCGGATTCTTTTTTAGCCAATGGACTAAAGTATCTTCAGGTTTTGGAGGTTGTTGTTTTACCAATGCCCAGTAGATTTTTTTAGCTTGTTTATCGGCAAATATTTTGTTCAGTCGAGGAAGGGCTTTACTCGTTTTTGAAAACATCACAATGCCCGTAGTTGGACGGTCCAACCGATGCACAACGCCAAGATAAACGTTACCGGGTTTATTGTATTTGTCCTTGATGTAGGATTTAACCACCTCACTCAAAGGTTCATCTCCAGTTTTATCACCTTGCACAATATCGCCTGCACGTTTATTGACAATAATAATGTGATTGTCTTCGTAAATAACTTGCAGATTGTTTTTATTAGAGCGGATTTTGGACACTTTTATTCATTTTTAAAATTATTTCAAATAGGAAAACAGAAATATCAAATAAGTTTACCCTAATTTTTAATCGACCTCAATATTGGTGAATTTAAAATCCTTACCATTAAAAAGTCCTTTGTCACTAAGTTTTAAACTCGGAATTACCAAAAGTCCCATAAATGATAACGTCATATAC
>NZ_DATJCA010000059.1:0-20362 GCF_035515035.1 Gelidibacter sp. | reverse complement strand
CCGTAGTGTTGTTTTTCACCCCAACCATAAGGACCCTAATATCTCCAAAGTTCGGATTTCCTTTTATGGACACACGGGTTTCCCCAACCTCAAAATTATCTCCAGAAGACACCGGTTCAGGTCCTGATGGAGTGACGTTATAAACGGTTGGGTCTTGATTGGACAAAGATCCGTCACTAATACCCAACGCTTTGATGGTCTGTAAAACCTCCAAGGTGATGTTTATTTCATTCTCAGACGGCCATACCTGATCTCTCGCGGTTCCGGCAACAACGTTTAAAGGCACTTGAATTTCATAGAAGTTTTGGGTGAAGTCACTACCCATTCTGATAAATCCAATCATTTCACCAGGATTTAGGGTCCTTCCTTCCAAAGCTTCCGCATGCATGAACATTTTTAGTTTTTTGTACTGGCGCATGTCAATGCTAATGTTTTTATAAACCCCTCGAGAATCATCACCTTCCAATTCACAAACTTCAACCACCAAGGATTGTTCGTTTTCCCTAATGATATTGTTGTTATTGTTGCGCTGCTCCAACTCCACCCCTGGAGGTAGAACATAATTACCTTCGTTTTCTTGCAAACCTACTACGCCAACACTAAATGAAGCATCCGTACTATTATTATTCGGATTGTTGTCCAAGTCTAGTGAATATCGTCTCCAATCACTTCTTACTAAATCCAAGGTTGCAAAACGCATAATGGTTGTTTCAGAAAATCCTTTAAGATACATTCTTGCAAATCGTATGGATCTAATATCAGAAATCCCACCAATGGCTCTGGTTGAGGCATCAATTGGAATTCTAAATTGGTACCATCTTACATTGCGATTATCACCGTTGGGCAACGTAATGTTTCTGGTCTTTACATCGTTGATCAAAGCGTTGTTAGGATTATCCAAACTTGCCCGCGTGATATCAATTTCATATTCATAATAACTATCAATGGTGTTCATTGTGTTATCTCTGTTGATATCCTCTACATCTGGATAAGTCGTGGACCCTCGATTGGTGTCTGAAAATGTATCTGGTGAATTTCCTTCTGAGCCATTATACTTTTTATACCGATCAAAAATATCGCCATCCGCCTGAAGGAAATAGCTGTAATTATCATTGGAAGGATCAGGTCCAAATTGTGATCCGAATCTTGCGATTTCTTCCGCATCATCAAACCCATCATACCCCACATCCTGATTGGCACGATTTTGACCTGTACTTGAAAATGCATAAATCAACGACTGATTACGCGGTACTACGGTGCCAAAATCTGTGACTTGCAAACCGCTAATATCTCCATTTTCAGGAAGGCCGTTTTCATATTGTTTTTTACCGTCCTTAATAATGTCTTCTGAAATATTACCCAAATTCAGAAGTAATTTTCCTCCGGGATTGGACGTATTGTCCAAAAACGGATCTTGAACCCAAAACTCAATATACTCCACATTAGCCTGTTCAAAATCAGTACTCGTAATGGCCCGGGTAATTCCCGCCCAGCTATTTTGTGGAGCCGTTAAGGTATTTGGATAATCAATATTTTGCGACTGAAAATTATAAGGTCCTCTTTCTGATGGGTAATAGGCTAAATCTAAGGTTGGAATGTAGGTATTCTGACCTTGGACCAAATCTCTTTCAGGGAAAATTTCGTCAATAAACACGCGTCTGGTGTACAAATTGGATACATCATTATCCGTAATCCCGCTTGGTCTTTGATTACTGTAAAAAATGGGGTCAACGGTGTACCAATTCAAGTGTGCTCTATTGAATCCGTTTTGTATTCCAATATCGTCCTCATTTGGCGTTAATCCCAAACCTTTTGGTCGGCTGGATAAAAACCAAGAATGCGGTGATAGCAAATCGATACTTCCTTGAGACCCTTCAAAATCATCTACATAAGCCGTGGCTTCACCTTCAAAATTCGCGCCTTTTGGTGCTCCTGGAAGCAGATAAGCAAACTCTCCCCTTAAAGAAAGATTGGAAGGGACATCGGTATCGATGTTGGGTAACTTATTTGCCAATCGGGTTAGGAAGGGCACTTCCGTAGAATAATTTCCATTAAATCCAAATATGGTATTGTTGATGGATTCACTATTATAATTCGCTTTTTGCGTAATTGGACGCTCGTTAAGATTTAAGAACGTTCCTCCCAACACGAAATTTTCACTGAATTGGTGTTCGACATTCAATCCGGTAAAACGCTTAGTCTGTTGACCGAAAACGGCATTATTCTCAACCGATACATTGATGGGTGTATTGGAAGCTTTTAATGCCTGATCTAAAATTTCAACCCGTCCTAATTGATAGTTCACGGTATAATCCACGCCTTCTACCAAGACACGTCCGCCAGCGGTAACTTTTACAGAACCTCTTGGTACGTTAAAGGCACCAATGGCAATTCCTTCGCCACCTGAGGATTTGTAACGTCCTTTCAATTGGAATTTATTCTTTTCCGATTCTTCTAATGCGGCTGTTTTTGTGCCCTTATAAAGAATGTCATAAACATATTTTTCCTGATTGGGGTTGGTGTAGGTAGGATCATTATAATCCGATGGATAAGCGGGATCTGCCAAGACATCAAATAAATATTTTCCAAATGGTTCTACTTTTGTAAAAATAATCTTCCCGTTTTGGGGCAAGACCGTAATTCCAGGAACGAAATCGAAAAAACCATCGCCATTTTGCTGCGGATCGTTGTTATAGTTCAATCGATCTAAATGGAAAAGCCTGATTAATGGGGTTTCTGTTATTTCTGTGTCGTCAGAAGGATCTGAAGTGTTGTTGTCATACGGCGGAAACGTAGTGCCCTCAACCGGTTTGATATAGTTTAACGCCGAAGATTCCGTGTAAAAGATATTCAGTTTAAAATCTTCCTGACTCAGTTGATAGGCGCCAGAATCATAAATATTTTTCATCATCAAATCCCAAATAGGCTGATTCACGTTAGTGATGGCACTTTTCAGCATTTTTAGGATCAGGTTATTATTGTTGACCACTGTATTTCCAGACACAGGATCTGTTGATGACCCTGTAGCTTCCACACCGTCATTGGCAAACTCCCCAACCTGATAGACATTACTTCCAACGGTATATTGGAACGCCACGGCCAAAACTTCATCATTTTGCAAACGCTGGTTCAAGGAGATATAACCTAACTGAGTTTGAAGTGTATAATCATACCCTTCAGTCAGTTTTTTAGCATTTTCCAATTTCCCAAAGTCAAAACCTTCGTTGGCTGGAATATTTATCCCTTGTTCCACTCGGGTAATATCTCTTACCGCATTATTTAAATTAGAACCTGCACCACCAATATTGGTCGGATCAAAACCATTGTTTTTATTGTCTGGAAGTGGTCCTGGCCTTAGAATATTCACCGTAGAACCTACACGCTGTGATTCTCCAAGATCTTGGAAAGCCGCAACATTTCGAACGTTGTCCGTTTGGTTGCTTCTATTGGTCACCCAAACTTCAATACGTGTAATTTGAACATTACTGTTGATATGGGGATACCGCTCTAAAGCGACATCGTAGCGTTCCCTGAAATAATGTGCCAGGAAAAAGTGTCGATTTTCATCATAGTCACGTGCATAAAACGAAAACTCTTCAAGTGTACCGCCACCTTGCGCCACTACAGAACGCGATTGGGATTTTTGCTCGGAGAACACTGCAGTTACTTTGGTCTTTCCAAATTGTAGTTCGGTTTTGACACCAAACAAGCTTTGGGCGCCTGTAATTAATGAACTATTAAGTGGCATACTCACGTTACCTACTTCAATTTTTCTGACAATATCATCTTCAGTTGGCGTGTATTCCAACTTGATCAAGTTTTGAAAATCGAAAGTAGATTGGGTATCATAATTGGCCGTTACCTGAAGTCGCGTGCCCACTTTACCCAAGAGACTCAAGCTAATTCGCTGGTCAAAATCAAAGGTGAAATTGCTCCGATTACGTGGAGAGAATGAGGGATTGTCCTGTTTCGTGAACAAAACACCCAAATCCATTTCTACTGAACCTTGAGGAATGACCTCAATGGTATTACCTCCAAAAAGAGTTTCAAAAAAACCGGAATTAACGTAAAATTCAGGAAGTAAATTCTTCTGTTGGTCCTCAGCACCCTCTTTTTTGCCTTCGGCAGCATCAACTTTTTGTTTGTAGTAATTCTTTAGATTCTCTTCAAGCACCAACTGTTGATACTCCTTTGGTGTGAGGATCAAAGGGTGATTGATATTAAAACTTCCAACGGTTTGTGTAAAAATATAACGATCCGTATGCGGATCGTAGGTGTATTTGGATACAATACTGTTGGGATTTGGCATTTTGATACTTCCCAATGCGTGTCCCGTTTTAGTAGAATCCTGTCCTGTTGGTATTTCTTGAGAAAACCCTATATGACCTATAAATAAAGTCAAGCTTATGAGCCATAAACGTTTTAATGATAATGATAAGCTAGGGTTGGTTGTACTCAAAATTCGTTATAAATTTTTTAATGCTTCTTTTATAATGACTTCTACATTTGCATCAGGTTGATTGGCAACTACTTTTTCAACCACACGTTCTGCTTGTTTTCGTGCAAATCCTAGAACTTCTAAAGCAGATAACGCTTCATCTTTGTGAGTATTGTTTTTAACGGTAGAAACATCATCAATATCATAAATTTTCAGCACTTTATCCTTCAAATCCAAGATGATACGAGCCGCAGTCTTTGCACCAATGCCTTTAACAGATTGCATTAGTGCCACATCACCGTGCGCTATGCCTTCTCTAACTTGTTTTGGAGTTAAAGATGACAGCATGGTGCGAGCCGTACTCGCACCAACGCCACTCACCGAAATCATCAGTTTAAAGATCTCTCGCTCAGCTTTTGAAGAAAACCCAAACAAGGAATGCGAATCTTCCTTGACCTGTAAATAGGTGTAAAGTTTAAGAAAATCGCCGTCTGGAATTTGAGAATAGGTGTGCAGTGATATATTGACGAGGTAGCCTACGCCATTGCAATCAATTACAACATCAGTTAAATTCTTTTCAACAAGTTTTCCTTGAATATGTGTAATCATGTATTGGCTTTAGTTAAAGACTCAAATGTAATAAAATTATTTTCATTACAAAGCTGATTCTTTTTCTAAAGCCGCTTTCATTTCCTGTTCCCTTCTCTCTTTTTGTTGTGCATCAATAACAGCAATCGCGGTCATATTAACAATTTCATCTACACTGGCATCCAATTGCAAAATATGCACTGGTTTGCGCATGCCCATCATGATTGGCCCAATGGATTCCGCCCCATTGAGTTCTTTCAAAAGTTTATAGGTTATGTTTGCCGAATCTAAATTGGGAAATATAAGCGTGTTGACCTTTTTACCAGCCAATCTTGAAAACGGAAAATTTTCTTGAAGCATTTCCTGATTAAGGGCAAAATCCGTTTGCAACTCGCCGTCAACCAATAGGTTAGGACTGGACTCATGCAAAATTCTAACGGCGTCCCTTACTTTTGTGGCTTTAGGACTTGGAGAAGATCCGAAGTTAGCAAATGAAATCATCGCCATAACCGGCTCCATCCCAAACATTCTTACCGTTCTTGCGGTCATTTGTGCAATGGTAGCCAAATCTTCCGCAGGCGGATCAATATTAATTGAAGTATCACTCAAGAACATAGGACCACGACGCGTCATCATAAGGTTAGTGGTGGCAATACGAGTGGCACCTTTTGCCAACCCTATGAGCTCCAACATAGGTTTTACCACGGTTGGATAACTGCGTGAAAAACCAGAAATCAACGCATCCGCATCGCCTTCATTAACCATCATTGCAGCAAAATAGTTTCGTTCCCTCAACAGTTTTTGCGCCGAGTAAAGCGTCACCCCTTTGCGTTTGCGTTGTGACCAATAAACTTCTGCATAGCGATTGCGACGTGTTTCTTCAGAATCGCTTTTAGGATCGATAATTTCCACCTTGGCCTCAAATTCAATTTCAGCCATTAAACTCAGGATGGTTTCTCTTCTTCCCAATAAAATAGGAATGGCAATCCCTTCATCATAGGCTATCTGTGCGGCCTTTAACACATCTAAATGATCTGCTTCTGCATAAACCACTCGTTTGGGGTCCATTTTTGCCCTATTGGTCAACAATCTGACAATTTTATTATCAGAGCCCAAACGTTCCCTTAAATGGTCGCGGTACTTATTCCAGTCCGTTATAGGTTCCTTGGCAACCCCACTATCCATTGCTGCCTGAGCAACCGCCGGTGGCACTTCTATAATTAAACGCGGATCAAAAGGTTTTGGAATAATATAATCCCTGCCAAAGGTCAAACGCGTTTCACCATAGGCTATATTGACTTGTTCTGGCACATTCTGTTTAGCCAAATTAGCGAGTGCTTCCACCGCCGCCATTTTCATCGCCTCATTGATTTTGGTGGCCCTTACATCTAAAGCACCCCTAAAAATATACGGGAATCCAAGGACATTATTTACTTGATTAGGATGGTCAGAACGTCCTGTTGCCATAATGATATCCTTACGAGTATCTATGGCCAATTGATATTCAATTTCAGGATCTGGATTGGCCATGGCAAAGACAATAGGATTATTTGCCATAGACAATAACATGTCAGGAGAAACCACATTTGACGTGGATAAACCAATAAACACATCAGCATCCTTCATGGCATCATCAAGGGTTTCTATCTCGCGATGGGTGGCGAATTCAGCCTTTTCTGAGGTCAAATCTGTTCTATTTTGTCTGATGACCCCTTTGCTATCGCACATCACAATATTTTCACGTTTGGCACCAAATGCTTGGTACAGACGCGTACATGATATAGCCGCTGCACCAGCGCCACTGATGACTATTTGGGCCTCATCAATTTTTTTATCGGCAAGTTCCAAGGCATTCAATAATGCTGCAGCAGAAATGATTGCCGTACCATGTTGGTCATCATGCATTACTGGAATATCCAATTCTGCCTTTAAACGTCGTTCAATTTCAAAAGCTTCAGGTGCTTTAATATCTTCCAGATTGATACCCCCAAAAGTTGGTGAAATCATTTTCACTGTTTGGATAAATTCCTCCACATTCTCAGTACCGATCTCAATGTCAAAAACATCAATGTCAGCAAAAATCTTAAAAAGCAACCCTTTGCCTTCCATTACCGGTTTTGACGCTTCAGGACCAATATTTCCTAGGCCTAAAACTGCGGTACCATTGGTAATTACGGCAACTAAATTGCCTTTGGCGGTATATTTATAGACATTATTGACATCTCTGGCAATTTCTAAACAGGGTTCTGCAACTCCTGGAGAATAGGCCAAAGACAAATCACGTTGTGTTGCGTATTTTTTTGTAGGAACCACCTCAATTTTCCCTGGGGTTGGTTTTGCATGATATACTAATGCTTCTCTACGTTTGCTCTGTTTACTCATAAAAATCAAAATTTTTAGCTAAAGAACAAAGGTAACTGTTTTATAAGAAAAGAATAGTGACAAAAATTGGATTTGGTATAATTTTCTTTGGGTACCACGATATAAGATGCGTCCTAAATTTCCATAATTACAATTTAAACCATAGATTCATCAATACTTTTGAAATCTAAGACGTTTCTTCAATCTTTATAGATAGTCATAACCCTAATTTATGAAAAAACGGGATTAGGTCAAGTACACATTTCGAATGTATTCCGTTTCCCAAACCTCGCTTTTCAAAAACGGAGTTTCTCAAATAATTTATATTTTTAACCTCTTGAATTGGATTATATTTGTGATGTATTTATTTGAACCCCATTTTTATTGATGCATTTGAAAGCTTTCTTTTTCATCCTTATCTTTCTCTTTTGCCATGCTATGGTTGAGGCACAAGTACCCGCAACCAAGAAGGACTCGATGTACAAAAAGATTGAAGATTATTCTGAAAAAAGAAAATTCACCAAAACGCTCCATAAATTAATTTTCAGATCCACCACAAAAAGACCAGTAAAATCTCGGCAAAACCGCCCGAAGCAAAATCTAGCACCCTTTGAAGGAAAAATTATCCGAAATATTACAGTTCAAAGTCATGATCCTTTTGGATTTTCATTTACAGACAGTACTCAAACCGCAAACAGTTGGATAGAAAAAACGGGGAATTTTATTCATATCAAAACGAAAGATTTTGCCATAAGAAACACCTTGCTGATTAAGGAAAACACACCATTAGATACGCTTTTACTCAACGAATCCGAACGTATGATCAGGTCACAGAATTTTATAAGACGGGTGGAAATCACGGCTAAAAATGCGGGTAGTTCAAAAGACTCTATAGACCTTCATATTGAGGTTTTGGATTCTTGGAGCTTGATCCCTTCGGCTAGCATTTCCACTTCCAAAACTAGAGTGAGGCTGAAGAACCGTAATTTCCTTGGGTTTGGGCACGAATTCAACAATAGTGTTACCAAAAGTTTGGAAGACGCCCACTATGGTTATGATATGAATTACACAGTTCCCAACATTAATAACACATTTATTGAAACCAATTTGGCGTATCGAATTGATCTGGACGGAAATTATAGTAAAGTCTTAGACGTTGAACGGCCATTTTATTCCCCATTTGCACGTTGGGCCGGTGGCGTTTATCTTGATGAACAATTCAGGGAAGAATATTTAAAAGATGCCCATGGCGAGTCTGATTTACAGAAATTTAAATATACTACCCAAGATTTTTGGGGCGGTCATGCTTTCAAAATATTTGATGGGCCTTCAGAAAAGGAACGTACCACTAATCTCATTAGCAGTTTAAGGTATTTGCATGTAGGTTATAAAGAACGGCCATCTGTTGCTTATGACAGTATTGGATATTTTGCGAACGAATCGTTCTATTTGGGAAGCTTAGGTATTGCCTCTCGACAGTTCGTTAAGGACGATTATATTTTTAGGGATGGCACTATCGAAGACGTTCCAATTGGTACTGTATATGCTGTAACTGGTGGCTACCAAAGAAAAAACCAGCACAACCGCATGTACCTTGGCGCCAAAGCATCGCATGGTAATTATTTTAATTGGGGTTATTTGAGCACTAATTTTGAAATTGGGACTTTTGTGGATCACAGCCATCTGGAACAAACCACACTTTCTTTACAGGCCAATTACTTTACACAGTTGATTTCTTTGGGCAACAATTGGAAAATGCGTCAGTTTGTAAAACCTCAAATCCTGATAGGCACGAACAGATTACCATCGGAAGGCGATCATATCACCATAGACAAAGAGAATAAATTCAGAGGTGTTTATGACAACAACTTCGACCTGAAAAAGGGCGCTGGTATTCCTGGTTTTGAAAGTGATCTTATGGGAACCAAAAAATACGTACTTTCCTTACAAACGCAGTTTTACTCCCCTTGGGAAGTATTGGGATTTCGATTAAATCCCTATATTAATTTGAACGCTGCCGCTTTGGGCAACGAAGGTGAGTCCATTTTAAAGAGCAAGTTATACACTTCTTTTGGCGCCGGTTTTATTATTAGAAATGATTATTTGGTGTTCAGTTCCTTTCAAGTGTCATTTTCCTTCTATCCACAGATTCCGGGGAAAGGGAATAATATCTTTAAAACGAATGCTTATGAAACTAAAGATTTTGGTTTTCAAGATTTTGATTTAGGGAAACCAAAGCCGGTTTGGTATAATTGAAACAGTGGGTTTGAGGTGATGGGGATTAGGGATGAGGGATTAAATAATAAGATTATCTATTTTTGAATAATTACAATTGATTTACAGTCGCTAGTTTTTAACGTGAATAATCATAATTCACCATTAATCATCTCGAGTGTAATTTTGTTGCCATCTATAGTGTGAAACGTCATTTTGACAAATCCCAGTTCATCATGGTATAAAAATTCTGCATTGGTTTTACCCATTGTACTTTTAGTAGTTGCATCTACAACAACACATTCTAAGGGACCTAATTTGGAATTATAACTAACTGGTGTACGTTTTTTATAATAATGGGCTAAATGAACCTTCTGAAAATTTCCGTAAGAAGCTTCAAGATTCCATTCCCAATTTTTTATAGCATTTAATTTTATGTATGGAAAGGCAGAAAGTTGCAAAACGCCTAAATCGCTATTTCGTGGCGGATGTAACCAAATGTTAACGTTGTTTTCTACAAGACCCGTACGTTCAGAGATTATGGTTTTTTTATTTTGATCTAAATAGTCAAACTTAATAACCGTCTGGCTATAATTAGGATCAAAATTCGAGAATGGTTTCGTAGTTCCTTGAATTGACATTCTAATAAATTTCACTTCAACGTCGAGTTTCATTTCATTCTTCTCTATGATACATTGATATAAAATTTCTCTATTTACCGGATAGACCTCGTTATCCAAATCGAACCTGTTCTCGTCATGGATCAAATCAGCAGGAGCTGCCTCAAAATATACCGTGTTCTTTGTAGAAGAACAATTGAAATTCAAAATCAATAAAGCTATAATGATTATATACTTCATAATCGTTATTTTAGGAATTCTATATTCCGCTTCAACCCTTCGAACTTAGTCCGTTTCACAGGCGATTTTTTAAATAAATCCTTGAACACATCCTCCGTAATCTCTTCCCAATCTTTTTTGGTCATGGACAATAATTCTGGGTGCGGATTGAACAAGGGTTCGCTGTGCGCTTTTGAAAAGCGATTCCATGGGCAGACGTCCTGGCAGATATCGCATCCAAACATCCAATCGTCAAACTGGCCTTTGAAATCGTTGGGGATTTTATCTTTTAATTCTATGGTAAAATACGAGATGCATTTGCTTCCGTCAACTACGTAAGGTTCTGTAATAGCCTGGGTAGGACAAGCATCGATACATTTGGTACAGGTGCCACAATGGTCGGTTGTGGGCGAATCATATTCCAACTCCAAATCGATGATCAATTCCCCCACGAAATAAAATGAGCCCGTTTGTTGGGTGAGTAACAAAGTATGTTTACCAACCCACCCCAATCCTGATTTGGCCGCCCAAGCTTTATCCAAAACCGGTGCAGAATCTGTAAAAGCACGACCACTGACTTCTCCGATTTCTTCAGTGATAAAATTTAGGAGTTCTTTTAGCTTATCCTTGATCACAAAATGATAATCGGTACCGTAGGCGTATTTTGAGAGTTTATAGGTGTTTTCTATTTGAGTTTCCTCCGGAAAATAATTCAGTAATAAGGAAATGACGGATTTTGAGCCTTCCACCAATTTTGTGGGATCTAAACGCTTGTCAAAATGGTTTTCCATATACTGCATTTTCCCATTCATATTATTCTTTAACCAATTTTCGAGTCGCGGTGCTTCTTCTTCCAAAAACTGGGCTTTACTGATACCACAGGAAAGAAATCCGAGACGTTTGGCCTCAGATTTTATGAGTTGGCTGTATTTGGCTTTGTTGTTTATCACTGGGTTCTGCTTTCAAATCTTAAAAAAGCGTTCTTAGGTTTTAATGTAATTAAAGGGGTGATTTCAATACCGTCAAATTCGGCCACTATATTATAGTTTTCAATCAGTTCAGTGACGGCAATGATCATTTCAAACATCGCAAAATTATTACCGATACATTTTCTTGGACCGGCACCAAATGGAAAATATTGTGATGAAAATTTTCGTCCGCCATCTTCAAAACGTTCGGGTAAAAACTCGTTGGCCCTATCCCACAACTCCGGATGACGGTGAATTTCATATATAGAAAACAACAAATTTGAACCTTTCTTAAAGATCATGTTATTAAATTCATCTTCCACAATATTTACCCGATCAATAAAATACACGGGCGGATATAATCGCATCCCTTCTTCAATAACTTGTTGACAGACTTTAGACGAAGTCACCAAATGCATTAAATCTTCAGATTCATTTGTGATTTGTTTGTTCTCCTGATAAATTTTTTCTTGCCATTCTGGATGTTTCGCCAAAAGCTGAAAAATAAAAGTTAAGGCATTGGATGTCGTTTCATGACCTGCAATAAACAGAATCAGGATTTCATCTATCAACTGGGTCTCTTCCATGAAACTCCCGTCGTCATAGTGCGCTTCCAAAAGCATGTCCAATAAATCACCATATTTTTCTTGGGATTCCCGACGTTTTTTAACAATGTTCTTCAGGATTTGTCTTGCTTCTCGAGTCAGTTCCAAATGTTTTTCGATGGTACCACTTGCCTTGAACCACCAGCCTAAATAAGGTTGTCTGAGTTCTCTGACCAACATTTTCTGTGCTGCTTCCGTTATGAACTGTAATCGGCGGATATCTTCTGCATCTGCCGCACTACTGAACAATGATTTAACGACAGTTTGAAAAGCAAGATCATTAAAAAGAGGGAAAACATCAAGTGTTTTACCTATTTCAATGTGCTTATACTCCAACAGAATGGCCTCGCGGATTTTATCCAACAGCTTAGCCAATTGTTTTTTATGAAAGGCCGGTTGAATGAGTTGGCGTTGTTTTTTCCATAGCTCTCCTTCTGAAGTTAAGAGTCCCTGTCCTACATATTTGACTAAATCTTCCGTTTGGATTTTAGACTTGGTATAGTTTCTTTGGTTCTTTTGAAGGACATATTCGGCAAATGCCGCATCTCGGGAAAAAATAATTTCTGTGGAAAAATCGATTTTTAACTTAAACGTATCCCCTTTAGACGTAAAATTGGCATGATGAAAGTGTAAAGGATTTTTCAGAATTTCCAAAGAATGCTTTATAAAACTAATTAAAGGAACGGAAGGAATTTCTTTGTTTATAGCCATTTTACTGCGCTTATTTTAGATCACATCCTAGATAATGTAGTCATGAGTTTTCCAAAAACACCATAGAACTCTTAGTTATAAACACCTCCTCCGAGACTTAAGAAAATAAACCTCCTTGAACGTTGTTTTTTATTTTTCCAAGATGTTTATAGGCCAATTCAGTTACTTCTCTACCTCTTGGGGTCCGCATGATAAATCCTTGCTGAATCAAGAACGGTTCGTAGACCTCTTCAATAGTTTCAGCACTTTCACTCACCGCAGTAGCCAAAGTAGTAATCCCTACTGGTCCGCCTTTAAATTTTTCTATTATAGTCAATAAAATCTTATTATCCATTTCATCCAGTCCGTGCGCGTCTACGTTTAAAGCTTTAAGAGCGAATTTCGCAATGGCAATGTCAATACTGCCATTTCCTTTTATTTGTGCAAAATCACGCACGCGACGTAACAACGCGTTGGAAATTCTTGGCGTACCTCTACTTCTGCCCGCAATTTCAACTGCAGCTTCCATAGAAATGGGAACGTTCAAAATAGAAGCACTACGCTGGGTGATGGTGGTCAACAATTCGGTGTTATAGTATTGCAATCGGCTTTGGATCCCGAAACGGGCGCGCATTGGAGACGTCAATAAACCGGAACGGGTGGTGGCACCAATTAATGTAAATGGATTTAGGTTTATTTGAACCGTTCTGGCATTTGGGCCAGATTCAATCATAATATCGATTTTGTAGTCTTCCATGGCAGAATACAGGTATTCTTCAACTATTGGACTCAATCTATGAATTTCATCGATAAACAAAACATCACGTTCATCAAGATTGGTCAGAAGCCCAGCAAGGTCTCCTGGTTTGTCCAATACAGGTCCAGAGGTAACTTTGATGCCCACACCTAATTCACTCGCTAAAATATGCGCTAAAGTGGTTTTCCCAAGACCTGGAGGTCCATGGAATAAAGTATGGTCCAAAGCTTCGTCTCTTTGGTTGGCGGCTTCTACAAAAATCTTTAAATTATCCAACACCTGTTCCTGTCCAGTAAAATCATCAAAGGATAAGGGTCTCAGTTTTTTCTCAACATCAAGTTCATCTGGAGAAAAGTTTTCGCTGGAAGGGTTTAGGTTATCGTTCATACACATTCCTGCGAAAGCAGGAATCTCATTTTAAGTTAATATTATTATCGCTCGGCTGGTATCCAATTGAGAGAAAACAAAGATAAACAAAAAGGTTTTCATATTCAGAAAGGCTTCTGAATAATACCGAGGAACATATTCACGAGAAGCCGGGAATCTCATCTACAAAAAGAACAAATTAATCAATAGCAGATATCCCGAAAAAGACCTTTAGATTGATTGAATCAGTCAAACCTATTCTTGCGAAACCGGAAATCTTGTTTACAGAAAGTCCAGATCAATCAATAACAAGTATATAAATCCTCAAGAAAAAAAAAGACCTTCAGATTGAGCTTTCAATCTGAAGGTCTTTGACAAGTTATAATGAGATTAGCTACGCTGAACCTAAAGGTTTCCAGGCTTCGCAGGAATTATTGGTTAATGCTGCAATTCCTCTTCACCTTCCTTTAAAGGAATGTTCTGCGGTACGAAGTCATCATCATGCCCTGGTTTGCTATAGTCATAAGACCAACGGTACACATGAGGAATTTCTCCTGGCCAGTTGCCGTGGATATGCTCAACAGGGGTAGTCCACTCCAATGTTGTCGATCTCCAAGGATTCTGATTTGCTCTTTTTCCATAGAAAATACTAACAAAGAAGTTGTATAAATAAACAAGTTGTATTGCACCTCCAATCAACGCAAATACGGTAATAACAATATTCACATCGGTTAAATCATCAAACAATGGGAATGCTGAGTTGGTATAATAACGTCTAGGTAATCCTGCCATTCCGATAAAGTGCATTGGGAAAAATACGCCATAAGCAGAGATGGCGGTAATCCAGAAGTGGATATATCCTAAATTCTTATTCATCATTCTACCAAACATTTTTGGATACCAATGATAAATTCCTGCAAACATTCCGTAGATGGCTGAGATTCCCATTACTAAGTGGAAGTGGGCAATAACGAAATACGTATCATGCACGTTAATATCCAAGGCACTGTCTCCCACAATAATTCCTGTCAAACCTCCTGTGATAAATGTAGAAACAAAACCAATGGCGAATAACATGGCGGGGTTCATCTGAATATTCCCTTTCCATATGGTGGTTATCCAGTTAAAGGCTTTAACGGCTGATGGGATAGCAATCAATAGAGTGGTAAATGTAAACACCGATCCAAGGAATGGATCCATTCCTGAAACGAACATATGGTGACCCCAAACAATGGTTGATAAAAAGGCAATCGCCAAAATGGACGCCACCATCGCACGATAACCAAAAATCGGTTTTCGGGAGTTGGTTGCCATAATTTCTGATACCAGTCCCATCGCGGGTAGAATTACGATATAAACTTCAGGGTGACCCAAGAACCAGAATAAATGCTCAAAAAGAACGGGCGACCCCCCTTGATAATGTAAAACTTCACCTTGTATGAAAATATCGGATAAGAAGAAAGACGTTCCAAAACTTCTATCCATAATCAATAATAATGCTGCTGACAGTAATACTGGGAAGGATACCACCCCAATAATGGCCGTAACAAAAAACGCCCAAACCGTCAAAGGCAATCTTGTCATGGACATCCCTTTAGTACGCATGTTTATGACCGTTACGATATAGTTCAATGAACCCAATAAAGATTGAGCAATGAATAACGCCATGGATATCAACCAAAGTGTCATCCCCCATCCTGATCCTGGCTGAGCCATTGGTAATGCACTTAAAGGCGGATAAATTGTCCATCCTGCCGCAGCGGGACCAGCTTCAAGAAACAACGACCCCATCATAATAACACAGGACACAAAGAAGATCCAGTAAGACAGCATATTTATAAATCCAGAGGCCATATCTCGGGCTCCAATTTGATAGGGAATCAATAGGTTACTAAAAGTTCCACTCAAACCAGCCGTTAATACAAAGAAGACCATGATGGTACCGTGGATGGTTACCAATGCCAAATATATATCAGCATCCATGACTCCGCCTGGCGCCCATTTCCCCAATAAAGCTTCAAAAAGAATATTTGGTTCTTCTGGCCATGCTATTTGAATACGGAACATTAAAGACATCATTACACCAATGATTCCCATAATCGTTCCGGTAATCAAATATTGCTTTGCGATCATTTTATGATCTTGACTAAAGATATATTTGGTTACAAAGGTTTCTTTGTGATGATGTCCGTGACCGTCGTCATGTGCGTGAATATCTACTGCGTGTGTTGACATAATCTATATATACTTGTTTAAAACGATGTTATTATTATTTCAATGATTCTTTGAAGGTCTTTTGTTCAGCTATCCAAGCGTCATATTCCTCTTGGGTTTCTACAATAATATTCATTTGCATATTGTAGTGAGACTTCCCGCAAATCTTGTTACAGAGTAAAAGAAAATGGAATTCGTAAGGATCGAGTTCGTCTTCACCTTTGGCCATAAGTTCTTTACTCTTGTCAGCGCGTATGCTGTTAATGTTTTGGACCTTATCAATCATTTCTGGAGTTTCACGCATTTCCTTAGTGGTAATGGTTGGTGTAAATCCAAATTTGGTGATCATTCCTGGAACACAGTTCATTTGTGCTCTAAAATGTGGCATATAAGCCGAGTGCAATACATCTTGTGAGCGTATTTCAAAAAGTACAGGTTTGCCAACTGGTAAATGCAGTTCCTTTACAATAATATCATCTTCAGCGTTAGGATCGGCTTCATCAATTCCCAAAACATTCGCTTTATCAATATCAATTAATCTCACATTGGCCAATCCTAAAACGTTATCTTGACCGGCATAACGTGCGGTCCAGCCAAACTGTTGGGCATAAAGTTCCACTACCATTGGATCAGCATCTTCATCAATATTCATAATAGAATTCCAAGTGAAGAGCCCATAAATGATTAATCCAGCCAAAACAATAACAGGAATAATGGTCCAAACTGCCTCTAGCGTATTATGATCAGCAAAGTATAAGGCTTTCTTACCTTTTTCTCCTCGGTATTTAAAAGCAAAATAGTGAAGTAAAAATTGTGTGATGATTTGTACGGTAAAAATTACAATCATGGAAATCATCATCAAATTATCAACTTCAGATCCATGCTCTGAAGCCGCATTTGACATTAGTGGTAAGTCACCCCAATACACAAAAGAAATAATTGTTATGATATAAATAAAGGCTAAAAAGCCCAACATCAAATAACCATTGATCTTATTATCGTAATCAGTTGCTATTCCATTATTTGAGGTGTCAGTACCTACTTGGGCAAGATCAAATATTTTGACCATTTGCCAAATGGCTACCGCCGCAAAAAGTACTATGATAATTATGAATAAAGCAGTCATTGTCGTTTCTCTTCTTTATAGGTTATTAATATTCGAAATTTTCACTTTCTTTTATAAATGGATTGTTTTTTGGGGCCAATGGTGCTTTTGCTAAAGAAGTAAATACGATTAACAAGAACAAGCCTCCAAATAATAAAATTGATCCAATTTCAGGAATTCCAATAAACCATCGATCCACCACAGTTGCTGGCATAATCATTACAAATACATCAATGTAATGACCAATTAAAACTACAACCCCGGCCATCATTACGAACCATGGTACACGTTTGTTATCACTGTTCATCAAAATCAGGAATGGAAATACAAAATTAAGCACCAACATTCCGAAGAACAGTAATTTATAATGTTCAATTCTCGTTACAAAGTAAACTACTTCTTCCGGAATATTTGCATACCAAATAAGCATGAATTGAGAAAACCATAAGTACGCCCAAAAAATACTAAATCCGAAAATATACTTCGCCAAATCATGAATGTGGCTATTGTTTACCATTGGTAAAAGAGCTTTACCTTTTAAATAAATCGCAAGCATAGCAATAACGGTAATTCCACTAACAATCATACTTGAAAACACATACCATCCAAATAGGGTACTGAACCAGTGTGGATCGACACTCATGATCCAATCCCAGGACATGATAGATTCGGTGTATATGAAAAACACTAAGAAACCTGCCGCAATTCTAAATGCCTTTTTAAAGTTTCTATTATCGCCAACTTCCGCAAGGTCTTGAGCAATTGAAAATTTACGGGCGAAATGTCTGTAAAGACTCCATCCGCCAATAAATATGATAGCTCTTATAAGAAATGCAGTAATATTCAAATACCCAGATTTATTTTGAATCAATTTATCATTCTCTACAATATCAGGGTTCATCCATACAAATATTTCGTTGTTCTGGCCAATATAGTGTGAACCAACGGCAAGAAGAATTACTATGATGGATCCTGGCAATACATAAGCTGTAATTGCTTCCATCACTCTGAACAATACTGGCGACCATCCGGATTGTGATGCAATTTGAATGGCATAGAACGCAAGCACTCCTAAACCGATAAACATAAAGAATAAGGCGGATACGTACATTGCAGACCAAGGTCTCTTAGCTAATTGCGCCTGAACGTGAATTGCATGTTCATCATCATGGGAGACATCTTCAGTTGCTGAAACATCACTTTCAGCACTTTCCATATGGTCTTGTGCAGAGACATCATGTCCTCCATCATGAGCATGTTCTTCAACAAGCATTGTCTTAACCTCTTCTAAAGATTTATGAGATGTCATAAAACCATAAGCCACCCCTAATACACCCAAGACAATAAGGATGATGGAAAATGTCTTTAATCTATTTGAAATTGTGTACATATCTATATTGAATCTTTAACAGTCTGACTTCCTCCTAATTCTGATTTAAGTTGCATCACGTAATCCACAACTTGCCAACGCTCTTCTTCATTTAATTGGTTAGCATAAGAACCCATAACGTTTTTACCATAATGAATGGTGTGGTAAACGCTTCCTTGAGTTAGTGCTCTTCCTTGATCATCAAAGGCAGGCACTCCTAAAATCTTTTCACGTTGCACCAAGATGCCTTGGCCGTCTCCTTTTTTACCATGACAAACCCCACAGTAAATATCATATAATTGACCGCCTCTAGGACCATCTATTTGAGTAGAGTCCAAAGGGCTTACTAAACTAGCTTTTGCCAAGTTATATCCCTCAATGCTTCCATCAATATCAAAAGGTATATGACCTCTTGCTACAGAGCCTTCGGCTGGCAACTTTGAAGCCATCCCATTAGGCAAAAACTCAACTTCTCCGTAAGCTTCATAGCCTATTGGCTCATACATATCTGGAAAAAACTGATAATTAGGTCTCGATTTATTCTGACATGATGCAAAAGAAACCAAAACGACCATCAATATTATTAATCTAAATAAGCTTTTCATGTGTATTAGTGTGCTTTATCAATTAAGGTAACTTCTACAGCTCCCGTGTTTCTCAAAATATCAAACTGTTCATCAACATTGGCTCCAGCAGTGATCTCCATTAAAAAGTGATCGTCTGTAGTTCTCACATCCGGATTTTCTGCCTTTTTAAACGGCCACATTCTACTGCGTAAATAAAATGTAATTACCATTAAATGCGCGGCAAAAAATACGGTTAACTCAAACATAATTGGAACAAATGCAGGCATGTTTTCGAGATAGCTAAAACTTGGTTTTCCACCAATGTTTTGAGGCCAATCCTCAATCATCATATAATCAATCATTACGATGGCAACAACCAAACCTACCAAACCGTATAGAAAAGAGGTGATGGCCAATCGTGTTGGCGCCAATCCCATAGCTTTATCCAATCCGTGAACCGGAAAAGGCGTGTATATTTCTTCAATGTGATATCTCTCTGCCCTAACCTTCTTAACGGCAGCCATCAAGACATCATCATCTGTATACATAGCGTGAATAACTTTTGAAGATCCTTCCATACTACTAGTTGTTGTTGATTAATATTTTAGCTTGACCAGCCCAATCATCACGTTCTGCCCTTCCTGGGAATGAAGCTGTGATTTCGTCTAACAAGTCATATTCTCTTTTGGTCATTCTACTCACTTGCAAGAAAGAATAGATTCCAATCCCGTTAAGGATTTCCTCCATTTTTGGACCAACTCCGTTGATTTGTTGTAAATCATCTTTCGTTTGTGTTGTAGGATCAAAAGTCCCAACATGTTCCATCAATTCATTAATTGCTTTCGGATCGTGTGCTTTTACTGTAGAACCTTCGGCAACAATTGGAGCGCCGGCATGAGGAACAACATTATGTGTGCGCGCATCAATCCCGGTACCTACCAAGCTACCACCTGATTCTCTAATGCGTTTGTAACGCTGACCAGAAGATTTCATGATCGTTTTAATCTCTGCCTGTGCCACCACTGGGAAGGTACGTGCATACAATAAGAACAACACGAAGAAGAATCCAATAGTTCCAATGAAAATTCCAATATCTACAAATGTTGGTTGGAACATGGTCCATGCTGATGGCATGTAATCTCTATGTAAAGAGGTTACGATAATTACGAAACGCTCAAACCACATCCCGACGTTTACCACGATAGAAATAAAGAAAGAGAACATGATACTGGTACGCAGTTTTTTGAACCACATGAACTGCAGAGAAAACACGTTACAGGTC
>NZ_DATJCA010000058.1:0-9762 GCF_035515035.1 Gelidibacter sp. | reverse complement strand
AAAGAAGATGTGGTGGTGATGGCAAAGACCGGAACCGGAAAAACGGCAGCCTTTGGCTTATCCTTACTGCAATTAGTTGATGTAGCAAATACCCATGTCCAAACGCTGATTTTAGCACCTACAAGAGAATTAGGACAGCAGATCTATACCAACTTGACGGCTTTTGCTACCAATAGTCCCGAGGTATCCATCGCCTCAGTATGTGGTGGTACACCCATCAAACCTCAAATTGAACGGTTAAAATTGCCTACGCATATTGTGGTGGCTACCCCTGGGCGTTTGGTAGATTTGATGACCCGTGGGGCTATTGACATTAAAAATGTCCATTATTTAGTCTTGGATGAAGCGGATGAAATGGTCAGCGCTCTAAAAGATGAAGTGGATGTGATTATCAAAGCCATTCCAAAATCAAAACGGACTCTATTGTTTACGGCCACCATGCCCGGAGCCATCAAGCAATTGGTTCAAAATTATATGTCTAAGCATGTGGCGCATATTGAGGCCGATATGGCAACAACGGGGCATCAAGGCATTGATCACCAATACGTGGTTGTTGAGCCTATTGAGAAATTAGAAGTCTTACTCCATTTTTTAAGTTCACAAGAAGGTGAGCGTGGCATCATCTTCTGTAAGACCAAGGCTGCTGTTAACAAGCTGGCAAAAAACCTGGCCATTAATAAGTTTTCATCTGGTGCCTTGCACGGAAGTTTGACCCAAGGCATACGCGACCGGATTATGGAGCAGTTCAGAGAAGGCTATATCGATATTTTAGTGGCTACTGATTTGGCGGCCCGTGGCATTGACGTCAAGGAAGTGTCTTATGTAGTCAATTACCATTTGCCGGACACTTATGAGGCTTACGTGCACAGAAGCGGACGTACAGCAAGGGCAGGAGCAAACGGATTGTCCCTAACCATCCTGCAACAGGAAGAAGTTGAGGATATTGCTGATTTTGAACAAGAATTGGGGATTGTCTTTAAAGAATTCAAAAAGGCTGATGCGCAGAGTATAGAAGAAAACAACGCCCTATTATGGGCCCGAAAGATATTTAAAACCAAACCCAATCGGGAGGTCTCTGAAGATTTTAAATCCAAGATCAAAACTGTATTCCATCATTTGACCAAAGAGGAATTGGTTGATAAAATACTTGCCAACTACTTGGCCCAAACCCGCACGGAAACCCCGAAACCAGAAGTTTCCAAAAAACGTAAAAAGAATCAATAAGCATGGCAAAACGCATCAAGGACCAACAGGATATTTTGGACAAATTAAATATTCAAAGCTTACATCGCATGCAAAAAGAAGCTATTGCGGTGATTGCAGAAACCACTAATACAATTCTCCTGTCTCCTACAGGTACAGGTAAGACCTTAGCGTTCTTATTACCGTTATTGGAGGTTTTAGACCCCACGAGTACCGAAGTGCAGGCACTTATCATTGTGCCATCGCGCGAGCTGGCCATTCAAATTGAACAAGTGGCGCGCGATATGGGCTCAGGATTTAAGGTGAATGCGGTATATGGCGGCAGGCCCATGTCTAAGGACAAAATAGAAATAAAACATGCGCCGGCGATTTTGATCGGTACGCCCGGGAGAATACTCGACCATTTTGATGCGAATCGGTTTTCAAAGTCAAGTATTAAAACGCTTATTTTGGATGAGTTTGATAAATCGTTGGAAGACGGTTTTGAAGATGAAATGAAGCGGATTATCGGGCAATTGCCCAGTATTAACAAACGAATACTGACTTCTGCGACGCGACTTGAAAAGATTCCTGGCTTTGTCCGCTTGGATAAGCCAACAACGATTGACTACCTCACCGAAAAGAGAAAATCAACTTTGGCCATCAAAACCGTGGTCTCTCAAAAACCAAATAAGCTACCGTCCTTATTGGAATTGTTGCAGCATATTGGCAATAGGCAAGGCATTATCTTCTGTAATTTTAGAGAGAGTATTGATCAAGTCAGTCACTTCCTAAAACGCAATAACATCAGTCACTCCTGTTTTTCTGGAGGCATGGAACAGCAAGAGCGTGAGCGCTCGCTCATCACTTTTAGAAACGGCAGCAGTCAGATTCTCTTGGCCACCGACTTAGCCTCCAGGGGCATTGATATTCCAGAGCTCAGCTTCATTATTCATTACGAATTGCCAAAGCATCAGGAGGAGTTTATTCATAGAAACGGTAGAACGGCACGGGTCAATGCCAAGGGTACGGCCTATGTGCTAAAAGGGAGCGACGAACAGTTGCCTGAGTTTATTAAGGAGTCAAAACCTTATAAGACCTCCACAAAAGCTCCAAAGTCGGCGCCGGAATGGGAGACCTTATTTATTTCTGGAGGACGTAAGGACAAGATTTCCAAGGGCGATATCGTCGGTCTTTTCGTAAAACAGGGCGGTCTTACTTCAGAACAATTGGGCACTATTGAACTCAAGCAAGATTGTGCTTTTGTGGCCGTTCCAATTAAAGAGGCCAAACGGATTGTCAAAATCTTGGACAATACACGTTTAAAGAAGAAGAAAGTACGGATTAGGGTGCTTTAGACTTGGATTTAGCTCCAAACTCTTTGGTTTTTAGACAGAGATTGCACTAGTTTAATCTTTCACAAATACGCGTTTTAATCGTTTTCTTAATTAGTGAAATGGATGGGTAACGACGACGCAACGGTTCGTGAAAATCCGTGAAATTCATGAATAAAGGAAATTAGGTTGAAAAGCGCAATCTCCTTTATTTCTTAACCGGGATCGCTTTCAACTGAATCACCCCCAAAGCATTCAAGACACGAATAATCTGATAGGTCATATCTACTTCATACCATTTGACACCGAAGTTAGCGCGACTTGCAAACTTATGATGGTTATTATGATAGCCTTCACCCATCATTAAGAAATCAAAACGGAAGAGATTTTTACTTGTATTTTTCATTTGGTAATTGACATAACCATAGATATGGCCAAACCAATTGATGATAACACCGTGGATTGGAGCCATCATAAAGGTAATTGGCAATAATAGCCATTGCCACCAAGCGGTTACAAAGTAAATAAAGAACAATACGTAAAGTGCCATCCACAAGATTCGAGAAACTCTGGAGCTCGCAAATTTATCAAAAGCCGCCCACTGTGGAACGTTTTTGGTAAAACGTTGGTCTACTTCAATACGTTGTTTATTGATATCCTGATATATATTTTTTGTTTTCCACATCATCGCAAACATATTGTCATCATAAGAGGGCGAATGTGGATCTTGCTCGGTATCCGTATAAGCGTGGTGCATACGGTGCATCACGCCGTAGCCATAAGCACTTAAATAACTCGAGCCTTGAAAGATCCAAGTAAGGACAAACGTGATTCGTTCCATGGGTTTAGACATGGTAAATACTTGATGGGCCGCATAGCGATGTAAAAAGAAAGATTGAAAGAATAAGCCCCCATACCAGAGTACAAGGACAAAAAGGACAATAACCATAGTTTTTTTTACAAAGATAGTGGGATATATACTGCCAAACAATGAACCTAGGTCAAGTAATGTCCCTATAAACGCCTTCTAATTCTGCTCAAGGCCTGTGCAGTGACCCCAATATAAGAGCTTATATATTTAAGAGGAATGATTTTTATGAGTTCTGGGCGCTCCTTAAAGAGTTTTAAATACCGTTCTTCAGCAGTCAGGTTTAACAAGTGTTGCTCTCGCTTGGATTTAATCAAAAATAGACGTTCGGCCGCCAATCTACCAATGAGGTTTCCTATTTCGGTTGTTTTATACACGGCCTGTAAGTCGTCATAAGTAATGCTCAATAGTGTCGTTTCCGTTAAGGCTTCCAGTTCATACGCCGAAGGTTGTCGTGTCAAGAACGAATCATAGGCACTGATGAACTGGTCTTTAAAGCTAAAGCCAAAGGTGATTTCCTTTTCTGAATTTTCTTTGGGAATATATAAGCGTACGACGCCAGATTCAATAAAAGAAATGTGATTTTCAATGTCGTTCAGTTTAAGGAAAACCGACTTTTTAGGAATGACCCGACGCTGTAATTTTGAAGTGAAAAAATCCCAGTCTGATTGAGAGATGGTAGCTATTTGATCTAAGTAAGCTTTTATTTGTTGCAAATCGTGTAAGCTAATGATTGAACCTACAAAGATATTGCTCTTTCGCTTTATAATCAAATCAAATTATAACCTGTATCGTAGAGAATGTAGCTCTTTGCGTGAGAAATGGAACGCGGATGACGCTGATTTGAACGGATTCTCACCGATCTTTATAAAAAACCTACTTTTATTTTGGGATGTTATCCTTTGCGTGAAATAATAACACAGAGATACACTGAGGTTTCAAAGAGATGCACGGAGAATTAAGGAACGCTGATCTTAACGTATTTCTGTACCACAAAACCTTCTTATTGTGCGAATGATCTAATCGGTATTTGTTACTTTTATTTTAGATAATTCATTTTTAGGTTTTACTTTCAAAATAAACGCTAAATTGCTATCAGCATTCCCTGGTTGCAACCAAAACTAAACTATGGATTTTGTTCATTTGGTGGTCATAATTATTTTATTGATTTCCCAGAATATTGCATTTTTTATTCCATCAGTGGGCATTAAAATAACTACTAAAATGTATAACGCGTAAAAGAGAGTAGAACCTGCTTGGTGATAATTGATTGGAGTTGTACAGAGGTATTTCACATGCTATCGAACTATACTATAGAAAATGATGTGAACAATTAAATATAATAAATAGATGAAAAATGAATTAAAAGATGCGGAATTTAATAAAAAGCAAAATCTTTTGGATTACGTGAATCAAAACTCGGATAAATTAAATATTGTATCCATCAGTTCTATTCAGGAGGCGATATCATATAAACACTTTTTATGGTATTATGATAAATAACCATAATGATTGAAATGCAGTTTTACCCAATACAATACTACTTATGATTTTACCCCATAAAACTTTTTTACGACTAGCATTCGTACTTCCTTTTTTCAGTTTTTCTCAAAATGAATTCTTGGATTATGGTATTGACCGTAAAAATGATACCACCTATGGCACAATTAGGAAGGCACTTACAAAAAATGGTCTTCTCGTTGAAAAAAATCCAAAGTCTACTGAAAACAGAGTGATGTTTCGAACTCATAAATTGAGAAATTACAAGAAACTAAGATTTAACGATGATATTTATTGGTATGAAAAACCTTCCGTTGCAGATGGTATTTACACTACATCCACACCTCGAATAATTCCGGAAGACAGTATAGCCAAACGTTTTGGAGATTTTATCAACGTTCAAAAAAGACTTCCTGATTTTGTAGTCACAAAGACCAATGATACCATTTATGGTAAATTCCGAGATCCTATATTTTGGAAGTTCCACTTTTTAGATACCGATAATGTAAAAATCAAAATCGAAAAAGATTATATAAAAGCTTACCGATTTAATAATGATGTTTACCTCCATAAGGAAAAACGAAAGAACGCAATTTTTGAAGAGGATGGTGCTTATTTAAAATTAGTTTTGGACGGAAGAGTTAAATTATATGAATACGAACATATCTATAAAACTTTGGACCCAACGACCCACCTTCCGACACAAAATAAAGTTGCTTATTTATACATAGAAAAAGGGGAGGAGGTCTTACTTCTCGATGGTTTTCTTAACAAGAAAAGATTAGCCAAATTGTTCGAGGACAATCAACCGTTGGTATCAAAAATTTTAAATGAAGAATATATCATGGAAAACATGTATCTGATGGTGAAATATTATAATACCGCTCTCAAATAACCTCTAAAGGAAAAATATTGAAAATGACTATAACATCAATGGTTTTAAGCTTTATTCTTATCGGACTTGGAATGATTCATTTTAACTGGGTCATAGGTGGAACCTTTGGTTTTGCAGCATCATTACCGATTAATAAAAACGGTGAAAGGTGTTCCCGAAAAGGCAGATAGTTTATTGTTGGTATTGAATTGGCCGTATTCGGAATTTTCTATCTTCTTAGAGCTGGACTTTTTGACCATAATTTACCAGAATGGGTCATGGTCTTGGGCAGTTGGGTAATTCCAATCATATTTATTCTAAGGGCAATTAGAGAATTTAAATACGTCGGGTTTTTCAACAGCGTAAAAAATACGTATTTTGGGAAATTAGACAGTAGATTTTTTTCGCCCTTATGTTTGATGATTGGAGTGTTAGGCATCCTAATTCAATTTGTAAAATAAGTATATATTTAGTAAACTAAATCTAATCCCATAGGGCTTATTTAAAAACAGGAATAATGGCTTCTACATTTATTATTTTTTTATCACTGGTTCTTTTGACCTACGATTTTCTTGGAGTACGAACTGTGGTAGATGTATTTATTATCCCCACATTTGTTATTAATGTGGCGCTTATATTTAGAACTTTTAAAAACAAAGAAGCAGTTATCGCTAAATCTGAATTTAAATAAAAACATGAAAAAAATCATTCTTATTATCCTTGTCTTGGTTTGGGTATCATCATTGGTTATTTTAATAATCGCTCTAACAGACCTATATCCGAATACTATTTTTAAAGAATTTCGCAGTAGTGTTGGAATTGCATTTATCACATTAACTGGATTGTTAAAACTAATGTATAACGCTGCTAATAAAAAGAGTAACAATAGTATTTCAAACCGCCAATATTAAATTTATGAACAGAAATCAAATTATCGGCATTGGCATTTTCAGTATGGGAATGGCAACTTATTTTATCAGCGAAAATCAAATCATCGGAACGGTTTCTGGCGTCCTATGCACTATTGGCTTAGCATATATTTTAAAGATAATGCCGTTTACTAAAGGGAATATCACCAAATAATTCGAAATGATTCTTATACTCGGACTTTATTACTCCTCATGCAAGAGACTGAATCAGCAGTGAAACAGATTGATTGAATATTTAAAGAAGGAAGTCAAGACATTTAAATATCAATGATTGCCAAGGGTGTCAAACAAAAAAAGCTGCCCTTTCAGACAGCCTTTTCTTACTACTAAATAGTAAGGATTATTTTAAATTCTCCAAAAGTTTTTCAGCAACCAACTCAGAAGAGGCTGGGTTTTGACCTGTAATTAAGTTTCCGTCCTGAAGGACATACGGCGCCCAATCGTCTTTTTTGGAATAAATGCCTCCATTCTCTTTCAGCATGTCTTCTACCAAAAATGGAACGACGTCTGTCAATTGGACCGCGGCTTCTTCGGTATTTGTAAAACCAGTGACTTTCTTGCCTTTTACCAGCGGTTGGCCCTGGGCATCCTTAACATTTTTTAGTGCTGCTGGCGCGTGACAGACAAAAGCAATCGGCTTATTCTGACTATTGAACTTCTCGATTAAAGCAACTGATGTGCTATCATTTGCCAAATCCCACAACGGGCCGTGTCCACCGGGATAGAAGACAGCATCAAAATCGTCGGGATTCATATCCGCTAAACGTTTGGTATTTGCAATTTTCGCCTTGGCCTGCGTATCCTCGTCAAAACGTTTGGTAGCCTCGGTTGCAGCATCTGGGGTGTCACTGCTTGGATCTATTGGTGCAGCACCACCTTTTGGGGTGGCAATGGTTATCTGTGCGCCTTTATCCAATAAGGCGTAATATGGGCTTGCAAATTCCTCAACCCAAAATCCTGTTTTCTTTCCTGTATCTCCTAATTTATCGTGAGATGTCAATACAAATAATATGTTCATGTCTTTTTCTATTTTAATGTTTGTTTGGCCTTCTGAAACGGTTTCAGAAGCATTTTGATGGTTCGTATCTTTACAACTTGATGCGATCATCACAGTGAGCATAAATGCTATTGCTTTTAATGGTTTCATTTAACTATCAATACGCCATTTTCACAATCTGTTCAACCTTATCCGGTGATAAGGATTTATGCTCGCCCAAGCCTAACCATTTGCGTTCTGTAAAGCGTTGTGAAATGGTTTCAGCGGTGCCTTCATAATCATTGGTATATTCCGATAACTTGGTGTCGATACCCAATTGGTGAAAGAATGCCACTGTTTTATCTATGGCAGCATGGGCTTTTGCATCGGTGTCGCCTTCAGTAATGTTCCAAACACGTTCGGCATATTGCGCGAGTTTCTCCTTTTTGGCTTCAAAGTTGAATTTGTAGTGGCTTGGTGCAATCACGGCCAAGGTACGGGCATGATCAATGCCAAACAAGGCTGTCAATTCGTGCCCAATGGCATGCACCGCCCAGTCGCCAGGAACTCCTTTTTGAATGAGTCCGTTAAGGGCCATCGTACAGCTCCACATAAAATCAGAAGCGGCCTTGTAATCTGTTGGGTCTTTCAACACCTTTGGTGCCACTTCAATTAAGGTCTGCAGAATACTTTCTGCAAAACGGTCCTGTAACCTTGCGTTTATAGAGTAGGTCATATATTGCTCCAAAACGTGCGTAAAAGCGTCGGTTAGCCCGTTCGCCAATTGACGTTGCGGAATGGACGTAATGACTTGAGGATCTAAGATGGAGAACTCCGGAAATAAACCAGGTCCGCCCATAGACAATTTCTCTTTGGTTTCCTTTCTGGTAATCACCGCGCCTGAATTCATTTCAGAACCTGTTGCCGGTAAGGTCAACACTGTTCCAAAGGGCATCCCTTTTTCAGTCTTTATGTTCTTGGTTAAAATATCCCAAGGGCTATCCCCTTCAAAGAGGGCAGCTGCCGATAAGAACTTGGTGCCATCAATCACAGATCCAACGCCAACGGCGAGCAAATAGGTGATGTTCTCGTTCTTAATCATTTTTAAGGCCTCCATTAAAATAGCATATTCTGGATTGGCAGGAATGCCGCCAAACTCAATTACTTCCACATTGGCCAAAGCCGTTTTTACCTGATCATAGATCCCGTTTTTCTTAATACTGCCGCCACCATAGAGCATGAGGACTTTAGCATCATTAGGGATTTCATTGGATAATTTTTTAATGCTGTCCTTTCCAAAGATAATTTTGGTCGGGTTTTTAAATTCAAAGTTGTTCATTTGTTTGTCTTTTGATGTTTAGTTATACTTTAACGACCATTTTGCCAGTGTTTTTACCTTCGAAAAGATCCATAAAAGCTTTTGGAATATTGTCAAAACCTTCTACCACAGTCTCGGTGTAGGTGAGTTTTCCTGCTGCCAACCATTCGGCCAACTGCTTCATGGCTTCTGGAAACTTTTCTTCATAATTGGAAACAATAAAGCCTTGCATTAAGGCACTGTTTTTAACCAGGAAAGGCTGCACGCTGATGCTCTTTGGAACTTCTGTTTCGTTATAAACGGAGATGGCACCACAATTAATGGTCCGTGAGAATTTATTGATATTGAACAATACGGCATCCGAAATTGGGCCGCCAACATTATCAAAATAGATGTCGATACCGTTTGGTGCTGCCTTGGCGATATCCGCTCTTATATCCTTACTGGTGTTATAGTTGATGCCCGCATCAAAGCCGAATTTGCTTTTTAACAGCTCTACTTTTTCATCGGTTCCGGCAATGCCGATAACGGTAAGGCCAAGGATTTTACCAATCTGACCTACAACAGATCCAACCGCACCCGCAGCGCCTGAAACAATCAGCGTTTCGCCAGCCTGAGGTTTCCCAATTTGGGTGAGTCCTAAATAGGCCGTTAATCCGGTCATCCCCAAAATACCCAAATAGGCACTTAAAGGCGCTTTCTCGCCATCCACTTTCATGAGGCCTTGCCCAGAGACGACTTGCTGTGTTTTCCAATCCAACATGCCCATAACGAATTCGCC
>NZ_DATJCA010000057.1:0-4695 GCF_035515035.1 Gelidibacter sp. | reverse complement strand
CTTCTTGAGTTGGTAGGTGTTCTATTTGTGTTTGTCCTTCAATAGGATCTTTATTTTCCATAGGTTTATGAATAAAATTCTTCAATGTGTCTATTGAGTTTTAAAAGGTTATCTTCAAAAAACTCATTTTTGGTCCGTAACCAATTGATGAAATTAATGGTTTTTTTTACGGTTTCTATATTCTTGCCAGATTTTTGGGAGAGTTTGGTGATGAATTCTTCGTTTAAAATGGTCGTATCTAAATTATAATCGGATCTTATCTTCTCTAAAAAATAGGTGATTTTCTTATCGATGAGATTTTTATGATCTTGAGTTTCAAAATAAAGATTGGAGATCGTTTTGACAAATCCCACTGTGGTGTTTTCCAACGGTTTTATGATGGGAATGATGCGCTGTCTTCTTTTGGCATTGAAAACCATAAACAAAAATGTCAAGAGCAAAGCCAAATACCAAGCCCATTTAAAGGACGTTTGTTGCAAAAACCAACTCAAATTCGATTTTTCTTCGGCATCACCATAATGGGAATCAAAAAACTTGGTGAAGGAGTCAAAGTAAATATTCTGGTTGGGTAGATAAGACAGAACACCTTCAGTATACAGGTAGCGATCGTCCTTTAAAATGTTGTAATTGGTAAAAACCTTTGGTTCCAAATGCAAAAATATTTTCCCATCTTCAAAAGGAATTTCCAGAAAATTGATCAAATTAAGATCATGATTGAGATAGCCCAAAGTTTTATGGTTCTCTGCTTCAAATCGTGAAAAATAAGACGCACTATCGCTTTTATCGATTAGTGTGTTTTTGGGCTTCAATTGAGGGTGCACGAAGTTTAGCTCTACAATACTGTCCTGGGTTTTAATGCCCTTTATTGTTAAATTTAACGTGTCCAACAGCGATTTGGGGAAGGTGTAGTCTGACATGAAAAGCGTATTGCCACGACCGGCAAAAATCAGGAGTTCTTCCACATCTGCAAGTTCCAAATAGTCTGAATTGCCTATCAGAATATAATTCCCTTCTGCTATATGATCGCCATAACCATCCTCTGAATTCGCATAAAAGTAATTGTAAGGTGAGTAGTAAATGGTTTTCAGGTGTTGACCGTCAAAAAGCTTAGGCAATTCCTTATAAAACACACTTACACCATAGGGTTTATTACTCTTTTCATTATAGCTTTCCGTCCAATCTACAGTCCGATTTCTACTATAGTCCACCGTGACGGCAATGGTAATAATGGTTGCAGCGATTAGAAGTATAATGACTAAGGTTTTGTTCATGAATTGATCTCTTTAATAAGTTGAACAAAACTATCTTTGGCCAATTGATATTGTTCCTCATTTATTGAAAACTCGCCATACCAAGTGTAATCGTAAATGTAGGAGGTATAGGCAAAACCTTTACTGAAGTTTTGAGATGCAATAGCATTCATATAATCTGCATTGGTTTTATCATCCTCATAGTTGATAAAGTTTTTGAGGTTCAGGTGCTTTAATACCAATAAATAATAATACCGAATGGCCAATCTGTAATCCTTCGTTTTTTCGGCGTTGGTGATGAGTGCCTTAATGTCGGCCTGCCCTATGTTTTGTGCAGTGATTTCTCCATGCGACTGTAATTTTTCAGTCTTTCTAAACGAAAACAGTTTGCCGCTTCCTTCATTTAACAAAGTGTAGGCCAGATAGGGCAGAGCTATGATCAGAATGATGAGAAACCCCCAATTTAAGAGACTGAAGTCAAATGAGAAATTATCCGCGTCATTATCTTCGTTTACGTACGGTCTGTTTTGAGAGTATTTGGACGTGTCTCCGTATTTTGATGGCTTAGAACGCACAGTTGCCTTTCCTTCATAATTATACTTCCTACCAGAATAATTATCCTTAAAATTTTCTTTGAATTGGCGCTCATTTTGAGGTTGTTGTACAGGAATTTCCCCCCAAAGTGGTGTGTTTCCATGGAGCAGAATCATACAGACCGTAATTATGAGCGTCAGTTGAAGTTTCATTTAAGTAATTATGGGAGTCAGTTGCGCATCCAATTTTCTTTTGACAACGAAAGGATATATTAAATAATAATAACTGATACATCCTAAAGTGACCAAGATAATACCAACGGAGATTAATTTGGGCATTTCTTGTGAATATCTTGTGATGAACCCTTCCAAGAATCCAGCGAAAAAAGTAAATGGGAAGGTGCTGATGACTATTTTGACCCCAGTTTTGGCACCTTCCTTAAAAGAGGTAAATCTTGAATGCGTCCCAGGGAATAAAATGCTTGCGCCTAAGATCAAGCCTGCTGCTGCTTCAATGACAATGGCAAAAATCTCCATGGAACCATGGATCCAAATACCTCTGACACTTTCCCAGAACACATTCTTTTCGTAAAAAAAATATTGAAAGGAGCCCAACATGATACAGTTCTTAAATAAGATGTAAACAGTGCCGAGGCCGCCAAAAATACCTAAAACGAAAGCAATGATCCCCACGCGTAAATTATTGACGGTAATGCCTATAAAACTTCCCCAGTTGCTGCCGCTTTTGTAAACGGCCACCGGATTGCCGGCATCAATGTTTTCTAGAGTCATGTTAACGTATTCGTCACCTAAAATAGACCGGACAAACTCGCCGTCATTCGCTGCTGAAAATGCACCAATAGCCGTGAAAATAGTAAAAATGATGAAGGTGATATAGACAAATTTTCGATATTGATGCATTATCAACGGCACTTCAGTTTTCCAAAAAGCAACGATTCTATTGCTGTCTTCGCGTTTGGTCTTATATATTTTTTGAAAAGCTTTGGCCGCTAATTGATTTAAGTAGGTAATTAATTTACTTTTGGGGTAGTAAGTTTGCGCGTAGGATAAATCGTTGATTAATTGGATATATTGTGACGCAAGTTCATCAGGGTTTTTAAAATCATTATTGAAGATGGCGGTTTCAAAACTTAGCCATTTTTCCTTATTTTGCTTGATAAACGCAACTTCTCTCATATAGTCGTTAAAATAAAATATAAAATGTCAGAGTTACAAATTAACACCACCCAAAATGTGAAAATTAATTTTACGGCGTCGGGGGTGGGCGAACGGTTGATGGCGTTTATTATTGATATGATCCTGAAGATTGGTTATATCACCATATTGAACATGAGCCTAGGTGTTTTTCAGGATATGGACCAATGGTCGCAAATTGGCATCAACACCTTACTTTCTCTGCCGGTTGTTTTTTATACTTTGGTTTTGGAAGCTCTTTTGGAAGGGCAAACGTTTGGAAAGAAAATCATGAAAATTAAAGTGGTTAAGATTGATGGGTATCAAGCCTCTCTTGCCGACTATGTGGTGCGCTGGTTTTTCAGGATTGTGGATATCTATATTTTCGGAATGGGCTTTTTTGTGATTCTTTTCAGTAAAAGATCGCAACGTTTGGGCGATATGGCTGCCGGAACCTCAGTAATTTTATTAAAAGACAAGGTCGATATCAGTCACACGATTTTGGAACACCTGGAGGACGATTATAAACCCACATATCCAACAGTAATCAAGCTTTCAGACAACGATGCGCGGATTATTAAGGATACTTTCACTGCCGCAAAATCCGCCAATGATTATCAAACCCTGATCAAACTGCGGAATAAAATAACGGAAGTGATAGGGGTAAAGGCTGTCAATGGTAATGATATTCAATTTATAGACACCATTTTAAAAGATTATAATTACTATACCCAGAGTATGTGAGCAGAGAGCCAAGTTTTGTCTTTTACAAAACTTGTGCGAATCGCTTATCCCGCTTTTGGGCGGGATCTCTTCGATGTAGTTATAAAGTGAATTTCACGTTTCCATTTCATAAAACCTTCAAAAACATCCAAATTGATATATTATTCCATTAAAGTTTTAGATTGCCCAATACGTGTTGTTATCTTTGCCCGCCTATAATTTTTCAGAAAACTATGTTTCTACAAACCCTTGACATTCTCGGAACTATTGCTTTTGCCATTTCTGGTGTATCTGTTGCGATGAATAAAAAAATGGATCCTTTTGGGGTGCTCATTATTGCTTTTGTAACCGCGGTAGGTGGTGGGACCTTAAGGGATATTCTCATTGGGGTGACCCCAGTAACCTGGATGACCAACATGACGTATGTATATGTAATATTCGCTGCGACTGTTTTTACCGTAGCTTTCAAACGGAAAATCAATTATTTGCGCACGTCCTTATTGTTGTTTGATTCGATTGGTATTGGGCTTTATACAGTTGTAGGAATTGAAAAAGGTTTGACCGCCGGGTTGCATCCCTTTATTTGTATCTCATTAGGAACTATCACGGCTTGTTTTGGTGGTGTCATCAGAGACATTCTATCTAATGAAATCCCGGTTATTTTTAGAACAAAGGAAATTTATGCGACCGCTTGTATTTTAGGAGGTATCACCTATTTCCTTTTAAGACAACTACCAATTGATGATAATGTGGTTTTTATGATTGCGGGTGCGGTGGTAATTTCTGTTAGGCTGATTGCGGTGAAATTTAATATCAGTTTGCCAAACCTGTATAAAAATGATCCCAAAAGATCAGTTTAGACTCTTGTTAAACTCTTGAAAAATTGAACTGTCAAGTATCCCGATGATATCAGATGGTTATTTTTTCTTCCAGCTGCATATAAGTTCATTAGCGGTTAAAATTCATTTATCCCTAAACAAAAAAAAGCCGCGTTA
>NZ_DATJCA010000056.1:0-10311 GCF_035515035.1 Gelidibacter sp. | reverse complement strand
GGCATTCTCAAATGAGGCGGGGGTCGGTTCGGCAGCAATTGCACATAGTACGGCAAAAACAAACAATCCTCCATCAGAAGGTTTCGTGGCTTTATTGGAGCCATTTATTGACACCGTTGTGGTGTGTACCTTAACCGCCTTGGTGTTGATTTTTACAGGAATGCATGAGGTAGAAGGAATGGCGGGTGCGCAATTAACTTCTGATGCTTTTGGTAGTCAAATCTCCTGGTTCCCGTATGTATTGGCCTTGGCTGTTTTCTTATTTGCATTCTCAACCATGATTTCTTGGTCTTATTACGGTATGAGAGCGTGGACATACTTATTTGGAAAAAGCAAAAAAATTGAATTCATCTATAAAATGTTGTTCTTGGTTTTTGTGGTGATTGGCGCTTCAGTCAGCTTAGGTGCTGTTCTAGATTTCTCTGATATGATGATTCTTGCTATGTCCTTTCCTAATATTATCGGATTGTACATTATGTCAACAGAGGTCAAAATCGATTTGGATGCTTACGTTAAAAAATTAAAAGCAAATCTGCTTTATAAAAAGCAGGAGCCAGTTAAATAAAATAAATATCATGGCATATAAATCCCATTTCAAGTTTTCTAACAGTCAACGGAATGGGATTTTTTTATTGGCTATTCTCATCGTTGTTTTTCAATGCATTTATGCCTTCGTGGATTTTTCTTCGGAAAGCGCACAACCAGATACAAAAACTTTGGTTAGATTCAGACAACAGGTCGATTCATTGAAAAGAGTAGTGATAGATAAGAACAAGCCCAAGTTTTTTCCGTTCAATCCAAATTACATCACAGATTTTAAAGGGTACACTCTTGGAATGTCCACGGAGGAGATTGACCGATTGTTGGAATTTAGAAAAAAAGATCAATGGATCAATTCTGCCAAACAATTTCAGGAGGTGACCAAAGTTTCAGATTCCTTGTTGGAGACACTGTCGCCATTATTTCAATTTCCGGATTGGGTGACCAATCCAAAGCCTAAAGATAATTGGGTGGATTACTCAAAAAATCCAGATCAAAAAGGATATAATATTAAAACTTATGAGCAAAAAATCGATTTGAATAAAGCTTCAGCCCAAGAATTGCAAAAGGTGAATGGCGTAGGTGAAAAGCTATCGGATAATATTGTCAAATATCGAAATAAGTTCAAAGGAGGTTTTATCTCAGAAATCCAACTGCAGGACATATACGGATTGACGCCTGAAGTGATAGAGCGTATCACAAATGATTTTGCGGTAAAAACACCGAGACTGGTGGAAAAGATAAGTATCAACAATGCTACAAAAGAGCAGTTGGTCACAATTCAGCATATTGATTATGAGATTGCGCATTATATTATTGAACAAAGAACACTGCGAGATGGCTTCAATTCTTTCGATGAGTTATTGAAAGTTAAAAAGTTTCCAATCCAAAAATTTGAGATAATTAAGCTATATTTGACCCTGAATTAAATGAAAAATATACTATATGAACAGCATGTACTTCACAGAAGAACATCAACTTTTTAGACAAAGTTTACAGGATTTTTTAAAAAAAGAAGTCGTCCCACATATTGATAAATGGGAAAAGACAGGTACCATTGAACGCTTTATATGGAAAAAATTTGGCGACATGGGCTTTTTCGGTATTAATTATCCTGAAGCCTATGGTGGAATGGATCTCGATTTATTCTATACCGTTATTTTTCTTGAAGAATTACAAAAAATAAATTCTGGTGGCTTTGCAGCTGCCATGTGGGCACACGCTTATCTTGCCATGACGCATCTCAATAAAGAGGGCAGTCATGAAATAAAGGAAAAATATTTAACTCCAAGCATTACTGGAGATAAAATTGGCTGTTTGTGTATTACGGAACCTTTTGGGGGAAGTGATGTTGCAGGCATGCGTACTACAGCTGAAAAGAAAGGGGATACCTATGTGATTAACGGTTCCAAAACTTTTATTACAAATGGTATCTATAGCGATTATTTAGTCGTAGCAGCCAAAACTGATCCTGATGCTGGGCATAATGGGATGAGTATTTTTGTAATGGATAGAGATACTCCAGGAATCTCCGCCACCAAACTTGATAAATTGGGATGGAGAGCTTCAGATACTGGAGAAATTGCTTTTGATAATGTCATTATTCCTGCAGATCATCTTATGGGAGAAGAGGGCAAAGGGTTTCCGTACATCATGCAACATTTCGCTTTAGAAAGATTGATTATGGGTATCAATTCTCACGCAAGGGCAGAGTTTGCGCTTGAATATGCCATTCAATATATGTCTGAGCGCACCGCTTTTGGCAAAACCATAGATAAGTTCCAGGCTTTACGTCATAAAGTAGCGGATTTTTATACCGATATGGAAATATGTAAGGAATTCAATTATTCTGTAGCCTATCGTTTAAATAAAGGAGAGTATGTCGTAAAGGAAGCCACCATGTCCAAATTACATTCTACAAAAATGGCCGATGAGGTTATTTATGGCTGTCTTCAGTTTTTAGGCGGGTATGGGTATATGGAAGACTATCCAATGGCGCGTTTACTAAGAGATAGTAGATTGGGTCCCATTGGCGGAGGTACCTCTGAGATTTTGAGAGAAATCATCGCTAAAATGGTGATCGATAAAAAGGACTATAAACCGGCAACCTAAGCGTTTTTGATCATCATTTTGGCGAAAATTCATCTCAATTGCGCTAAAAAATGTTGATCGATAAAAAAAAAGGACTATAAACCGGCGACCTAATTTTCTTTCATCATTGTGGTGGAAATTTGCCTTAATTTTATTAAAATGCTGAGCGATTAAAGGCCTCTAAATAGGTCAGCTTACTTATTTGAACTTTATATTGGTAATAATATGTTGCAATTGTATTAAATTGGTGATTGTTAAAAAAATTTACAAGCCTGTGACATAATTAATGAGCTCATACTTTAGCTGAAAACCCCAAATTGGCTTTAAATATGATTTAAAAAATAGTGTAAGTCTGATATCTAACTAATCTACATCCTGAACATGAAAGTCAATTATTTCAAATACCTACTGACGTTAACAATTTGCTTTTTTTCTTTTTCAGTCTTTTCTCAAAAGGAAGTTAAAAATAAAATTTCTGATTTTGGCACATTGATGCCCGTCGAGAGTGCCAGTATCTATGTCCAAAACACGACCATCGGAACCGTAAGTAATGCCGATGGGAAATTTGTATTGTTAGTTCCTAATCAATTCGAAAACGATACCTTAGTTATTTCATCCATTGGTTATAAAAGTTTCAAAACTCCAGTTAATGAGTTTGATAATACTCAAGAAATATATTTGGAAGAGGATATAGCTTCTTTGGACGAAATTGTATTAATCGCTGAAAACAGACCAAAAACGGCGAATGATATTGTACTGAAGGCTCTTGAAAGATTGTCTGTAAATATGCCTGAAACACCTTATCTTCAAAAAGGCTTTTTACGTCATAAAGAACGTAACCGACGGGAATTTAAATGGCTCATTGAAAGTGCTATTACAGTTTATGACTCCAGTTATATGTCATCGGCGGCATCCAATCTAAGAATAAATGTAGATCAAGTCCGAAAAAGTTATGATCTACGTGATGTGGATAGCCTGCTTACCTATACAGCATATCTTAAAGAAAAGGCGAACAGAGGTAACCTTATGGCAAGAAATTTAAGAAGAGACACCATCAAAACTTCTTCTTTAGTAAAAGCAATCAAGTGGAACGACACCAGAATCAACGGACTGCAAAATTTGTTTGAAAGTAAATTGAACGTTTTGAGAAACGCCAATAACAATCGAGCTTTGTTTGGTGAAGATATTTTAGATAGGCACCAATTCAGGTTAGACACCATACTGGTTGATGATGATAGAAAGATTTATAAAATTGAGATTTCAGAAAGCCATAAATACATAAATTTAGAAACTAAGGGTATATATAATGATGGCTACCATGCCAAAGGATGGCTTTACATTTATTATGACAATTATGCCGTCAAGAAATTGGAATACGAATTAATTGCAGCGTCTGATGCTCAAAAAAGTAGAAGTAAAACGCTTTTCGATACAAAAATCAACCATAAGTTGATAATGACCTTTAGAGAGTATCAGGATAAGATGTATCCTAACTATTTATATTATGAAACTCCAAAATTGGTGAATGTTGGTTATAAGCCAACCAAGCCAGGGGAAGTGAATGATCCGGATGCCAATACCGATGAACGCTTTTACTATACGGTCCAAGAATTGTTGTTCACTGAGATCATTCTGGACCCAGAACAAATTGAAAAGGCTCTAAAGCAACCTTGGGACCCAGATATTTTTGCGGTAAAACCTTATAATAAGGACTTTTGGAGAAATTACAATACCTTGTTGGAAAGTGAGGAAGACGAAAAATTGATTCAGGACTTGACCAAGCGATCTTCGTTGTACAAGGAATAACTTAAAAGGTAAGTATTATTTTCCCTTTAGATTGAGGTTCATAAATGTGATAATCTTCCGTTTATTTTTTTTTATAATTTTAATTGTAAATTATAATATACTTTTTATATTTGCAGCCTAAAAATTCTAAAAGAGAGGAGGTCAAGACACTATGTTAATAATACCAATTAAAGAAGGAGAAAATATAGATAGAGCGTTAAAGCGTTACAAGCGTAAGTTTGATAAAACTGGCACGAAACGTCAATTACAGGCGCGTAAGCAGTTTGACAAGCCTTCTGTTCTAAATAGAGCTTCTTTTCAAAAAGCACAATACATTCAACGTTTAAGAGATCGTGAAAACGTATAATTGTAATTTTGAAATCAAATAAAAAGAGATTCCTGCAACCGCAGGAATTTTTTTTGTCTTATATTTAATGAACCAAATCCTAAATTTGCTCCTTAATGCCTGAAGTAATTTCTCAATTCTCATCTTTTTCTGACTACCTACTGCACGAAAAAAATTATTCTGAACTGACGGTCAAGGCTTATCTCACAGATCTTGGAGCATTTTCAAGGTATGTTGGTGATGAATATGACTCCTCCACCATTCAAGATGTGAATTACTCGCAAATAAGAAGTTGGATTGTTTCTTTGGTCAAACTCGACATTTCTAATAGAAGTATCAATCGCAAGGTGTCATCCCTCAACTCTTATTTTAAATTTCTGATGAAAACAGAAGCAATTGAAGCGAACCCTTTATCCAAACACAAAGCTTTAAAAACCACCAAGAAGGTACAGATCCCATTTTCGCAAAACGAAATGGATGAAGTTATCCAAATTTTAGAATTGGAAACTGACTTTGAGGGGTTGAGAAATCGGCTTATCGTGGAGCTTTTTTATGCAACGGGAATTAGGCGCATAGAGCTTATTCAAATCAATCTAAAAGATTTGGATTTATCCAACAGAACGTTAAAGGTTCTGGGCAAGAGAAATAAAGAGCGTTTTGTTCCGTTAATAGATAGTGTCGTATTGACTGCAAATAAGTATATACAGCTAAGAAATGAATTAGAAATTATTGAAGACAGTGAATATTTGTTTTTAACTAAAAAAGGTTTAAAAATATATGAAACGCTTGTTTACAGAGTTATTAATGAGTATTTTAGTATGGCTTCTAGCAAAGTAAAAAAGAGTCCGCATATATTGAGGCATTCTTTTGCAACACACTTACTTAATCAAGGAGCTGATTTAAATGCCGTTAAAGAATTGTTGGGCCATTCAAGCTTAGCGGCGACCCAAGTTTATACCCATAATAGTATTGCTGAATTAAAAAAAGTGTATGCCAATGCGCATCCGAGAAGTAAAAATAATAACTAGTGTCTAACCAAATGAAAGCATAACACTTTAATGGTTTTATGCTCTTAATTTATTAAAAAATCGAACACATGAAAGTAAACACGCAATCAGTTAACTTTACAGCAGACAAGAAGTTAATCGACTTCATTCAGAAAAGAATGGATAAGTTGGATTTATTTTATGATAAAGTCATCCAATCAGATGTCTATCTTAAAGTCGAAAACACAAGTGATAAGGAAAATAAAATATTTGAAGCCAGAGTGAGCGTTCCCGGTGATAGTTTTGTGGTGAAGAAACAATGTAAAACATTTGAAGAAGGGGTAGATATGGCGGTTTCTTCCCTTGAAAGACAGTTGAAAAGACGAAAAGAGAAATTAAGATCACATATTTGATAAAAATTTCTCATAAAATGTTTTGAATAAAAAAATAAATCTCTACATTTGCAGTCCGTTAGAAATAGCGGGCTTTTTTATTGAAGGAAAAGTTCATAAAAAGCCGATGTAGCTCAGCTGGCTAGAGCAGCTGATTTGTAATCAGCAGGTCGTGGGTTCGAGTCCCTCTATCGGCTCCAAATTCCTGCAGAAGCAGGAATCTCAAAGTAATTGGATTTTGAGAAATTGTTCTTTATAAGATTGAAAGTGAAGTTTGAGATGAGAATTTTTAGAATTTGAGTTTTAAATTGTTTGGGGAGATACTCAAGCGGCCAACGAGGGCAGACTGTAAATCTGCTGACTACGTCTTCGCAGGTTCGAATCCTGCTCTCCCCACAAAACTTTTAAATAAGCAGGTGTCAAAAGCTCGCTTTTGTAAAACTGCGTTTTAAAAGTTTTAGTAAGGGGTCACCCTTACGGATCACCGACCGAAGGGAGGTAATCCAAAATAATGAGAAAAATCTTTTAAGCTCGCTTTTGTAAAACTGCGTTTTAAAAGTTTTAGTAAGGGGTCACCCTTACGGATCACCGACCGAAGGGAGGTAATCCAGGCACATTCCTGCGAAGGCAGGAGTCTAAAACTAAAGTCTATTAAGCTAAAGTTTGAAAACGTTCATTGAATATTGGAATTTTGGAATCCCTGTTTAGGATTTCCATAAAAATTGCGGGAGTAGCTCAGTTGGTAGAGCGTCAGCCTTCCAAGCTGAATGTCGCCGGTTCGAACCCGGTCTCCCGCTCAAAGAGTGAGTGTCGTCACGTCTAAAAGTGTGATTTCTCACTCAAAAGAGTGAAATGTTGTCACGTCGCAATGCGTGACCAGCCCTCTCGAAGAGTAGATTTTAGCATATTAAATATATGATTGGCTATTCTGGATACGTTTCAAGTTTCTTGTTGCAACTTTTTGAACTTGAAATTCGGAACCTGAAACCACCAAACTCAATCGCCGGTGTAGCTCAGGGGTAGAGCGCTTCCTTGGTAAGGAAGAGGTCACGAGTTCAATTCTCGTCATTGGCTCTTTTTAAATAAGCAAAATTAAATTTTTGAACACTAATATAAATTAAGATTAAAATAAATTAAACATGGCAAAGGCAACTTTCGATCGTTCAAAACCACACCTTAATATAGGTACTATTGGACACGTGGATCACGGTAAAACAACTACGACAGCAGCTATTACTAAAGTATTAGCTGATGCAGGTTTTTCAGAAGCAAGATCATTTGATCAAATTGATAACGCTCCAGAAGAAAAAGAAAGAGGTATTACAATTAATACATCACACGTAGAATATGCAACAGCAAATCGTCATTACGCTCACGTTGACTGTCCAGGTCACGCGGATTACGTAAAGAACATGGTTACTGGTGCTGCTCAGATGGACGGCGCTATCCTTGTGGTTGCTGCAACAGATGGTCCTATGCCTCAAACACGTGAACATATCCTTTTAGGACGCCAAGTTGGTATTCCTAGAATTGTTGTATTCATGAATAAAGTTGACTTAGTTGACGATCCTGAATTATTAGAGTTAGTAGAAATGGAAGTACGTGACCTATTATCTTTCTATCAGTATGATGGTGATAATGGTCCAGTTATTCAAGGATCTGCTTTAGGAGCACTTAACGGTGAGAAAGAGTGGGTTGATAAATTGTTGGAATTGATGGAAGCTGTTGACAACTGGATTGAGGAGCCAACTAGAGAAGTTGACAAGCCTTTCTTGATGCCTATTGAAGATGTGTTCTCTATTACAGGTCGTGGAACTGTTGCAACAGGTCGTATCGAAACTGGTATTGCTAAAACTGGAGATCCAGTTGAAATCATCGGGATGGGTGCAGAGAAATTAACTTCTACTGTAACTGGTATTGAAATGTTCCGTCAAATTCTTGATAGAGGTGAAGCTGGAGATAACGCAGGAATCTTATTGAGAGGTATTGAGAAGTCTCAAATCTCAAGAGGTATGGTTATTGTTAAGCCAGGTTCTGTTAAGCCACACGCTAAATTTAAAGCTGAGGTTTATATCTTGAAAAAAGAAGAAGGTGGACGTCATACGCCATTCCATAATAACTACCGTCCTCAGTTCTACGTACGTACAACTGACGTAACTGGAACGATCACGTTGCCAGAAGGTGTTGAAATGGTAATGCCTGGAGATAACCTTACAATCCACGTTGAGTTGATCCAATCAATTGCAATGACTGTAGGTTTACGTTTCGCGATCCGTGAAGGTGGACGTACTGTAGGTGCAGGTCAGGTAACTGAAATCTTAGACTAATTATAATTTAAATATTTATTAAGGCGTCTTGATTTTTCAGGATGCCTTGATTTATATTTATCTGTCACGCTTAAAACGTGGGCTCAGCAATTGAGCTGATTAGTGAAAATTATAAAAAAGAAAACGATGTTCATCATTATTTTCTTTTTATAATACGGGTTTAGCTCAGTTGGTAGAGCACTGGTCTCCAAAACCAGGTGTCGTGAGTTCGAGTCTCCCAACCCGTGCAGAGCAATTTAAAGCATTTAATTTGAAATGGTTTAGATGAAGTTAATAGAGAATTGAAGCTCTCATTTTAAAATAAACACAACTGTAATGGCAGGATTTGTAAATTATATTTCAGAATCATTTGGTGAATTAAAGAACAATGTGACTTGGCCAACAATGGCTGAAGCGCAACGTTTAACCATAGTAGTAGCTGTTTTCTCAATCATATTTGCTTTGGCAATTTGGGGCGTTGATACAGTTTTTAGTGGAGTTATCGAAGCTTATTTCGACTGGATCAAGTAAAATACAAATAAAGAATGTCTGAAACTAGTGGAAATAAAAAGTGGTATGTTGTAAGGGCCGTAAGTGGTCAAGAAAACAAAATCAAAACCTATATCGATAACGAAATTGCCCGTTTGGGTCTTGGAGATTATGTAGATCAAGTTTTGGTGCCTACTGAAAAAGTAATACAAATACGTAACGGGAAAAAAATAAGCAAAGAGAAAGTTTATTTCCCTGGTTACATCATGATTCAAGCCAATTTAAGTGGTGAGATTCCTCATATCATTAAATCGATTACCAACGTAATTGGATTTTTAGGAGAGACAAAAGGTGGTGATCCTGTGCCATTAAGACAATCTGAAGTAAACAGAATGTTAGGTAAGGTGGATGAGCTTACCGTTGATGCAGATGCTAACGCAGCAATTCCTTTCACCATTGGAGAAACCGTCAAGGTAATTGATGGTCCGTTCAATGGATTTGATGGAACTATCGAAAAAATAAATGAAGAAAAGCGTAAACTTGAAGTGATGGTGAAAATTTTCGGAAGAAAGACACCATTGGAATTAAGTTATATGCAAGTTGAAAAAGTTTAATAATTGTTACAAATAGATCGTATGTCTTTTGGCTTCCAATGAAAAGATGTGCACTAAAAATTAAAAAATGGCAAAAGAATTAAGTAAAGTAGTTAAGCTACAAGTTCGGGGAGGTGCAGCGAATCCATCGCCACCGGTAGGACCCGCTTTAGGAGCTGCTGGAGTTAATATCATGGAATTCTGTAAGCAATTTAATGCTAGAACTCAAGATAAGGCTGGTAAAGTATTGCCGGTTGTTATTTCTGTGTTCAAGGATAAATCGTTTGATTTCGTAATTAAGACTCCACCAGCTGCAGTACAGTTAATGGAAGCGGCCAAAGTAAAAAAAGGATCTGGAGAACCGAACAGAAAGAAGGTAGCAAAAGTAACCTGGGATCAAGTTAAAGCAATTGCAGAAGATAAAATGCAGGATTTAAATGCATTTACAGAAGCAAAAGCTATAGACATGGTTGCCGGGACAGCAAGATCAATGGGTATTACTGTAACTGGTAAAAAACCTAATTAAAAATTTTTGAAATGGCAAGAATAACTAAAAAGCAAAAAGAGGCAAGAGCCAAAGTTGATAAAACCAAACTTTATACTCTTGAAGAGGCTACAACTTTAATTAAAGAAATTTCCTATACTAAATTTGACGCTTCAGTGGATATCGCTGTAAGACTTGGAGTGGATCCTCGTAAAGCAAATCAAATGGTAAGAGGTGTGGTTTCTTTACCTCACGGAACAGGAAAGGACATGAAGGTTCTTGCATTGGTAACACCTGAC
>NZ_DATJCA010000055.1:0-48298 GCF_035515035.1 Gelidibacter sp. | reverse complement strand
CAAAAGCATCAAAAGCTTGTAAAACATATGGTTTTACAAGCTTTTTACATTTCAGCAATATCCTTTAATTTGATTAAATTTAATGTGTTGACCACAAGTCGGTCAACAAAAAAAGTGCGGTCAACACTGTTGACCGAATTGGGATCAAGTCATAAAGGATGAATTCAAATAGTTGTGGAATATGAAAGTTAGATAGAAGCTGTTATGGATAGGTATAAATTTTCGATCCAATATTTTACACTGTACAGAATTTTCTTTTCTTTAAGGTGTTTGGATTTATCCATTCCATACACTATCCATGGAGTATCTATGGAGTATCTATGGATTTGACCCGTCCTGAAATAACCAAAAAAAATAGCCAAACAGGTTACAATTAAAGATTTCTTTTTAAATGTAATCTCATTTGGCCCTACTCTTAAGGAGCTTCTTTCCAAGCTTATATCTTCTGTTAAAAAGCCGCCCTATGGATATCCTTTTTGAATCTGTCAGCACTTGTCAAAGTCATTTCTGAGTCTCTAAAGACAGGGTTTATCCCTATCGACCTGTCCGTAACAATCAGTATGGATTGATTGTCATTTTCACATCCAAGATTGCCCATAATAAATAGAAATAAAATAGCTTTAAGAAGTGGTTTCTAAACCTTTTGCATGGCATTTTAGGTGAGTACAAAAATAAAATAATTAGTTATCAAATGACATGATAAAGGTTGACCTAGATTTTTAGTGAAAAGAGGCAATATCTTGAAACCGAATGATCTGGGTCATTTGAAATGTTGGAAGACGTGGTTATGTTTACGAGTTAAATAAATACACAAGATGTCGCTAACCAGAAATGAAGCCTTTCAGAAGGCATGACCAACTATTTGATGAACCGACTGTTTAACAATTTCAGTGCTAATAGCAACTTTTAAATGTTAGCAGCAAAAGTACTCGGAATTACTATTGACGAAATAAAAATAACGAAAATACACTAACTCAGGAATAATTAAATATTAAAAATGATGGAAAAATCAATTGTTAAAACAAAGCCAGTAAAGATCAGAGCTGAATACATTGAAGTAGAACCCAATGTACGTCTTCATATTACTGATGTAGGTGAGGGCAGACCTGTTGTATTAATACACGGTTGGCCTTTAAGTGACGAGATGTATGAATATCAATACAGCGCTTTGATAAAAAATAACTTCAGGGCAATTGGTATTGGCTTAAGGGGTTTTGGAAAATCAGATAAGCCTTATGGAGAATATGATTATGATATTCACGCCATGGACATCAAAACCGTATTAGACAAACTTGACATAAAAGATGCTGTTTTGGTTGGCTTTTCAATGGGTGGTGCCATTGCAATTCGTTATGTCTCTATGTATGATGGAGCGCATGTTTCTAGGCTGGCATTGTGTGGAGCCGCAGCACCAATTTGGACACAACGCGACGATTTCAAATACAACCTGCCCAAAAGTGAGGTTGATGAATTAATCGAATTGAATTATAGGGACAGACCGCAGTTATTAGCCAATGTTGGAGATATCTTCTCTGCAACGGAAACCTCATTAAACGAAGGATTAAAGAGTTGGTTGAATGGGATTAATCTCAGTGCATCGTCTTATGCCACCGCACAATGTTTAATTGCTTTACGTGATACCGATCTAAGGCCCGACTTGGAGAAAATTAAAATTCCTACAGTGATAATGCATGGCAAAAAGGATAAGATATGTTCTTTTGATTTGGCTGAACAGATGAAATCCGGTATCAAAGATTCTCATATAATTGCTTTTGAAAAAAGCGGCCACAGTTTGTTTCTGGAGGAAATGGATAAGTTTAATTCAGAGTTGATAAAATTTGCAGGAAAATAGGCAGCATTACTTCAACCCTTTTTTGTTTTAGAACTCACTAACATTAATGTGTCCTTAATATTTGCCTGGAGCATATTGAAGGTGTTCGCCTTTGTCAAGAAATGTGCTGCACCAAGTTTTAAAGTCTCATCCTTATCCAGTTGATTGTCAGACGTGGTATAAATAATTACAGGGATATCTTTCAGTTTATGGTCTTTCTTAAGTTCTCCAAGGCAGGTTTTTCCGTCCATTCGGGGCATATTTAAATCAAGAAAGATGAAATCGGGTAGTTCTTCTACACTATTATTTTGTAGTTTATGGAGCGCAATCTCCCCGTTTCCAGCAGCAATGCAGGTATATGTCGGATTGATACCATTTATCGCGTCAAAGAAAAAGTCAATATCGTCTTCATCATCATCAACGATCATGATTTTTAATGTGGATTTCACAAGGATTGGTTTAGGATATAACGCAATTTAAATAAAAATTGTAACTTTCAATAGGGTTTATAAAAGATAAATTGAACTTCATTTTAGGTCATCCATATAGGTCTGTTTCTTAAAAACTTTGTATAGCTTGCAGAACTAGGATTTAGGATCCATTAAAACTCTTCCTGAACACAATACATTATACTTGCGATTTATACTTTGACAACAAAAACCAAATGGAGGAAGAAAAAATACGAGAGCAATTACCGATAGTTGGTATCGGTGCATCAGCAGGGGGAACCAACTCTTTTGAAAAACTCCATGAAGCGCCTCCAGACACTATAATGCGGCGTACAGATCAAAGAATGTCCATCAATCACATAACGAGCCATCGTGATTATTTGAATTTGCTCCGAGAAAACACATTTGAAAAGGATACTCTGAACCAGAATCTACGCAATAATGGGAACGCCTTTTATGGCGATCCAGAGATTTTTGAAAAATTGTCGACCACCGTCTTTCCACAATTGTTGGCAAATAAAAAATTGAATAAACCCATCCGTATTTGGGTAAGTTCTTGCTCCACCGGTGAGGAAGCTTATTCGTTGGCCATTGCGTTTTTCGATATATTAGGTGGACTTACTGCAGGTCAAAGCACACACCATAAAGAGATTCAGATATTCGCAACAGACATCTCAGAATCCGCCATCTCTAAAGCACGTTCAGGCATTTATACTGCTGCTGAACTGGAAGGGCTTTCGCTAAGAAATAGAGAAACATATTTCACTAAAATTGGCGGGAGCTACAAAGTCGTTAAATCGGTTCGGGATAGCATAGTGTTCGCGGTGCATAGTTTTATCAAAGACCCGCCTTTTAGCAATGTGGATCTGGTAAGTTGTCGTAATGTATTGACTTATTTAGATCCCATTTTACAAGAAAAGGTACTGGTCACCTTACACTATGGTCTTAATGAGAATGGGTTTTTGCTGCTCGGAAAATCGGAGACCACAGACTCTTTGTCTAACCTTTTTATAACTTTTTCAAAACAAGATGGCCTCTTTATACGCAGGCCAGGGTCTGGACGTTTTGTGCGAACTCTCAATCAACACAGAGAAGAAAACAAAGTAATTCCAATAAATAAAATTCCAATGGAAAATCATTCCAAAATGGGGTTTAAAGAAAATGCAGAAGCGATTCTTATTTCTAAATATACCCCCTCCAGCGTCGTTGTTGACGAACATATGGAAGTCGTTCATGTCAACGGAAATATTGACCCTTTTTTGGCGCCATCCTCGGGCAAGCCTACCCACGAGCTATTGAAAATGGCGCGTAAGGAATTAGTTTTTGAACTGCGAAATGCCATACACAAGGCCAAAACGATCCAGGAATCAGTTACTAAGGAAGGTATTCAGGTACTGTTCAATGGAGTTCGCTTCTCCGCCAGTATTGAGGTCGTACCACTTCCCAACACCTTGGAGCCACACTATTTAATTCTGTTTCGGAAAAAATTACCGAGTACTTCCTTTGGGAATAGGCTATTGAAAATCTGGAAATCTAACTTTAAATCTTCAGAGAAAGACCATTTAAATAAGCGTAACACTTCCTTAGAAAACGAATTGGAGCAAATCAGGGAAGACATGCGTCACATCAGCCAAGACCAAGAAGCCTTTAATGAGGAATCACAGAGTGCCAACGAAGAATTATCGAGCAGCAACGAGGAAATGCAAAGCTTAAATGAGGAATTGGAGACGTCAAAAGAAGAACTACAATCAACTAATGAAGAGCTCATCAACATCAACCGCGAGCTATTAGAGAAACAAGGCGAAGTCAATTTTACGCTCAATTATCTTGAGGCTATCATCGCCAATCTACGGGAACCTCTATTGGTGTTGGAAAAAGACTTTCGTGTACAGATTGCAAATGCCTCATTCTATAAGAATTTTAAGGTGGTTAAGACCGAAATTGAGGGCATGCCTTTCTTTAAAATGCAGGATGAATTTTGGGATAATGACGGCTTGCGTACCTTATTGCTAAAGGTGCTTCCAGAGAAAAAACGTGTGGTTGATGAAGAAATTGTGTTCGCCCTTCCTTCGGGAGAGAAAAGATCTTTTATGCTCAACGCCAGGGAAATCGTTCGTGAAAAGGATTCGGAAAAACTGATTCTCTTATCTATGGAAGACATCACTGAAAGAAAGAAGACAGAGAGCTATAAAAAACTGATTGCCCAACTCGAACAGACCAATGAACAATTAGATAAGTACGTGCACGTAGCCAGCCACGATTTACAAGAGCCCTTGCGAAAAATAATGATTTTTTCGGATCTCTTGTTGAACAATCAAGATGATGATCTTTTTAAATATAGGGTGACATTGGAGAAAATTGCGAATTCCGCAATACGGATGTCCGGACTGATCAAGAGTTTACTCGATTATTCACGCGTTGCGCACCACGGTGATTTATATGAGTGGACGGATCTCAACCTAATACTTAAAGATATCATTCTTGACTTTGAAGTTCTTATAAAGGAAAAACAGGCCCAGATAACGATCAATGAGTTGCCCGAGATTGAAGCCATACCGCTTCAAATGACCCAGTTGCTAACAAATTTGATGGCCAACGCCCTCAAGTTTTCAACGAAGGAGGTTGCGCCTATAATTACCGTGTCTTCACGGCCATTATCTAAAAAAGATATTGAAAAATACCCTAATCTTAAACAGGATTTGGATTATTTTGAAATCACCATCAGCGACAATGGGATCGGAATAAGTCCACAATATCACCAACAGGTTTTCGAAATCTTTCAGCGCCTACAGAATTCAAAGGACTACGATGGAAGTGGAATTGGGCTGTCGCTGGTTAAAAAAATTGTTCAAAATCACCATGGTACCGTATTTATGGTATCTGAAGAGAGAGAAGGTGCGGCATTTCATATCATCTTGCCTAAGACCCAACCAAAATAACAATTAAAATGAATGTCATCCAAATATATCGTTTGGTTGATTTCTGGAAATGGTATATGTTTACGAAAAGATAGTAGAGAAAACTAGGAACCTAGAACTACATCATGATTAGAAAAGCCTACACGATTCGACGATCCCTTATAGCCATTCTCTTTTTTGCGCATCGTGAAATTTCAGCATTAACGAGATGAACTGAGAATTACTGGGGAATCATTTTCTATATTGAAATTTATTTAATGTGTTTTACACTAAAATTCAACAAAAAGCACATTTACACTTATTTAAATGGTAGATTACAAAATGACAAAAGATACACCAGAAACAGACAAAACCCTTATCATGTCTACCAATGAATTTCCCGTTGTGGGTATTGGTGCATCCGCTGGTGGTCTCGCGGCTTTTAAAAAGTTAATTGCAGGCATTGCAGAGGATTCTGGGATGGCCTATGTGCTTGTACAGCATTTAGATCCGAAGCACGAAAGCCTCCTGCCAGAGCTTTTACAAAAGAACACTAAGCTACCCGTACTTGAAATTACCGATGATATCAAAGTGGAGCCAAACCACATTTACATTATTCCCAGCAATAAAATGTTATTGGCAACAAATGGTATTCTTAAATTAAGTCCTCGACCTCAACCAAGCACATATAAGCAAAACCTTCCCATCGACCTATTTTTCAATTCGCTTGCCATTATCCATCAATCCCATTCTTTGGGGGTAGTGCTTACAGGTTTAGGCTCAGATGGTACAGAAGGTTTGAGAGCAATAAAAGAATACGGCGGCATCACCTTTGCGCAGGATGTTGCATCTGCAGAATGGAAAGACATGCCCCGCAATGCCATAGAGGCAGGAGTGGTAGATTTTGAATTGGAGGTTCAAGAAATACCCAATAAGATAAGAGAGGTCATTAGCACTATTGATAAAAACAACATAGATAAAAAAGATAGCTCGCCATCGGATGAGGATGTCTATCGACAAATTATCGCGCTATTGCGCGTTCGCACGGGAACAGACTTTACTTATTATAAAAAGACCACCATTTATAGGAGAATAATGCGTAGAATGGTGATCACTAAAAATCAAAGTCTCGTTACCTATCTGGATTATCTGAAAAAAAATAAGGAGGAGCAGGATTTATTATTTCAAGACTTACTTATTCCGGTGACTACTTTTTTTAGGGATCCGGATGTATTTGACAATTTATGTAAATCCATTCTGCCGTCGATTATTCAAAATAAGAAAAATGATCTACCCATCCGCTTATGGGTTGCCGGATGCAGCACGGGCCAAGAAGCTTACTCCATGGCCATTTGCTTAAAAGAATATTTCAATGCACATCCTGATCTCTACAATTCAGAAGACGTAACATATAAAGAAAATATAAAAATTTTTGCCTCAGATATCAGTGAGATTGCTATTTCTAAAGCACGTAAAGGATTTTATACAAAAAAGGAAGTTGAGGATGTCGGTCCTAAGCGGTTAAAAGAATTCTTTAGTAAATCAAGCGGCGGTTATCTGCTTAACAAAGAGGTGCGTGAACTCTGCGTCTTTGCGGTACATAATTTTTTAAAAGATCCACCTTTCAGCAACATGGATCTGATAAGTTGCCGAAATGTGCTCATTTACTTTCAACCCTATTTACAGAAAAAGGCGCTCACCAATTTTCATTATGCCTTAAACACAAAAGGGTATCTATTGCTTGGAAGCTCAGAAACAACAAGTAGTGTGCCCGATCATTTCACTCCCGTTCTCAAAGGCGATAAATTTTTTATGCGCAGGGATACCGCAAGAAAAACCATGCTTTCTTCCAATAGATATAGTGAACAGACATTGCGCAATAAAATTGAAAAAAATAGTCCAATTCCGAAAAGGCGCATCGATTTTCAACAAACAGCCGATGAATACTTGTTGCAACATTACACACCTGCTAGTGTGGTGGTGAATGAGAGTATGGACATTGTGCTTTTTCGTGGTGACATCGAGGTTTATTTGGGGCAACAAGACGGTATACCAAGTCATAATTTAGCCAAAATGGCTAAGGGAGGACTGGCATTTGAGCTTCACAATATTTTCCATAAAGTAAAAAAAGACAATAAACCCGTAATAATGAAACAGATTCCGTTTCAGTTGAACGGTAATATAGAATTGATATCGTTGGAAGCCGTCTCTCTGCCCAATGTTGAAGAGCCACACTACCTCATACTTTTTCATCCGCCTGCGATGCTCAAGGGCAGTTCACCTAAATCCATAAAGGGTTATAACAAGGATGAAAAAGACCTACGGATTGAACACTTGGAAAAAGAAATTATGGCCACTCGAGAAAATATGCGGTCCATTATCGAAGATCAGGAGGCTGCTAATGAGGTCTTGCAAACTGCCAATGAAGAATTATTGAGTACAGGCGAAGAAATGCAAAGTCTCAATGAAGAACTTGAAACCAGTAGGGAGGAGTTGCAAAGCACCAATGAGGAGATTTCTGCAGTCAATCACGAACTCATTAATTTAAATGAACAGTTGACTGAAGAGCGTAATTTTGCTGAAGGCATCATCATGACGGTACGTGAACCTTTACTGGTTTTGGATAAAAATCTTAAGGTCATTCGCGCAAATGATTCTTTTTATAAAACTTTCCAGGTGAATGAATCGGATACCGAAGGTAGATTAATCTATGAATTGGGAAATGGACAATGGAACATCCCAGAATTGAAAAGCCTATTGGAATCCCTACTGCCCGAAAGAGATAGTATTTCAGATTTTGAAGTGACCCAAGAATTTGAATCGCTAGGAGCGCGCACCATGCTCTTAAATGCCCGTGAGATTAAACGCGATGATGCATCCCAAAACATGATTTTATTGGTCATTGAAGATATCACCTATCAAAGATACTTACATCAAAAGGACCAGGAGATTCTTTCAGAATTTGTAAGCCTTGTAATGCAGGCTCCCATAGCCATTATGGTCTTAAAAGGGAAAGACTACAAGGTAGAACTTGCCAATGATCTTTACCTTGAATTGGTTGATAAAGAAAAAGACTTTATTGGAAGTCATTTTTTTGAATTAATGTCCGAACTGAAAGATCAAGGCATCAAAGAACTTTTGGATACCGTGCTAAAAACTGGCAAACCATTTCATGGTAGAGAAATGGAGTTGAGTATTATAAAAAAGAATAAAAAAATAAAGGGGTTTTATAATTTCGTTTACCAACCTATGTTCGATCGTAAAAATACGATCACAGGAATTATGGTAATTGTTACAGAAGTAACCGATCAGGTGCTTGCACAAAATAAAATCGATGCCAGCGCACAAAAGTATAATGAACTGATCCATTCATCACCGTCTCCCATTGCTATTCTTGGAGGTGAAGAGCTTATCGTAAAGGTAGCAAATAAAGCTGTTTTAGATCAGATGGCAAAAGGAAAGGAAATTGTTGGAAAGCCATTCTTGATTGCCATACCAAGCTTTGAAGAGCAAGGATATGGCGATATTTTACGTGAAGTTTATAAAACCGGAAAAACCTATAAGGGCAATGAAATGCCCATCAATTTGGCGCGAAAGGGAAAGAATAAAATGGCTTATTACAACTTCATCTTTCATCCACAACGTCATGTTGACGGTCAAATTATTGGGGTGACCATGATCGCCACAGAGGTCACCGCAGAGGCAGAATTAAATAAAGAAATAAGAAAAAGTGAAGCCAGATACCATCAAATGGCAGATTTGGTTCCCGACATGATCACTAATGCCACCGTTGATGGTGAGGTGTTTTACTACAATAAAATGTGGGCTGATTTCTCAGGCTGGGACTTAGACAAAATGGAAAAACAAGGTTGGGAAAAGTTAATCCATCCAGAAGAACTCCAAAGTGTCCAACAGAATTGGAATAACGCAGTAAAAAGTGGAGATACTTTTGAGATGGAAATGAGAATTCTGGACAAAAACGGACATTATAAATGGCATATTAGCCGTGCCATCCCGGTAAAGGATGAAAATGGGAAAATACTAATGTGGATAGGTGCCAATACCCAAATTCAAAAATTAAAGGAGGAAGAAAAACGGAAGGAGGATTTTATGAGGATGGTGAGCCATGAACTCAAGACGCCAATAACATCAATCAAAGGATACACCCAGCTTCTTTTAAGTTTAATGGATGGTCAAGATGAAATACAATGGGATTCATTGCCAATTAAAAGCTCATTAGAGCGTATTGATAATCAAACAACCCGATTGACGCGTTTGATTTCTGAAATGTTGGACATTGACAGAATTGAAGTGAGTCAATTGCATTTACAAAAGGAAAAATTTAATTTAAATGTGCTTATAGAAAATACTATTCAGGATATTGTCTATGCACATGCACAAGCAGAAATTATCTTTAGTCAAGAAGTGCATTGTGATGTTTTTGCAGACAGAGATAGGATAGGTCAAGTAATCATCAATCTAATTACCAATGCCATCAAATACTCTCCAGATAACAAGAACATTGAAGTTAAGATCTTTGAACCAAAGGAAGCTAAGGTTTCAATAAGTATTAAGGATTATGGCGTAGGTATTCCAAAGAAGGACCAAAAACACGTTTTTGAGCGTTTTTATCGTGTAAGCGGCACAAACGAGGAAAAGTATTCAGGTTTTGGGATCGGATTATATCTGTGCAAAGAAATCATCGAGCGACACCAAGGAGTTATATCAGTAAAGAGCGAAAAGGGAAAAGGCTCAGAATTTACTATTACTCTGGATCAGTACCAAAACCATAAATAAAAAGAAATGTTTAAAATACTCGTGGTCGATGATGACCACATGATCTGCGAAATGCTAAAATTAATGCTCACCCATAAAGGGTATTTGCCATTCATTTCAAACAAACCTGATCAAACGGTTGATAATGTACTTGATAGCGCGATTGACTTATTAATTTTGGATCAATTCATATTTGGAGTGAGTGGTATGGCTGTTTGTAAGGAACTTAAAGAAAACCAATTGACGGCTCACCTACCTATATTAATGATGTCTGCAGATAATGAAATAAAATCGGAATGTCTGGCCGCAGGAGCCACAGATTTTATAGCCAAGCCCTTTGATATGAAGGAGTTATTTTTAAAAATCGAAACTATCTTAATGGATGTAAGCATTGATAAATAGGAGTTATTTGAAATGTAGAAAACCACAAATCTTTACTATTGATTATCCTTATCAATCTGAGCTCGTTTCACGTCACGAAATGTTGGGTTATTCTCTGTAATCCGTCCCGCTCCCTTTTTGTTAATTTTGAAAGTGATGTCTTTTTTTGTGGTAAATAAAAGTACCGAAGAAAAAGCCGTATGGAGATGTGATTTCAAAAATGCATAGGTTTCTTCTAGGCAAAGTTCGTGTTCTTCATCTTCAGTTTCTTTAGACCTGTAGTGAGATTTCACTAACACCTTAGAGTTATCCTCGGATTGGAGAGGTCTTACAAATATGTTCTTTAGGTTAGGTTTGCCAATGGTTTTTGCCATGGTCAGTTTTGCAAAGCTACCCTCTTGAATACTTGCTTTAACTTGATTCCAAAAAAGGTCGAATACGATTTGATAAGGCATAAACTGCTAATTGTTGATCGATTATTTTATAGGCTCAAAAATACTATAAATAAGTTTGGGAAGCCTAAAGCTATGGTAATATCGTCCAAACCAATTATTAATGCGAGCTTAATACGATTACTTTCTCTCCTTGAAATCAGTTTTCATCCCACAAGTTCCCGTACTGCAATTGCCTCCTGCGCAAGCCAATCCAAAAAGGCCCATAGCGGCTGGCAAGGCACCAAGGACGATTCCAATCCATTCGCCTTCAATCGCACTTTGGACGACAACCCAAATTCCTATGAGTAAGTAGCCTGCCCGTGTCCAAGTCCATCCGGTAAGAATTCTGTTTATCATCGGGTCATTGAATGTTGTTATTAAGCGAAGACCAGGAACCACCGTTGTAAACCTTTGTGAATCCCTTTGATTTAAGCAGGTTCTTTGCTGAAGCACTTCGCATCCCGGAGGCGCAACAAGTAATTACCGGTTTATCTTTATTTTTCAATAAGTTGAGGTTTGCGCTTAATGATGGCAAAGGAATGTTTTTTGATCCTTTAATATGTCCACCCGAGAATTCTGCTTTACTTCTTACGTCTACGATAATACCACCTTCTTTTAGAAGCTGACTGTAGTTTGGAGCTGGTTTTATTCCTAAGAGCGCCTTTAGTTTTGAAATCATATTATGCATTTTGTGCTATTAAATTATTTACTTCCAACCAAGAGCCTCCATTGACACAGCTCAAACCTTCATTTATTAAAAAATCTGCTGCCTGACCACTTCTCATTCCTGAGGCACAGCATAAAATTAATGGTGCTTTCATGGCTTTAAGTTCGTCTAGTCTATGAGGGATTTCATTAAGAGGGATATTCACTGCGCCAAAAACACTGCCTCCCATAAACTCCAGTGGCGTACGCACATCTATAATCGTGCTTTCGGAATTTGTAATTAGTTCTTCTCTATTCATAATTGTGTTTTGATAAAATTATTTGAAATCTGCCTGAATAAGCTGCGGATTCATACCTGCAAAATTAAACCTAAATCACTCAACCCACAGTAACCTTGGTTACATAAGAAACCTACAGTACAAGAAAGGGACATATTGCAATGGAAAATGAACGGCATTTCTCTACAACCAGATCGTTTTTACGAATGACTAATTTTTATTTTAGAAGATAAAACCCTAATTTCAGATTTTGAATCTAAATTGAAAACCGTAAACTTGGCGGATTCTTAAAATGGATTTCAGAAAGGAGACACTGATTCATTACCTAGCGAAACGCACTGTTTAATTAGAAAAGGACATTGGTCATGGAGACAAAGCTACATTATATAGAACGTCTATTGCTCATGTTATCATATTCCTGCTTTTGGCTGTTGACCAGGGTAGGGTCGGGATCCAGATATAAATCATAAATAATTAAAATAAAAATATGGAAAAATCAAAACGCCATCAACAAGGGATGGAAATTATAAAGAAATATGAGGATCCATCGGACAATCCGTCGTACTCTATCACTTTTGACAGTTTAATGGATCTGGACTCGGAATTGGAAAATTATATTGTCGAATTCGCCTTTGGCGACATTTATTCAAGAGAAGGCCTGTCCGATAAGAAAAAAACCCTGATTACGATTTCTTCTTTAGTCACTCAAGGCTTGGAGCCGCAACTCAAATTGCACGTCAACATTGGTCTCACCATTGGATTGACCCAAAAGGAGATCGTAGGAGCCATCATTCACTTACTTCCCTATACCGGTTTCCCACGTGTCCTCAATGCATTAAAAGTGGCAAAGGAAGTTTTTACTGAAAGAGAAATTAAATAAAAATAGGTGCTCTAGTTTCATGATTTGATAATTGCGTTCCACAGTTGACATGCAATTAATTATATAGATTTGCGAGAAGTTAATCTGAAAATAACATCTGGCTTTCTAAAGGTCCCTAATATCGAACGATGATTTTCGTAGGATCGTGAAGATGGACATTTATCCAATTACAAGGGTATTGGGTTTTCTAAAGGATATACAAGCAAATAAATCCCAAAACACTTAGAGTTTTAATGAAATAAAATCAATATATGTAGGAATTAAAGAAGTAATTCAAGTTCTTTCACTATTGAAAATTAACCGGCAATGGATAACTTAATTACATTTTCAATTACAGTATTTACAGGTTTTTTTGCGATCACCAACCCGATATCAAACATGACTGTTTTTTTATCCTTAACCCAAGGTGCGGATGAAAAAACAAAAAGGGACATTAATAAAAGAGCAAATATTATTGCTTTTATCATTGTCACTGTTTTTGTTCTTCTGGGTAAGTATATTTTCGAACTGTTTAATATTAGTATTCCTGCCTTTAAAATTACAGGAGGGATCCTTATATTTTACATTGGTTTTGAAATGCTACAATCAAAAAAATCGAATGTAAAAAACATTAAAGATGTCCATATTGACGAGGATATTGCGGTTTCGCCCATGGCCATTCCTATTTTGGCGGGACCCGGAACTATTGTTACGGCCATGAACTTCGTATCTGATGTGACACCATTACAAGTGTTTTTAGTGATTGCTATTTTCGGTTCGATGAGTTTATTGACGTTTTTAACGTTTAGACTCAGTAAGTATATTGTGAAGGCTGTGGGGTATAACGTGATTTCTGTAATTGGAAAGATTATGGGTTTAATTATCGCGATCATTGGCACAGGGATGATTATTGAAGGGATTAAAATTTCTTTTAATTTGATGTCTTAAGTGAAGGGGTAATTCAGTTCACTCCTACAAAACCTAAAGCCATGTTAAACAGCTGTAAACTTTTTTAGACTAACAGACTTTCTGTAACTTTCCACCTCAAAATAAAATTTATGACAGCCAAAGAAAAAGTAGCTTCCCTGAGAGTGGAAATGACGAAGAATAATGTAGATGCCTTCATCATCTATTCTGCCGATCCGCATATGGGAGAATACCTCCCGGCAGAATGGCAAGAACGGACTTGGTTGTCTGGATTTACAGGTTCCGCGGGCTATGTGGTAGTAACCGCTGATAAAGCTGGGCTTTGGACTGATGGCCGTTACTTTACTCAGGCTCCAAAAGAGTTGAAAGGTTCAGGTATTGACTTATTTAAGGATGGGATAGAGGGAACTCCCCATTATATTGATTGGATTGTTTCAGAAACTAAAGAAGGGGCGACCGTTGGCGTAAACGCTTTAGTTACTTCTCATGCCAATTGGAAGGTTTTGGACCAAAAACTCACCAAATCCAAACGTCATCTTAAAGATTTACCACTACTCAATAATATATGGACCAAGCGTCCTGCACCAAGCAAAAACACTGTTTTTATCCATCCCATTGAACGTGCGGGCCAATCTGTATCCGATAAGATTTCGGCGATTCGTGAAAAGATGGCTTCTGAAGGTGCTACCATGCATATTATTGCCAGTTTGGATGATGTGGCGTGGACTCTAAATTTAAGGGGGAGTGATGTGAAATGCAACCCGGTATTTTTAGGTTATATCGTTTTGACCCTGCAAGAATGCTTTCTTTTTGTGGATAAGGATAAAGTGAGTGAAGAAACCGAAAGTCAAATTAAAAAAACAGGCGTGGTCCTAAAATCTTACCACGAATTTTTTGGTCATCTTGCCACTTTAAAGGATGAATCTATTTGGATAGCACCTAGCAGTAACCAATCGATATTTGATGCTGTAAAAGATGCAAATTCCATTATTGAGAAGCCCGTACCTGGAAACTTAATGAAGGCTATCAAAAATGACGCAGAGCAAAAAGGTTTTCAAACCGTCATGGTACGCGATGGAGTCGCGATGGTGAAATTCTTGCACTGGCTGACGCATACCGTAGGAAAAGAAGACATGGACGAATATAGTATTGGTGAAAAGTTACACGAATTCCGTGCGGAAGGGAAAAACTTTATCGGCAATAGTTTTGATAGTATTGTGGGATATAAAGATAATGGTGCGATTATGCACTATTCAGCAAAACCAGAAGGAAGTGCCAAAGTAACAAAGGATGGCAGTATTTTGGTGGATTCGGGAGGTCAATATTTAGAGGGTACCACAGATATTACCCGCACCTTTCCTTTAGGTGAAGTTTCGGATGAATTTAAACACGATGCGACCAGGGCTCTGCAAGGTTTGATCCATTTGTCCCTTGCAAAGTTTCCGAAGGGCACCAAAGGAGTCCAACTTGATGCTTTGGCAAGAATGCCTTTGTGGAAAGAGGGGAAAGATTATAATCACGGTACCGGGCATGGGGTAGGAAGTTTCTTGAATGTGCACGAAGGGCCACAGAGTATCCGTAAGGAAATTAATCCTGTAGAACTGCAAGCAGGGATGGTCATGTCCAATGAACCTGGCTATTATTTGGAAGGTCAATATGGTATTCGTCATGAAAATCTCATCCTGGTCAAAACCTGGAAAAAAACTGAGTGGAATACCTTTTATGAATTTGAAACCTTAACCTTATGTCCTTTTTTTAAAAGTATTATAGTGAAAGATCTGCTTTCCAAAGAGGAAGTTGATTGGATCAACAGCTACCACAAAATGGTTAGGGAAAGGTTGGCACCGCATTTAGAAGGAGAAGTTAAGGAATGGCTTGAAAAAATGGTATCGCCATTGTAAATTAAATATATTTTTGAGTTAATACATTCCCGGACTTTGATCGGGGGTTTTTTTATGTGACTATTTCGTTGTGATTAAAAATTCCAAACGTAAAATGATAGGATTTACTGCATATCAAAGTTTTAAATTAATTGACGAGAAAGGAAGTTGAATTAAGACTTAGTTTTTTTAATATGATAAGATTTTCCGTTTAAAATAGAATACTTTAAATGACGGTATAGCAATTGCTTTTTAAGTTTATGCAATTGTATTTATCCTCATGGAAACGATAATAAACCTAGTAGAACTGCTTATCTTTCATAAATTAAAGAAAATGGAAATTTCGCGGCTCCGCAGTTTTCTTAAAATTTTCATAAAGTTTGTTAAAAAAACAACAGGTTTCGTACTTCTTAAATTTAAAAATTAGATTTGTGAGACCAATAACTATCCTGAATTTATATAACCCATCTTTTAATGAAAAAAAGATACATTATTGTCGCCATTATCATCCTCGGAATAATTGCGCTCATCGTCAATAGAATTACGGTAAATTCTAAAGCCAGTAGTCCGAGAAACGCGCCACGAACAGCTTCTGTAATGAGCGTTGAAGGCAAAATCCTGAAAGCTGAAAAATTTGCTGAGAATCTTACCTTATCCGGTACCTTGGAAGCCAATGAAGAAATTGAACTACGAAGTGAAGTTTCTGGAATCGTGGAAAGCATCAATTTTGAAGAAGGTTCAAAGGTTTCGAAAGGGCAAATTCTTTTTCATGTGAATGATATTGAATTGCGGGCGCAATTGTCGCAAGTTAAAACCGCGCAACAGTTGGCTTCTGAGAATCAGAGAAGAGCGAAGCTTTTATTGGAAAAACAGGCCATAAGTCAGGAGGAATTTGATGTCGCTAACGCCGATTTTGAATCTGCTCGTGCCCAATCTGATCTGATTGCAGCACAACTTTCAAAAACAACCGTCCGTGCACCTTTTTCAGGAACCATTGGTTTGCGTTCTATTTCTAAAGGAACTTATGTCACACCAACAACACCTATTGCAAATCTTGTCAATACAAATCAACTAAAGCTAACCTTTGCCGTTCCAGAAAAATATGTTTCCCAAATGCAAGTGGGTACCGTTTTGGTTTTTACAACTTCCAATTCACGAGAAGAGCATACGGCTAAAATTTACGCTATTGAGCCGCAAGTGGATATTGCCACAAGAACTTTGAGAATGAGAGCTATTGCGGAGAATAAAGAAGGGAAGTTATATCCCGGTACTTTTGCCAATGTCACCTTACCCCTTGAAACTGTCAATAACGCTTTATTGGTACCAACCGAAGCATTAATCCCGATACAAAACGGAAAGAAGATCTTTGTAAAGGAGAACGGACTGGCCAAAGAAGTTGTGGTTGAAACTGGAGCGAGAACGGCCACTGATGTGCGGGTGCTTTCAGGAATTAAGGTAGGCGATACCATCTTAACTTCTGGAGTCATGTCACTCAGAAATGGCACCCCAATAAAAGTGAATTTAAAGAATTAATCCTAACTGATGAGTTTATCTACTTTAAGCATTAAACGTCCTGTATTGGCCATTGTCATGAATTTGACCATAATGCTCTTCGGGATTATTGGTTTCACCTATCTGGGAGTACGGGAATTTCCATCTATTGATCCTGCACAAATATCTGTAAGTACTAGTTATTCCGGTGCCAATGCTGATATCATCGAGTCCCAGATTACGGAGCCTCTTGAAAAAGCAATCAACGGAATTGATGGAATTAGAAATATAACCTCTTCCAGTAACCAAGGCTCCAGCCGAATCAGTATAGAATTCAACCTTGATAAAGATCTTGAAGAAGCCGCCAATGACGTCCGTGATAAAGTGTCACAGGCCATACGTAGTTTACCTCAAGACATTGATGCCGCACCTGTAGTTTCAAAAGCGGATGCCGATTCTCGTGCCATTATTTCCATGACGGTCCAAAGTGATAATAGAAACATTCTGGAGCTGACGGATTATGCGGATAATGTTTTAGCACAGCGTTTGCAAACCATCCCCGGTGTGAGTAGTGTCCAAATTTGGGGACAGCGCAAGTATGCCATGCGCTTATGGATTGATCCTTTAAAACTCGCATCTTACGGCGTAACCGTCGCCGAAGTGAGAAGAGCATTATTGTCGCAAAACGTTGAATTGCCTTCTGGTAAATTATCTGGTGCCAATACCGAATTGACTATAAAAACCATTGGTAATTTATCTACCGAAGAAGAATTTAACGATATTATCATCTCCTCTGAAGATGGCAAAGTAGTGCGTTTTAGTGATATTGGAAATGCGACCTTGGAAGCTGAAAATATGGAAACCAAGTTGAGCGACTCTGGTCAGCCTATGGTGGCTTTGGCAATTGTACCACAACCTGGAACCAATTATGTGGCCATCGCTGATGCCTTTTATGAGGAATTTGAAAAACTTAAAAAAGATTTGCCCGCCGATTTCAAATTAAATATTGTGGTTGATGATACCCTATTTGTCAAACGTGCCATCACCGAGGTTGTTGAAACTTTAGGGATTTCTATTGTTTTGGTCATCTTGGTCATCTTTTTCTTCTTTAGAAATTGGTCCATTGCCATGCGTCCACTCATCGATATTCCGGTGTCCTTGATTGCCACCTTTTTTATCATGTGGATGTTTGGGTTTTCAATAAATGTATTGACCTTGCTTGCTATTGTACTTGCCACGGGATTGGTGGTTGATGACGGGATTGTGGTTACAGAAAATATCTATAAGAAAGTAGAAGAAGGCATGTCGCCTATTGAAGCCGCGATAAAAGGGTCCAATGAGATATTCTTTGCAGTTATTTCCATTTCGGTGACGTTGGCCGCAGTTTTTCTTCCTGTAATTTTCTTGGAAGGTTTTGTGGGCCGCTTGTTTAGGGAATTTGGTGTAGTTATTGGTGCAGCCGTTTTAATTTCGGCCTTTGTCTCTTTATCATTAACGCCTATGTTAAATGCGTACCTGATGAAACCAGGAAAGCAGAATCAAACACGGTTTTATCTCTATACGGAACCTTTTTTCGTAAAAATGAACAATGCCTATGCCAATTCATTAGGAAAATTTTTGAAGAAAAAATGGTGGAGCTTTCCTGTTTTGGCCATCTGTATTGTGATGATTGGAGTGTTTTATAATTTACTTCAAAAAGAAACCGCGCCTTACGATGATAGAAGTTACATCGGACTTAACGTCACGGCTCCAGAAGGTGCATCTTATGAATATATGGATCGCTTTATGACTGAAATCACCGATTTAATTAATGATTCCATTCCAGAAAAAAAGGTGAGTTTGATCATTACTTCTCCAGGTTGGGGATCTTCCTCGGTGAATAGTGGCCGTGCTACAATATCATTGGTGGACCCAGGTGAGCGTGATCGCTCACAAAAGGAAATTGCAGAAGATCTCTCCCGATGGACCCGAAATTATGAAAATGCCCGTGTGAGTGTCTCAGAAACACCAACCATCGCTGTGAATAGGCGGGGAGGGATGCCAATTCAATACATTATCCAAGCACAGAATTTCGAGAAATTACGAGAGGTAATTCCTGAGTTTATGGAAGAGGCCGAAAATAATCTAGTCTTTTCCAATACCGATGTGAATTTGAAATTCAACAAACCTGAAATCTATGTCACCATTAATCGTGAAAAGGCAAAAAGTTTGGGCGTTTCCGTGTTGGATGTTGCGCAAACCTTGCAACTCTCATTAAGTGGCCAACGTTTCGGGTATTTTATGATGAACGGCAAGCAGTATCAAGTGATTGGACAGTTTGACAAGAAGGATCGCAGTAAACCGATGGATCTCACCTCCATGTACGTAAAAAATGATAAAGGCGAATTGATACAGATGGATAATTTAGTCACTACTGAAGAGCATAGTAGTCCGCCACAACTTTATCACAACAACCGGTACATGTCGGCCACGGTCTCGGCAAGTTTGGCGCCAGGAATGAGTATTAGTGATGGTATTGATGCGATGGAGAGTATCCGTGCGAAGGTTTTGGACGAAACTTTCACCACTGATTTAGGCGGTGAATCGCGAGATTTCGTGGAAAGTAGTTCCAATACCCTTTTTGCGTTTGGACTGGCTTTATTATTGATATTTTTAATTTTGGCCGCCCAATTTGAAAGTTTCATTGATCCATTTATTATTATCTTAACCGTGCCTATGGCTGTTGCTGGGGCCTTATTCTCGCTTTGGCTATTTGGACAGACCTGGAATATTTTCAGTCAAATTGGTACCATCATGCTAATTGGGTTGGTTACGAAAAATGGGATTTTGATTGTGGAATTTGCCAACCAACTTAGGGAAGAAGGCATGCCCAAACACGAAGCCATTCAGAAGGCTTCAGTATCCCGACTCCGTCCAATTTTAATGACCAGTTTAACCATTGCTTTGGGGGCGTTGCCAATTGCGTTATCAATTGGAGCAGCTTCTACCAGTCGAATTGGTATGGGGGTCGTTATTATTGGAGGCACACTGTTTTCACTTGTTCTGACCTTGTTCGTCATTCCTTCTATTTATATGATGTGGTCCAGAAAGAGAAAACATCATCCAGAATTTGATAAAATTGATACTTATGGAACCGTTTAAGCTCTGGCCACTATATCTGAGTATATGTTTGGGATTGTTTACCATAAACACGCACGCCCAAGAACTATTGACACTTGAAGAAGCGGTAGCAATTGCGTTGGAAAACAACTACGACATTCGTTTGGCAAAAAATGATTTAAAATCGGATTCTCTTGGTGTAAGTCCAGGATTGGCAGGAATGCTCCCGAGAGTCTTTGCTCAGGCTTCCACCAATAACAGTACTCAAAATATCTCACAAACGCGCTCCAGTGGTGAGGTAATAGAATTGGACAATGCAAAAAATAAAAATCTAAGTTATGGTGTAGGATTGGACTGGACTATATTTGATGGTTTAGGTATGTTTGCGCGCTATGACCAATTGAAGGAACTCGAGAAATTAGGAAAAGCACAATTACAGAGCACCATATTGAATCGGGTGAGTGATGTCATGATTACCTATTTTGATTTGGTACAGCATCAACAGCAATTGGCTGCATTGGATAGTACCTTAGTGATTTCTAGACAGCGCGTAGAGTTGGCGGATAACCGTTTTAGTATTGGAAAAGCGTCAAAATTGGAGGTGTTGAATGCACAAGTGGATCTTAATACGGATAAGACCGAACATATCCGACAAAGCGAAATGTATACCAATACAAAAATTAGGCTTAACGAAATTATGGCCCGCGATCCTGAAACCGATTTTAAGGTTAGGGACGAAGTGTTGATTGAAAGTAATTTGGAGCTTGCTGAACTTGAGCGTTTGGCAACAGCACAAAATCCTGAGTTGCAGGCGCAATTGATCAATAAGCGCATTTCGGAATTGGAATTAAAGCAGATAAAAGGCAATCGCTATCCAAGAATTTCGGCAACAACCGGTTATAATTTCAGCGATTCAGAATCAAGTTTGGGCTTTACTACAAAAAATAATGCCCAAGGTTGGAATTACGGATTAGCAGCTAGTATTGACATATTTAACGGCTCCAATCAAAATCGGAATGAAAAAATAGCAAAGCTTCAAATAGAGAATTCAACTATTGCGATAGCACAACAAACACAGACTATAAAAACAGAATTGCATACCGCATTTCAAACCTATCAAACCCATTTGCGTTTAATTGAATTGGAAACGAGCAACAAGGAAATTGCTAAGGAAAACCTCGATATTACCTTAGCTAAATATAAAATTGGCACCATCCCAACCATCGAGTTCAGAACCGCACAACTCAATTATATACGCGCTACCTTACGCATGGCAAATGCTATTTATCAAGCCAAGTTATCAGAAATTACTTTAAAACAATTGGTGGGTAGTTTGTCCTTGGAATAAGACTGAAGTATCTATATTCTTATTTTTTAAGATTATAAGTGGTCTGTCTTTGCAGGTTGTATCTCACCTTGTTCTTGCCGTCCATTCAATGTTATCTTCTTTATCGGTGGTTTATTATAATTTTCGCTTTTGAGATTATTTTTCACAAACGTGCATTTTTCCAATTACGATCCAAAACTACATTTTCAGATTTCCATCCTCGCATCTTTAAAAATTAGATATACAACTTAAGATCTCGGCGATCTTGTGCATATAAAAACTATTCCTTTCTTGACATAATATTTCATCTGAGGTAACCATGCCTCAAGAAAAGTATTTTTATTCTGTTCGAACCCTAATAATAATGGAGCATTATTATAATTTATTTATTCAGGAATTTTAACATCAAATGTAGAGAGAGTAATGATACGATATGTAAGAAAGAGGTAGGAATAATTGGTAAATGTCATAAGAAATTGTAGGGAAAAAGCAAAATAGATGTAGGAAAGTCATAAGATTTGTGTTATTATTACAGCGTAATGTGTGAGATTGTGTTGTTTATGGTGGATAAATCTATTAATTCTGTTAAATAAATGTGTTAATTATGAACAAAATTAAATTCAGTTTTTTTGTTGCTTTGGTGATTATGACGTGCTCATATTCCTTTGCTCAAACAAGTGCAGTTAAAGGGGTCATAACAGATGCCGATAATATGCCTTTGCCGGGAGTAAGTGTGCAAATTAAAAATTCAACGGTAGGAACATCATCAGACTTTGGCGGGCAATATCAGATAAATGCTTCACAAGGAGATATCTTGATTTTTTCTTTTTTAGGATTCAAAACGCGAGAAATGACTGTTAACGGGGATGTATTAAACGTCTCTCTTGAGGAAGATGCGAAAGCCCTTGATGAGGTTGTGGTCACGGCTTTTGGAAGAAAGTTAACAAGGAACGAATCCACATCCAGTGTTTCGACGGTCTCTGCTGAGGAATTGACAAAACAACATTTCACAGATGTCACGCAATCACTACAAGGTAAAGTGACAGGGATGGTAGTGAATGCTTCTTCAGGTACGCCAGGTGCCCCACCAGTAATTAATATTAGAGGTATAAATTCTGTGACGGCCAGTAATTCACCGCTTTTTGTTATTGATGGTGTTCCTGTGAATGATAGTGACTTAGGTGAATCCAATCAAAGTGGAACAAACTCTTCAATGAATATAATGTCCTTAATTGGAAGTGGTGATATTGAAAGTGTCACAGTACTCAAAGACGCTTCAGCAGTTGCACCCTACGGGGCTGATGGTGCTAATGGTGTAATTCTGATAACTACAAAATCTGGAAAAAGTGGTGATGCTAGATATAGTTTTAGCTCTACTTTAGGGTTTAACAATGATGCTATTAAGGGGCCAAAAATGGCAAATAGTTTGCAAAAACTAGATGCCATGCAAGAAGCAATTTGGAATTCCTTCGGACCAGAGTTGGGCGATGGAACCATTAACAGTCGAGATCAAGTTTATGGCTTACTCAAACAAAAATCAGCGTTTTTGGAAGATTGGGAGAACCGTGGTCGACCATATACCGATTGGCGTAAGGAAATCAGTGTTTCTGACGCTATTATGTATGACGTTAACTTTGCGGTAACTCAAGGGAGTGAAAAATCTAATTTTTATGCCTCTGTCGGGTATAACCAAACAGATGGAACAGTAGTAGGATCTGACTATAAGAAATTAACCGGAAGTCTCAAATTTAATACGAATCTGAACGACAAGTTGAATCTTGCGTTGTCAGTGAACGTAGCAAATGTCAGACAAAATTCTCTATTGGAGAATAGTGGATGGTTTTCAAATCCAAATTATGGAAAATTCACGTTGTCTCCGTGGGCAAGTTTAAGAGATGAAAATGGGGATTTTAGATATATTGATTTCCGAAAAATGGCAGCTGGTCGGCATAATGTTGTTTTTACGGCATTACAGAACGAGCATTTTGCAGATGTCACTCGTGGGATTCAAAATTCAAAATTAGAATATAAAATAACAGACAAATTAACATTTAAAACCATTCTTGGCTTAGATTTTACTTTGCGTCATTTCAAGAATAATAATGGACCTTTACACGGTGATGGAGAAGATCCTAATGGTGAAACCGGAGAAAGTAATCTCACATTATTTAATTACACAACCCAAAACTCTTTTGATTATAAATTTAAAATCGGGGAAAAACACAATTTTCTGGCCACGGGTTTATATGAATATACAAAGTATAAGGATTTAAATCTTTATGGTTATGGTGCAAATTTCCCTAATGAAGGTATTACCAACCTTAGTGGAGCTACCTCAAGCTTTTTTGCAGAAAGTACATACAGTGATCAAATGAAAATGAGATGGGTGGGGTTATTAAATTATAACTTCGAAAAAAAATATCTGGCCGATTTAAGTTATTCTTATCAGGGAGATTCAAGATTTAGCGAAAAATGGGATAGTTTTTATTCCATGGGACTAGGATGGAATCTTCAAGAAGAGGACTTTATAAAAAACATTGAAACAATTAATGTATTGAGACTTCGGGTTGGATTTGGGTTGACTGGAAATGCTGGAATTGGGAGAAACCTATACCAAACTTTGATGACATACAATATTTACAATAATGGTCCTGCTGCCGTCGTTTCGGGTTATGGTACCAATGCAAAATGGGAAAAAAGTAAGCGTTTTGATATGGCGGCGTCTTTCGAACTTTTTAACTATCGATTAAAAGGTTCTATTGGCGTGTATGTAAATAATACATCAGATATGCTCTTCAATGTTCCTTTACCTTACTCAGCTCAATTGGTCAGTTCAAGAGTTTTGCAGAATCTTGGAGAGATGAAAAACGCTGGTATTGAATTAGAATTAGGTGGAGATCTAATTAGTACTCCTGACTTCAATTGGAATTTGAGCGGTAACTTATCGACTTTCTCCAATAAGGTGACCTCTTTGCCCCAAGATGCAGAAATTGTAGAGTCAACCCGTATAGTTCAGGAAGGTAGAAAGGTTTATGAATGGTACATGCCAGAATGGGCTGGGGTTGAGCCAAGTAATGGATTGCCTCTATGGTATGTAGATAGAGCTAATGGTGATAATTCCACTACAAGCAATTATTCAGAAGCCAAGCGCCAGCATATTGGGGCTAATGCTTTCCCAACTTACCAAGGTTCCATTTCAACATCTGTTACCTATAAAAAACTCTTTTTTGAGACAAGTATGTACTTTTCTGGAGGTAATAAACTATATGAAAATTCAACAATGGCCTTATATGCGCGCACTACAAATGGAAGCCGAATCAACTCATTTTCTACGAGTGCTGATGTAGTAGAAAATGCGTGGAGAACTCCAGGGGATATTGCAAAATACCCTAGATTTGACTGGAATGATAGTAGAGTCGCAAATGCCGCATCACAACGGTCTACAAAGCATCTTTATGACGGCACTTATATGCGTTTGAGAGATGTAGGGATTGGCTATAATTTTAGTGATATTAACTTCGTAAAATCTTTAGGAATAGATGCATTGAATGTATCACTTAGAGGAACAAATCTCTGGACAGTTGTTAAGGACAAATCTTTTGATTGGGATCCTGAATCGACAATAGCTGATTCGGATGGCTTTACAACATTAAAAACTCCGCCAGTAAAAGCAATAAATATTAACGTAAATATAAATTTTTAAGTATGAAAAATTATATCAAGAATTCTTTAAGATTACTTTGCGTATTTAGTATTCTGTTCTCGTGTTCTATGGATCCGGAGTTACCAGATGTTGATTTGGCAGAAATAAATACCATTAATAATTTACGTCAATTCCAAGATGGAGCTTACCAAACAATGGTTGATTACCGATATATGGGTCGTAATCAGATTGTGGCAGGAGAAGTGAGAGCGGACAATGTATTTGCCAATGGCCAAACACAAAGATTTGTAAGCTGGTCTAAGATGGATATCAATCCAACAAACGGTGATACTGAAGGACTTTTTAGTCGTATCAATGCCACCTCTGCTAACCCTAACTTAATTATAAATGCCAATCTAGATAATCTTCAAGGAACTTTTGATGAGGCAGATAAAAAGCATATTTTGGGTGAGGCTTATATCACAAGAGCAATGGCACATTTTGATCTCTTAAGAAATTTTGGTCAGCAATATCTTTCCAACGGAAAAGGTTTGGGCGTTGCTTACGTAACAAAATTTAATGATAGAGAAGTTGATGTACGCAATGTTCCTAGAGCGACTGTAGAAGAAAATAAAATTCAATTATACAGTGATCTTCAAGACGGGATAAAATTCTTAAAGGAAGGTGCCAGTTCCAAATATAGTGCAGATAAGGTTCGGATTACTTTGGACGCAGCCTATGCCTTGCAGTCAAGAATAGCAGTTTATTTCAAGGATTACAACATGGTTTTAAACATATCGAATGAACTGGAGGCTATTATTAATAAATATCCAGTAACTCCAGCTGAGGATGTTGTCGACTATTGGAAAATGAGTTCGCCAGGTTCAGCGTCTATTTTTGAACTCCATCTAGACAACGGTGTTAGCCATAAGGATAATTCAATTAATAATATTTATCGTGGTCAGTCTTATGCCGATATACAAGCTTTTGACAACATCCTTCAAGATGTGGGCTTTGAACCTAATGATATTAGGGCGTCCACTGACATGATTCATACTGTTAATATCTATGAAGCGCCAGGAAAATGGAGAAACATGGGGAAATATCCCAGTATGCTTAGTGATATAGGTTCAGATAATATTAAAGTTTTCCGTGTTGAAGAAGTCATTCTTAATTATGCCGAGGCCTTATTGGAAGGGGATAATAATCCAGTAAAATCTAAAGATTATTTAAATATGATACCTAGCCATCGTAATGCATCATTATATAGCGATGCGACTGTTGATAATATTCTAGCTGAAAGAAGGAAGGAATTTATTTTTGAAGGATTTCGATTTTATGATTTGGTGCGATTTGGTAAGGAAATTCGGGATATCCAACCTTCTACTTCAAACAATCATGGTGTCGTTCCTGCAGGTGATAATCGAATTGCAATGCCATATCCACAACAAGAACTAGACTCTAATCGTGCCACTGAACAAAATCCAGGGTATTAATAGCAAAAATATATTCCATAACATTAGAATAGAAATACAATTCAATGAAAAAGTTTGTTATTCTTATTGCCATTATTTTAATCTCCTCAATAACTTTTGCTCAATTCAGAGATTACAATGTTCTTAAGGAAGTTAAAGTGAAGAATAAGGGAGTTGTGGCTTCGGCCTTCCCGCTGGCCAGTGAAGCCGGGGTAAAAATGCTTAGAGAAGGTGGAAATGCGTTTGACGCGATGATCGCCACCCAGTTTGCATTAGCCGTCACTCATCCACAGGCAGGCAACATTGGTGGAGGCGGATTCACCATAGCGACAACAGTAGATGGAAAAAGAATTGCCTTGGATTATCGCGAAAAAGCGCCTGGTAAAGCTGACCGCGATATGTTTTTAGACGATAAGGGTGACGGAAACTTAGCTTTAAGTCAGAATGGAGGCTTAGCTTCTGGTGTACCTGGAGCAGTAGCTGGAATTTTTAAAATGCATGAATACGCTAAACTTCCTATGGCAAAACTGATTCAGCCAGCAATTGATCTGGCAGAACTCGGATTTGCACTTTCCGCATCAGATGCCAATACATTAAATTATAATAAGGAGGCGTTCTTGAAATTTAATAAAAACCCTATTCCCTTTGTCAAGGAAGGTCTGTGGATAGAAGGGGATATTTTAATTCAAAAGGATTTGGCGGAAACGTTGAAGCGGATTCAGAAAGAGGGGCAGAATGGTTTTTATAGGGGGGAGACGGCCAAATTGATTGTACTTCAGATGAAGGAAAGTCAAGGTATCATTTCCAAAAAAGACCTCAAAAATTATGAAGTTCGAGAACGTGAGCCTTTGGTTATTGATTACAGAGGTCATGAAGTCATAACGATGCCCTTGCCAAGTGGTGGATTAGTTTTGGCACAATTACTTAAAATGGTAGATCTGATAGGTCTAGAAGGGTTACAATTGAATTCTCCAGAAGCTGTACAATTAATGTTGGAAGTAGAAAGAAGGGTGTTTGCTGATCGGGCGGAGTATATGGGTGATCCTGATTTTATAAATGATCAAACTGAAATGCTATTGAGTAATGACTATTTGAAAAATAGAATGGCAAACTACGACCCGGATAAAGCGACGCCAAGTAGCGAGGTTGGGAAAGTAGAGAATTTGATTAAAGAAAGTGAAGAAACAACACATATTAGTGTTTTGGACAAAGAGGGGAATGCGGTGTCTACAACCACTACACTTAACGGAGGATTTGGAAGTAAGGTGGTGGTGTCAGGCGCAGGTTTTTTTCTTAATAATGAAATGGATGATTTTTCCATAAAACCAGGAGTGCCCAATATGTACGGGGCTTTAGGTGGAAAAGCAAATGCTATAGAACCTAATAAGCGTATGTTGAGTGCTATGAGTCCAACAATTGTTTTGAAAGAAGGCAGTCCCAGGATTGTCGTAGGAACGCCAGGCGGCACAACCATACCTACTCAGGTATTTCAATCAATTGTGAATGTGATCGATTTTGGAGCAAACGCTAATATCGCAGTCAATGGTCCCAAGTTTCATCACCAATGGCTACCAGATACAGTTCAAGTTGAAAGTGATTTTCCCGAGACAACTGTTAAGATTTTGGAAGACAAGGGATATGTATTTGTAAAAAGAAATAAAATCGGACGTGTTGAGATGATTGTTGTCGATGGAAATGGTAATTATCATGCCGTAGCAGACGGTAGGGGAGACGACTCAGTAGCCATTGAGTAACGATTTTTAAATTCATATTGTGCATATGGTTTTTATCCATAAATTTAATAATCCGTATGTTATGCTTATTTGAAATTTGGATTATTTAATTAATGCTTTCTTTTTAGGGAAGAAATGTCATTTTTCATGTTCTAGTCATTAGATGTGTTTCTTATCCTCATTATTTCTTGCACTTTTCTATGATTATTTGGTTTTAATCTGTTCTGAAAATTTGATCCAACTTTATGGGGTTGTAATTGTCTGGGATTCGAAGTGTTAAGTTTTCGCCTCTTCTAAAAGTCGCAAAAATTATTTTCGAAAAGATTGCTATTACCCATGGAATAAACCGGGCTGATATTAATAGTTTATTTTTGTAAGATAAGAATTTAGAGTCGTCCTTGCTCAATAAAGTATCTCATAAACTGTTGTTAAAAATTTCTGGAACTTGTCAAAAGTAGATGTCTTCGTTTATCTTTTAATTACCTTTGCAGCTTGATTTTAAAAGTTTAAATATTTTTAACATATTATTATAAGGGCATTCCGCATTTGCAACGTCTTGTAGTTAGAGAGGTTTCAGGTCGTGATTCTTTTCTGTTATAAATATTGATAATACCCCTAATTAAAACTATCAAATGAGAATTTTCTTGCTTTCCTTTTTACTGGTGTCGTTAACATGGACAACGGTCAGTGCCCAAGTTTTGGAACCTGTTAAATGGTCTACTTCTGTTGAAAAAATATCCGATACCGAGTTTGATTTAATTTCAAGAGCCACAATCGATCGAGGTTGGCACTTGTACTCACAAGAGGTGCCTGAGGACGGTCCAATTCCAACCACGTTTACTTACGATACCGGTGCAGGTGCTGAACTTATTGGTAAAACCGTTGAAGACGAAGGACGCACCGTCCATGATCCCGTATTCAATATGCGTATCAAGTTTTTTGATGATGCTGCCGAATTTAGACAACGCATCACCCTGCTTAACAAAGAACTTTCAATAGTTAAAGGAGAGGTGGAGTTTATGGTTTGTGATGATATGCGATGTTTGCCACCAAGTTATATCGACCTGGATTTTGATCTGACCAAAGCTAAAAGTTCAGCTGCAAAAGATACCAATGCTGCTGAGGAGAGTAGTACATTTAATTTTCAGGAGCCTGTAATGATTGATAGTGATAAAGAAGTCATTGTTACAGAAAAGGAAGAGAAAGAAGCAGAAAGCAGTGGTCTTTGGACTATTTTCATTCTTGGAATGGGCGCTGGACTTATTGCATTGTTTACCCCGTGCGTCTTCCCATTGATACCCATGACGGTTAGCTTCTTTACCAAACAAAGTCAGAACAAAGCTGAGGGAGTGAAAAACGCTATCATCTATGGCCTTTGTATCATTGTTATCTATGTGATTTTAGGTACCGGCGTAGTGGCTATCTTTGGCGCGAGTGCCATAAATGAGTTCTCCACAAGTGTCACTTTTAACTTACTCTTCTTTTTTATTCTTGTGATATTCGCGGTGTCCTTTTTAGGTGCTTTTGAAATCATGCTGCCACAATCATGGGCAAATAAAATAGATAGTAAAGCTGGCAAAGGCGGGTATACAGGTATATTTTTTATGGCCTTGGCGCTTGCGATTGTTTCATTTTCCTGTACCGGGCCTTTCGTAGGTAATATTATTGTCCTTTCTGCAACCAAAGGCGGATTGGCGCCAATGATCGGAATGTTAGGTTTTTCAATTGCCTTGGCATTACCATTTGGTTTGTTTGCAGCATTTCCAGGCTGGTTGAATTCCCTTCCAAAATCTGGAGGCTGGTTAAATACGGTTAAAGTGGTTTTAGGATTTTTGGAACTGGCATTTGCCTTCAAGTTCCTTTCTCAAGCAGACCTGGTGTTGCAATTGCATTTCTTGGAGCGTGAGGTGTTCATCGCAATCTGGATTGCTATTTTTGGAGCCCTCGCTTTTTACCTTTTCGGAAAGATCAAATTGCCACATGATTCGCCGTTGACCCATATTTCCGTAGGACGTTTGAGTCTTGGCTTATTGGTGCTGAGTTTTACAATTTATATGATTCCTGGACTTTGGGGCGCACCTCTTAATTTAATTAGTGCTTTCCCACCACCATTGGATTACTCGGAGTCACCATATGGTGTTGGTAATTCCAAAACTGGAGTAGGGTTTAGCTCAGGTGAGACCCAGGTACTTCCTGATGGGGGACACCTTCTGGCGCCACATCAAATCTTGGCTTTCAATGATTATGATAAAGGCATGGCCTACGCCAAGGAAGTTGGTAAGCCCGTAATGCTGGATTTCACCGGATGGGCGTGTGTAAATTGTAGAAAAATGGAACAGAACGTTTGGCCAAATGATCAGGTGCTCAATATTCTTAAGAATGAAGTGGTGTTGATATCCTTATATGTGGATGATAAGCGAAAGCTTGAGGACGATGAGATCGTAGAATCGCAGTTAAGACCAGGCAAACAATTGAAGTACATTGGACAGAAATGGAGCGAGTTCCAGACCATAAGGTATAAAACGAATACTCAACCTTTTTATGCATTGATTGGGCTAGATGAAGAAAATCTTAATGATCCAGTGGGGTATACTCCAGATGCTAAAGAGTATCTTGAATGGTTGAGAGAAGGTGTAGATGCCTTTGAAAAATAAGACGTAAATCCTTTGTTTTAAAAGGCTGCATCGGGGATTGAATTTTATATTTTAATTCCTAAGGTATTCTTATAATTAGCAAAACCACTTCATTTTTATTGAAGTGGTTTTTTTGTGTGAGAATCCAATCAGAATGATTAATTGAATGATAACTTTTAAAGAACCTCATGATATTTTAAAGTTGCTTTTCTAAGATTGTCTGATAGCGTCTTTAACCAAATCAGTTGATTGGCAATCAAATAGGCTTCTTGGAGGTTATGTAGACTTTCTCTGTCTAATTCTGTAAAACCTTTTTGGATGTTTTCATCACGCATTCTGGATAAGCGGTGGTAAGTTTCCATTAGCTTTTCTTGAGCTTCTTCAATATCGATAGTGACAGTTTCAAAATCGGCCTGGACATTATCTAAAATTGAGCAGGAAACTTCGAGCGTATTGGCTATTCTCCTAACGATGGCATCAAACTCTTTGGAAGCCGGCGTCGTTTGATGGTTGATGATAAAACTGCCAATGGACGCAATAGCGGACACCATGGTTTGATTCAAGGTCACTATGCCGTAGATCAGTTGGAATTCCTTTTGTTTGGATTTTGGATCTTGAGTCATTCTTTGGAAGGCGGCGTTCAAATTACTTATGGCCAAAAACGCTTCCTTTCGAGCTAATTTATAGGTGAGTTCATTTTTAGTTTTGTCATAATATAATTCTTGGGTGGCTAAAAGATAGTTTCTGTTCTTTTTCAAAGCATCCACAAGTACATTTTTTAAATTCGAGGCTTCCCAACTTGGCCATAATGTGTAATTGGCAATAACGGCAATCCCCGCACCAATAATGGTGTCAATCACTCGGTATTGGATCACCTGAAACGCATCAGGATTGATAAGTGAATACACAAATATGATATTGATGGTAATCAGGGCTGCTGCCGATTTAAAATTTTGTTGGATCAATGAAAAAGCCAAGGTCAAGGAAATGATTGCTAATGTGGCATAAATGATGACATTTTGAGTCAGTAATACTATCCCAATTGCGATGGCGGCACCAATTAGTGTCCCAATAATTCTGTCTTTTGAGCGCTCTTTGGTCAAGCCATAGTTGGGGCGCATAATCACAATAATGGTCAGCAGGATCCAATAGGTATTTCTGATATCCAAAAGAGTTCCCAAAGTAAAGGCGAATATAATCGCCACGGTAAAGCGCAGGGCATGCCTGAACAGGGTTGAATTCCAACTGAAATTTTGAAAAATAACATTCAAGCGATATTCTTGAAGCGTTAAAAACTGACTGGTATTTTGGCGTTTTAAGGACACTTTTGAGGCATCCTCAACATTTGCCATGACACGCCGGATAGCGCTGATTTCATCGAAGATGTTTTCTTGGTAATCATATAGATTTCGCAGTACCAATGCCCCTTCACGAGCCTTTGGTAATTGGATGTCCTCAACATATTTAGAAATTGCCTCTTTGGCTTTTGACAACGCGTTTATTAAACCGTCGTTATCTGGAATTTTGTCATTTTGAATCAGTAATTCAGATAAAGTCATCAAGTGGTTGCCCATGACTTTATTGAGTTTTTTGGAAGCATTGAGATGTTTTCTATCGCTAAATAATCGATCTATGTCATTGTAATCTAAGTGTTTGGCTTCAATGATCTCAAAAATATTAACTGAAGAAATAAAGATCAAAAGATGTTTTTCATCATAATGGGAACGTCCGGAACGTTTGCGTTCCAAAAGAAGTAGTTCCCTTAAAGTTTCGTGTTTTTCATTGATCTGGCTCTGCAGGACAAAAGCTTGCTGAATGAGTGCTTGTCGTTCTGTCCTTTTGGTTAACAACCGTGCTCTTAATTTTAAATACGCTCCAATAAGGGTCAAGCTGTCAGATAAAAACTGGATTTCATCTTTTTTTGGAGCTAGTTTCCTGAATAAATAGGAAATGACCAAATACCAAAGACCACCACAGCCAATCAGTAGTACATGAGATAAAATGTCGAAGGGTGTTTCTTTTTGGACCGCAAAAGCCAATACCATGGATAACAACCCTGAAAGAGATACCATAGAGGCCCTAAATCCATAAACGGAAATAAAGGAAACAAAAAAGGAAAAAACGGCTAACGCTATAATTACAAGTGGGAAGTAAGGCTTACAAAATAGAATTGTGGCAGTAATCAGCATAGTTAGACCAGTGCTAATTAAAATGGCATTGACTTTACGTTTTAAACTTCCAGGGATGTCTCCAGGGGCATTTAAAAAAGCACCCATAACAATGGCGGGAGCAAACTCAAAATAGCCCATAAAATAGAGCACAATCAAAGGTGTTACCACAGCAAAGGTCAGTCTTAGACCTCGGTAAAAATGGGAACCTTTGATAAAAATTTCTATGGTGGTGAGAAGTGCTTTCAATGGTTTGTTTGATTCCACGCAAAGGTAAACTAATTGATTTGCTCTAATTCACTGATGAGGTTATTTTAAGGTTATTGGTTTTGGAACTATAGCAAATAAAAAACCACTTCTTGGTCGGAAGTGGTTTTAAATATTTATCTTTTTAGATATTAATTCTAAGTAATTAAATTAATCCGTGCTTCCCCATGGTGCACCTGGTGATTCTACTTCCTTGGTGAGATCAAATTTTACAGAAAACAATCTGTCTGTACCTATTCTGCGCAGATTATAGGTAAAAGAACCGTCATCCACCGTCATCCACCACACGTTATTCGCAGCATGAGCCAATAGATTTGCGGTAAATTGATCTGCTGGAAAAAATTGAATATCAGCCCGTCCTGTATTTGGACTCAGGCCGCCGTATTGGGTGACGTCATCATCAGAACCATCAGTTTTTCTATGGTCGTGTTTTAGGAGAATTAAATTATCGTCCCCCATGGTCAATACCCAAGTACGCGATTTGTCGTCGCCCACAAAAAAGGGAATTCGGATTACATTATCCTCACAACTACGTACATGCATGACTAGTTTTTTTCCTGTAAAACCATCGCCTTCTTTTCCTCCAGCTATAATTTCACCTTCGTAAGATTTTCCGCAATGAGTTTTAAGGGTGTCCCAAAATTGAACAGATCCAGGCACCTCCTGCGCCAACATCTGGAGCGGTACTGCCAATAAAATAAAGAGTAATTTTTTCATGCTTCCAAGATATGTATTTAATTTTAAGTTGGCAATCCAATTAAATTTCAAATTCAAAATTATTCCACCGTCAAAATCAAATCATCCTGCATTACCATCGTGCCTTCTTTAATGGTGATGGATTTTACTTTTCCGGCTTTGAACGCCGTAACTGTGGTTTCCATTTTCATCGCTTCTATGATGAACAATGGATCATTTTCTTTGACTTTTTGCCCACGTTTTACCAAGACTTTATATAAAGAACCTTGTAAGGGCGCTCCAATTTGAGTGGTATCTGCTGGATCAATCTTCTCATGGCTTTCTTTTTTGATGTTGAGTGACCTATCCAAAACTTCTACCAAGCGGTTTTCGCCATTCACCTTGAAAAACACAATTCTGACACCTTCCTCATTAGGAACTCCTACAGAAAGTAATCTGACAATGATTGTTTTTCCAGGTTCGAGTTCGATTAAGATCTCTTCACGTTGCTTCATGCCAAAGAAGAAATTCTTGGTGGGCACTAGACTTAAATTGCCGTACAGTTTATAATTCTCGTGGGCCTGCTCAAAGACTTTCGGATATAAGGTATAGGATAGGAAATCTTCAATTTCAATAGCCCTGGTAAATCCTTTTTGGAATTTTTTCTTGAAAGCATCATATTCCACATCAAAATTTATAGGTTCTAAATGTGCATTTGGTCTATCGGTATAGGGCTTGTGATTTCGTAAAATTATTTTTTGTAATTTCTTTGGAAAGCCACCGGTAGGTTGGCCTAAATCGCCTTTAAAGAAATTGATGACAGATTCAGGAAAAGAAATTTCTCCGCCACGTTCCATCACATCTTCTGGGGTCAGATTATTGGTGACCATGAAAATCGCCATATCTCCAACCACTTTGGAACTTGGGGTTACTTTAATCAAGTTGCCAAACATGGCATTCACCTTGGCGTACATCTTTTTGACCTCATCAAACCGATCTCCCAAACCCAAAGCAATCGCCTGTGGTCGTAAATTGGAATACTGACCTCCAGGAATCTCGTGTTGAAAGACTTCGGCTGTTCCGGCTTTTAATCCTGATTCAAATGGATAATAGAGTTCACGCGTATCTTCCCAAAAGTTTGAAAACTGGTTTAAGGTATTCATGTCAAAGTCGTGTGCCCTTGGTTGACCTTTCATCATCTCCACAATACCGTTAAAGTTGGGTTGTGAAGTCAATCCCGACAAGCCACCCAAAGCCACATCAACCACATCTACGCCAGCCTCGATGGCTTTAAGATACGTTGCGGTTTGTAAAGATGAAGTGTCGTGCGTATGCAAATGGATGGGCAGTTTGACCGTGTCTTTTAGTGCGCCCACCAATTCCGTTGCGGCATAAGGTTTTAATAACCCCGCCATATCTTTGATGGCAATCATATGTGCCCCGGCATTTTCAAGGTCTTTAGCTAATTGGGTATAGTATTTAAGCGTGTATTTGGTTTCGTTGACATCTAAAATATTTCCGGTATAGCTGATGGCAGCTTCGGCGATCCCTCCAGTTTTATTTCTCACATAATTGATGCTTGGTTCCATGGCTTTGACCCAGTTAAGGGAATCAAAGATTCTGAAAATATCGACCCCATTTTCCCAAGATTTTTCAACAAATTTTTCAATGAGATTATCTGGGTAAGCTTTATAACCTACGCCATTACTGCCACGAAGTAACATTTGAAATAAAATATTGGGAACGACTTTACGCAATTCGCGTAACCGTGTCCAAGGACTTTCATGCAAGAAGCGGAGGCAGACGTCAAAAGTAGCACCTCCCCAAACTTCCATACTAAAAGTGTTGGGATGATTTTTTGCAAAACTTTCTGCCACTTTCATCATATCAAAAGTCCGCATGCGGGTAGCGAGCAGCGATTGGTGTGCATCGCGCATGGTCGTATCTGTATAGTGGATTTTAGTATCGTTTTTGAGCCATTCACAAAACTTCTCAGGTCCCATTTCCGTAAGCATATCCTTTGTTCCTTTAGGATGGGGAGCGGCTAGATTAAATTTTGGAACTTTTGGATTTCTAAAGACTTTGCTGTCATCTTTATGGTTTACATCAGGATTACCGTTGACAATTATTTCAGCCAAAAACTGCGTGACTTTGGTAGTTCTGTCCTGTGGTAATTTAATCTGGAATAGGGAAGGGGTGTTTTGGATAAAATTAACCGTTACTTGTCCTTCTTTAAAGGTGTCATGTAGGATTACATTTTGTAGAAAGTGAATGTTGGTGTTGACGCCCCTTATCCTGAATTCCTTTAAGGCACGCACCATTTTACGAACGGCACCATCTAAAGTTCTACCATGGGCAGAAACTTTGACTAGCATCGAATCAAAAAACGGACTCACGCTGTAGCCTTGGTAAATACTTCCAGCATCCAAACGGATTCCCATTCCTGATGCACTTCTATAAGTGGTTATCGTGCCATAATCTGGTGTGAAATTATTCCCAGGATCTTCTGTGGTCAATCGGCACTGCAAAGCAAAACCGTAGGTCTTTAGAGATTCTTGTTCATAAATCTTGATTTGTTGGTCTGATAATTTATAGCCTCCAGCAATAAAAATCTGGGTTTTTACCAAATCGATTCCCGTCACCATTTCCGTAACGGTATGTTCTACCTGAATACGGGGATTGACTTCAATAAAAAAAACATTATCGTCTCTGTCGACTAAAAACTCGACCGTTCCAATATTATTATAATTCACCTCCGTAGCAATGTCTACAGCATATTTATAAAGTTCTTGTTTGACTTTTTCAGAAACGTTATGGGAAGGCGCAATCTCCACCACTTTTTGATGGCGGCGTTGTACAGAACAATCACGCTCAAACAAATGGCGAATATTACCATGATTATCCGCTACAATCTGTACTTCAATATGTTTTGGATCTTCCACGTATTTCTCGAGAAACATGGTGTCATCACCAAAAGCGTTTTCCGCTTCATTTCGAGCAGAATCAAAATTCTGTTCCAGATCTTCATCTTTTCTGATGATGCGCATCCCGCGTCCACCACCACCGGAAGCAGCCTTCAGCATTAATGGATAACCTATGCTTTTTGCTTCTGATAAGGCAACTTTTAAGGAGATCAATTTCTTTTTATTGCTTTCAATAATTGGCACCTTACATTTTACGGCAATTTTCTTTGCGGTAATCTTATCGCCCAAAGCATCCATGACTTCGGGTGTTGGTCCGATGAAAATAATGCCGTTTTTTGCACATTTTCGGGCAAATTCTGAATTTTCAGAGAGAAAACCGTAACCAGGGTGAATGGCATCAACGTTTTTGGACTTTGCCAAAGTGATGATCTCATCCATATCCAAATAGGGTTTTAGAGGCTGATTATCTTCACCAATTTGATAGGATTCATCCGCTTTATTACGATGTTGTGAATAGCGGTCTTCATAGGTGTAAACTGCCACGGTAGCAATGTTCAATTCTGTACAAGCGCGCATCACGCGAATGGCAATTTCTCCTCTGTTGGCAATAAGTACCTTTTTTATTTTCATTTTTGAGATAGTATATGGTGATAAGTGGATTCTTTTTGGATGTAGACTTCTAGAAGTAGAGCTGTTTAATATTCTGTCCAAAAACAGCTTTTAGGGAAAGTTGTTGTTTGTTGGAACTGAGCTTTTCGTCCACCGAATCCTACGATTGCTTCGAAGATAATTTTTAAATTATACAAAAACAAAAAGTGGACTGAAAAATAGTAGGTAATTAAATTTTGAAGTGGATTGAGCCTGAGCTTATTATTGTCTGCGTTTCGAGGAGATGTGTGTGGTGTACTTCAAAACGATATTTAGTAAAAAACGTAGATTTTTTAATTCTGAGAAATGAAAAACCACCTCAAATGAAGTGGTTTTAATTTTGATTGAACTAGATCAAGATGATCATTCAATTTTTTTACCTGGGATTTCTCTCCCATTTTGAAATAAAATTAAATCTGTAATCTGGTCATTTCCTTTTCTATTGAACACCAATTGTGCGTCAACAACTTTCAGGAAAAAGACATCTGGTTTTTCTGCAAACATTTCAAAAGAGGGTTGTCCTGTGAGTTGACCATAAATTTTGCTTTCCTTGGTGGTAATTTCCAAAACCATAGTGGGTGCCAGTTCATATTTTCCTACGTACTGTGCTAAAGCCTCAGGTGGTAAGGTTGATTCTACTTTAGCGGTAGGTGGTAATCGGTCTGTGATAATTCCGGGATAGGAATTGCCATCCGTTATAAAATTGATCTCCTTAACACCATTGTTATCGGAAAATGTGTAGGATTGTGTTCCGTCCTCAAAAATGTAATGTGATGGCGTTAATGGATAAAGTTCATATTTTGGTCTGCCTTCACGTTGACTATAGAGTTGGTCGTTTTCAAGGGTTATAAATCGGATGACATCATTTTCGAATTTATAAGTGCCAATCCACTTCTTAAGCTGGCCATCAGAGAGTTTTATGGCATCTTTTTTATCTGGAAATGGTTTTCCAATAACAATGGATGCAATTTTAGCTGTAATTGTTGAAATGCTCTTACAATCGCAATTGGTAAGTCCTGTAACGAAAATATTTTCATGAGGAAGATAGATTCCCATGGAGGTATATCCGAATATGCCACCGCCATGGTGAATGCTGGGCGTGCCATTGATATTTCCCTCTTCCAATCCGAATCCATATGGAATATGTGTACCATCATTTAATGTGCTTCCGTGAATTGCCATTTCATAGCTATCACTTTTGATTAGTGTATGATTGCTGAGCGCATTCTGCCACTTAAGTAAATCGCCAGTGGTAGACATGATGGAACCTGCCGCGTAAGGAATTGTCAAACTTAAATAATCGGCATTTTCGAAGCCGTTTTCAATTTCAGAATATCCCGAAGCGCGGTTTATGACAATCTCTTTCTTGCTGCCCGAGTGTGTGGCATTCATTCCAAGTGGTTTAAAAATATTGTTTTCTAGAAAATTGGCATAGGTGTCACCAGAAATAATTTCGATGATATAACCCAACAAAACATACCCAGAGTTATTGTATTTGTATTGGTCTCCTGGCGCAAAATCCATAGGTTCATTTTTGAAAACGTCAATCAATTCCTTCGGAGACATATCTGTCTTAGCACGCGTTTTAAAATTTGGCATTCCTGTGTAACTCTTAATCCCTGAAGTATGATTTAATAAATGACGAATGGTGATTTTTTTTCCTTGTGTTGGATAATCGGGAATATACTTGGTAATGTCATCTTCAAGGTTGAGTTTGCCCTGTTCGGTCAGTATTAAAATGGAAACCGCGGTAAATTGTTTGGTCATAGATCCAATTTCGAACACATTATTTGGGGTCATAGAAACATTCAATTCCAAATTTGCCATTCCAAACGCTTCTTGATAAATAGTTTTACCGTTTTTGGAAACTAAAAAAGAAACACCTGGACCATTAGCAGGATATTCGGATTTGAGATAGGCATCTACCTCGGTTTTGAAATCTTGAGCGATCGCTGAGGAAATGCTGATTAGCGTAATTGCGAGGACGAAAAATGCTTTAAGGATTTGTTTTGTTATCATAATAATCGATTTTTTGTGGATATATCTTTGAGATATTATAATGACGATTAACTACGTGTTTGGTTACAATAAAAAAACCATCCCGCTTTTGACGGGATGGTTTTGATCTTAATACTTAATTCTAAAAGCGAAGTGCTCTTAATTCTTATTTTATCATCTCATAAGAACGCTTGATAAAATCACTCAGTTCTTTTCCTTTTAACAAGCCTTGAGACAGACGCGCTAAATCTAAACTTTGAGAAATCAATCGTTCTTGTTTTTTCTTGGTTTTGGTGCTTAAAATTTCACCTACCAATTCTGAGTTGGTATTGACTACAAGATTGTACATTTCTGGCATATTGCCCATTCCAAACATACCGCCACCACCAGTTGCTTGCATCTCTTTCATACGACGCATAAACTCAGGTTGGGTGATAATGAATGGTGACGCATCACTATCCATAGCTTCCAATTGAACCATGAACTTTTCTGATGGAATTGCTTCTTTCAAAATGGTTTCCAATTCTTTTTGCTCGTCCTCAGATAGTTTTGAAATCTTGGTATCGTCTTTCTTGATCAAATTATCAATATGATCAGCATCCACACGTGAGAAAGTAATGTTCTCTTTGGTAGATTCCATTTTTTGCATCAAATGGCTCACAATTGGTGAATCCAATAACAACACTTCATACCCTTTGGCTTTTGCCGCTTCCGTGTAACTGTGTTGCGCATCTTCATTGGATGCATATAAGATGACCAATTTTCCATCTTTATCTGTTTGATTGTCCTTAATTTTATCGAACAATTCCTGATACGTGAAATATTTTCCGTCAACTGTTGGATAAAGAGCAAATGCATCAGCTTTTTCATAGAACTTGTCTTCTGAAAGCATTCCGTATTCAATGACAATCTTAATGTCGTTCCATTTTTTCTCGAAATCCTCACGATTCTCATTGAATAATGATTTCAACTTATCTGCCACTTTACGGGTGATGTAGGAAGAGATTTTCTTAACAGCACCATCCGCTTGCAAATAACTACGTGAAACGTTCAATGGAATGTCTGGAGAGTCGATTACCCCTCTCAACATGGTCAAGAATTCAGGAACGATACCTTCAACATTGTCCGTTACAAATACCTGATTTTGGTACAACTGGATTTTATCCTTTTGGATATTTAAGTCGCCCGTCATTTTTGGGAAATATAAAATTCCTGTCAAATTGAACGGATAATCTACATTTAAATGGATATGAAATAACGGTTCCTCAAATTGCATTGGGTACAATTCTCTGTAAAAAGAGTTGTAATCCTTGTCTTCTAATTCTGTAGGCTGTTTGGTCCACGCAGGATTAGGATTGTTGATGATATTATCAACCGTAATTTTCTTTTGAGGCTCCTTAGTTTCTTTGCCGTCTTTATCTTTTTTGGTCTCAGGTTTGTGATCTGGATCATTGATTTCCTTAGTTCCAAATTTGATTGGAATAGGCATGAACTTATTGTACTTGGTCAATAGCTCACGGATTTTGGATTCTTCTAAAAATTCAAGAGAATCCTCTGCAATATGAAGGATGATTTCAGTACCACGTTCTGTTTTGGCATCTGGTTCTAAAGTGAATTCTGGAGAACCATCACAAGTCCAACGTGCACCTTCTGTATCCTCTTTATAAGATTTGGTAACGATTTCAACTTTCTCTGCCACCATAAAAGCAGAATAGAAACCTAAACCGAAATGGCCAATGATGCCCGAATCTTTTCCAGCATCTTTATATTTGTCCAAGAACTCTTCGGCTCCTGAAAAAGCGATTTGGTTAATGTATTTTTCAACTTCTTCAGCAGTCATACCAATACCTTGGTCAATGATGTGGAGTTTTTTGCCTTCCTTATCGATTTTGACTTCGATTTTTGGATTGCCATATTCTACTTGTGCCTCACCAATATTGGTTAGGTGCTTTAGTTTTAAAGTGGCATCTGTAGCGTTACTGATTAACTCACGTAAAAATATTTCGTGATCACTGTATAAGAACTTCTTAATCAGTGGAAAGATGTTCTCTACCGAAACATTAATATTCCCTTTTGTCATATTTAATTTATTAAATGTTCCCTCGAAATTCCGATAGCCATCGGGAGGGAAACCGTTTGAACATTAGTTTGTTTCATAGTATTAGTCAACAAAAATGCCAATCCTACATTTGTGACAAGATGGCATAAAAAAAGCCATTCTGAAGATAGAATGGCATTTAAAAAATGATTGTATATTTTAATTTTTAATACTTTCCGTCGCTTTGATTGGATTGTCTTTCTTTTTATTTTTCACATAGGTTTCCAACCATTGGTCTTGTTCCCATAACATGTGCATAACAGATTCCTTGGCGCTATACCCATGGCTTTCGTTAGGTAACATCACCAATCGTACTGGTGCGCCCAAGCCTTTTAGTGCGTTGAAATAACGTTCGCTTTGCATTGGGTAAGTACCGGAATTGTTATCGGCTTCACCATGAATCAATAATAAAGGGGTTTTCATGGTGTGCGCATTCATGAAAGGAGACATAGTGTTATAAACATCTGGCGCTTCCCAATAATTGCGTTCTTCACTTTGAAACCCAAAAGGTGTCAAGGTTCTATTATAAGCACCACTTCTGGCAATACCTGCAGCAAATAAGTTGGAATGCGATAACAAGTTTGCCGTCATAAATGCCCCGTAAGAATGGCCGCCAACCGCCACACGATCACGATCAATATAACCCATGGCATCAACGGCATCAATGGCCGCTTTGGCATTGCCTACCAATTGTTTGACAAATGAATCATTAGGTTGTTCATCGCCTTCTCCTACAATTGGGAACGCTGCATCATCCAATACCACATAACCTCTGGCCACCCAGAATAATGGCGAACCGTAAGATGGATAGGTGAATTCATTGGAGTTTGAAGTGTTTTGAGCGGCGCTGTTTTTGTCTTTATACTCACGCGGATATGCCCACATGATCATCGGATATTTTTCACCTTCTTTATAATCTGTTGGTAAATATAAGGTTCCGGTCAATGGCAATCCATCATCACGTTTGTAGGTGATAACTTCTTTATGGACGTCTTGCAAACTCTTGAATGGATTCTCAAATTGGGTCAAAGGTTGTAAACCGATTTTCTTTTTGATGTTTCTGATATAATAGTTTGGATATTCGTTTTTAGATTCAATCTGAACCACCAATTCTCCTGCCTTGGCATCTAAAGCGGAGATAATGTTCTCAACTTTATCGGTCAACTTCGATTGGTAAAGACGATTTGTTTTTAGCGATTTAAGATTCATTTCGTCTATAAAAGGAAATTGCCCTTCCGCACTAAAACCATCACCAATGAGATAGGCTTTTCCATCATTAAGATCCAAAACCGATTCGTCATAAGCATTCAAAGTCGTTACGAAGCTTCCAGGATCGCTATAGACATCTTGATAATTTCTATCCGATAGCACCTTTGGAGCCTTATTCGCATTGGATGGGTCGAATAAATAGGTTCTTGTATTTCTGCTGTTCCACCATCTATCATAAGCAATGGCGGTAGTCTCATTGCCCCAACGGATGCCAGCAAAACGGTCCTTAGTTTTTAAAATGGATTGTTTTTTTGCGGTAAATGGTGCCTTTTGCTGGAATACTTCATCTCTAAAAGGTACTTCCTTAGCAGGGTCGCCTCCGTCTAAAGCTTCAGTCCACACCAAGGTTGCTGGGTGGTCATTACGCCAATTTAAGTTACGCATCCCCGTACGTTCTGCCATAAAACCTTGTGGTAAATCTTCAATAAGCGGTACTTCCAATACTTTCTTAACCAAGGTGCCATTGGCGTCGTAAATAGTTGTGGTAGATGGAAATCTTGTATAAGGCACCAAATAAGAGAAAGGTTTGTTGATGGTCGTAACCATGACATATTTGCCGTCAGGGGAAAAATTTAGGTTTTGGTAAATATCCGTAGATTTCCAGTTGGAAGAAGATCCATCCAAATTGACTTTTTGAATGTCAGATAATGCTAACTGTTCAAAGTTATATTCGTCGTTTGGATTTTTAAGTAAATCTTGATAGGTTCTGTTTTGAGCTTTTACACCCGCTTCACTTACAGAGATTGTTGGACCTTCCGGCACAGATTTTTTTGGATCTATCAATTCCTTTTTTGACGAAGGAAGGGTTTGTACCAATAAATAGTTACTGTCTTTAGACCATGTATAAGGTCTTCCCATATTGGCGTTGAGGTTGTCTTCGGTTAGTTTCTTAGCCTGTGCTGTGTTGATATCGATAAACCATAATTCGACACCTTTTGAAGTGGTATTCGTGAAGGCGGCGTAGTTTTGGTTTGGCGACCAAGATAAATAAGCATAGCGTCCATTTTCTGGCATTCCTGAAATGTTTTGAGGATCGCCTTCTCTTCCTTTTCTTATTTTAAAATTGGTATAATAGGTCGTTCTGCTCCCAATATTAGTTACCGGATTAATACGCAATCCGCCAAGGCGCATTTCAGTCTCCGAAAGCTCATCAATGGTTTTAAAATTGCTTCGATAAAGAAAAAGAATGTTTTCGCCCTTACGATCCATACTGATACGCGGTGCTAACGGGGCTTCTGCAAGATTTAGGATGCTCGGATCAGGTTTTTGATAGGTTAAATTGACTTGTCCAAAGCTAAACAGGGACAATAAAAAGAAGATACTTAGTAATAATGCTCTCATTGTGGATTGAATTTTTAGTTAAAGCTCTAAAAATACTCAAAACAGGGATGGTGGATCGTCAAATAAATGTTAAAATGAAGCCTGCAAACCCGAATGTGGTATTTAAAATCGGTAATTTTATGAATACTGCGGATATTGTTTAAATTGCAAATCAATTTAACGCTAAACAAATTAACATATGTATAATTCCAAAATAATTGGATTAGGGTATTACGTTCCTGATAATGTGGTAACTAACGACGATCTGTCTAAAATGATGGATACTAATGACGAATGGATCCAAGAACGCACAGGTATTAAGGAACGCCGTTGGGCAATTGAAAACTCTGAAGATACAACTTCTGGAATGGGCATAAAAGCCGCCAAAGTCGCCATTGAACGAGCAGGAATAGATAAGGATGATATTGATTTTATTGTGTTTGCAACCTTAAGCCCAGATATGTATTTTCCAGGTCCGGGCGTACAGGTACAACATGCTTTAGATATTAAAACGGTGGGAGCGTTGGATGTTCGCAATCAATGTTCGGGATTTGTTTATGCCATTTCAATTGCCGATCAATATATCAAAACGGGAATGTATAAGAATATTTTGGTGATTGGTAGTGAATTACATTCTCACGGTCTGGATAAAACTACACGAGGTCGTGGAGTGTCGGTCATCTTTGGTGATGGGGCAGGAGCTGCGGTTTTGACACGGGAAGAAGATAATACTAAAGGGATTCTTTCCACACATTTACATTCGCAAGGAGAACATGCCGAAGAATTGGTTTTGGTAGCTCCAGGAATGGGGAAACGTTGGGTGAATGATATTCTTAGAGATAATGATCCGGATGATGAAAGCTATTTTCCACATATGAATGGACAATTTGTATTTAAAAATGCAGTGGTCCGGTTTAGTGAAGTTATTATGGAAGGCTTGGCGAAAAATAATCTGGAAAAGGAGGCTATCGATATGTTAATCCCGCATCAAGCTAACTTGAGGATTTCGCAATTTATCCAGAAAAAATTTGGATTGAGTGATAATCAAGTGTTCAACAATATTCAAAAATATGGAAATACAACCGCTGCTTCTATTCCTATTGCCTTAACGGAAGCATGGGAAAAAGGTAAGATTAAAGATGGTGATGTTGTCGTATTAGCTGCTTTTGGAAGTGGATTTACCTGGGGGAGTGTGATTATTAAATGGTAACTAATTCCTGCATCGGCAAAAAACTCTAATTTAAGTGATGCTATTCTCAGATGTTTGTGTGAAAGTTCTACTTGAAGTATAAAATCTTCGTTATTAGATTTCAATGAGTTTTAAGTTTTGGAGCTATCAAATTTGAATCTAATCGTTGTTAGGTTTTCAATTCTATTAGAGATTAGATTTTAGATTCGCTGAACCTAAATAATACCTGCATTTCTTTCTGCCGACAGGAAGGGGCAGGAATTAAAAACCCGAAACATCTCTGTTTCGGGTTTTCTGCTATTAATCAACTTTAACTAACACTTTGATTAAAATTTAAAACTTATCACTAATTATTAGACGCAGAAACTTCTGTTTTATTTCGTCAAATTCTAATTTTAACTATCAATTAACACAGACCCGTCTATTTTGAAGGGCGATACTTTCAATTTTAAGTCTGTATTTTTAATACGTTGAAGAATATGGCTCTAATGAGAAATGAAAAAAAATAATATTTAAAGTCTAAAAATGAGTTCTTATATTAAAAGATAAATCCGAAGTAGAAACTCCGGATTTATCGTATACCTAATTCCCTAGAACTTCTTTTTCAAAAAGTAGAAGGCTAATTCAAATCAATTTAAAAATAAGTACAGTTTGCTAGGTCAGATAAAACAAGTGTATAAAAGGTAAAACTCCAAAGGAACTCAGTGATTTTAACAAAAAATTAACACTAAAATGGTTTTAAATACCAGTTGCCTTGGAATCATTGTTAGAAAAATAGCATTACTATCAATTAAATTTATTGTTCGGCAAATCTTACATAAAGCTTCCACTCCCGGATGTTTCGTTTTTGTCTCTGCTTTTTCGTTGTATGGCGCGGTATTTTCCACCGCCAAAACGGTAGGAAATTCCAATGTACCACGTATTGCTTTCCCAATTAAACTGTCCTATTTGTTTATAAGGCGTGTCACTTTCAAAACGTGCTTTCATGGTATTAAAAATATCATTGTAATTAAAACTGAATGTGGCCGCGTCATCCAAAAGAGAATATCTTAAACCGGTATTGACAAAGTACATGGGTTTGCTTTTAAATTGTAAACCTTCCTGTGTTGATCTGTACATTCCAAAAGCAGAAAATGTTAGTTTCTTGGTGACTTTAAAATTATTGCTCATTCTAAAACTATAGGCAATATTGTCTACTTTTACTTCAGTAAGTAGGATATCATCTACTGTTGGAGGTTCTCCTATAGTGGTTTTGAGAATTTCGGTAATCCCTTTTTGGGTTTGTGAATAAAGATCAAAACTGGCATTGAAATTCCACCATGAAGTAGGTTTATAGGCACTGGATACTTCAATTCCATATGCAGAAGTATTATCAAAATTATCATAGGACAGGATAACTTTATTCAAATCCAAACGGTCAATAAATGCTGCCCTATTAATTTCATCTTCAATTATGCGGTAAAAAACACCTCCTGTAAAGGAACCTTTTTCCAGTTTTCGAGTATAATTGATTTCGATGGAATTGGTAAATTGCGGTTGTAATGCTGTATTGCCGAAAGAAGACGTCAACGGACTGCTCCATTCTCTTATGGGATTGACTTTTCGTAAACTTGGCCGGTCCACACGTCTGCTCACACTCAACTGATAAGCGTTTTTATCAGTGGGCGTATAGGTCAAAAAACCAGATGGGTAAACTTGAAAATAATCATTTTTAAAAGGATTTGTTTCAGTTGAGCTTTCTGAAATAACCATGGCTTCTGCATCCTCTGCAACAGTTTCGGCACGAGCTCCAACTTGGTAGCTCCATTTTTCAAATGTTTTTGCATAACTGATATATGCTGAATAAATATCTCTGCCATAATTGAAATCTGTGCTTGGGGTATTAATTATCGCTCCTGTTTCGTCAAATGATTTTCCAGTAGAATCATAATATACATCCGTATTGTATAAACGTGCCTCAAAACCAACTTCCAATTTTTCTTTCTCACTTAATGGGTTGACATAATCAAGATTGATGGTGGTTTGCTCACGGTTGGTGTCTACAAAATCTATATAATTTGGAGGAAATGAAATGTTTGAATTGATAAAATCAGAAGACTCGGATTCTTCAAAGGTGTTATAATCTACTTCCAAATCGATTTTTTCGCCTTCTTTGGCAAAATTGTGCTTGAAAACTAGATTGTATTGTGAAGAAAGATTGTCAGAACTGCTCTTGAAGTTCTGTCCTTGAGGCGCAGTGTTGGGTCTTAATATATTGATATTGCCCGTACCTGTCCCATCATAGGCGTTTTGATTTGTAAATATGGAAATGGTATTAGTGTCATCTGCATAAAAATCAATCCCAAATTTGTAAAGATGCGATTGGCTATTATCGAAAAAATCGAACACTTGTTGGGATGTATCGTCAGGCCGATCGATGGTGCCGTAATTGCTTTGTTTCCCTATATTGTTGCCATAATTCCCATAAAAATTAAACTTTCCATTTCGGTAATTTAAATCGACAGAACTATTGAAGTTGGCATGGATATCCTTGGTCAAACCTAAGTTGATATTCCCATTAAAGCCAATGTTAGTATTCTTATGAAGGATGATATTAATGATGCCACTCATGCCTTCAGGATTGTATTTGGCAGAAGGATTTGTAATCAATTCAATTTGTTTAATGGATGTGGATGGAATTTGTTTCAATAACTGGTCCACCGGGACATTGGACAGTTTTCCGTCCACCATGACACGCACGTTATCATTTCCTCTCAAGCTCAAATTACCAGTTTGAGGATCTACACTTACGGATTGAATATTATTCATAATGTCTGAAGCGGTAGGACCTGAAGTGGTTAGATCTTTTCCCACGGTAATGACTTTTCTGTCCACTTTTTGCTGAATGCTGGAAACTTCTGCCACTACGGTTACTTCATCCAAGGCGGCAACATTTTCTTCTAAAAGGATCCGTCCTAAGTTCA
>NZ_DATJCA010000054.1:0-6567 GCF_035515035.1 Gelidibacter sp. | reverse complement strand
CAGAAAAATCACCAAATCAAGTCCAGGTTATGTAGCAGATAACGAAACATACGGCAAAGTATATATTAATGACCATCAGTATTTTGATAAAGTGCCATTAGTCGCTTGGGAGTTTTACATTGGTGGTTATCAACCCGCCCAAAAATGGCTAAAAGACCGCAAAGGAAGAAAATTAGAGTTTGACGATATTTTGCATTATCAAAAAATTATTGTGGCATTGACTGAGACGGATCGGTTGATGAGGGAGATTGATGAAATTGAGTTTATGGAAACAGCCAATAAAGAAGTTTTGACAAATGGATAAGGAGTATTTTTTGATCCAAGATAGGTTAAAGCAACTTGAAACCACTTTTATCAAAGATGGTTGGATAACTATTTACGAATCAACAAAAGACGACCTTGTTTATTGCTGTTTAGTACACGATTCCAAAATTGACGAGTACAAATCACAAACCGATTGGGTTATTAGACCTTATTATGAAGGGAAACCTTCAATAATTACATCATTTAAAGATGGTAAGTCTAAAACAACTTACCAAACTTATGCAGATAATGGATTTGAGCCGTTTATTTTTATAAAGCACTTTAATTTTAATGATGGTGATGAGCAATATGTTGATATATCGGAAGAGTTTGTTCTTTACTTCAAATTATATGAACGGGCTGAGAACAAACAAAACCGCAAATATTACTTCATTGATGACCTTGGTGATTTAGATGAAGTAATTAGAATTGAACCGAAAAAAATAAAGATAAAACTCAAATATCTAAAAGAGTACATTGCTGTTAGGCAAGTTCATTTTTCACTGTGCTTTGATTTTATGCGAGTTGGCGAAATTGATTTAAAAGGAAATGGAATTGAGCCGCTCGATAAAGATTTTAAAGGTGATAATTATTTTTACAATCATTTAATCAGACCATTGGACGGCAAATTTCAAAGTTGGATTTTAGGAAAAAAAATAATCAGTTTTGACCCATCTAAATCGCAGAGCTATCATTTTGATTACGAAAATCAAGTATATGAAAAGTTCATAACAGGCTATGATGAAAACGGTGATTTTGTATATCAAGATTGTAGTAAGACTAATGAAAAGTACTTTGTACTAACCTATTTCAAAAAAGAGGTTCTAAACAAATATTACAACGAACCAAAAAAATATGAAGTGGATGGGTGGCACGTAAAATCCAAATTTTTTACGCTCAAAATAGACAACAATAATGAAGATTATGTTGCAGTTTTTTTAATTGAATTAGGTTATTTACCTCACAAGGAACAATTACATTGGAAGCATCACAATATTGAGCCACAGAAAGGGATAAGTCACGCATATTACCAAACAATGATTGAAGGAAATTGGGTTGACCATCCAGAAACGCCCGATTTGTTCTTCAAACACAAATACGAGCAATTCAATAAAAAATGGGAAGCCAAGTTTGGTTGGAGACTTTATAAGCCATTAGCAAAAGAAGATGAATTTCGATTCAACTCACTACATATTCCAACTTCAAATAATGTAAAATCATTCTGCGAACAAATTCTTTCAATTAGCATAATCACGATTGATAGACTTAACTCGAAAGAGTTAGCAAAAACAATTATCAAAGAAGATGGCGACAACAGCATTACAAAATTTGAGAAATTTTTGGAAGCCCATCAAATGAAAATTCCTGATATGATTGTGTTTCTAAGAAATTTATGGGATTTGCGTTCAGGTTTGTTGGCTCATAGTTTCAGTAACTCAAATTCAAAATGCAAAAAAGCGATTAAATACTTCGGAATAAAAGAAGATAATTACATAGAAGTTGCAAAGGAAATATTTATAAAATCAATATATACTTTTAACACATTGGAAGGAAAATTATTGAACGAAGAAAGAATGACGGATGAAAAAGCCAACGCTTAAAGCCATACACATTGGCAAGTCGCACCAGCCGACACACAAGCCAAAACTTGCCAAAGAGTATGTCTTTGCCAACGCTGACAAACGGACGAAAATAAAGTACGATTGCCCAACAATGGCTATACGTAATGCGGGCGAAATTGCTGATATAAAAGTAATTACATTTAATAAACTAAGTGCTAAATTGAAAGGTAAGTGCCTTGAAATCCCGCACTACGCATAGCCGAGACCGTTACCGCCAATGCTAAAACAAGTACACGATAAAAATTAATGGCACAGCAATACGACATAAACGATCCTTACGATCTCGACATCATGCGGGCGCACTACGACAATTACTCAGAAGAGGATTGGCAGGCGTTTATTGATTTCACCCAACTGCCGGAAAACAAACGGGTATTCACGTTTGATGATAGAGGATGTTTGATGCGTATGGCCAAAAAAGCGGGGCGATATCACCGTCCGGCCGATAAGGACATCCGCTGGGGGCTTGGCTTAGCAGATAAAATTGAACGCCTGATGGCTCAGGCTGAAGCCAATGAGGATGCAGAAGAAGCCCTGGAGCACGACAATACAATCAAAGCGCGGCATGTCACCTTTCGGGTGGCCTGGCACGACAATAAATGGGATGGCAGCATTTGCAAAGACCCTTTAAAAAATCGCTATTGCAGCGGCTTTCATTCCTTGCTCTCCGAACGTTTGCGCAGGCGCAAAGAGAAAAATCTGGAACAAGAATTGGCTTTCAAAGGCCAGCCGATTACTGAAGAATATGTGCCGCCCTGCTTTTGGAGTGTCAACCTGTTTGGCAAGCAAAACATCCCCGTAAAACATGACAACCCTGCCGACCCTGGGTTGACCCTGATTGAAGAAGAACTCCCGGCTCAATCCATGTTCAGTTGGCCATTTGCCGTTTCGTTTACACGCACCAACGAGCAAATGAAAGCCGATGGCGCCTACCCGAGAAACCTGGAGCCGGTGCGCATCCCCAAGTTCAACAATGCCGTGCGCAAAGGCCAATTGGTGGCTTTTATGTATGCCAAATTTAGCAATCCGCTAACGGAAGAAGATCAGCAATATCTGGTGGTGGGCTGTGGCCTGGTGACCGACAAAGGCGATTATCACTATTTCGGCCCTAAAGACTTAATTGACAAAAAGAAAGCGAGCAAACCCAAATACCGGAATTTCCCTTCCATGAACTGGGCTATTCGTTACTCCTTTCAGGAGCGTGATTTACTGGTGCGCATGCCTTATCACGAGTATTTGGACTATGTGAATCAACCCGGCTTTGATGCAGAGGGAAAAGAACAATTGCTGAATAAAATCAAGGTAGCCATCACCGAGCCCGAACTTAACCACTGCTTTAAGTATGTGGCCATGGATGTGGATGACGATGAAGCCATTTTCATCTTAACCAAAATGCGCAAGCAACTCATTAATTGCAAAGACGATGGCATTGTTTCCCCAAGCGAAATGCAAGACCGCATAGATGCCGTAGAGCAGTTGCTTTCTTTCTGCTGGAAAAAGCGCACCTATTTTCCCGGATTCTCATCCATCTGCCGCAGCATATTGAATTGGGATAAGCAAGAATTTTTGTTGGATGAGCTGATCGAAGAATTGCAACAAGGTGAGCAAGATGAATACTACGACACCTTTTTGGCATTGATTGAAAATCCAGATAGCAACAAAACCTACCGCAAATATGCCGCCCTGCTCAAAGATGTAAAAGAGGCGTTGGAAGACAGCTACGGCCTGACGGAAGAGCAGTTTTTGCATTTGTGTATGCTCAACCTGAAACCTTTTCAGTACAAACGCATCCTATCGGGTAAATTGAAATTATCGGGCGATTGGAAAAAGACAATTGATGACGAGCGGGCCAGTCATACTTTGTCTGAAATAAGTTCGAATCCTTATTTGCTTTACGAAGATTACCAGGCCTATGATGCCCTACTCGATCCGGTAACAGGAGAAGAGACCGACAACCCAATTGACTTGTTCAAAATAGATGTAGCCTACTTCCCGGATACCCGCTTCGGTATTGAGCGTAAAGACTTGCAACGGCAAATGCGCAACAACGACAAGCGCAGGCTCAGGGCATTGACCATTCGTTATCTGCGCACGCTGGAAAATACCGGTCATTGCTTTGTGCATGCCGAAGAATTGGAAAATGCTATAAAAGCATATCCCCTGTTCTACAACATGGATACGGAATATCAGATTCCGGCTAATTTCTTCCATGTCCTAAAACCGGATTATATCATTCACTTTGAAGAAACCGAAGACAAAGTGAAAGTGATTTCGGAGAATGACACCAACTACTTTTACCTGTACGAAGTATATAAGGCGGAAGGAGAAATCGAAAAGGTCATTCATCAGCTTATTCAAAACGAACCTATACAAAGCATCTATCCCGACCTTGACGAATACATAAACGCCAGCTGCAAGAAACTTGGCAGTAAATTGGGTGATGCCTTTGAAGAAGATTTATTCAAAAGCGAGCGAAAGCAATTGTACGAAAACATATACCGCAATAGGTTATTTGTATTGGCTGGGAATCCCGGTAGCGGTAAATCGTATGAGCTGCTGAACATCATTACTGAATGGAAAAAAAGAGGCGAAAAGTATTTGCTGCTCGCCCCAACGGGCAAGGCTGCTTTGCGCCTAAAAACCGACCCTGATTTCAAGGGCATTGAGGCCTTTACCATTGACAAGGTGCTGGCGGACATCAGGAATAAGAAAATGACTATTTCTACCCTGCAAAGTATCCATAACATCATCATTGACGAAATGTCGATGGTTGACCTGATGAAACTGCGTGATTTGCTCAGACTCCTCAATGTGGAAGTGCCTTCGTTCAAACGATTGGTGCTGGTGGGCGATCCGCACCAATTACCGGCCATTGGATATGGTAAGGTCTTGAAAGACATCCTGTATTTCTTAAGAACCAATACGGATCATGCCGATAAATGCATCGAACTGCAAACTAATTGCAGACAAGAGCTTGCAGAAAGCCGCATTTTGGATTTTGCCGAAGGCTACATTACCGATGGGGAAATTGATGCAAACTTGGTTTCGATTATTTCTTCAGGTAAAACGGATATATCAAAAGGATTTAGAATTCATTTTTGGAATACAGAAGAAGAACTCTACACTCAAATCAATGAAGAATTTGACTGGCTATGCAAAAGACTTGAAAAACCATTGGCTGGTAATACCGATGAAAAACTGAACCAACTTTTCGGATTGGAGAAAACAGGCGAATTATCTCCAAACCAGCCCTATAATCTTGAAAACTTTCAGTTGATCACGCCTTATCGCTCGGAGTATTTCGGTTCAGGACAAATCAACGACTATGTTCAGCGATCGTATAAATCCAATCAGGAACTGGAATTGATCAATGACTGGTTCAAGCAGTCGGACAAAATCATTCGAACCAAGAACTACTATGAAAAAGGTAAACTTATTTTATCCAATGGTTCTATTGGGTTGATCCGGGACGATAGCGAAACCCTTTTACATTTTCCTGAACTGGATGAACCTATGCCGGTTTATGGCGAAGATGGAATCCGAAGTACTGAACTGGAAGAATTTGATTTGGCGTATGCCATCACGGTGCACAAAGCCCAAGGAAGCGGATTTAATCATTGTTTCTTCATCCTGCCCAAAAAACCAGGATTACTTTCCAAGGAATTAATCTACACGGCATTGACCAGAAGCAGGGAGTCTGTGACCCTGTTTGTTCAGGGTGATAAGGAAGAGCCCTTTGAAAAATCCGTGTTAGAAAAAGCCCGTTCACGTTCCTACACCGAAAGCAGAAGAACCACGCTCCTGCTCGACAAACCGTATCGTTATTATGCATTAGAGGTAGATGGGATTTTCATTGAATCTAGGGTGGAACTGTTGATCTATCAGGCATTGAAAGAGGCTCAAAAGGAATTCGGAGAAGATGAATTGAAATTCTTTTATGAGATAAAACCTACTGTGGATGATCAGCAACTGCCCATGAAAACAGACTTTACTTTAATCACCAAAAAAGGAATCTGGTATTGGGAGCATTTGGGACGACTTGGAAATAAGAAATACGAATGGACTTGGCACAACGTAAAAAAGAAAACGTATGATGAATATGGTTTGATGGACAAGCTCATCACAACAGACGAACGAAACGGCATCAACCCTGATAAAATCAAAGAGATAGTTGAAATTATTATCGGTGATAAGGTGCAATCAGAAGATAAAACCATTCGCTATTCATTACATCATTATAGCTTAAGATGAAAGCACTAGGCGGTAACAGCGTGTATGTAGCAATAGCGGGTGAAGTGGTAAATCGAAGGTCTGTGCTTTTAAGAAACATTGTGTTAACTGGGGAGGAAAGTGCTTCTAATCCGCTACTGCATATACACGCCAAACGTTGGCGGGGCAGCTTGATACGAGAAATCAGAAAACTTATCCACGAAGCAGTGCCCGAAATCGTAGAGGAATGGAAATGGAACAGTCCGGTGTTTTCTTACAAAGGCAAGATGATTTGTAGCTCGAGTGCATTTAAAAACCACGTGGGGCTGAACTTCTTTAACGGGGCATTCTTAGAAGACCCGATCGGTTTTTTTCCTAAAGATTCTCAAGCTAAGCAAATGCGTACGGTGAAATTCACGAAAGAAGATAGCTT
>NZ_DATJCA010000053.1:0-28090 GCF_035515035.1 Gelidibacter sp. | reverse complement strand
CTGTGGTGTCGTAATCATAGGAATAGCCAATCATGATATGGTCTGAGATCTGGAATCCTGCCAGGGCACTTACTGCAGCATCCAAGCGATAGGCCAGACCAAAAGTTAGGTTATCGTTCAACAGGGCATTCGCCGAAAAATCGAGTGCCAAGGGGGCTCCAACAACGGCTTTGGCCAAAATGGCCGGTTTCAATTTAAAGTTCGGATTGATATCAAACACATAGCCTCCTATTATATAAACGTGGGTTTTTTCGGTGGCAGTGGACACTTGGACATCGTCGTAATGTTGGGTCTGCAACATATTGGGTGATGATAGCCCCATATACCATTTCTCGGTATGGAGATAAAGACCAACGCCAACTACTGGAGAACTGTTGTTCTGTTGTCTAAGGTCATAGTCGTTAGGATCGTAAATATTCAATTTATTAGGGTCCAAGTCCCAGATGGAGACTCCGCCCTTCATCCCAAAGGATAGTTTCAGGTCATTTGCCATGGGTATGGTATAGGAAAAATCTGCAGTGACCAAGCTCTCCGAGGAAGGACCGATCTGGTCGCTGGTAAAACCAAGCCCTAGTCCAACACCTCGCACACCTATTGGCGAGTGCATTGAGAAATTAAGCGTTTTTGGGGCACCATCCAAGCCCACCCATTGGTTTCTATAGACCCCAAGAATACTTAAAGAGCCACGAGATCCTGCATAGGCCGGATTGACACTTATGGTATTGTACATGTATTGTGTGTACTGAGAGTCTTGTTGTGCCTGGGCAGAGGGTAACATGAACAGCAGACTTCCGAACAGCACGAGTACAAGTAAATTTGATTTTTTAATAGTCATAGGAATTCGATTCATGTTATTCAGAACTTAGGTATAAAAATCCAGCTTGCTTATGAAAATTTTGTTCCGCTTCTAGACCATATTGATATTCAAGAATATAATAGTAGGTACCAAAAGGTAATTTTTCAGAATTTTTAAGGGTCAGGCGTCCAGATGAAAAGCCATCAAAAACGTTCCCGTTGACCCCATAATTTGTGGTCTCGTAAACCTTGACCCCCCAACGGTTGAACACTTGGACCTTTAAGTTCTTGGCGCACTGGTTGCTGTTGGACAGATCGATCAGGAAAAAATCATTCTTGCCATCGCCATTGGGCGTCACCGAGTTATAAACAACAATGTTGCACGGCAACACAAGATCAGATTTGACACGGGCAAAAGTAAACACCCCATAATCGTTGACCGCCGTAGTGACCGTCTGGTTATCGAGATCTATCGCACCACCTTCGTCCACCCACATGTTTGTGGCGGCGTTCCAGCGTACAATGGTGAGGTCGCCCAGTTCTGCACCCGCAATCATTGAAGCGGGCGTGGTCACATCCCTCCAGGAAAGTGTGATGAGGCCATTATCGGTACTGCTGCTGTTCTTTTCTATGGTCCAATACTCTTGGTTGTCAATTTCTTTGATCACACCAGCTTTAAGTGCATGCGGGTAAAGTGCATCAGAATTCTCAAAAAAGTATTTGCCCTCAAAAAAAGCACTGGCGTTCTCAGGATCGGAAATCCCCGCAAAACGATAGTAACCACCATCACCGATGGGGAAGATAAAATCTCCTTCGCCCATTTTATTTACGGGACCATCTACGTGGCTGTCGTCTGAGGTATTGCTATGGTAACCATTGGTGTTGAAAGTGAATTCGCCACCAAAATTGTCGTTGTCCACGATGCCAGCGTAAAAATCGGATTCCCCACTGATATTTAAGTGGCCCAGTAGTTGGAAGGGCACTGCATGGCTGGAATTGTTGAAATAAACGTTATTGAGGTAACTGATCTTTGTGCCACTGAGCATTTGGTCAGAACTTCCAATGAATCGCGTCAAACCAGTATTTAAATGAAAATCTACGATGCCATCGTTATTAAAGTGGTTGTAAATAAATGCATCCCCATCGTTAAAATACGATCCGGTGGCGAGGTTATCAAAACGCTCGACTGTTGAGAATTGGGTGTTTTCACTGACGTAAAGTATGCCTCCATTGCTGGTCTGCGCCATCATATTAAAAGTAATGAGCAGGAAAATACTGATATGGAATATAGAATTTTTCATCATTAATTTTTAAATTTTCCTCTACTATGGATCATGGGATTGGTTACCGCAGGAATTAAAATATGCAGCTTATGATCTTCTACCTCTCCGGTGTTTACCGTTTCGGTAGGACTGATATTGGGCGTTTCTGAAAGTCTCAGTCTTATAAATGTACCATAGGCTACGCGCGACGGAGGAACAGTCCATTCCATGACCACATTGCCTGGATTACCTCCAGTTGAAGGCGCAAAAACCTCTATTTTTTCATCGGGATCAAAAGTACCGCTTCGATCAAAGTCTATCCATCCGGCAATATAACCATCGCTACGACTACTATAAGGTATAGTCGCATTGATTTTGGAATTTGGAACGTACACCTTATAAGAATATTCTTTGTGTTCGTCTGGCCACGCATCTTCTTCAAGTGTTCCCGCAGAGCCATGATTATTATCCCCCATCGCATCATTTGAATATAACGGAATCCGTTCTGTATCAGGAGCTGTACTGCCCAAATGACTTAATTGATCATTAGGAATTAAGCCTCCTGTTTGGTAAGCTTGGGTGTTGATATTGGTCACAGCAGTACTTCCTGCACGGACTGGTGCAATACCATCCCCGCTAAAGTTCAATCTTTGGATCAAGTGCATTGGATACCCATAAGACTCCGGTGCATCTCCGCCATCCACATCGGGAGGCAATAAACCCAAAGCAATGGCAGTTAATCCACTTCCTTTAATAGTGGCCACTACGGTCACAGAAAGATCAGGATTGCTCCCAGTCATATTATAGGCAGATTCATTGAACTTTAAAAAAGAAACCGCCATTGTTTCTTTGTCATTTCCTCTAAGAAACTTCATAGTTCTCTGTGAAGTTGGAACTCCTCCTACATTTACAATTTCTTTTTGAACGTTATAGGCTCCTAAAGCTGTATTTTTCTTCACTTCCACCAAGGTCCATTCGCCATCGGCCGTTGTATAAATATATTCTGTAGGCGCTAAGGACTCAGCATCTGCTACCACCAATCCTGCAAGCCTGATCGGCACCCCATCTATCGTTGCTTTACAAACAATAGTTATGGTACTATTCCCACCAGTGGTTCTGTTTTGAATTCCTGAAACCAAACGATTGGTACCGTCAGTCCCTCCAATATTATAAAGATTATCCAGGTAATCTCCCTCGTAATTCCCTGGTGCATAAGAACTTATGTTGCCCCCAGAAATCGCCGTAATCTCAGCTTCGATACAGAGCCATTGGTTATTACCAAGTTCGATTGAAGCACGTGATTTTGACCCCACACTAAGTGGTTGATTATGTCTTCCATGAGGGAATAGCGTTTGGCTGTTAGATCCCCAAGTCAACCATAATACATCATCAATATAAGGGCTAGATCCCCCAGTTGCAAAGGAGGCCGTCACTATTTCATCAGGATAGCACTGTGCTTGCAACTTGTTAAAAGTTGCAAGCAATACAAATGCTATACCTAATATGATAGGCTTTGTTTTAAAGTACATAGTTAATTAAGGTTTTACAGAGAATACAATGTTCATAAAGGAAGCCATCGTGACATCTGCACCAGCTTTGATCGTATAGGTCAATATTCCAGCATTGCTAACCGTTACGTTTTCAAATACACTCTCATCAAACCAAGTGATAAAATAGTCCAACTCACCGGCTGGTAATACTGGTAAGGCAGTAGTGGCGCCTGGATTTACCACAGCGGGCGAACCAAACTGCAAATTATATTTAGCATAAAGATCAATAGTACCAAAGGTCTCACCAGTCGGCACTTGATCTGCTGCAGTATAAACAACTACAGACGGCATATAAAAGAACGTTGGCATGGCCGCTTTTAACTGCTTTATAACGCCAGAGGTTCTGTCTATCACCACAATGTCATCCTGAAAAGTGCCCGGCTGTAATCCTCTTACCGCTAAAGTGTTAGTCGCATCTGTATTGATTTCCGTTGGTTTTATTAATGCACCACCTAATTGAACCGCATCTGTTGTGGTATCAACGTTTAATCCGTTGTTGGCTTGAACGTCCAAGGCATTGGTTGTTGTATTTTTCACCATGCCAACACCAGCAACATCAGCATGAACTTTTGCAGAGGTTACTGCTGCATCTGCCAATTTAATGGTTGTGATCCCAGCGTCTGCAACGCTTATATTGGCATCTATAAGTGTTGCTCCTGTGCCGTCTGTAACGGTAATGGAAGTGTCTCCCGCTGTTAGATTTTTAGGATCCACAACACCATTTGGACCTTGAGGACCTTGAGGACCTGCTGGACCTTGTGGACCTATTGGACCTACGGGACCTTGGGAACCAGAATCACCTTTTGCTCCTGGCGCACCGTCTGCACCTTGTGGACCTACTGGACCCATATCTCCTCGGTCGCCTTTCTCACCCCGGATTCCTTGATCACCTGTTTCTCCCTTTTCACCTGGTATTCCTTGAGGACCTGCTGGACCTTGTGGACCTACGGGACCTTGGGAACCAGTATCACCTTTTGCTCCTGGCGCACCGTCTGCACCTTGTGGACCTACTGGACCCATATCTCCTCGGTCGCCTTTCTCGCCCCGGATTCCTTGATCACCTGTTTCTCCTTTTTCACCTGGTATCCCTTGAAGACCTGCTGGACCTACTGGACCTTGGGGACCGACGGGACCAACTTCGCCTTGAGGACCCGTTGGACCTTGAGCACCAGCATCACCTGTTTCTCCTTTTTCACCTGGTATTCCTTGAGGACCTGCTGGACCTTGAATTCCTTGAGGACCTTGTTCGCCTTGTGCACCTGTAAAGTCAGCGGTTGTAAAAGTGGCTCCATCCGTATAGGTAATGGTAAATGTCCCATCACCATTGTTGAGAGTGGAAACAATGCCGTTACCAGCAGCACCATCTTCTCCGTCAGTTCCTGCCGGACCCGTTAAGTCGGAAGTAGTAAAACTTCCTCCATCGGTATAACTAATTGTATAGGTTCCATCTCCGTTATTTGTAATAGAAGCAATGCCATTTCCAGCAAGTCCATCTGTACCTGCTGGTCCTTGTGCCGCGATTCCAGTGTCAATGCCACCTATTTCCCAAGTGCCGTTTGTTCCGATTTCCGGAGTTGCTCCGTCTGCACCATCTACACCCTTAGATATAGTTACACTATTTGTACCATCACTAATTGTGACGGTATCATCACCATTATCTGTTACGACTACAGACGCACCGGCAACACCTGTCTCCCCTTGTGGACCTGTTAAGTTTGGAGAAGTATAAGTTGTATTGTCAGTATAGGTAATTGTAAATATTCCACTGCCGTTATCCGTGATTGATGCAATTCCTACGCCGTCATCACCTTTATCACCTTTATCACCAGCGATACCTTGCGCTTTGATGCCTGTATCAACACCACCGACTTGCCAATTCCCGTTTGATGCTATTATTGGAGTATCACCGTCACGACCATCAGAACCGTCCTGCCCATCAACGCCATCTTTTCCGTCAGCACCATCTGCGCCAGCAAGTCCAGCTTCTCCTTTTAAGGAATTTATAAAATCTTGTTCACTTCCTGTATGTCCCGCATCTATCCAAACTTGATAGGCAGATTTCCCGTCAACACCATTTGTCCCATCCACGCCATCAATACCATCAGTACCATTAATTCCATCAGCACCAGCTTCTCCTTTCAAGGAATTGATAAAATCTTGTTCGGTTCCTGTATTTCCAGATGCAACCCAAATTTCGTAAGCAGAAGCACCGTTAACACCGTCAGTTCCTTTTGATATAATAACTTCATTCGTCCCATCGCTAATGGTTACAGTATCATCACCATTATCTCTCACGGTAACTGAAGCACCATCAGCGCCATCAGCGCCATCCGCACCAGCATCACCTTTCGGACCTGTTAAGTTTGGAGAAGTATAAGTTGTATTGTCAGTATAGGTAATTGTAAATATTCCACTACCGTTATCTGTGATTGAAGCAATCCCTAAGCCGTCATCACCTTTATCACCAGCGACTCCCTGTGCTGCGATTCCTGTATCAACACCATCAATTTCCCAAGTGCCGTTTGCTCCGATTACTGGAGTCACTCCATCAGCACCATCGATACCATCTTGCCCGTCAGCGCCTGTTGCAGCGATTCCTGTATCAGTTCCACCGATTTGCCAGTTTCCGTTTGGTCCGATTAACGGAGTGTCACCATCAACACCATCAGCGCCTTTAGATATGATAACATCATTTACTCCATCACTAACCGTTACAGTTCCGTCACCATTATCAGTTACGGTTACAGATTTACCATCCGCACCTGCTGCTGGAACACCGGTATCAACACCATCGATAAACCAATTTCCATTGGCACCTACTTCTGGAGTTTTACCATCAATCCCATTCGCACCAGCTGGTCCATCAACACCTTTTAGTGAATCCAAAAAGTCTTGTACCGTCCCCGCATTGCCATTAGCAATCCACACATCGTAAGCGGAATTTCCATCATCACCTTTAGGACCCGTTAAGTCTGAAGAGGTAAAGCTTCCACCGTTAGTATAATTAATTGTATAGGTTCCATCGCCGTTATCAACAATAGATAAAATTCCGTTTCCATCAGCTCCAATTAAGGAGTCCAAGAAATCTTGTTCTGATCCTGTATTGCCAGCAGCAATCCACGAATCATAAGCAGATGCTCCATCATTTCCGATAGCACCATCAACACCATCAGCACCATCATCGCCTTTTAATGACGCAATGAAATCAGCTTCGTTTCCAGTATTTCCTAAATCTAACCAAACTTGGAAAGCAGATTTTCCATCGTCACCTTTTGGACCATTGGCTAAATTAATGATGGTTTCAACATTGTTTTCATCCGTAAAGGTCATTGTCCCGTCACCGTTATCAACTAAAGTGGTTAAGGTTTCAAGATTTTTTATATCTATAATCGTAGTATTTCCAGCCTCATCCATGTATGTGAATGTGCCATCAATATTTTCAACTACGGTGGTAAGTGTTTCTAAATTCTTAACAATTTGCGTAAAATCCAATGGCGTCACTAAGCCATTTTCATCCGTATAATCAACATGGATATTGTCTGGATTGAGAGCGATTGAGGTTAGTGTTTCAAGGCTGCTTACATTTATTATTGTTTCAACCCCAGCTTCATCCGTAAAAGTAAAGGTGCCGTCCGCATTAGTTACAATGGTGGTTAAGGTCTCTAAATTCTTAACAACCTGAGTCAAATCTAATTCGGTAACCACACCATGTTCATCTGTATAATCAATATGGATATTGTCTGCATTGAGAGCGATTGAGGTTAGCGTTTCAAGACTGCTTACGTTTATTACCGTTTCAACACCAGCTTCATCAGTGAAAGTAAAGGTGCCGTCCGCATTAGTTACAATGGTGGTTAAGGTCTCTAAGTTCTTAACAACCTGAGTCAAATCTAATTGGGTAACCACACCATGTTCATCTGTATAATCAAGGTGCGCATTGTCTGGATTGAGAGCAATAGAGGTTAAAGTCTCAAGATTGCTGATATCTACGATGGTTGTCACTCCAGCTTCATCTGTAAATGTGAACGTGCCGTCATTGTTAGAGACGATGGTCGTTAAGGTTTCAAAATTCTTAATGACGCTCTCAAGGCCAATGCTACTCAAATCTCCATTTTCATCAACATAATCCAGCGTATGGCCATCGGCGTTGAGCTTAAGAGATGTTAAGGTCTGGAAATCAGAAGGATTAATAACTTGCACATCGCCATTCTGGTCGATGTAAGTAAACTGATTATTAGCAAAATCCCATAAAACAATATGTTCTGGCAGATCACTTTCCGTGGTCAATCTCTTCCAACTGCCTTGATACCAATAATAATATCCCGGAGTTACGGTCGCATTGGTATTGGTGTTGTAAACCAATAAGCTTTCCAAGTTCCCAGCATTGATGGTTGCCTGGTCGGTGTTGCCAGTTAGGGGTACCTGCGGAATCAAAATACCTCGATTGGAGGATTTTATTTCCAACTGCGTGGAAGGATTTGGCATGTCTGTGCCTATCCCCACCTGAGCATAAAGGGAAGTACCTGTAATTAAGATAAGTAACAGTAATAGTTTTTTCATAGTGATTGGTTATTGTGATGGAAATTTTGAAACTTATAAAAACGTGTATTGTTTACTAATATTAAATTTGAGCCTTCTCATCCATAGGGTCCGTCGAAATAAATTGAACCTTAACTATATTTCGACGAAATACAAATATCATCGACAAGAAACGCAAATATAATATTTATTTTCAAATAATCACGATAAAAAGCATATTTTATCGTTTAAGTGTAAAAATGGGGATTATTTTTGAATCTGAACAATAGAAAGTTAATTCTCACGTTGAGAGCTGCAAACATAATATTTATTTTAATATTAACATCTTGTTATGATAAGTGTTTCCTCCAAAATCTTTCATTTTCGGAACCTTATGATTAAAGTAATTTAAAAAGGAGTAACATTAATTCACCTATTCTAATATGATTTCGGCAGACATTCCTAAAGATAAATAAACCTCCCAACACCCTAGCTTTGAATTAGATGGACATTTTATCACCTCAGCAACTTTCAAGATGGTAAGATCACTGATTCTAACCTCGAGGAAAGTCAACATTTGCGTGGATTTTACTATCACAGCTTATTAATTCAAGAATTTCTAAAGGGCTCCAATTCCTCTATTTCAAACCTTAGAGAGATTGATGTAAAAAGCTTTGCTTAACCATGATACAGATTGAGAGCGAAGTATGAATTAGGATAGAATTTGGGAACGCAACACGTAATGCGCTCCACGTGGTTGTACTGGGTTTGGGGATTAGTTCAACCAGAAAACCCAAATGCGCTCGCTTTTGGGTTTGAGTTTCGATAAAAAAAAGAGAACTCACCAATGGCAAATTCTCTTTTCATATTTATTCTAATAAAGTGGATGTCTTATAATCCTGGTGTTCGCTTTTTAAAACGTCTGTCTTCGAATTCCTTACGATCATAAAATCGATCATCGTCATAGACATCGTCATTCGACCGTCTTTGACTCAACTCCAGGTCGTCATCCATAAAGACATCGTCATCAACTCCACGTCTTGATGAATCGTAAGGTTCTGTCGATCCATAAGTTGTATTTTTATCCATATCACGATGGTATTTTCTAATTTCATCACGGACAATTTCACGCAGGCGGTGTTCATCCTTAAAGACATTTAAACTTTCAGCATCGGCATTTTCTTTGTGTCTGCGTTGATAAGAGCCCAACACTTGATTTTCATAACTTCTATTGATGTTGGCGCCTTTTTCATACCTCTTGGTTTCCGCAAATGTGCGATGGTCTATAATTTCTGTGTAGACGTAATTCGAATCTTCATTCAAATCGACCAATCCAATAGGAATAATGATATGGTTCTCGCCATCCTTATTTACAAACTCCCTAACTTCCATTTGTGTAGGTCTTCCGTAAGGATCGTATTTGGCATCTATAATGCTTTTGTCCACTTCAACATCAAGGTAAACTACGCGTTCAGCATCTTTATTGACTAAAAGATCATCCACTTTACCAATGACACGGTTGTCTATATCCTTTACATCCCAGCCTCTAACATCAGGATATCCATCTGATATTTTATAATCAGAAAGTTCGTTTATATAATAGAGGTGTTTATTTTGTTCTGCCATAATATTCAGGTTTTAATTGTTCATTGCCTTTAAGACATCACGACTCTTTTGTAAAAATTGGGTGATGTTCGCTTGTTGTTTATCCATACTAATAGATCCATCCATTTTTGAGGTCACTTGTTTTAAATCAGCGATTTGAGATTGCAGCTGCGGATAACTCTTAACTTGAATGTCTTCCAGTACTTTTGCAACCTTATCACTCGCCGTTTTAAAGTTTTTAGCATTCTCCGAACTACTTAACGGACTGGAAACCTTGGTGATCAACATCGAGAAATTCTGCAAATCAGTTAAGGCTTGAGAATTATCTACGTTATTTTCTTCAGCTTTTTTAGCAACCGCTTTTGACAAATTGTAGTAGGCTTTTTTAGTATACGACGAATCTAGTGCAATACGCGTAGAATCACGAATTGAGCCTTCAAAAGCGGCATACTGATCGTAGGAACTGCCTACTTGATAATCTTTTCGTGTGCCCACTGTGTCCAATGGTCTGCTCTCACTTTCCATGACCTGCTCATTGGTAGTATCATCATCAAAGTCATCAGTTAAATGATCACGGTCCGGATTCTCATAAATGAAATAGGCAATAATACCTAATATGACCAGAATTGCTAGAATCCAAGGCCAAACGGGTTTTTTCTTTTCAATTTTTATCTCTGCCATAATTTTGTTTTTAAGTTAATTGGAATTTATATGTAATCACCTCATGGTGTATTATTCAAGTTACCATTACCCTAGCCAATGCCTATGCTCATTCAATAAAAGTTTTGACCCGATAAGCTTAATTTATTTATAGTCTAAAACTTAGATGACAAGTTCCCTAGGTTTATGCGCAAAATTCTAGAGAGATGATCTATTGAAAACATTTATCGTCTCAAATCATTGGCCCTAGACCATTTTTGATAACGTTTATATTGGCTGTCGCTTAATATGTCCTTTAATATTTTATCTTCCTCCTTTATTTTTGCATTCGCAGATAGCAATTTAAAAGCATCGGCCTGGTCAGATTCTTTCCAAGTCTGTATGGCATTTTCATACTTCTGAATTTGATCTTCCGTCATATCAAAAGTTTCATAGAGATCTTCCTTTCTTTTCGGATTGTCCAAATTCCAATTCTCACTTAAACTATCGGTAACTTTATCCGTACCGATGGAATTTTCATCCACTGCATCAAAATTGCCTGTAGATTTATAATTGGTGGTGTTGGTTATTTCTTTATTTTCAGGAACCGTCCTTCCTGGAGTACTATGATCCGGAGAATTATTTTTACTAAAATCACAGGACATGAGTAACGCCAAAAAGCAGATAGCTGATAATTTGTTATAATAGTTCATGGGTTCTGTTTTAAGGTTCAGCATAAAATTACAGCTAAGAAACCATGTTCCTTTTCTCAATTGCTAAAAAAGTTGCCTGTAATGAAAAAAGCCGACAGAAGATGGAGTATTAATTATTAAGGAGTTAGCATCGGATAATTAGCAAATAGATCATTTATTTTCATATTATAATGAGCACTCCTGAAAAGTAAATTGAAAATATCGTTAATAAAATAATTGATTTTTTATATTTGCACCGCAAAAGTTATTTTGGATTTAGTTTTGTATACCAAACAAAACATAGAAAGTTGGTTAATCGATTGACATTCACATCCAATGACAAATTATTTAATGCGCACGTGGCGGAATTGGTAGACGTGCCAGCTTGAGGGGCTGGTGACCATTAGGTCGTGGAAGTTCGAGTCTTCTCGTGCGCACAATGCATCATCCATTGCTTCTTAATGGACCTACTTTAATCTTTTTAATAAGGATTACCAGTAAAATCTGTAAAGTCACTCTAAAAAAGATTAGCAGTTTTCTAAGTCCATCCTTTCCTATTTCACTAATTAAATACATTCCTTTTACATCATATCATAAATTAGCTTAATTTTGTTTTATACTTTTCGAAAAAGAATGAACAATATTAAAACGATCTTCAGCATTAAGGACCTGGAAAACCTAACTGGAATAAAAGCGCACACCATCCGTATTTGGGAAAAACGTTATGAGTTGCTCGAACCCGAACGCACCGATACGAATATTAGATTTTATAATTTAAGCCATCTTCAAAAACTGCTAAACATTAGCTTTCTTAACAATAATGGGTTTAAAATTTCAAAAATAGCTTCTTTAAAGACCCCCGAAATTCATGATCAAGTGCGCGAATTGGCGAGTAAAGGCCATGTAAAAAACCACGCCATAAATACTTTAAAATTGGCCATGTTGGATTTTGACCAGGAACTATTTTATGAGACCTATAATGGCCTGATCAAAACCAAATCATTTCGAGAGTTGTTTTATGAAGTCTTTATTCCCTTCCTTTCAGAAATAGGCATGTTATGGCAAACAGATACCATTACCCCAGCGCACGAACATTTTATTTCGTCGCTCATCAAACAAAAAGTTTTGGTAAATACGGAGCTGCTACAACCCAAAATAAAAATAGAACACAATAATGCCTTCGTTCTTTTCCTTCCAGATAACGAAATCCATGAAATAGGCTTGATGTTCATCAATTATGAGCTTGTAGCGAGAGGCCAACGTTCCATTTTTCTAGGGGCCAGTGTCCCTATACCAAGTTTAACCGATGTGTTGGCCTATTATGAACAGGTAACCTTCATTTCCTACTTTACCGTTAGACCTTCGAAAGATGAACTTTCCAGCTATCTTGCCGATTTCCATGAACAACTTCTCTCCGGCAAGAATCACAAATTATGGATCCTCGGCCAGATGAGCCAACATATTGATTTAAAGAGTTTACCGGAAAATATTAAAACATTTCAAACAATAGACAGTTTAATTGCAACGATTTAACGCGTTAGAATTGTTTCTTGTTTAACTTTTATTTACTTTTGTTAAACAATGAGATTACATATAGCTATAATTGGGTCAGGGTTCTCTGCATTATCTGCAGCATGCTACCTCGCAAAAGAAGGTCATGCCGTCACCATTTTTGAAAAAAACAAGACTATTGGCGGAAGGGCACGGCAACTCAAAAAGGAGGGCTTTACTTTTGATATTGGCCCCACATGGTATTGGATGCCAGATGTGTTTGAACGTTTTTTTGCCGATTTTGGAAAACATCCGTCCGATTACTATCAGTTGGAAAAATTAAATCCTGCCTATAGCGTTTATTTTGCAAAGGACGATTTCATCACCATTGAAGACACTTTGGAAAAAATTTGTAAAACCTTTGAAAAAGAAGAACCCGGAAGTTCCCAAAAGCTGAAAAAATTCATTGCCAACGCGCAACATAATTATGACGTGGCCATAAAGGATTTGGTTTACAGACCAGGCGTCTCCCCTTTTGAGTTGATGACTCCTGTGACCATAAAAAAACTAGATCAATTTTTTAGTACCATTAAAAAAGACGTACGTAAAGAATTTAAAAACGACCGCCTGGCAAAAATCCTCGAATTTCCAGTACTTTTTCTCGGTGCCAAACCTGACAACACGCCATCCTTTTATAGTTTCATGAATTATGCCGATTTCGGGATTGGCACTTTTCATCCAAAAAAAGGCATGTATGAAGTGATCCTGGCCATGGAAAAACTTGCTAGAGATTTGGGAGTCACTATTAAAACAGAAACCGCCATTGATAAAATTCTCGTTACCAATAAAAAAGCAACAGGAATGGTCTTCAATGGCGAAACTTATCGTTGCGATATTGTTTTGAGTGGCGCAGATTACCACCATTCTGAAACCTTATTGGATAAAAAATACCGTCAATACTCTGAAGCGTATTGGGAAAAGAAAATTTTCGCACCATCTTCCCTCCTTTTTTATGTGGCGTTTGACAAAAAGATAAAGAACGTCAACCATCACACCTTGTTTTTTGACGTCGATTTTGAAACGCATGCCAAGGAAATTTATGACACTCCTAGATGGCCAGAAAATCCATTATTCTATGCAAGCTTTCCGTCTTTAACCGATAAAAGCGTGGCGCCCGAAGGTCAGGAGGCTGGAATATTTTTAATTCCGCTCGCACCTGGTCTAGAGGACACTGCAGAATTACGATCGATTTATTTCGACAAAATAATCCAACGTTTTGAAAACTTAACTTCGCAAATCGTGAAAAATAATATTATATTTAAGGAATCCTTCTGCGTGAAGGACTTTATAGATGATTATAATTCTTACAAAGGCAATGCGTATGGAATGGCGAACACGCTCATGCAAACGGCCTTTCTAAGACCAAAATTAAAGAGTAAAAAAGTGACCAATCTTTATTTCACCGGCCAGCTTACGGTTCCTGGTCCAGGAGTGCCGCCCTCCTTGATTTCAGGAAAACTGGTTGCCGAACTGATAAAAAAACATCATACCCTCAAAGCTCATGAAAGCGCTATTTGACATCGTTTCACACCAATGCAGTATGGCAGTTACAAATGCGTACAGTACGTCATTTTCTTTGGCCACCAAAATGTTGGCACAAAGTATAAGACAGGATATTTACAATATCTATGGCTTTGTGCGCTTTGCAGATGAGATTGTCGATTCTTTTCATGACTATGACAAAGAAGTCCTTTTCAATCGGTTTGAGGAAGACCTGGAACTCGCGCTTCAGCATAAAATCAGTTTAAACCCTATTTTAAATGCCTTTCAGGAAACCTTTCACAAATATAATATTGACAAACACCTGGTGACTTCTTTTATGAGTAGCATGCGACTTGATTTACACAAAAGTGATTACCTAACGGAAGCCGATTATAAAATGTACATCTATGGTTCTGCCGATGTGGTTGGACTGATGTGCCTAAAAGTTTTTGTAAAAGGTGACCGGGACAAGTATGAGCATTTAAAGGAGAGCGCCATGAGTTTAGGTTCTGCGTTTCAAAAAGTGAACTTTCTAAGAGATTTAAAAGCCGATTACGAAGATTTAAGCCGAACCTATTTTCCCAACACCAATTTGAATCACTTGGATGAAAAATCCAAACAACGGATTATTGAAGATATCGAAACCGATTTTTCTCTAGGTTTTCAAGGTATAAAAGAACTCCCGATTGAGGCAAAATTTGGTGTCTTTATGGCCTATCGTTACTATTTCCAACTCCTCAAAAAACTCAAAAGCACCCCGGCATTGGATATTAAGTCCACTCGAATACGCGTGCCCAATTACAAAAAATTCGAACTTTTGACTCGGAGTTACGTCAAATATCAACTCAATTTAATGTAAGTTTGACCATGCAAGTTTTTCTTTGGATACTCATATTTTTTGGCACTTTTGCCATTATGGAATTTAATGCCTGGTTTACCCATAAATACATTATGCATGGTTTTTTATGGAGCCTTCATAAAGACCATCACAAAAAAGACCATAAAAGTTGGTTTGAACGCAATGATATTTTCTTTATTTTCTACGCCATTGTGAGCATGACCTTATTTTATCTATGGAGTTATGAAGATCTTTGGTACTGCCTTCCGCTTGCCCTGGGTATTTTAGCTTACGGCATTGCCTATTTTATCGTACATGATATTTTTATCCATCAACGTTTTAAAATCTTTAGAAACGCCAATAATCGCTATGCCAAAGGGGTGAGGCGCGCCCATAAAATGCACCACAAGCATTTGGGAAAAGAAGATGGAGAATGTTTTGGGATGCTGATAGTCCCCTTTAAATACTTCAAAAAATAAACGACCTTTCATCTATGCAGAACGATAACCATTTTGATTATCTCATTATTGGAAATGGTCTAGCCGGATTGCAATTAGCCTTAGAACTGTCAAAGGACCCTTTTTTTGCGACTTATAGGATTGGTCTTATTGATCCCTCCGAAAAATCGGAAAACGACAAAACTTGGAGCTTTTGGGAACAAGGTCAAGGAAAATTTGACGCCATTGTGGAAAAGGTTTGGCACACTGCAAAATTTGAATCTCCTAAAATCTCCTTGACGCTTCCTCTCAAAGCATACCATTATAAAACCATCAGAGCCATTGATTTTTACACCTGGGCAAAACGCGAACTTTCATCCAAAGCAAATTTCAAGTTCATTTTAGATACCGTTCAGGAAATTAAAGATTCCGCCGATTTGGAAATTATAGGTGAACACCAAAACTATTCAGCAAAACACGTTTTCGATAGTAGAGTGCCCAAGGAATTTTACTCTGAGCAATCCCATTACACTTTAATCCATCAGCATTTTAAAGGTTGGATTATTGAAACGAAATCCGCTTGCTTTCAACCCGAAGTCTTTACCATGATGGATTACAGGTTTCAATATAAAGATTCCACCAGTTTTATCTATGTCTTGCCATTTTCTGAAACGAAAGCCTTGGTTGAATACACATTTTTCACGCCATTTCTTGTGGAAAATGACGTTTATGAAACGGCTTTGAAAACCTACCTCAAAAGTGAATACAATTTAAGTAACTTTGAAATTCTGGAAACTGAGGTTGGTAACATCCCGATGACCGATTTCGCGTTCTGGAACTACCACACAAAAAACATTACTAAAATTGGCACAGGAGGCGGTTGGGTAAAAGGCTCTACGGGCTATTCTTTTAAACATACTGAAAAGAATGTGTCCAAAGTGATCACCAATATTAAAGCAGGGAAAAACCCGTCACACCACCTCTTCAAAAAGAAATTCAAGTTTTACGATAAGATTTTCCTAAAAGTACTCCACGATGAAAACGAAAAAGGCGTGTGGATTTTTGAAAGTTTCTATTCCAAAAACACGATTAGAACCATGTTCAGATTCTTAGATGAAGAGACGACGTTCTCAGAAGACCTCGCCATTATGAAGTCACTTTTTTCAATGGCCTTTATAAAGGCTTTTTTTAAAGTATTATTCAAGCCGTAACAAATCATCCATTAATTTCCTTACACTTTTACTGTTCCAATCGGCCGCACCGGTTTTATCAATAACGATATGACCTTGTTGATCTATGACAAAAGTCCGTGGAATGGAAGACGTTTCCAACTGCACCGGATGTGCAGTCAATGAAGCATGCACTAAAAATTCATAGTCATGCTTAGTCTTGAATTTGGAGATGACCTCTTGTGTTTCATTCGAAACAAATAGGAAAACAACCTCATCCTTATAGTCTTGATATAGCTTTTCCATACTTGGCATTTCTGCAATGCAGGGCGGACACCAGGTGGCCCAGAAATTGATAAATACTACTTTCCCTTTAGCGTCGTTAAAGTTATAGGACACGCCGTTTTCGTCTACCAGTTGCCAGTTATAATCGGTCAGGACAATACGTTTTTCTTCATCAATAACCGAAGGACTGAACATGGCCAAACCTTTCTGCAAAAAAACTTGGATAGGATGTCGCGTTTGCGGAATGACGAGTAACAAAATGATCACAAGAAAGATGATATTACTACGTTGACTTTTTGATATTTTCATTGTTATAAAATCAAGAACCTCAAGGCATGTCCACAAGGTATGAATAAGAAATTGTCTTTTCGATCAAGACAAGCCTCAGGATATTAAAACCCAATGGGAATAAAAAACTCCCAATAATCATCGGGAGTTTTTATTAAATTAGTAAGCTTATAAACTTAAGATGCGCTTTGTTTTTTAATCAAGTTCAAAGCAGAACCTTCATTGTACCAATCAATTTGTTGCTGATTGTACGTGTGGTTCACTTTGATCACATCTTTACTGCCATCTGCATGTACAAACTCTATATGAAGTGGTTTATCCGGCGCAAATTGATCTAAGTCCAAGAAATTGATGGTGTCATCTTCCTGAATCAAATCGTAATCACTTTCATTAGCGAAAGTTAAACCTAACATCCCTTGTTTTTTAAGGTTTGTTTCATGGATACGTGCAAAAGATTTCACCAATACTGCCGCAACACCCAAGTGTCTTGGTTCCATGGCTGCATGCTCACGTGAAGAACCTTCACCGTAATTATGGTCGCCCACTACAATGGTAGGGACCCCTTTGGCTTTATAATCTCTCGCCACATCAGGAACTCCACCATACTCACCCGTCAATTGGTTTTTAATAAAATTGGTCTTCATCCCAAAAGCATTTACGGCCCCAATAAGCATATTGTTGGAGATATTATCCAAATGGCCTCTATAACGTAACCATGGTCCAGCCATAGAAATATGGTCCGTAGTACATTTGCCAAAAGCTTTGATCAACAGTTTTGCTCCAGTAATTTTATTCCCCAAAGGTTTGAACGGTTCTAACAATTGCAAACGTTCAGATGTTGGACTAACCGATACATCTACTTTGCTACCGTCTTCAACTGGCTCTACATACCCGGCATCTTCTACGTCAAAACCTCTTGGCGGCAGCTCAATACCTTTTGGTGGATCCAATCTTACTTGTTCCCCATCTTCATTGATCAAGTAGTCATTCATCGGATCAAAATCCAAACGTCCCGAAATCGCAATGGCAGCCACCATTTCTGGAGAGCCCACAAAAGCGTGTGTGTTTGGGTTACCATCAGCACGTTTTGAGAAGTTACGGTTGAAGGAGTGTACAATCGTATTTTTCTCATCACCTTTTAAATCACTTCTATCCCACTGTCCAATACATGGTCCACAGGCATTGGTGAAAATAGTCGCATCTAAATCTTCAAATATTTTTAAAATACCGTCTCGTTCTGCGGTGAAGCGGATTTGCTCAGAACCAGGATTGATTCCAAAGTCTGATTTTGCTTTTATATTTTTATCAACGGCTTGTTTCGCAATGGAAGCAGCACGGGTCAAGTCTTCATAAGAGGAGTTGGTACAGGATCCAATCAGGCCCCACTCTACTTTAATTGGCCATCCTTTTTCTCTTGCAAGTTTACCAAGTTCTCCAACCGGCGTTGCCAAATCTGGTGTAAACGGTCCGTTTAAGTGCGGACGCAAAGTATCTAAATTAATCTCAATAACTTGATCAAAATAGGCCTCAGGGTTTTCATAAACTTCAGGATCTCCTGTCAAATACTCACGGATTTTGTTGGCTTCATCAGCAACCTCATTACGGTCTGTCGCTCTCAAGAAACGCTCCATAGAATCGTCATAACCAAAAGTAGAAGTAGTAGCCCCAATTTCAGCCCCCATATTACAAATGGTCCCTTTTCCTGTACAAGACAAGTTCTTTGCACCAGGTCCAAAATATTCAACAATGGCACCCGTACCGCCTTTCACGGTTAAAATTCCAGCCACTTTCAAGATCACGTCTTTAGAAGCCGTCCACCCGTTTAAGTTTCCGGTCAACTTCACCCCAATAAGCTTAGGAAATCGCAATTCCCATGCCATTCCGGCCATCACGTCAACAGCATCTGCGCCACCAACACCAATAGCCACCATTCCCAATCCACCTGCATTTACAGTATGCGAATCGGTACCGATCATCATTCCTCCAGGAAACGCATAATTTTCTAAAACGACTTGGTGAATAATACCCGCACCTGGTTTCCAAAAACCGATACCATACTTATTAGATACTGACGCTAAAAAATCAAAAACTTCACTGCTCGTTTCATTAGCCCGTTTTAAATCAGGCGCTGCACCTTGCTTTGCTTGAATCAAGTGGTCACAATGTGTTGTGGTAGGAACTGCAACTTTAGGTTTTCCTGCTTGCATAAACTGCAACAGTGCCATTTGCGCTGTAGCATCCTGCAATGCAATCCGGTCCGGAGCAAAATCTACATAATCCTTCCCTCTTTTAAAAGCGGTTGTCGGATTGCCGTCCCAAAGGTGGGCGTATAAGATCTTTTCAGATAAAGTTAAAGGCTTACCAACAATCTGACGCGCTTTGTCCACACGTTCAGGCATAGTTTTGTAAACTTTTTTAATCATGTCAATATCGAATGCCATAGAGTATATTTTAAGGTTGATGTTTATTTTTATTTCCCGAAGTCTCGGAGTGCAAATTTACAAAATTTAAGAGACTTTTAAAAATCTCTAATGGAATCAAATAAAGATTAGATATCCTTCAATAAACATTACAAATAAGCTTACGAAATAGGGAATTTGACAAAATTGATACGGATAAAATAGCGATTTAGTATTTTAGAGAAAGAGATAAGCAATCAAAAATGAAAATTAAGAGAATTTATTTCACATTTCTATCCCGATAATTCAATATTGGCTTCTCAAAATAGGTATAAACCAGATTTGAAATGCCCAGGGTTAAGATCAAATACAAGGTACATATGCCAATTTTAAAAAGTAAAGAGGCCGATTTAAAATCAACTAAATAATAGAAGCACAATAAAATGGCGGAAAAATTTATGAGATAAATGGCATAGGATCTAGTACTCACAAAATAAACAAGACCGCCAAATAGTTTACTTCTTTTCATCCCTAAAGCAAATGGAAAAGCCAAAGCACAGCTTATCGAAATTAGAGGGAGGTACATAAAAACGTAAAAATATAAATGGCTCTCTGGTTGGACTTTCAATAAATAAATGAGAAGGTGCATGCCCACGAAGATACTGGCACCTAAAATTATAAGTCGGTTTTTATTCCTTTGAAATGAAGTGGGCCAATGGCGCATCAAATACACCAACACAAATCCAGTATAAATGGAATCCAATCTATAAATCACTACTTTTCTGAACATAGCGCTCCAATTCTTCTGGGTGACTAGATCAGCATTGAGATAGAATTGGAGTTTCAATAATAATCCAATAAAAATAATGGTCAGGGTAGCCCATATAAAAACAGAATGGTCTCGGTTTTTAAAAAACACAAACCCACAATAGATAAAAAAGGGCAAAACCAAATAGGCGTATTCTTCAATAGACAAGCTCCAGGATTCGGTAAAAAAGCCGGCTTGGGCAGTTGAAAAGTTTTGAAGAAACATAAAATATGAGCCTATAGTTTCTGGGAGGTCTTTTGAAAAGATATAGAAGATAATAATATTTATGAGGAGCATCAAGAAGTAGTTGGGTAAAGTTCTCCACCAACGACGTTTCCAGAAGGTTATTAAATTAGCGAATTTAGTGCGCTTTTGATCAATCTGTTTTAGCAATATACCTCCAATTAAAAAACCACTCAGGACAAAAAACAAATCAACGCCAACGGCGCCCATGGTTCTCATCAAAATCACAACTATATTATCGGTATGTCTAGTAAAAAGAAAGGTTGAATGCGATGCCACAACTAATGTAATAGCAATGGCTCTAACTAAATCCAATCCAAAATTACGTTCTTTTTGCATTTAACGGATTAAAGGGGCATTGACTATGCCTTTCGGGAATCTAAAACAAACTCTTTATAATTTGCTCATCAGATATGCCCTCAGCTTCTGCCTTATAGTTTTTGATGATCCTATGCCGGAGGATGCCACTGGCCACAGCTTGCACATCTTCAATGTCTGGAGAAAATTTACCATTAATGGCAGCATGCGTTTTAGCAGCCAAGATCAGGTTTTGGGAAGCTCTTGGCCCTGCACCCCAATCGACAAACTCTTTTACCAATCCTGAGGCAGAAGTGTCTTTAGGCCGTGTTTTTCCAACCATGGCCACAGCATATTCAATGACATTATCTGCCACTGGAATACGACGGATCAAACTTTGGAAATCATTGATCTCTTGGGCAGAGAATAAAGGATTGACTGTTGGTTTAGAATCGGTGGTGGTGGCTTTAACTACTTGAACCTCTTCTTTAAAAGAAGGGTACTCTAAGTGAATGGCAAACATAAAACGGTCCAACTGTGCTTCTGGCAAAGGATAGGTTCCTTCTTGCTCAATGGGGTTTTGGGTGGCCAATACAAAATAAGGTAAGCTTAACTGGTAATGGTGCCCTGCTACGGTTACTGAACGTTCCTGCATAGCTTCCAGCAATGCGGCCTGTGTTTTTGGTGGGGTTCTATTGATCTCATCGGCCAGAATGATATTTGCAAATATGGGACCTTTGATAAACTTAAACTGTCTGTTCTCGTCCAAAATCTCGCTCCCCAGAATATCACTCGGCATTAAGTCTGGAGTGAATTGAATGCGTTTGAAATCGAGGCCCAAAGCCTGGGCAATAGTATTGACCATTAATGTTTTTGCCAAGCCTGGAACACCAATCAACAAAGCATGACCACCGGAAAAGATCGAAATCAGGATTTGGTTGACCACCTCATCCTGCCCGACAATTACTTTGGCAATTTCAATTCTTAAGGCTTTATATTTTTTTACAAACTGTTCTACCGCAGCAACGTCAGACATACTATCCCTTTTTTAACCAATTACTTTCAAATTCACAGTTTCTGTATTCGCCATTAATATTGATATAGGTGTCCATCACTTTCTCATCGACCCATTTTTCAATGGCCTTGAATTGCTTGTCTTGTTCTGTTAAATTCTTAATCTTCAGATAGTCCTTTGAGAAATCTGCCTCATGTTCATTTATTCTGTCCGTAACGGTCAAAAGCTTAAATTTTATCGGATTGATACGGTCTTCATCCTGAAGCACCAAACTGACTTCATTATCCTTTAAACTTTCAATTTGCGTATAGAGTTCTGGATCCATTTTGGTCAATTCAAAACTGTAGTCCTGGGTACGTGGATTTATTAGCTGGCCGCCATCATTCCGGGTTTCATCTTCATCACTAAATTGTCTTGCCGCTTGAGAAAACGTAATTTCACCATCCACGATGCGTTTACGGATCAAATCAATCTTTTCCTTCGCTTCTTTTATGGCCGCCTGAGTGACTTCCGGACGAAGCAAAACGTGACGGACATCGTATTCCTGACCTCTTATTTTTTCTAAATAAATAATATGATATCCAAAATCAGTTTCAAAAGGTTCAGATATTTCACCTTCTTGCATAGAAAATGCAACATCCCTGAATTCTTTTACCATCTGTGGACGCTTTCTGTTTAAAGTATATAAACCTCCAGTTTTACGTGATGCTACATCATCAGAATATAAAACAACTTTTGACGTAAAGCTCGCGCCTCTTTCAAGGACATCTTCCTTAAATTCTTTCAACCTGGCCACAACTTTTTGTTTTTCAGCATCTGAAATTTTAGGAATAATGACAATTTGAGCCACTTTTAATTCCGTGCCAAAAAACGGACGCTCTTCTTTAGGAATCTCGTTGAAATACTGTCTTACTTCTTCAGGAGTGACCTCAATATCACTCACAATTTTCTCTTTCATTCTACTTGCAAGCTGCTGACTTTTGTTGATTTCAAACATTTCATCCCGTAAGCTTTCTTCAGTGTCTTTGTTATAAAAGTTGAGCATTCTTGGTAAACTGCCGTCCATTTGTTCCAAGATATAGTTAAACTGCTGATCAACCTGAGAACGGATCTCCAAGTCGTTGACCACAATACTATCTTGGACAGCGTGATGTGCATATAGTTTATCTTCCAGCAACTTACCAAATAATTGACAGCGGTTGGGCATATCAGATTTAGAAACCCCTGAAGCTTCCAACTGTGCAAATTGTTTGTCAAGATCTGAGTCCAGAACAATATAATCGCCTACAACAGCAACCACACCATCAATCTTAACGCGTTTATGGGTCACTGTATCCTTTACTACTTCTTTTTCTACAACGCCTTCTTCAATAACTTCCTGAGCAGAAGCAAACGTAAAGGATAATAGGACAACTAAGGTTAATGCGTACTTAAGATTAGTTGTAAATTTCAAATTGATTGTTTTTAATGGCATCTTTTGTAATATCTTTTTCAAATTGCTTGATGAGTTCTAATTTTCTACGATTGAGTATGATCTGATTGACCGTAGGTTTTACATATTCTAAGGGCGCATAATCATTTTGCTGTAGGACCTCATTAATTTGGATCAAATATAGTCCTAATGAATCTTTGAGCTGTATATAATTAGATTTTTTTAACAGTTCTTTTTTGTTATCGGCATTCACCACCGGAATTTTTTCAGCCACCTGAGCAGCATTGATCCATACGGAATCATTTAAGAAATAACTTTTGAACTGAATGCTCAAAGAATCAAGATAGCGTTTATCATTCTCATCAAATCTCTTGAAACGCTTTTCAATCTCCTCCTTATTAATGGCATTTTGGGAAATATTGATATACCTCAACCTAATTAACTCTTCATTAAGCTTAAAGGATTCTTTATTACTTTCATAAACCTTGAGAGCTTCAGACATGGAAACGGCAGTATCAATATTTCGTTTGACCAACGTTTCTACATAGGCTTTTGTATACAGATCATTCCGGTACTGATTGACCAATTTGCTGTATTCATTTTGTGTCTTTTCCGGCAGATTTCTTTTGGCTCCATCAACTAGCAATAACTGGGTGGCCCATCGGGTGATATAGCCATTCACCAAAAGGGTACTGTCTTCTACAGAAGTGCCTTCGGCTACCAAACCTTCAACGTCTTCGTGATAGAGATAAGACTCTCCAACTCTCGCAATGGGAATTCGGTTATCGGTCTGCTTGAAAAACTGGCAAGAGACCAAAAAACAGCAAATTGCAAGTATAAAAATCGAGTTTCTAATCAATTTTGGGTTGGATTTCAGATTTTACTTTGCGTAAAACGTCAGCATTTACCTTCACCTCATAGCGCTCATTAAGCGACTCCAGCCAATTGGCCTCCAAGGTGTTTTGATAATCACTAATAATTTTACCTTTCGCCTCGTCAAAGGTTTTGTTGGTTTTGGGCAATAATGCATTGACTTTTACAACGTGATAGGCATTATTGTAATGATAAATTTTAGAAAGCCCCGTTCTTAAAATCCCATCTTGAGGCAAACTTGGATCATTTGATGGCCTGATTCCTTTGGTAAAGATAACTTTCTGTTCCTTATCTGTATTCATTTCTTTGCTGATATCATCTATAGACTGGCCTCTTTTTAAATGTCGTGCCACTGTTTTGATATCATTTTCCTTGGCTGCCGTAGCAATTACAACATCCACACGATCTTCCCAAAAATAATCATCTTTATGGGTCTTGTAATAATTTTGTAGTCCAATAGTATCTGAAGCCGCAGCATTCCACACTTCCTTTTCCATGAGATCAAACAACAACAAACCATCCCTATATTCTTTCAAGATATGCGCGAACTCTTCGTTTTCAAACTCCAAATTCTCTTTATGATATTTTAAAATAGCATCTTCCTCAAAGTTTTTATATTCTTTTTCAACCACCGTCTTATAGGGCATTTTTTGATCGGCATACACTTTTTGGATGCTCAGGAGGCGCTTCCCAAAATCGTCGTACTTTAAGGTATCCGTTTCAATGATGAATAAGGTTTGGTCCTTTTCAAAATTTTTAGGCAAGGTCCATGAACGAGAAAAGAAATTAGAATTCAGAATGGATTCAAAATAGCCTTTCGCGTTCTCATTTATGGTAATATTATACTTTGCCTTTAAATCATTTGCCAAAGACGTATTGATCAGGCTGGAGCGGGAATCGCGCTGAATTTTATTTTCGATATCAAATTTCACCTCGTCATAGGATGGCGTCCCTTTTTTGTCCAATAGTTTAATAATATGCCATCCGTAATTCGTTTTGAAAGGTTCAGAAATAGCGCCAACTTTAGTCATCCCAAAGGCCACTTTCTCAAATTCCGGAGCGCTCAATTGTCCGCCAGTAAAAGGCGCTAATACTCCACCGTTACCGGAAGAACTTTTATCGTCAGAAAACTGCTTGGCCAAGGATTCAAAGTCCTCCCCTTGTTTGATTTTCTTATAAATTTCACGAATGCGTTTTTCAGGATCTGAAAGGCTATCTTTTTCATTTGGAGTGACCATGATATGCGCTACCGTAACCTCGCCAAGAGAGGCCCTTTTATCTTCTACATTGACAATGTGGTAACCAAAGCGGGTTCTAAAAGGCATAGAAACATCACCAACCTTCGTATTATAGGCAGCATTTTCAAACTCATAGACCATTTTAAACGCTGAAAAATAACCTAACTCTTCGGCAAAAACGGTCTTACCATCATGAACTTCTGATTTTACCTTTTCAAAACCGTCCTTCTTGACTCGATCCCGTAATTTCAATAAGTCTTGATATACCTTTAAGGTATCGGTTTCGTTTTCATCCAAACGGATCAAGATATGGGACGCTTTTATATCGTAGCCCATCCTGTCATAAGCTTCTTTCATCAACGCCTCTGTCACCTTTGAATCAGAAAGATAGTTTTTGATCAACTGATCTTTATACGACGAAAATTCCCTAATATATTTGGTGTCCTCATCCAATCCCATGCGTTTGGCTTCTTTCACTTTAAGTTGGTAGTTGACAAAAAGATTGAGATACCCATCAATATCCTTTTGGCTTTCATCTTTTACCAAATCGAGGTTTTTATTGTATACCCTTATAAATTCCTCCGCCTTAATTGGTTCGTCATCAACGGTAAATAACACGTCTTTAGCAGACACTTGTGCGTTTGCAAAGGCAGTTAGCCCCAGCAACAATAAACTGATGTATAATTTCATTATGCTAATTTGATATCGTTATTTTAAATACTGCAATTCTATCAACGTCGAAAGGACCGCACTATTTTCTTGTTAAAAACAGATTGACAATGGTTGCAAAAATAATACAATTAGTGCATTAAACAAGTTGCTTTTTTCAAACGGAGCGCATTGGCTTTTAGTATATCAAGACCCGAATATTAATTAGGGATTTAGGGGACGGCTCCCGTTTAATTTTATAATGATGACGATTTCCATACGATCAAGTAACATTTCATCAGTATTTTTACGCTATTGGACTTCAAGACATGCATTCTTAGTATAATGCCCGTACCTTTATAAAAACATGACCATTATTTCTTAGTTATGAAATTTTCGCTTGACATCGTAATTGAAGCGCCTTTGGAAATTTGTGCCAAAAAGTTTAATTCGACAGAAAACATGAAACATTGGCAACGTGGATTGGTTGCCGTGGAACACCTCTCTGGAATTCCGGGCGAATTTGGTGCAAGAATGAAACTCTATTTCAAAATCGGGAAACGTCAAGTGGGGATAATGGAAACCATCACCCATAAAAATTTCCCAAACGAATTTCATGCCCTCTATGCTGCTGAAGAGTTGGACAACCAACAGGAGAATTATTTTACCGCTACCTCTGAGAATCACACCAAGTGGACCTGTACCTCGGAGTTTATTCCATTAAGCTTTAAAATGCGCCTGATGCTTGGCCTCATGCCAAATACATTTAAAAAGCAAACCTTGCAATACATGAGAGATTTTAAGAACTTTGTCGAAAAAGGAATATCCGTATGCGTAAACTAAAATTAATCTGGGATTTTAAAGGTCCAGATGGCATAAAAATAGCAGAACACCATGCCATCCATTTAAATGAATTTGTTGCCGCAGAAAATTACGAAGGTATAACTACTGGGTTTGAAGCACTCCACGAATCTCACGCCATTGCTTTTTTAATCACCCCCGAAGATCAGATGAAACCGATAAGAGATGCTTTAAAACCGCATCGTGGACAGGTGCATATAGAATAACCAACAATAAATTGCACTTTAGAACTCTCCAAAAAGACCTGATAAACATTAAAGTTTCAAGACCCCTAAACTTCAAGTGTAAAAAAATTGATGCTCCCAATACCTAACAAGATCAGAGTCTCCATAATGGATCAAGCGCTATGTCTAACTAAGCCCCACCAATTCTTTGCACTTTTTTTGGAATTCCGTTTGTAGGTATTGTACAATATCTTTAGAATAGATTGAAAAACCCAGATTCGTATGGATTTCGTTGGGATAAACAAAAATAGTCCCATTAAAAAATGGGACTATTTTTATTATAAATCACTATTTGATCTCTGGAACCTACTCATTGCGTGCTCTTGATTCCATTAGTGCCGCAGTCCTGGTTCCATTAGCACAACAGTCTAGGCTCTTGATTCTATCAGCGAAGCAGTCTTAATTCTTGATTCTATTAGTGAAGCGATTCACACAACCCCGGTTACATCGGGATGGGTTCTCTGCTTACTTTACGGCCATCAATTCCACGTCAAAGACCAAGATGGCATGTGGAGGAATCACGCCACCAGCACCTTGGGCACCATAACCCAAATCGCTCGGAATGACCAAACGGGCCTTATCACCTACTTGCAACAAGCAAATCCCTTCGTCCCATCCTGAGATGACCTGACCCACACCAACTTGAAAATCTAGTGGTTGATTGCGCTTGTATGAGGAATCAAAAACAGTACCATCCGCCAATTGGCCTTTGTAATGCACAGAAACCATTTTGCCTTTTTCTGCTGCTTTTCCGCTCCCTTTATTGATTATTTTATAACGTAAACCGCTCTCTGTCTGCTCAAATCCAGCTGCCAATTTATCGAGTTCAGCCGCCTTTGCTTTGCGTTCCTCTGCAATACGCTTCTCTCTTGAGCCTTCAAAAGTCCTAAAAGCCTCAATAGCATTGAAATCTTCTGCCTCTTGACCTTCTCTAACAATCT
>NZ_DATJCA010000052.1:0-8692 GCF_035515035.1 Gelidibacter sp. | reverse complement strand
TAAAACTGATACTTCCTGGAACAAATTCAGAAGTAAACGGAATCGGAATAACTAATTTTGCGTTTTCGATAGGCTCTGTGCCTTTGTTTCTAATTTCCAAACCATATTCGATTTCATCACCTGGAAGGGCAACGTAAGGAGCGTTGACCGCATTCCCGGCAATGCTTTGTATAGAAAGTAATCCTTCAGATTCTGGAATATAGGCATCTACAGCAAACGTAATATTGAAAATAATATAGGAATCCTGTGTCGATCCATATTGGAAACGTGTGGACGTTTGATTGTTACCTATAATGGAATTATTAATGTTGTCAAGGTCAAACATGGTGATGTCCAATCCGGTATTATTCAATAAATTTGGATTTCTTGCCCCTTCAGTTCTTATGGTAGAATTAAAGAAGTTGGTCATACTGTTCCCGTCGTGCCTTAACGGTTGGTATGTATTATCACTTTGTTTTTGAATTTTAAAATAATCACCGCCGATTGATCTGTCTCCTTCGCCGGCCATAATGCCTAATCTTAAATTGACAGGACCACTTTGTGTAGAATTGAATCCTACAACATCTAATGTATGGTTTAATGTGGCGTGACCTTTTATATATGCATGGCCATCAAAAACGGTAATGTCCCTCCATTTCATTTGTGAATTTTCATAAACGACCACCATTCCCCAGCCCCCAAAATAACCGATGTCGTCACCATCACCTTCTACAAGAGCCATGTCAGCAACATGATAGACGCCGTCTTGACCATTGTTTTTAACGTAATCTGTAACATCAACATATGCTGAGTACATATTGTCATCAACTCCTGATGGATAATAAATGTCATTGGGATTTGCTGTTAATTCAGTATAGTTTGTTGCATTAGGTCCTTTAATGGATATTTTTCTTTTATCGAAAGTTTTAGTCACCGGAACAATTTGGTTATTTACCTCCACATTCTTGGTTACGGTAAATGTGTTTTCTGCTCCGGCTCTTCCTGACCAGTATAATCCTGCGTAAACAATATTGGAACAGTCTGGAACTGCACCAAACTCATCTGAAAATGTAAGCGTTGCCGATGAAGAATTTAACGTGTTGGGATCATTGTCCACATCCACATATTTCATGTCGTCAGCGTTATTACCATCGTCAGTATAATTTACCAAGGTGAGGTTGGTATTTCCTATCATGGTAAAATCACCTTTTACATTATAGATGGTTTTTCCCGGAGTAAATACTGAAGATCGAGGTGTAAAAGGAACTTTCACCTGACCATAAGTAAACAAAGTGGGAGATAATGCTAAAACCATAACCAATACTAGATTTAGTATTGGTTTTAAGTTATTTGATTTTGCGGAGTATAGTTTTTTCATAGTGATAACTTTTAAAGAAGTCAGTAGGTATTATGAACGTTTATAAGAACTGAAAAAGAAAACGATCTCCGGATCTGCATTTTGAAGGAACGACCGGATCTGATTTTCGGAAATTTCAAACTCACATTTTAAATAGATGTATTTCAAATTGCTAAAACCTCTAATGGCATCCACATTAAACGGATTTCTCAAATCATTTACTGAACTCAAGTTAATGGTGATAAGTTCAATTTGATCGTAAAGAGAATTGCCTGTGGAAACAAAATTAAAGGATTGTGTATCCAGAAACTTTAAGACCACTGGCGCACCAACACCTTCAACATTCAAAATACTATTATTTTTGACATAAACAGTAGTTTTTAAGTCATAAAGTAAGTCAAAAGGAAAATCTGAAGTTTTCTTAGAGCTTCTTTTATTTATAGTAGCGCCTTGGGCAAGAGTCTGTTCGCGATCGGACAAATTATGGATGACATTTTTTTGTGAAAAAGCAGTGCCAGAGAAAAGTCCAATAAGTATGATCATACTTAAAAACTTTGTGTTAAATTTGGAGTTCATAGTCCTAAAATGTTTATTTAATCTAATTGTTTTATGACTTAGCGACCTTTTTTTGATAGGCAGCCAAGCAATCTGTTTTTATTTTAAGCTATCGTGAATTAAAAACGAATGTGCCTAAAATAAAATTCTTTAAATACGTAGAGGGAAGAGGCACTGCAAACCAATGCTGGAATGGATTCATTAACATGTTTTTGATTTGGGGTCATTTACATTAATTTATGTGAACAAAGCAACAGATAACAATTAGTTAAAACAAAAATAAATGTTGAAGAGACGAAAATAATCGATAAGAAGGACATATGCAACACTTTGTCGATAAAATATGCATTTAATCGAGTATAAAATGAAAACAATTGTACTAGTAAGGCATGCCAAATCCTCTTGGGACCACGATGTCAGTGATTTAAACCGTCCTTTAAGTAAGCGAGGTTTTACTGATGCAAATTTAGTTTCCAAGGCGTTTGGTGCTTATAATTTTAATCCTGAGGCCATTTACTCAAGTCCTGCCAACCGTGCACTAACTACCTGTCAGCTGTTTATGGATAATCTGGGTTTGGAAAAGAAGTTATTGACTATTGATAAGCATCTGTATGATTTTGGGGGCAATCAAGTGCGCCGCTTTATAAAATCTTTAGATAATGATTTGGAGAAAATCATGATATTTGGCCATAACCATGCATTTACATCTTTGGCCAATAGTTTTGGAGATGCAGACATTGACAATCTGCCAACCTCAGGTTTAGTCATGATTGAGTTTAACGTTAATCAATGGGAACAGGTAAGTCAAGGTGAAACGAAACTGATCCTAAAACCGAAGGATTTTAAATAAACCGTATGGTCTGTCCATACGATGTTCTGCGAGTTTTGGACAAGTGGCTGTGCGTTTCATTGACGAAGGAGTTCAAAAGTGAAAGTATATCTTGTGCAACGCCTTTATTTTAAGTTATAAATAGAATATATTTGTGTTTGATTAAATTCAGTCCTCACTTAATGATAAAAGACATCAATTCCAATACATACATCAATAGAGAATTAAGTTGGTTACAGTTTAACGAACGCGTTCTACAGGAAGCTGAAGACGAAACGGTCCCGCTTATTGAGCGCCTTCGCTTTTTGGGTATTTTCTCCAATAACTTAGATGAGTTTTTTAAGGTGAGATACGCCACGGTCAAACGTATTGATGAAGCTGGAAAAACTGGTAAAAGCGAGTTGGGAGGGATTTCAGCTGGCGAATTATTGGAAATTATCACACAAATTGTCATTAAGCAACAAAGTGATAGCCTCGAGATCTTGGCAACCATTCACAAACGGTTGGAAGATAAAAATATCCATATCGTCAATGAAACACAAATTGACGAATCACAGCACAAGTTTATAAAAAACTATTTTATCCAGCGTGTAAGTCCTGCATTGGTAATTATTATTTTGAGTGAATTGGTGAAGTTACCAACCTTAAAGGATAGTGCTGCGTATCTGGCCGTTAAAATGGTATTCAGCAACCAGAAAAAGCAATTTGCTCTTATTGAAATTCCTAAAACCTTGGATCGGTTTGTGGTGTTGCCAAAAAAAGGCCCCGACAATTATATCATTTTGATGGATGATTTATTGCGGTACTGCCTGAATGATATTTTCAATATTTTTAAATATGAATCCGTGTCAGCCCACATGATCAAAATCACACGTGATGGCGAATTGGATTTTGAGAGTGATCTGAGCAAGAGTTTTATAGAAAAGATTTCAGATAGCGTTAAACACCGACAAATAGGAGAGCCTGTAAGATTTGTTTATGATAAAACCATAGATGACGAAACGTTATTGTTACTCATGAGCATGATGGGCATAGATGCCAAAGACAGCGTTATTCCTGGTGGACGATACCATAACAGACGCGATTACATGGATTTTCCAAGTTTGGGAAGAACAGATTTGCTGTATGAAAAAATAGAACCGCTCCCAATTAAAGGACTAAGTTTAGAGACGAGTATTTTTCATAATATCGCTAAAAAGGATTATTTGTTGCATACCCCTTATCAGACGTTTTCCTATATTGTCAAATTCTTAAGGGAAGCAGCCTTAGATCCTAAAGTGAAAAATATAAAGATTACCATTTATCGATTGGCACAAATTTCACACGTGGCCAGTTCCCTGATCAATGCCGCTAAAAACGGAAAAAAAGTAACTGTAGCTATCGAGTTGCAGGCACGTTTTGATGAACAGGCAAATATTGATTATGCCGAGCAAATGCAGGCAGATGGTATCAATCTTCTGTTTGGTGTTAAAGGTCTCAAAGTACATAGCAAGATGTGCGTCATTGAACGAGAGGAAAACAATAAAATTAAACGTTACGGATTTTTAAGTACTGGCAATTTTAACGAATCCACCGCTACGTTATACACGGATTATACCTTATTTACATCAGACCAAAGAATCTTGAAAGATGTGGTCAAAGTATTTGATTTTTTCGAAACCAATTATCGCATTTTTAGATATAAGCACATTATAGTTTCGCCACATTACACTAAAACGAAATTGTTTAAACTTATTGATACTGAAATAGAAAACGTCAAAAATGGCAAACCCGCGTATATAAAACTAAAACTTAACAGTCTTTCAAGTTATATGATGGTGGATAAGCTTTATGAAGCCAGTAGAGCAGGTGTAAAGATACAGATGATCGTTAGAGGGATTTGTTGCTTGGTTCCCGGAATTAAAGGCATGAGCGAAAATATAGAGGTCATCAGTATCATTGATAAATTTTTGGAACACACCAGGTTATTGGTATTTTGTAATAATGGTGATCCGAAAATTTATATTTCTTCAGCAGATTGGATGTCAAGAAATATTGAAAATAGGGTAGAAGTCACCTGTCCTATTTACGACCAAGACATTAAAAATGAGCTTTTGGACGTTTTTCATATTGCTTGGAATGACAATGTAAAGGCGCGATTATTGTGTGGCACTCATGAAAATAAATACAGACGTAATAATTTGCCAAAGGTAAGGTCACAATTTGAGATCTATAATTATTATGCCAATAAACTACAAGATTAAACTATGTTGACCATTAAAAAATATGCGGCTATTGACATTGGTTCCAACGCGGTACGCTTGCTTATTTCAAATATAATTGAACAAAAAGGAAAGCCAACCCTTTTTAGAAAAAGCTCATTGGTACGGGTCCCAATTCGGTTAGGTGCGGATGTATTTTTGAATCGAAGGATTTCTAAAGAAAATGAGTTGCGTTTGGTAGACACCATGAACGCATTTAAATTGCTCATGGCTTCCCATAAGGTTGTGACCTATAAAGCGTGTGCCACCTCCGCCATGCGTGAAGCTGAAAATGGTGACGATATTGTAAAGCTCATTAAAAAACAAGCCAAAATAAAAATCGATGTTATTGATGGCGAAGAAGAAGCCGCCATTATCGCTGCTACAGATTTGAACAGTTATATAGATCCGGGTAAAACATATTTATATGTGGATGTGGGTGGTGGAAGCTCTGAATTTTCTGTGATTCATCAGGGACAAACTGCCGCTTCAAAATCGTTTAAAATAGGAACGGTAAGATTGTTGAATGACATTGTTCAAAAGGAAGTCTGGTTGGAATTGGAAGGGTGGATCAAACAAAATACCAAAGGCTATGAAAAAATTGACCTCTTGGGATCTGGTGGAAACATTAATAAAATCTTTAAGATTTCAGGCAGGGCAGCAGGCAAACCACTGACATATTTCTATTTAACCTCATACTATAACATGCTCCAAACCTACAGTTATGAAGAGCGTATTACAGAATTAGACCTTAACCAAGATAGGGCCGACGTAATTATACCCGCCACTAGAATCTATCTTTCTGCCATGAAGTGGAGTAACGCCAAGTATATTTACGTTCCAAAAATTGGGCTTTCTGATGGAATTATTAAAAGTGTCTACTTTGGTACGGTATCAAGTATAAACTTGGTATAAGATAGCCGTTTATCTTCTTTTTATTGTTACATATCTAATATTTCATTGGAATAATAATTTTCAATATATATTCACAGCCTCAAATCAAGAATTATGAAAAAACTATTTACTCTTTTACTTATTGTAGGAATTACAACGGTCTCATTCTCTCAAGATATTAATTACGGGGTACATTTTGCCGCCAATGTCTCTAATATGGATTATGAAGTTGACGGTATTCGTCCCAATCCACATAGAATTGGTTTTGTGTTTGGTGCTTTTGTAGATTTTGGATTGACCGAAAATTTGGCCCTTATGACAGAATTACAATATTCTCCAGAAGGCGCCAATTTACAATATTATAAAACGGATTACCTGAATTTACCAGTCATATTGAACTACACTGTTTTTGGTGGATTTAAGGTTGGGGTTGGACCACAATTGGGTTTAAAAATCCATAAGCATCAGGACGGATTTAAAAACCTTGTTTTCTCAGGTGTGGGATTTGCTGAATATATGATAACCGATGAGTTTGGCGTCGATTTCCGTTATCTATACGGGATTTCGAACGTATTTGATGAAGAATTGAATCTTAAAGCCACACAAGGTGTGATGCAATTTGGATTTACTTACAGACTTTAATACCGAATAAATATAAAAAGAACAAAGCTCCATTCATTTTGGAGCTTTTTGCTTTTTAGAGTTTGCTTTGTGCATCAATTTAGGTAGGGTTCATAAGTGCCTATCCATGGATCGTTTCACCTATACTCAGGTTTGTCATTATTTCCGCTTCATACTCCAAAAGTTCATTCCATTTCTTATCTACTTCCTGTCGATCACCATATTGTCTGGCAAATCCTAAAAACATGGTATAATGATTTGCTTCACTCACCATTAATTTCCTGTAGAATTCAGCTAATTCTTTATCTTGTAATTCTTCTGAAAGCAGTCGGAAACGTTCACAGCTTCTGGCTTCAATTAATGCTGCATAGAGCAGTCTATGGACCAATTGTGTGGTTCTACTTCCACCTTTTGGGAAAAACTTAAGCAATTGAACGACATAGTCATCCTTTCGATCTCTCCCAAGTGTCCAACCGTTTTCGATAATTTTATCGTGCACCATTTTAAAATGGCTGATTTCTTCTTTGACCAAAGCAACCATTTCTTGCACTAACTCTGTATATTCAGGAAAACTGACAATTAAAGAAATAGCTGTACTTGTTGCTTTTTGTTCGCAGTAAGCATGATCTGTTAAGATGTCTTCAATATTCTTTTCAACAATGTTGACCCAACGTGGGTCCGTAGGTAATTTTAATCCAAGCATAATTTAAAAGTTTAAAACCCTGAGGTTTATTTTTTAATCCGTATCGATTTTTAATTTCATTTTATCTAACCGCGTTCATCAATTAAATTAAGAGTTTGTTTCCCAAAACCATCAATGGACATTCTGAACAATTTAAACGCATTGTTTTTAGGATTGATGAAAGAAATATCCAATTTAATAGCGACTTCGGTTGAGAGTTCCTGATTTACCCAGACATGCTGTAAAGTAGCATGATCCCAGAAACGGTCAGGATCCATAGTTTTAAATTGTTTAGCAGAAATATGGGTGCTTAAAATATCTTTAGATGCTTTTGAAATTCTGATTTCAGATTCGAATACACGTTGATATTTGACTTCTTTGGAAGTGGCATCTGATGTATTTGAAATCAGAATTTGTTCGTCTAAAAGCGAGTAGTTTTTGATATGAACATTCATACCGTTTGAAATAAGGGTATCTGTTACTATTTCAACATAAGCTTCAGGATGATAGCTGACCATTTCCGATTTGGTATTCTTTAAATTGAATTCAGAAATTGCGCGCTCTAAAGCTTCTTTCTTTGTTTGTCGGCCATCACAACTCAAACAAACAATTGAAATTAAAGCAAGTAATAGAAGGGAGTTTTTCATATGTCGTAAGTTTTTTAAAGACGCAAGGTTTCTAAAACCATCTAAGTTTTGCCACTTATCTTTGAGCGTTGTATCTGTTGTGTAGATGAGTTTTTAAATTAAATATCCAGTCCAAAGGTTTTTCTTAAAAGTTCAATATTTGGGTTTTTCTCTTTTAATTTCTCGTATTTGTCCAAGGGTGTAAAGGCATATTGTTTTGCGGCTTCCTCATTGACCTCAACATGTAAAGTTAGATCATAATTCTTAACTGCTTTTCTGAGATGTTCCATCAATGGAAACTGCGCACGTTCCAACTCAATTTTAAGGGACTCATTAGGGAATTCCACTTGTATTTCTGTACCTTTTAATTTGGGCTTGCTCATTTCCAAAATTGACACCATGATTTTCTCTCCTTTTTGATCTAAGGATTTAACGTAATCCTCCCAAGCTTTATGAAAGGCTTCAGGTGTGAAATCTTCTTTTGGTAAATCATTGGGGTCAATGACGACCTCCATTTGTTTGATGAGATGTTCTTTTTTAGCCCTAATACTTTTTAGAGAAAGACCGGAAGTGCGTTTCGGATCAGGTTTCAAATCGATTTTAGGAACCACTGGCTGGACTAAAACATTTGGTTTTTCCTGCGCTATAGTACGGGCTTCTATAGGTTCAGCAACGGTGTTACTTATGGGGGCCTCTTTTTTAGGAAGAGTTACTGCAATCGGAGTAATACCTTTAGCCTTAAAATAGGACGCTGGAATTATGTAGTGACTGCTATTTTTTTTTTCTCCATCAAAAGTGATAGAGGCAAGCTGCATTAAAGTGAGTTCAACGAGTAGACGTTGATTTTTACTGCTTTTAAATTTGAGATCACAGTCGTTGGCAAGTTCAATGCCCTTCATGAGAAATTCG
>NZ_DATJCA010000051.1:0-12320 GCF_035515035.1 Gelidibacter sp. | reverse complement strand
GGCAACCATAACAAATCATCAGAACAATTGGTACGCACGCCCCTACCTTCCGGTGGATGCCACCAATGCTGCACATCACCTTCTTCAAACTGACGGGAAGCATTTAGAAGAATTTGCTCTCTGGCCAATTCTGGTTTATTGTGCAATAAGGACAGCACATCCTGAATCTGATCCCTGAAACCAAAGGCACCTCCAGATTGATAAAAGCCACTACGGGCAAACAATCTGGAAGCTATGGTTTGATAAGTGAGCCATCCATTGGCCAGAAGATTTAAAGCCTCATCCGGAGTCTGAACCTGCACCGTAGTGACGATTTCATTCCAGTAAGTTTTAACCTCATCAAAAGACTGCTTAACGGTAGTCAAGTCTGAAAAATCTTGGATTAGCTTAAGGGCCGCTTCTGTATTTTCACCATTGCCAATCACAAAAACAAGTTCTCTTTCTTCTCCTGCCAGCAATTCAAATTTACCTTGCAGCCCGGCGCAAGTGTCATGTCCGGCACCAATTCTTCCTCTTAAGTCTTGGTGTTGCATCGCCTGAGGATTGGACAGACTTCTATTCCGCCCAATAAATTTAGATCGGTCGGTGGTATAACTATAAGAATTTATTCCAATAATTTTGAAAAATGCCACACGATTGGCAAATGCATAATTGTACCTATTTCTAAAGAACAAAGCTCTGTTTTGCGTATCATGTTCTGAAAGGATATGCATATTGGTTTTAGAGCGCACATTGCCTAAAATAATTTCTAAATATCCTGTAACCGATAGTTTTCGAGAGCGTTCTGATTTATTTTTTATAGTAAGCACTACAAACTTAAGGGGTGCTTCCTTGTCCACAAACACATTCATTTTGGAAGCTATGCCGTTTTCTATATGCTCAAAATTAGTATAACCAAAACCATGCGTCGTGATATAATTTGTTTCACTTTTTATGGGGAAAGGTGCTGGTGACCAAAATAATCCACTTTCTTCATCCCGCAGATAAAATGCTTCCCCACTGCCATCCATCACGGGATCATTTTGCCAGGGCGTCATGCGATATTCATGTGCATTTACTGCCCACGTGTAGGCTGACCCACTTTCAGAAACCACAGTCCCAATAGTCTCATTTGCAATGACATTCACCCAAGGTGCTGGGGTGATGACTTCATTATCACTTAAGATTTTATATTCTTTCCCATCGGACGTAAAACCGCCTGTGCCATTGAAATACTTAAGGCCTGACGGCAGCACTGCATTTTCAAGGCTTATATTTTTGGGAGCTTTGGCTGTAATCTCCAATAATGGAGATGATCCCGTTTCTGTGTAAAGTCCTGCTATTTGCTCCGATAAGGTGCCATTATTATCGGTGATAATTATCTTGGCAACACTTTCAAATAAGATACGATCCTCCACCGAAATTTGATCGGTTGATTTTACATATATCTTTCCGGGAACATGACCAGTTAAAGTGTTCACAGCGGAAATCATGTTTAAGATCTGATCCTGTAATTCATCGCGGTAAGTACCATGATCCTCATTCCAGATGACAAGATCTACGGTCAATCCCTTTAATTGCCAATACCCGTGCGCTTTGACCATTTGCGTAACCAAATCGAGGTTTTTCATATCAAATATCTGAAGCAATACAATCGGAAAATCTCCCGAAACCGAATGGCTCCAAAGTCCGGACTGACCTCTGAAATTACTCTTGATTACTGCCTCAGCGCCTCGTAAGGCAGGATTTGAATAAATTATTGAAGATGCCAATTTTCCGAATATTTGGGCATCTGCTTCTGTTGCATCAATCTGTCTTAATAAAACCTGGCTATGGGTCCAGGAAAGATCCAACGCACGTTTTTTAAGATTCTTATCTCGATATTTATGCATGAGCGCTTCACTTTCTTGACGACTTTCACAAATGCCATAGATAAGGTCAATGGTAGCCGTGCTGTAAGGCTCAATGGTTATACGACACTTTGTAGACATTACAGGATCTAAAACGGCACCTTGATTACCTGCTAATTTACCAACATCAATGGCCTGCGGATCAGCTAAGGTTCTTCCTCTACCAATAAATTTCATACGGTCAGTTTCAAAGGAAACCTCTTCTACTTTTGCACCGTAGGCATCCATTAAATGGAAAAAATGGGGTGGCACTTCATTTTTAGACCGGGGTCTTCTTGTACCAAATATCGCATTGTATTCTGGCTGTATTTCGGTTTGAACAAACAGGTTGCTGAATGCCGGATGTGCCTCATCAGAGGCCTGCGTGGCCAAAACAAGTTCAGTATAACTGGTGATTTCTAGAACTTTTGGAGCCTGTGATCTATTTGTAATCCTAATTTTTCTTATTTCAACGTTATCTTCAGGAGACACCACAATTTGGGTTTTGGTTTCAAATCCAAAATCTCGTCTGTAAAACTCGATGGTGCCCTGAGAAAATATCGCCTCATAGTTTTTGGAAGGTTGAAGAGTTGGATGGTAGGTATTGGACCAGAAGTTTCCACTATCCACATCTTTTATATAACAAAAGATCCCATAATTATCTTTTATGGCATCTTCTCGCCATCTGGTGACGGCTAAATCTTTCCAACGACTGTATCCGCCTCCTGAATTGCTGACCATGACCTGATAATTCCCATTACTAAGTAATTGCAATTCTGGGATGATCGTATTTGGCGTGGCTATAATTCTTAATTGCGCTTCTGCCCCTGTAGTGTGAATATCAGCGACTTTAGCAGTATGTGCATAAAAAATAGATTTCTTTGGAATGCGCTCCTGCAAAAGCAATAAGGTCGCTTGAAAACGCAACTCTGCAGCAAATCGATTTTGCATGGGTTTGTTGAGCAACACATAGGCAAACGATAAGAATCCCATCCCTTGGTGGTGGGCCATAAAGGAATTGATGACCACATGATCTTGGCCACGTGGCAGTCGTGATTTGGTATAATCAATAGCCTCAAAAAAGCCATATTCTCCTTCAAAACCTTTCTCGTATAAAACTTTTAAATTAGAGGCTGCTTTTTTAGGAGCAACCATTAAAGCCAACATGCTGGCGTACGGCGCGATGACAAGATCATCCTCCAACCCTCGTTTTAATCCCAATCCGGGCACACCAAAAGCTTGGTATTGATAATTAAGACTGGTATCGACATTGTTGTAGCCCGATTCAGAAATGCCCCAAGGCACATCACGTTTTTTAGCATATTCTATCTGCCGCTTTACCATGGCAATATTGGTGGCATGCAATAAGGTGTTTTCATAAGTTGGCATGACCAATTGCGGCATCAAATATTCGAACATTGAACCACTCCAGGATAATAGGACCGGTCCGTTTTTCGAATCGGTAAGCAATCGCCCCAAGGAAAACCAACTTTCCTGAGGCAACATCCCTTGTGCAATCCCCACAAAAATACCCATCCTTGCTTCTGAAGCGAGCATATCGTAATAGCTGTCATCTCTTCTGAGTTCATCCACATTATAGCCAATCGAAAGATGGCTCCTGTCCTTGTCTAACAGAAATTCGTAATCTACAATGCTCAACTGTTCCAGCTGCTCCGCCAGTTCTTCAAAATAGCTGAGTTTTTCAGGAATCTCAACATTTGCGGATTTTAAAGCAGTTTCTAAGTTGATCAGCCATTCCTTATCCGTTCCATCACTTGTTTCTTTTTTGTAATGATCAATTTGTTTAGTCAAATAATCATTCATGTCGAAAAGACAAGCAAGCGTCTGATTCACATCCAGTTGGGACAGACTGGAAAATTCTTTGGGAATTGGCAATAGATTCAACCATGGAACCTGCAGGTAAAGATCTTCCCGAATGTTTGCAATTTGATTTTTTAACTTATGTATCCATTTCCCGCTCTCCGACGTCTCATCATATGTGCTAATTTTCGTGCTAAGCGCTAAAAGGTCATCTAAATTCCTTTTGATTTCTGACAATGAATTATTTTTATCACGAATGACAGGAATTAGAAAATTTTCGATTTCATCGATAGTTTCGTCCCTTTCCTCTTTCAACAAATCTTGTATGATCCCTACCGTAGCGTAAAGACCAGTATAACTTTCCATATTGAAAATCAGATTGGATTTACAGGCTAAAATGCCTTGTCGCAAAATAAGTAGATGGCTTACCAAATTTCCACTGTCCACTGTAGATACATAGGCCGGTCTCATAACCGCTAAGGAAGGTGTTTCATACCAATTGTAAAAATGGCCTTTATACCGTTCCATTTTATATAGCGTTTCGATGGTATTGCTACATCTTAAAACCATTTCCGTCATGGTAATATATCCAAAATCGTAGGCGGTCAGATTGGAGAGCAACGAGAGCCCGATGTTGGTAGGTGAGGTCCGGTGCGCAATTACGGGGTTTGGATGTTGTTGGAAATTATCAGGCGGAAGCCAGTTGTCTCCTTCAGTCACAAATTGTTCAAAAAAGCTCCAGGTCTTTCTTGCCGATTTATGAAGAAACACCTTTTGGGTCTTGGTAAGATTGGGAGCTTCTTCTTTTTCCGTTTGACTTAATCGCCATGCAATGGAAGGGGAAATAAACCATAGGATAAGAATAGGAATGGAAACAAAAAAGGCGGGTGAGTTTGAGCTTAAAAATAGGATAAGGCAAAGAAACGCCAATACGGGACCAATCCACATTTTTCTATAAATGAACAAAATACTGTCTTTTGATTGACGTGACGCGGTGGCAGATGGTGTCCATTCCAATAGCTTTCTACCGGTGCCAATCATTCTCCAATTGGTTAAGAGGATGGCGTGTGTAAAACGGTACGCTTCATATGGCAATACTGCAATCCCAAATATAAAACGCAATAATACTTCCCTAACCGAACCTCCTACTTCGGAAACATGCGCTTTAAAATCTAAATCTTCCGGACGGCGGAATAGCTCCAAAAACGCTGCCGCCATGACCGGTAATAATATAATTATGGTCACGGCAAGAGTCCAAAACCAGGGTTTAGGTAGGACGGACCAACCCAGTACAAAAATTAAGAGAAGTGAAATGGGCAAGACACTTCTGCGCAGATTATCGACGATTTTCCAACGGGATAAAAGTGATAATTTATTCCGGACCCATTCTCCATGTTTATCCCGTGCAAATGGTAAAATCCACGCTGCTATCTGCCAATCTCCTCGGATCCAACGATGTTGGCGCTTGATATCCGCTTCATAATTTGAGGGGTTGGTTTCATACAGTAGCACATCGCTCAATAAACCGGAGCGGACGTAACATCCTTCCAATAAATCATGACTGAGGATGCGATTTTTCGGAAAACGATCGCCCAATACTTTTTCAAAAACATCCAGATCGTAGATGCCCTTTCCAATGAAAGATCCTTCATGAAAAATATCCTGATAAACGTCAGAAGAAGCACGGGTATACGGATCTATCCCTTTCATATCGCCCTGTAAACGCAAATAAAGAGACGTTTTCCCTTTCGGAAAATCGGAAGCTACCCTGGGTTGTAAAATTCCATAGCCCTCAACGACGCGATTTTTTGTCTCATCATATATGGCATGGTTTAATGGATGTGCCATAGTGGCTATCATTTTCCAGGCGGCCTCTCTTGGAAGTTGCGTATCAGAATCGAGCGTAATGATGTATTTGATATTTTTTAAAACCCCGTAGTCACCCACAATTCGGCTAAAATCCTTTCTATCTTCACCTCGCAATAGCTCATTTAAGGCAGAAAGTTTACCTCTTTTTCGCTCGTATCCCATCCATTTGCCTTCGGTCGGGTTCCAAAGTCGTGGCCTATGAAAAAGGTAAAAAATATCCGGTTGTCCAGATTCGTTGTATTTCTCATTTAATTGCTGAATTCTTTCACTCACCAAATTAAGAAATGCACGGTCAGTTGGTTTGGTTTCTGAATCTGCATCCGTGAAATCCGTTAACAGACTAAAGTGTAAGTTTTTTTCGCGGTTTGCCAAAAAGTGAATCTCAAGGGCTTCTACATCCGCTTCAATATCATTTTTGCTTGACAGCATTGTGGGTATGGTAACAAGGGTACGATATTTAACGGGAATCCCTTTTGAGAAATCCATTCTTGGTAAGATTTTGGGCTTTATCCAAATCGTGGCCAACCAATTGGTAAACGTAATAGCTAAATGCGCAGTACCTGTCATGGATAATAGCGCCACGAGAATCAAAAATGGCCAATTAAAATCGCCGTGTTTCCAGGCTATTGAAAACATCCAAAAAGCACTCGCGAAAGTAAGAAGCGTGATTAAGGAAAGGTAAATAAAAACAGGTCTTTTCTCCATGAAACTGGTCAGACTTTGTTTCAAATTAAAACGCATCTTGCACGCTATTTTTAATTGTTCAAAACCTTTATCAATGAGGTAATAACCCACATGTTTCTCCCGTATCGATCCATCTGACAGTTCTGGCCTTTTCGTTAAATCAATAGTTTTTTCAGCGATTTCACTTTCAGAAAGAGAGCTCTTAGATGCAATGGATTCAATGACGTGACGGTATCTGTCCCGAGTGGCAAAATCCAATTGGGAATAAATGCCGGTGGGGTCTTTACGCAATATTTGCTCAACAATACTTGAGGCTTCTACAAATTTACGCCAGTCGGTGGAACCAATGAATCTCAAGGTACCAATACTGTTTTTAACAGATACCTGATCTGCTGCCTGTTTTTGATTTTCATGCCAAATCAGGTCAGGTGCAGTTAATCCTTGCTTGGTCAATTGCTGCTCCAACCAGTTAAGAGGTAACGCAAGAACTGGACCTTTTCCTTGGAGCTTTTGAGTAAATCTCGCCACAAATGGACTATTTAAAATAGGCTTGGATCTCGCCATCTTTGCAATGGTCAAAATCAGATCTGCAGGTTCTTCCTTTATGGTTTCGATCATCCGATCACTCCAATAATCTGCTATATTATTGTCAATCATATCGAGTGCTGTTTTTTCAGCAATCCTTCTAAGGTTTTCGATAATGGCGAGTTTCATCATAATGGGAATGGCCCATAACTCACCAAGGGTCAGAATTTTTTCTGATTGGTAAGACAACATGCAAGCCTTAAGGCCTTTTGAGTCAATAAGACCGTCACTATGCGAAATTATTTCAAGAGCGATATCATAAACCCGAGGCATCCCGCTAGAGTTGCCATTTGACAGATAAGGCAAGCCTTCGCCATATTTCTTTGGTAAGTGTTTTTTGGCAGTAACAATTTGCTCTTCAATTAAATAAAAATTATCCAAAAGCCATTCTGCTGCAGGTGTTATTGCCTTTCCGGACTGAATGCTTTCCACCAACAGGTTACGCACCTCAATCAGGATTTTTTCATTGCCATCCAATCTTTTTAAAAGCCTATCGCTCCGTTTGCCTTCTAGAAGTTGATGAGATCGTGCCACTGCACAGGCATGGGCTTTCATTTGATCTAAATTGTATAATTCAGAACGTATGGGAGCTGCGGCAGTGGAATTCAAAAAGGAATCACCTTTTTGAAAATAGTCGCGCATACGAGATAGCATTTCGAAAACGGTTGTGCTTTTAACTTTCATATTCAAGTGATTTTAATTTGCAGAAGTGGAAAATATAAGATAGTCATAATATTTGCAATAATGTGTTAACCTTTAAACGGAATCTAAGTGTGTGTGAGTTATGATCCTTTTCAAACACGTATTATTGATATTGAATTTCATATTGTAAGAGATACCATAGGATCGATAACCAACTCGGCATGGTTTGGAAGATCATTTAGGAGATACGACATCCAAAAGTACCGCTACAATAATGGCTTCCAAATGATGCCGGTCAGTTGAACAGGATTCTTTTGCCTGACCTAGGTCATTTCGTAAGAGACATGTTCTCAGTATTTTTGCTCTGTTATTAATAATTTAAATTAGATATTATGGAAATTTTAAAAGTGATTGAAATTATGGGGAACTCTAAAACGAGTTTCGAAGATGCAATTAAAAATGTCGTCAAGGAAGCCTCAAAAACAGTAAAGAACATTAAATCTGTTACTGTAAAACATATGCAAGTAACGGTTGATAACAATCAAGTGAATGAATATCGAGTCACCACTAAGGTGAGCTTCACTATTATAAAAGAGTAATTATAAATTTTTCGTTCTTGGTTTAGATTTGGGATAATGAAGATTCCTAAAAGAAGATTAAAAAATCTTATCTTTTAGGAATCTTTTTATTTATGAATATTTCAGTTTTAATTTGACAGATTAAACACGACTAAATAATTGATAAATAAGTATCTCAACTAAATCATTATGGAATAAGCTGGCATTTTTTACCCAATTCTATTAGACGGAACAGCCAGACAGATGTTCTGTGGTTTTTTTTGAAACAAGAGTGAGACTCTGATGTAGTCGTGAAATAAAAAGGGACATATTTTCTCACGACCTTTCTAGGATGGCATCAGTAAAAACAGGCCGGTCATTGGATCCGTGATCCCGATTGATATCAGCAGGTGTCAAATTTTTAAATGAAAATTGAATTTAAGTACAAACTCAGTTTATGCGAAGTCGAGTGTTTTATTCCCATTTAAAAGAAAATGATTGTTAAATTCTGCAAATTGATATGAACGATTTTGGATTACATAGCGCCAATTTCATTTTTTATGTAATGCATACGGGATTAATTATTTTCAACCTGTTTGGGTGGCTCCATCCCAAATTGCGAAAGCTCAACCTGATTTCCTTGTTGGTGACCTTTGGCTCATGGTTTCTACTGGGACTTTGGAAAGGATGGGGTTACTGCTTTTTGACTGATTGGCACTATCAGGTGCTAAGATCCTTGGGAAAAACAAATATGCCATCGAGCTATATCGCATTTCTGGTCCAAAAATTAACCGGTTGGTTGCCCAATACTAATTTGGTAGATGCACTCACGGTGGGTTTGGCACTATTGGCGTTACTGGGTTCGCTTTGGGTAAATATTCGTCATCATAAACCTAAAAAAAGGGACAAGTCTAAATCATAAACACGGCTTAAAATTTTGATTGATTTGGACGGGTATTTTATTTTCCGATCTTCATTTTACAAATACGTTTGGATCATTAACAACACTTGAAAATTGATTGTTGATCCTATTAGCCCTTTATAACCGCCAGTGGTTGCAACTTGATTTGCACTTCCACTAAAGCCTCTTGGTTGGCCATCACCTCATTAATATCCTTATAGGAACTTGGTGCTTCGTCCAAATCGCCTTTGTGCCGGATGGCATGCAGGATGCCTTGATCTGTAAGGAATTTTTTTTCTTCTTTTAGATCAAGGTTTCGACGAGCCGCTGCCCTACTCATTAATCTTCCGGCGCCGTGAGAACAGGATTCGAACGAATTGGTGTTTCCCTTTCCTTTTACCAGAAAGGAATGGGTCCCTTGAGAACCAGGAATCATTCCCCACTCGTCCTTTCTAGCCCGAGTTGCCCCTTTACGATGTACGATAACCTGCTCCCCGAAATGTTCTTCCAAGGCCGCAAAATTGTGGGGTTTATTAATGAAATGCGAAAATTCAACCTCAGGGATAATTTCCTCAAAGGCCAATTTTGTCCGCTCCATCATCAGTTTTCGGTTTGCCAATGCAAAATCGATGCAGTAGTTCATTTCATTCCAATACAGATCGAAATACTCAGAATCTTCTGGAATAAATGACAAATCTTTTGGAACTTGCTGATCCAGAGCTTTGCTTTTCTCCTTAGCGATAGTATTATAATGGTTGGCCACGGTAAAACCGATGTTTCTGGAACCGGAATGGATCATGATCCAAATATGGCCATCAGATCCTTTTTGTATTTCAATAAAATGGTTACCTCCACCTAAAGTACCAATCTGATGTAGCGCACTTTCATACTCTTGCTCGACAATAGGTAAATTTCCTTGTTTCTCAGGCATCCAAGATTCCTCTTGACGGCTCTCATGGCGGTTGAAACCAACTGGCACGGTTTTTCTTATAATGGTCATGATCGCCTTCAAATCAGGTGTCTCGAGGTCGGTTAAATTTGTTCGTAACGAACACATCCCACAACCAATATCCACCCCAACAGCATTTGGAACCACAGCTCCTTTGGTGGCTAAGATGGCACCTATGGGCATCCCGTAACCTAAATGAGTATCTGGCATGATGGCAATATGCTTAAAGGCAAAAGGCAGATTGGCAAGATCACGGGCTTGAGCTAAAGCCCCCTCTTCTATCTGATCTTCTTCCAACCATAATTTTATAGGTATTTTTTCTGTTGTGATGACCGCTTTCATATCTCTTATATTTCTTCTTGAGGTTCTTATATTTACTTGTTTACTAACTTAGAGTTTTATTTCAAGTTTTGCAATGACCCAGATCAGCCCCATCAAATGTCTCAACCCTAAAATCCATCAACAAATTCAAAATCGATAATTTTAAGATTTTTATCTGAAAGAAAAACACACTAAGTTACACTTCATTTTTGGTTAGAAAACCTATATCTGGGTGGTTAATTTGTCATTGCTATGTACTTTTTAAAGAGGTATTTTGTAATTTAGGATAAAAAACGGGGATGACCGAAGTCATTTCATTCCTACCAATCAATCGGTAACTTTGTCGAGATTCAAACCTATCCTAATTGTAAAAAACAAACGCTCTAACTCGAGATGATTCTAAAGACTTTCAAACTAGTGGAATGTACATAATTCTGTAGTTCGAAAATTTCCTTACGGGAAAAAAGTCATACCTTATTAATGGTTTAATTAAATACAGAAAAAGTGAAAAGAAAAAAAGATCATAGTAAAGACAAAAAACCCAACTTTTTTAATATTTATTGGTTTTATGGGCTAGTATTAGGTTTTCTAGCAATCACTTTTTTCCTCAATCCCATTTCCGATACTAAGGAGATTACCATGTTACAGTTTGAACAGACGATGTTGAGTCAAGGTGATGTTCAAAAAATAGTGGTCGTCAATAAAGAAACCGCAGAGATTTATATAAAACCCGACCGGCTTACCGACAAGAAATTTAAAGATATCTCTGAAAATGCACACGCGCAATCGGGACCTCAATATATTATAAAAATAGGTTCTATAGAAAGTTTTGAAAACAAACTCGATAAAGCTCAAGAAGATATGCCGCTCAACGAAAAGGTAGGCGTTCAATATGAAGATCGGTACCACTGGACCGAGAGTATTTCATGGCTTCTACCATTCTTGATTATCGTACTTTTTTGGATCTTTATTTTGCGTAGAATGCGCATGGGTGGAATGGGCGGTTCCATGATGAATTTCGGAAAATCTACTGCAAAATTATCAAACATAGACACCAAAAGTAAAGTGACATTTGATGAGGTGGCTGGATTGAAAGAAGCCAAAGTTGAAATCATGGAAGTTGTCGATTTCCTTAAAAACCCTGAAGAGTATATTAAACTGGGGGCGAAAATTCCAAAAGGCATATTACTCACGGGCCCTCCAGGAACTGGTAAAACACTGTTGGCAAAAGCTGTTGCCGGAGAGGCCCAAGTACCTTTCTTTTCCTTATCGGGATCAGAATTTGTGGAAATGTTTGTAGGCGTAGGCGCATCTAGAGTAAGAGATTTATTTAAACAAGCAAAGGAGAAAGCACCCAGCATTATATTTATCGACGAAATTGATGCCGTGGGTCGTAGTCGCGACCAGACCAAATCGTTTCAATCCAATGATGAAAGGGAAAACACCTTAAACCAATTATTGGCCGAGCTGGATGGTTTTGGCGCCAATACAGGTGTGATCGTCTTAGCCGCCACTAACCGGGTAGACATCTTGGATAAAGCCCTATTACGAGCGGGAAGGTTTGACCGCCATATCTATCTTGAATTGCCGACAAAAATAGAACGGAAAGAAATCTTCAATGTGCATCTAAAACCTTTAAAAATAGATGACACCGTAGACGTCAATTTATTGGCCTCCTTAACTCCAGGCTTTTCGGGAGCAGACATTGCGAATATTTGTAACGAAGCGGCATTATTGGCCGCACGAAATAAGAAGCCATTGATTAGCCAGACCGATTTTACCCAAGCTCGCGACCGTGTGGTTGGCGGCTTAGAAAGAAGTAGTAAGATTATTTCCCCAAAAGAAAAAAGGATAGTCGCCTATCACGAAGCCGGTCATGCCGTTACAAGTTGGCATCTCAAAAATGTAGATTCCTTGGTCAAAGTATCCATTATCCCAAGGGGTAAATCGTTGGGTGCTGCATGGTACCTACCGGAAGAGCGCCATATTATTACCAAACCCCAATTTATGGATCAACTATGTGCACTGCTCGGTGGTCGTGCTGCTGAGGAAGTTATCCTTAATGAAATATCCTCTGGAGCTCTCGACGACTTGGAAAAGGTGACTAAACAAGCTTATGGAAT
>NZ_DATJCA010000050.1:0-12631 GCF_035515035.1 Gelidibacter sp. | reverse complement strand
CTCGCCTGTCACCAACACCGGCAATGATTCCAACTTTCACACTCGCATCAATATTCTCGATAAACTTTTGCAGAGCTCTCATTCCTGCCGGATTGTGGGCGTAGTCCAACAACACCTGAAAATTTTTAAACTGAAATAAATTGAGTCGTCCAGGAGTTTGTGCCGGAGAAGGAATAAAGGTCTCCAGGGCAACTTTCATTTCATCTATGGTGAATTTTTGGATATAGGCTGTAAGGACAGCAGGTAGAACATTTTGGATCATAAAGGTGGCGCGTCCTCCATAAGTTAACGGCACATTTACCGCTTTAATGATACGCATTTTCCATTCGCCACGGCACACCGTAATAAATCCGTTTTCATATACTGCAGTAAGACCACCTAACTTTTGCATCGCCTTGATCCTTGGGTTGTTCTCATCCATCGAAAACAGCGCCACATTACAGTTGACTGTACGTCGCATTTCGTATACCAAATCGTCATCAGCGTTTAAAATGGCATAGCCATCTGACGAAACTGTTTCAGGAATGACACCTTTTACTTTGGCGAGTTGCTCTATGGTATGAATTCCTTTTAGACCCAAATGATCGGCGGCTACATTAGTGACAATTCCAATATCACAATTATGAAATCCTAATCCTGCTCTCAAAAGTCCGCCCCTAGCACTTTCCAAAACTGCAAAATTGACGGTTGGGTCTTTCAGTACAAACTCTGCACTTGCGGGGCCAGTACAGTCGCCTTTCATCAGCAACCTGTTTTGGATATAAATGCCATCACTCGTCGTATAGCCCACTTTGAGACCTTTCATTTTTGCCATATGTGCAATAAGTCGCGTGGTTGTAGTTTTTCCATTCGTTCCAGTAACTGCAACTATAGGAATTCTACCGGTTACACCATGTGGGAACAATTTATCAATCACGTGCGCGGCCACGTTCCGTGGTAATCCTGAAGTAGGTGCCAAGTGCATTCTGAATCCCGGACCCGCATTGACTTCCAACACTGCACCTCCAGTTTCTTCAAGGGGCTTGCTGATATCTGTGGTCATGATATCTATGCCACAAATATCCAAATCAATTATTTTAGAAATACGCTCTACCATAAATACGTTGGCGGGATGCACGATATCGGTCACATCTTCCGCAGTACCTCCAGTACTTAAATTGGCAGTATCCTTCAATATCAGACGCTCATCTTTCTTAAGAACGCTGTCCAAAGTGTATCCACTTGCCGTAATGAGACCTATGGTCAAATCATTGACGCTAATTTGTGTCAATACATTTTCATGGCCATAACCACGACGTGGGTCCCTATTAACCTCATCTATGAGTTCCTGTATGGTAGAACTGCCATTACCTATGACATTTGCAGGTGTTCTCTTGGCTGCTGCAACCAAGACATTATTGATGACCAATAAACGGTAATCCTCACCTAGTATATATTTCTCAAGGATAACTGCACCATTTTTAGAACTTTCCTTAGCAATTCTAAAAGCTACCAAAGCATCTTCAACATTTTGAATATTCACGGTAATGCCGCGGCCATGATTTCCATCCACAGGTTTCACGACTAACGGAAACCCTACATAGTTGCATGCCTCTTCAACACTGCTTTCTCTTCTAATAATATCACCGCGTGGCGTTTGCACTTCTGCTTGCTCTAAGAGGTATTTGGTATCCTCTTTATCACAGGCCAATTCCACACCAATACTGCTGGTTTCACTAGTAACGGTAGCTTGAATGCGTTTTTGATTGGAACCATAACCCAATTGACATAAGGAATATTTATTCAAACGAATCCACGGAATGCCACGCGAAACAGCCTCTTCCACAATAGACCCTGTACTTGGACCCAAACGTTCTGCTTCTCGCAATTCGCGCATGCGTTGGATGTCATCGGTCATATCATAAGATTCTCCTGAAATTAGCGCTTCGCAAATGGCGACTGAAATTTTTGCTGCATACCGTCCTACGGACTCTTCCATATATGCAAAGACCACGTTATAAACGCCTTCTTCACCATAGCCCCTAGTGCGACCGAAACCAACATCCATTCCGGCTAAGGTTTGCACTTCTAAGGCAATATGCTCAATAACATGCCCCATCCAAGTGCCTTCTTCCACCCGTTGAAAAAAACCACCTGCGGTTCCAACAGAACAGCGATGCTCATACATTGTGGGGAACATAGCTTCCAAACGGTCCTTGAACCCTTCTATTTTATTGGATGGACGCTCCTCCATTTCCTCAAGATCAAGAACCATTACTATTAATTTATGGCGTCTTACGGACCAATAATTGGGACCTCGCATGGCATTAATCTCGCGTATTTTCATGAATTTTTAGGGTTTTGGTGGTTAAACTTGATATTTGCAAAAAGGATCAATCAATTCACGTACGACAAAGGAAATCCTCAACTCACTTCTTTTGAGTTTTTCTTTTTGTACATTTCCTAAATATAGAATTATTTTTTATTAAATAAGTTTAATTTAGCGAATTGCTAATCATAAGTATTTAAAATGACAGTAAAAGGAACATTGATTCCCATTGGTGGAAATGAAGATAAAGGAAAAAATGAAAGCGAAAAGCACACCCTGGAATTTATTGATGAAGGTATTTTATACCACGTCAAACAACAAGCTGGTGGAAAATACGCCAATATTGTTGTCATTACTACGGCATCAAGCATTCCAGAGGAAGTAGGCGAAAATTATCTTTCGGCCTTCACCGCATTAGGCTGTGAGAATGTGATTGTTTTAGACATAAGAAGCAAGGAAGATTCCGAAAAGCAAAGTTCTATAGATTTAATAAAAGCTGCCAACTGCATCATGTTTTCTGGAGGCGACCAATCAAAAATCACCAATAAAATTGGCGGTACTACGATCCATAAAATCATGTTAGAGCGGTTTCAAAACGAAGTCGGTTTTGTTATTGCCGGCACCAGTGCAGGTGCTATGGCTATGGGCAAAGAAATGATAGCTGGCGGAAAAGCTGCGGAAGCTTTTGTAAAAGGCGCCGTAACTATGTATAAGGGCTTGGGCTTTATTAAAGAGCTTATAATTGATACCCATTTTATTCAACGTGGTCGGTTTGGACGTGTCTCTGGTGCGGTAGCTAAATTTCCAAAACTTTTAGGTGTCGGATTGGCTGAGGATACGGGTTTGATCATTAAAAATGGGAAATGTCTGGTCATCGGGTCCGGAATGGTGATTATTTTTGATGGAAGCAGAATCTCCCATAACAAAGAGAAGGTATTGGACGACGGCACACCTATGACTATTGCGAATTTAACCGTTCATGTGCTTTCTAATGGCGACAGGTATTATATTGATGAACGCATGGTAAGCGTTTTACCGATTGAGGCTGATTTTATATAGAGAGCTATTATGCTTTAATGGAACACGGACCTGCCCGTCCGCTCAGGCAGGTGACACTGATTTAGGAATTTGTATGGTTTTTTACACACAGATTTCACGGATTGTCACGGATTTGCTTTTGTGATTTCACGGAGAACCGAGGAGATTACACAGAGATTCACGGAGAGTAATGATCTGTTGCAACCCATTAAGACATAGTTTTTCGTCTACGGGGCGAGAAATTAATTACACAGAAGTTTTAATTCGACAATTTACCTCTCACCTCTACCTGAATAACCACTAATTCCTAATGTCTAATCCCTATAAATAGAAATCTCCCTCTCCCCATCCGAAGTTCTAAAACCACGATACATCCCTTCCGTATTGAACGGCATCGCAATATTTCCATTAGCATCAACAGCTATCAATCCGCCGTCACCTCCTATTTTAAGAATACGATGATTGATGACTTCATCTGCAGCTTCTTGCAATGACCATCCTTTGTATTCCATTAGGCATGACACATCGTAAGCCACTACCCCTCTGATAAAATATTCACCACTTCCAGTGCAACTTACCGCGCAAGTGCTATTATTGGCATAAGTCCCCGCTCCAATCATCGGACTATCGCCAACACGGCCCCATTTTTTATTGGTCATCCCACCTGTCGATGTTGCCGCTGCTGTATTCCCATTTTGATCACACGCCACCGCACCAACGGTTCCAAATTTTCCGTCTTTTTTGACGCTGTGGTCCAATTGAAAACTATCGCTGTCTTTAATGCCTTGCCACTGTTGATAACGCACTTCATCATAAAAATATTCGGGATCCAAAATCTCATAACCATTACTTTTGGCGAAGGCCATGGCGCCTTCACCCGCCAGAAACACATGATAGCTTTTGTCCATAACATCACGTGCCAAGGCCACAGGATTTCTAATCCCGGTAATTAGAGACACCGCTCCAGCTTTGAGATTTTGCCCGTCCATAATGGCAGCATCCATTTCATGTGTGCCTTCAGCGGTAAAAACAGAACCTTTCCCCGCATTAAAAAGTGGGGTGTCCTCCAATAATTTAACCGCCGTTTCAACCGCATCAAGTGCCGTACCGCCAGATTCCAAAACCGAATAACCTGCAGTGAGCGCCGTTTCCAAAGCAGATTTATAAGCAGCTTCCAACTCGGCGGTCATTAATCCCTTCACTAAAGTACCTGCACCACCATGAATGGCAATGCTATATTTCCTATTCTTCATTTCTATTTTCTATTGCTGATCGTCATCCTCAAAAATACGCTTTGATTTTAAATATTTTTCATGGGCTGAGGATTCTTTTTGGTGTATTCCGCAGACCCTTCTGCCGAAGTGATAAGTCCCACAAATCCACGCAGATAAAAAATAGACTCTCTGTGTTCCTCCATGTAACTCTGCGAAACTCTGTGTAACACCCATCCAATTTCATAATAAGCACATCCCAACGCCCAAATCAAATTATCTTTTGTAATTTTATGATCTTCAAAAAAACAAATCCATGTCAGAAAAAAAACGACTGTTTTTAGTCGATGCCTACGCCTTAATTTTTAGAGGTTATTATGCCTTTATCAAGAACCCACAAATCAATTCTAAAGGAGAGGACACCTCAGCCATTATGGGGTTTATGAACTCTTTGTTGGACGTTATCAAAAGGGAACGCCCAGATCATTTAGCAGTGTGTTTTGACAAAGGCGGGAGTGTGGATCGGGTGGAAATGTTTGAAGCTTATAAGACCAATCGGGATGAAACACCTGAAGGCATTAGAACGGCAATTCCACATATTTACAATATTCTCAAGGCCATGCACATTCCTATAATGGTCAAGGAAGGCTATGAAGCAGATGACGTGATCGGAACCCTTTCCAGACAAGCAGAAGCGCAAGGTTATACCACCTATATGGTTACACCAGATAAGGATTTTGCTCAATTGGTTACAGAAAACGTGTTTATGTACCGACCAAAATCTTTTGGCGGTGGCTATGAAACCTGGGGAATTGAAGAAGTTAAGAAAAGATTTGAAGTTGAAACCCCACTTCAAGTCATAGATTTTTTAGGGATGATGGGCGATTCATCAGACAATATTCCAGGTTTACCAGGAGTTGGCGAAAAAACCGCAAAGAAATTCATCAAGCAGTTCGGGAGCATGGAAAATCTTTTAGCTAATACGCATGAGCTAAAAGGGAAAATGAAAGAAAACATTGAAGCCAATAAGGAATTGGGAATGCTCTCCAAAACGCTGGCCACCATCATGTTGGATGTGCCTGTAGAATTTTGTGAAACCGACTTTGAAATGTCCGAGCCCGATTTTGAAGCCGTCACAAACATTTTCCAGGAATTGGAGTTCAGACGTCTCACCGATAACTTCCTGAAAACCTTTACTCCAGAAGCGATGGCCAACGGAGGCACTGAACACAACAAAGTTGCGGGTGCTGGAAATTCACAAAATACAACTGCAGGCAAAGCTCCTACCGAACCCAAAGGATCAGCAGGATCTGGACAATTTTCTTTATTTGGCGCCACGCCATCTGAAAACAACGACCAAGCGGAAACAGTTTCAGAGTTTACTCGCAAAACAGCGGCAACCACCTCCCACTTCTATCAAAGTGTTGCGAGCGGGATGGCGACCAAACTGTTCATTCAAAATCTGATGAAACAATCCAGTGTGTGTTTTGATACCGAAACCACCGGCTTGGATCCGATTACTGCAGAATTGGTCGGGATTGCATTTTCATGGGAAGTTGGAAAAGGATTTTATATACCGTTTCCGGAAGATAAAGAGGAAGCTCAAAATCTGATTGAAGAACTACGTCCGTTTTTTGAGGCTGAAACCATTGAAAAAGTGGGGCAGAATCTAAAATATGATATTAAAGTGCTTCATAAATACAATATTCAGGTCAAAGGTAAATTGTTTGATACCATGTTGGCCCACTACCTCATCAATCCTGACATGCGCCATAATATGGATATCTTGGCAGAAACCTATCTCAATTATACGCCAATGCCCATTGAAGCATTGATTGGTAAAAAAGGCAAGAACCAACTGTCCATGCGCACGGTTTCGTTAGAAAAACAAACCGAATATGCTGTTGAAGATGCCGATATCACCTTGCAGCTTAAAGAGCATTTTGAAAAGGAACTGGGCGAAGCCAATACCCAAAAATTATTTGATGAGATTGAAATTCCGCTACTGCGCGTCCTTGCCGATATGGAATTGGAAGGCATCAATTTGGATGAGAAATTCCTGAATTCGTTATCCGAAAAGTTAGATAATGACATCAAAACCTTGGAAGCCAATATTTTTAAGGAAGCGGGTGAAGAATTCAACATTGCCTCGCCAAAACAGTTGGGTGATATTTTATTTGACAAGCTTAAATTGGTCGACAAACCTAAAAAGACCAAAACCGGTCAATACGCTACTGGTGAAGAAATTTTATCCTATTTAGCGAAAGACCATGCCATTATTCAGCATATTTTGGATTATCGTGGCCTGGCAAAACTGAAAAGCACCTATGTGGATGCGTTGCCAACTCAGGTAGAACCAACCACAGGCAGAGTCCATACCGATTATATGCAAACCGTGGCGGCAACAGGGCGCTTGAGCAGCAACAACCCGAATCTTCAAAACATTCCCATCCGTACAGAACGCGGACGTCAAGTACGTAAGGCCTTTGTGCCAAGAGACGAGAATTATGTGTTATTGGCAGCGGATTATTCCCAAATCGAATTGCGTATTATCGCAGCGTTGAGTGAAGAAGACAACATGATCAATGCCTTTAAGAACGGTGAGGATATTCACGCTTCTACCGCTTCAAAAGTATTTGGCGTGCCGTTGGCAGAAGTAACCCGTGAGCAACGTAGCAATGCCAAAACAGTCAATTTCGGGATCATCTACGGGGTCTCAGCATTTGGATTGAGCAATCAAACCGATTTATCCCGCAGTGAAGCCAAAGACCTGATCGATACCTACTATGCCACCTATCCAAAACTGCGTAATTATATTAGTGATCAAATTGAAATTGCACGAGAAAACGGCTACGTGCAGACCGTTTTAGGCCGTCGCCGTTATTTAAAGGATATCAATTCCAGAAACGCTGTCGTGAGAGGCGCGGCGGAACGTAATGCCGTGAACGCACCCATCCAAGGAAGTGCCGCGGATATTATCAAAGTGGCGATGATCAACATCCACAAAAAACTGGTTGACGAAAAGTTTAAAACTAAAATGCTCCTGCAAGTGCATGATGAATTGGTGTTTGATGTGTATAAACCTGAGTTGGAAGACATCAAAAAAATGGTCAAATCTGAAATGGAAAGTGCTTATGAACTAGCGGTGCCTTTGGTAGTGGATTTGGGCGTGGGGCAGGATTGGTTGGAGGCGCATTAAAATATTAAAATAGAACATAGACCGCTTCGCTTTTAGAATCAAGAATCAAGACTAGAATGTTTATAAATACAAGAGGTAATCATTAAAATTAAGTTTTGAATTATTTGATTTATTAACAACAGACTAAACCACTGATACATTGGTAAAATTTATAGTCAATAATTTACGACGGTATTATCTAGGAACGAATGAATTTATAAAAATTTCTGAAATTTTTGTCAAAAATTTAAATAGATTAAGTTTAGTTTTTGGGCGTTACCTGAAAAGGGTCGGGCTATCCGTTGCAAGTCCTCGCTCTTGCCTCGCTGTGGGCTTTCCACTGCAATTTAACGAAGCGGCATCACGAATTCCCATTAATAAAATAAAATTGGATTCGTAATCCCTAACGCACAGTTATAACGAAATATTCACCCTTAATAACTTTTGATTGGAAGTACCCATCAAATTTAATAACACAAATCTACTAACTCTTAGATGGAGGTGTAGAACGTAGATTTAAATTAGAAAAACAAAAAATATGATATTCAGAAAACTCGTTGGACTAGAGCCTTTGAAATTGATTCCTTCGGCTAATAAACAACTAGAATCTTTCTCCCAAACGCTCATTTCACATTAAAGTCAAAGTCTGTTGAAAACAATACCTGTCACTTGTGCACTAATTCATTTTGGGACTAAAGTATTAGCCGTTCAAAAAAGTGCACAAATGAAACTTCCTTTAAAATGGGAATTTGCCGGTGGCAAGATTGAACCAGGTGAATCTGACATTGATTGCGTTAAACGCGAAGTCTTTGAAGAATTAAACATACACATTGAGGTAAAAGAACGCCTTACTCCAGTCATTCATACCTATCCTGATTTTAAAATTAATTTGATACCTTTTGTGGCGGATTATGTGTCTGGCGATTTAAAATTGAAGGAGCATGCTGATTATGTTTTATGTGAGAAACATGAGTTGTGTAATTTGGATTGGGCGGAGGCGGATGTGCCTGTAATTAGGGAATATAATTCTATAACGATTTAGATGATGACACCTTCAACTTTTTCCAAGGTTCGGGAATAGCCATCAAGCGGTTTATAGTTTGGCAATAAGTCTTTCAATAAAGCCTCTACAACAATATGGGCCAGTTTTCCGCAGCCAGCAATGGCAAGTGTGTATGATTTCATGTATTTATTTTTAATGTTTTTCAATGGTTACATGCAATTCGCAATCAACCATTCTCATGCTTAATAAAGTATTTAGCATGCTCATTTCATAAGGGCTAATTTAGGGAATGTTTTGGGGATTGAGAGGGAATACTAAATGTCCGTTATTATCTTAAAGATAAAATCAGAGTTAAGTTGATATTGATTATTATATTTATGAAAATTATTGAATAAAAATTAAATTAACTATCCTTGAAAACCATACCTGTCACGTGTGCAATTATATATTTTGAAAATAAGATACTGGCCGTTCAAAGAAGTGAAACCATGAAACTACCTTTAAAATGGGAATTTCCCGGTGGGAAAATTGAGGATGGTGAAAATGAAGTAGAATGTATAAAACGTGAAATTTTAGAAGAATTGAATATTCATATAAAAATAAAAGGAAAACTAACTCCCATTCTTCATCAATATCCCACTCTTAAAATAAATTTGATACCGTTTATTGCGGAATATGTTTCTGGTGATTTATTATTAAAAGAACATTCTGACCATGTTTTTTTAGAGATGGATGAATTATACACTTTAGATTGGGCGGAGGCGGATTTACCTATTTTAAAAGAATTTACTGAACTATGAATCAAGGCATCTATGAGGAGCTAGTAACGCAACTAGTCTCTAATAAAATAAAAGAGATTGATAACGATAAATTCTTTTTAAAGAAAAATCTAATCGACAAAGAAGAAGCTTCACAAATTCTCTCTAGTCATTTATCAAAAACCCTTAATCATGCTTTTCAACTTATTAAAGGTGAAAACAAAGTAGAACATCAAATTGAAATTGCTAACAAAATAATTAGATTTCTAAAAGAAGAGCTTAATAAACAAGAGTTTCTAGATGACTTAATAAACGTTGAAGGAGAAATACTAAAAGCTGTATTCTCTAAAACGGATGTCCATTTTTCAAACTTAGACCTTCATTTAAAAGAAATAACCCCTTATACCAGATTAACGCAAAGCGAACTATTTACAGGTGGAAATGCCGGATTATCTTTAGAAAGTGAATTAAAAAAAGAAATTCTATCGTCTAATGAAATAAATTTTCTAGTCTCCTTTATTAAATTCAAAGGAATTATAATTCTTGAAAAAGAATTACGAGAATTCACAGAACGAGGTGGAAAACTAAAAGTCATCACTACTACTTACATGGGGGCTTCTGACTATAAAGCAATAAAACTATTAGCCAGTCTTCAAAATACAGAGGTCAAAATATCTTATAATACCGGAAACGAAAGATTACATGCTAAAGCATATTTATTTTATAGAGATTCAGGATTTCACACAGCTTATATCGGCTCCTCTAATTTCTCTAGGTCTGCATTAACGGATGGCTTGGAATGGAATTTAAAAGTAACCACCAAAGAAGTCAGCCACATCATTAGTAAATTCCAGAAAACATTTGACGCTTATTGGGAAAGTGATGACTTTGAGCTGTTTGATGATTCAATACATCACGAGAAATTAATAGATGCTTTAAAACAAAGTAAATTTAGCAAGCCTTATGAAAATACTGCTGCATTTTTCGACATCAAACCTTTTCCTTATCAAAATGAGGTGCTAGAAAAACTAGAAGTAGAAAGAACAGTTCATAACAGATACAGAAATCTTGTCGTTGCAGCTACAGGGACTGGGAAAACTGTTATTTCTGCATTCGATTACAAACGTTTCAAACAAGAAAACAAATCTTCAAAACTACTTTTCCTAGCACATAGAAAAGAAATATTACAAAAATCACTTTCAACATTCCAAGGCGTTTTAAGAAACAATAATATTGGCGAATTGTGGGTTGACGGAATGGTTCCAGATAATTTTGAATTTGTTTTTGCTTCTGTTCAATCATTAAACAATCAGCTTGAAAACGCTAATTTATCACCTGATTATTACGATTATATAATTATTGATGAATGTCACCATCAAACAGCAAACAGCTATAGGGCAATAATCAATTATTTTCAACCTAAAATTCTTCTTGGTCTTACAGCGACCCCTGAAAGAATGGATGGTGGCGATATTCTGGAAGACTTTGACAACAGAATCGCTGCAGAAATCAGGCTTCCTGAAGCAATGAATAGAAAGCTACTTTGTCCTTTTCAATATTTCGGGATTACAGATAGTATAGATTTATCCAATGTGAGTTGGGTAAGGGGAAAATATTTACCAAGCGAATTGACTAACATTTACACTGAAAGTGATAGACGAGTTAGAGAAATAATTGATGCTTTAGAGAAATACACAAAAGACATCCATGACGTCAGAGCCTTAGGATATTGTGTCTCTATGGAACATGCCAAATACATGGCTGAAAAATTCACTTTAGCTGGATTAAAAGCAGATTATTTAACAAGCAATAATAGCAATGACCGTCTTGCAATTCGTCAAAGTCTAGAAAAAAAGGAAATCAACTATTTGTTTGTTGTTGACATTTTTAATGAAGGTATCGACATTCCGCAAATAGACACATTACTATTCTTAAGACCAACAGAAAGTTTAACCGTATTTTTACAACAACTCGGAAGAGGGCTCAGGCTTTACGAGGAAAAAGACTCTTTAACAGTTTTAGATTTTGTTGGAAATTCCCACTCTGAATATAATTTCGAAAATAAATTTAGAGCATTAATTGGCAAAACAAATACTACGGTCGCCAAAGAAGTAGAGGACAATTTTCCTCACTTACCATTAGGCTGCTCAATTATTCTAGAGAAAAAAGCAAAAGACACCATTCTCAAAAATATAACTTCAGCAACTTTACTTAATAGGAGAAGAATTATTCAAAGAATTCAACAATTTCAGCACGATACTCACTTACCATTAACAATCGGAAATTTCAGCAAGTTGTACAATATTCCTTTACAATCAATTTATAAAAGAGGAAGCTGGAAACGTCTGTGCCAAATTGCGGGAAAACTAAATGATTTCGATTCGAAAAATGAAAAAGAAATAGTTTCGACTATTTCAAAAAAATGGCTTTCCACAAATTCATTGAGTTATTTTTCATTCATTTTAAAAATCGCACAACAAGATTTCAATATAGATATTTCTAAATTTAATAAAATTGAAAAACCAATGCTCTTAATGTTACATTACGATGTTTGGCAGGATGAAGGAGGTTTTGATTCTTTAGAAAATAGTATAAAAAAGATTGGAGCCAATAAAGTATTAGTTGAAGAAATAAAAGAAGTCTTAGAGTTATTAATTGAAAACATAAACTTTAAAGAAATACCAATTGACCTCCCTTACCAACAACCGTTAAAACTCCATAGTCGATATACTAGAGATCAAATTTTAGCTGCCTTTAAGTTCAGTACTTTCAAAAAGAAATCTTCAAATAGAGAAGGAACTGCCGAAAACAAAGATTTAAACACAGAAATTTTATTCATCAACCTTATTAAATCTGAAGAAAACTTTTCGCCAACAACAATGTATGATGATTATGCTGTAAATGAATTATTATTCCATTGGCAAACTCAAAATTCTGCTAGTCATCATTTAAAGAGGCTGCTTTATCTCTGGAAGTAACTCCACAGATTACACCTGATAACCGTATTATCATGGATGTGAAAGTGACTAAAGATGAGGCAGCCTCTTTAAATGATGTACTGGTTGCACCACTTGAACTGGCTTCTTGGTATGGAATTTCTGAACCTTTTAAGATTTTAGCCGTCTCTTTATCAGA
>NZ_DATJCA010000049.1:0-22973 GCF_035515035.1 Gelidibacter sp. | reverse complement strand
ATCATGCCTCCCGGATTATTGGGATCAAAATTATTGAAAAAAATTCCCAATGCGGCTACTGCAATTTGTTCCGGATGGATGCAGATTAGAGGCAACAGACGTTGGCAAGCCGTGGATGCTGGATTTGCAGTAAGTGATCACGCCGATTGGAATGGTCTATTATCTGCCGTAAAAGCCACCGAAGCGGAGACGGTATATGTCACTCATGGGAGTCAGGCAACGTTTTCAAAATATTTGAATGAAATTGGAATTCGATCGGAAGAAGTGAAAACGGAATACGGTTCAGAAGACGGTGATAAGGAAATAGTAACCGAAAAACAGGACATCTCATGAAGCATTTTTCGGAACTGATCAGCGCCATTGAAATCACCAATAAAACCAATTCTAAAATTGATGCATTGGTCGATTATCTGAAAGTTGCTCCAGAAAAGGACAAACTCTGGATCATTACTTTATTTACGGGAAAACGTCCATCACGACCTGTTAAAACGTCCTTAATGCGGCAATGGTGTCTGGAAATCACCGGATATCCGGAATGGCTATTTTTAGAAAGTTATAGCAATGTGGGCGATTTAGGTGAAACCATCGCTCTCATGTTGCCTGACCCAACCCATAAAATTGAAAAATCCTTGAGTGATTGGATGGATGAATTGATTGCCTTGCGACCAAAAACTGATGCAGAAAAAAAGATTTACGTGCTCAATGCTTGGTCAGGCTTGGAGATGCAAGAACGACTGATTTTTAATAAATTGATCGGTGGAAGCTTCCGAATTGGGGTGTCCAAAAAAACATTGGTCAATGCCTTGTCTAAATATTCTGGAATTGATGCGAATCAGCTCATGCACAGTATTATTGGAAATTGGGATATCAACAGCATCAGTTTTGACGATTTGGTCCAAGGAGAACACATCAATTATGATAACTCCAAACCTTATCCGTTTTGTCTTGCGTATGCTTTGGAAAAGGAATTGCCGGAGTTGGGTATTCCTGCTCAATGGCAAGTAGAATATAAATGGGATGGCATTAGAGGTCAAATAGTCAAACGGAATGGCGAGATTTTCATCTGGTCAAGAGGCGAGGAATTAGTGACGAGCCAATTTCCAGAACTGGTGAGCGCCATGGAGATATTTGAGGATGATTTTGTGATTGACGGCGAGATTTTAGCGCTCAAGGACAACGCTGTTTTGTTGTTCAATGATCTGCAGAAACGACTGAATAGAAAAAATGTCAGCAAAAAAATGTTGGAAGAAATTCCGGTTGGATTTTACGTATATGATGTTCTCGAATGGAATGGGCAAGACATTCGCACAAAACCACTGACTTACAGACGTCAGATCTTAGTTGATTTATTGACTTCTGAAACCTTGCCAAATCAAATCGTAATTTCCGAGATCATCACTTTCAATCATTGGAATGAATTGGATGCGATCAGGAATCAAGCACGCGAATACAACAGCGAAGGTTTGATGCTAAAACAGAAAAATTCGCCTTATCATACCGGACGTAAAAAAGGCGATTGGTGGAAATGGAAAGTCGATCCGCTAACGATTGATGCCGTCATGATTTATGCGCAAAAAGGCAGTGGAAGACGGAGTTCAAAATATACCGATTATACTTTTGCAGTTAAAAAAGACGAGGGTTTGGTGACGGTGGCAAAAGCCTATTCAGGGCTAACGGATGTAGAAATAACCGAAATTTCACGATTTGTCAATAAAAATGCCATCGAAAAGTTTGGACCGGTTCGAACCGTTAAACCGGAATTGGTATTTGAAATTGCCTTTGAAGGCATTGCTTTGAGCAATCGGCATAAATCTGGCGTAGCTTTAAGATTTCCTCGAATTTTAAGATGGCGTCGCGATAAAACCGTCGCCGATATTGATACCATTGAACAAGTAAAACAACTAATCATCAATCCAATTTGAAAAACGTTCAGGACTCACAAGGCTATCAAATTATTAGCGATTGGATGCGCGAAAAAGGGCAGAAGCCCTTCAATTTCCAGTTGCAAACCTGGAATCAATATCATAATGGCTACAGCGGGATGGTTGTGGCACCTACAGGATTTGGAAAGACATTTTCAGTGTTTTTGGCTGTAGTTATAGATTATCTCAATCAGCCAGAAGCCTATAAAAAAGGCATGAAATTGCTTTGGATAAGTCCGCTGCGTTCCCTCGCAAAAGATTTGGCCAAAGCGATGACTATCGCCGTAGAAGAAATTGGCTTGGACTGGCAAGTGGAAGTTAGAAATGGCGATACGCCACAAAAGGAACGGCGCCGACAGGAGCGTTTAATGCCTGATGTATTGTTGACCACGCCAGAAACTCTTCACATTTTATTTTCCCAAAAAAACAATTCCCGATTTTTCAAAAGTCTGCATTGTGTGGCCGTAGATGAATGGCATGAATTGTTGGGTTCCAAACGCGGCGTGTTGACAGAGTTGGCAGTTTCTAGATTGTTGAGTCTTTCCAAATCCATAAGAATCTATGGAATAACCGCTACCATCGGAAACTTAGATGAAGCGCAAAAGGTGTTGATTCCCTATAGAAACATCAAAACGAAGCGTATTGTTGCCAAAGAGAAAAAGAAGATTGACATCATTACCGTGCTTCCCGACGAAATTGAGGTTTTGCCCTGGGCAGGCCATATGGGTGTAAAAATGGCTTCTAAAATTATTCCGATTATCTACCAAAATAACACGACGCTAATTTTCACAAACACCAGAAATCAAAGTGAGATTTGGTATCAGCAAATTTTAAAGATTGAACCCGATTTGGCGGGACAGATTGCCATTCATCATGGCTCCATCGATGCGCAATTACGGAACTGGATTGAAGATGCTATTTCTGACGGGCATCTCAAGGCAGTGGTGTGCACATCATCTCTAGATTTAGGCGTAGATTTTAAACCTGTGGATTGCGTGATCCAAATTGGCTCACCAAAGGGCATCGCACGATTTATGCAGCGGGCGGGGCGTAGTGGGCATTCACCTTATGAAACTTCTAAAATTTATTTTGTGCCCACGCATTCGTTGGAATTGATTGAAGCTTCTGCACTAAAACAAGCCGTAAAGGATAAACGTATTGAGGCCAGAGAACCGATGGTGCTCACTTTTGATGTGCTGATTCAATATTTAGTGACCCTAGCAGTGGGCGAAGGTTTTAATGAGAAAGAGCTTTTTAAAGCCATTCAAAAAGTGCACGCCTTTCATTATATGACGCCGGACGATTGGCATTGGGCCTTGCATTTCATAACAGAAGGCGGGAATACGTTAAAATCTTACGAAGAATACCACAAAGTCATTTTGGATGAGGATGGGCTGTACAAAGTAAAAAGTAAGCGGATATCTATGCTGCACCGGATGAATATAGGTGCCATAGTCAGTGATGCCATGTTAAAGGTAAAATTCTTCTCGGGAGGTTATATTGGTATGGTTGAAGAATATTTTATTTCAAAGTTGAAACCCAACGATCACTTTATCTTGGCGGGTCGCGTTTTGGAAATGATCACCATAAAAGACATGACGGTACTGGTGAAACGGAGTAAACGAAAATCAGCAATTACGCCAAGTTGGCTGGGTGGACGTTTACCATTATCGTCTTATTTAAGTCATTATCTGCGCGAGAAACTGTCAGAATCCTTACATCCAAAAACTACAGAAAAAGAACTAAAGTTTTTGCATCCGCTGATTTCGCAACAGGAAAAGAACTCACACATCCCCGGAAAGGACGAATTTTTAATCGAAATGATTGAAACCAAAGACGGGCATCATGTCTTTATGTACCCCTTTGAAGGCCGATTGATCCACGAAGTGATGGCGGCTTTGATTGCTTACCGTTTAAGTTTGATCAAACCTTTGACCTTTACCATTGCCATGAATGATTATGGCTTTGAATTGTTGAGTGATCAGGCCATTCCCATTAATGAGGATACGATAAAGGAGCTTTTATCTAAAGAAAATTTAATGGAAGATGTTATTGGTAGTATCAATGCCTCAGAAATGGCGTCCCGTAAGTTTAGGGATATTGCCGTTATTTCAGGTTTGGTGGTTCAAAGTCAACCCGGAACGCGGAAAAACAACAAAAGCTTGCAATCCTCTTCAGGATTGATTTTCAGGGTTTTGGAAGATTACGAGCCTCAAAACTTATTATTGCGCCAAGCCTACACCGAAGTTTTTAATGAACAATTGGAAGAAGTCCGGTTAAAAGAGGCCTTTGAACGTATTTCCAAAAGTAAACTTATCCTTAAATTTGCAAAATCTTTCACCCCATTAAGTTTCCCTATAAAAGTGGACAGTTTACGCCAATCCTTAACCAGTGAGGATTTGGATGCCCGCATTAAAAGGATTCGAGACGAGGTGTTGAAGCAAACGCAAGTATGAGAATTATTACCAAAGACATTACGGCTCAACATGAAGTTTTGACCCTTACCAATCAACGTGCACTTTTTTGGGAGAAGGAGAAAACGTTGGTCGTATCGGATTTGCACATTGGCAAAACGGCACATTTCAGAAAGGCGGGAATTCCTATTCCCTCAGCTATTTTGGACAATGACTTGACCAGGTTGAAAGGTTTGATCGATCATTTTGAAGCAAAAACGGTTTTAGTTGTGGGCGATCTTTTCCATGCCGAAAACAATACTGATATTAACCAGTTCCAAAATTTCCTACAAGACTATCAGATGGTTAATTTTGAGCTTATAAAAGGTAATCACGACAGGTTAACGAATAGTTTTTACGAATCGTTGGGAATTACGGTTTTCAAAACGCACAAAGATGTTGGTTCAATCAGATTTGTACATGACGAACGGCACTGCGGCGAGGATATTTTTTGCATTTCAGGGCATACCCATCCTGGAGTGACAATTAAGGGTAAGGGAAAAGTATTTATTAAACTTCCCTGTTATGAAGTTTCTGAACACCGCTTGATACTTCCAGCGTTCAGTGAATTTACAGGATTGAATACGAAAAGAACGGTGGATTCTGCCGTTTGTTATGGTTTTACTGCGAAATCTGTATTTGAGATATGATTTTTAGTTTTAGCGCACACCTCGATTCTTAAATAGAATTATATTTAAAACTTAAAATCTAAAACAATGAAAAATCTATTCAGAGCGCTTGCTGCAGGTTGGGGAGCGAAAAAATTAGGAGGTGGTAAATGCGGATGTATTGGTACCATCATCTTATTCATTATTATATATGTCCTACTTGGACCAGTCTTTAATATGATTTAATTGGATTTCTTATAGCACGAGAACATTGGAAAATATTTATCTGAAATACAAATAAAGACCACTCATTTTTTTGTTAAACAATTTCAAGTGGCTTTTATTAATCATTTTTTTTGCAGATTAAAACTATTTTCTCATTGTCGATATCCGTAGTAAAGAAAAGATAATCATCGCCACCATCTTTAATTTTAAATGCATTCCGAATATTTTGAACCGTATCCGGGAAATTTCGTGTCGTTACATTGGCCTTCTTAATGTTGAGCTTTTTTATTTGCTTTTTGTTATACGGCACTACTTTCTCTATTTTAAATGTCCTTCCTGGAAATGCAATCAATTTTTCACTAGTATATAGATGGGAATGTTTATGAAGTTTCGTCACGCCGAAACTTTCAGTCAAAGAGTTGAACCCACCAGATTTCATAATAGCTGAGTTTGGTTCGTAGAGATAGATGAGTGGTTCACTGTGGATAATCTCAACTTCGGCTTCATCTTCGTGTAAAAATTCAAATTGTTCATCACCGCCTTTTTTTAGGTTAACAGTGGTGATTTTCACCTTCCCAGTAAACCCATGTTCCAAAACCCATAGCAATTCCTTGACCTCATTATTGACTGCAATGATATGGATGGTCTTCACATTTACCAATTCATTCAGACCAATGCTGATATCCAATAACGGGGACGTTTTTATGAGGATATTTTTTGAACGTGACCATAATATGTCTAATTGTTCAGGAATATTTGGAAGACAATCTTTTAGAAAAAACACTTTGCCCTTACTATCATGACGTCTAGAAGGATCGACATAAATCCAATCATAATTTTTTTCTGTATTTTGAAGAAAAGAGATGCCGTCTTCAGAAATTGTCGTGATGTTATTCACATTAAACATGTCGAAATTGTGCGTGACCATTTTACTGAGATCAGCATTTAGTTCGCAATGTGTCACGTGTTTGAAAACTTTTCCAAAATAATAGGCATCAACGCCAAATCCACCTGTAAGATCAATTAATGTATTTCCCGAAATTAAACGCGATTTATAGTTGGCGGTAAGTTCTGATGAAGTTTGTTCAATATTGAGTTTATTTGGGTAGTAAATATTGGACTGCTGGAACCAAGATGGTAGTTTTTTTTCACATCTGCTTTTGGATTCAATTTGTTCAACAACTTCTGCCGCGCTAACTTCAGGGAATGTAACACCTTTTAAAATCAGGACTGTGGGGTCTGTTTTAAGATTTTGATTGATGTAATTTTGGACATCAGGATCTAAAATGGCAGAATTCATCGCATAAAATTTAAATGCAATATTAGCTATTACACTTATAGATTCTTGGTCAATTGCTTAACGATTTTGTATTCTGATAGAAATTCCTTTGAAATAACCTTTAAGGTGGTGTAAAAAGGCACGGCAATGATCATTCCAGGGATCCCAAAAATCAAGCCTCCGATAATAATCACAAGAAAAACTTCTAGCGGATGGGAACGCACACTTTTTCCAAAAATTATAGGCTGAGAAAAGAGATTGTCAATCAATTGCGCAATAGTCACCCCAATCAGGACTTTGAAAAGAAGTGGTAATAAATCTGTTGAAAAATCAACGCCTAGATTATTAGAGACCACCACCAAAATCATGACTACGCCACCAAGAAGAGGCCCCAAATACGGCACAATATTGAGGAATGCACAAATAACTGCAATGGCCAAGGCGTTTTTAACGTCTAAATTTAATAATAACAAAAAATAGAAAACGCCCATAATAGAGGTTTGAATCATTAGTCCTATAAAATATCGAGACAACAGCTCTTTCGCTTTATCCAAAACTCTTAAAAACCGACGTTCTTTTCCTTCTTCGGCAAAACTGGCCACGGCGTTGGAAATCATTCGATCATCCTTTAGCATAAAGAATGAAATGAATAAAACTGAAAACACTCCTATGAGAAATTTACCGATATTATTCACAAAAACATCTACAAAACTCACCACAAACTCAGAGTCAAAATTTTGAACAAATTCTGTACGTTTGACAGCTTCTATGATGTTGATCTTTTCCACGCCCAAATATTCACTTGCTTGAATGCTCAGTTCATTCAAATCGGTTTTGACCATTTCAAAATCTATTTCTGAAATATTTTTACTCTGCTCTACAATTATGGGAACAAAAAGCCATAAAATCAAAGCAAAAAATCCTCCTATCAATAAAAGCGTTATAAAAGCGGATAAGTTTTTTCCTAATTTCAACCGATTCTTAAAAAAATAAACCACAGGCCTGAAAATAAGTGAGATAATCCCGGCTATAAACAAATAAAGTAATAAGGATTGTATTTTATAAAGGAAGAATAGTAGAATAATGATGCCAAATACAACAGCTAATGCTTGTAAAATACCTTTTGAAATCGTTTTTGCTTTCATTTTTTAAATATAAATCAAAATTAGGACGCGGTTGCTAGATAAATTAACGTAATTAAAATTTAGTTATCATGGCTCATAAATTTATGAAATTATTTCTCTCTTAATTGTTTTGTAATTTCATAAAGTGCAATATTAGTCGCTTGTACAACATTCATACTGCTATTTTGTCCAAACATATCTATGTGAACGGTATGATTTGACAGTTCTAATAGTTCTTCAGAAATCCCAAAATTTTCATCACCAATTAATAAAATTATCGGTTGTTGGGTATTCAAATCCATAGTGATAAGAGGTGTGCTGGAATCGGTAATTTCTAATGCGATAATTTGATATCCTAGTGTTTTAAAATTCTTGAGAACTTCTTCGGGGTTTTCATCCCATGCAAAATTGACATATTTTTCTGTCGCTCTTGAAGTTTGCCCCATCTTCCTTCCAAAAGGGATCGGAGTACCGCAAAAAATCAATTTTTCAATTCCAAAAGCATCTGCAGTTCTAAATAAACTACCAATATTTGCCGCATTGGTGACGTTTTCACAAACCAAGGTGATGGGAAAGGTGTGAGGAGTAAATTTAGAATTGTAATGGGTGAGCTGCATAGGAATGGTATTTACGATTGTTGATTTGGAGTTGGCGAATATGTTTTGTTATGAGTTAACTTACGAGGACAGCTGTATAATAGGAATTAAGGCTTGGCAACATGGCAATAAATAAAAGGTAACTGCACGTCCTGACTTCATTGGCAATAGTGAAATTAATCAATTCATCCAAAAATTAGTGATATTTAGTGACTTCCGTGTCTAACAACATCAAAAAGCCCAAAACCCGCTTAGTTTTCAAAGACATACTTAATTATATTAGCACCCATTTTTAACGCTTTTTCTCTGACTTCAAATGGGTCGTTATGCACTTCTTCATCTTCCCAGCCGTTTCCTAAATCACTTTCATAAGTAAATAAAAGGACTAATCTATCATTCTCAAAAATGCCAAATGCCTGTGGTCGTTGGCCATCATGTTCATGAATTTTAGGCAATCCCTCAGGAAATTTAAATGCCGAACTAAAAATGGGATGTGTTTTTGGTAATTCGACCAAATCCTTATTCGGAAATAATTTTTTGAGTTCCTTTACCAAGTAAGGCTGCATCCCGTAATTGTCATCAATATGCAAAAATCCACCAGAAAAAAGGTAGTTTCTTAAATTTTCAATATCATTCTCACTGAAAAACACATTCCCGTGTCCGGTCATATGAATAAAAGGAAACTGGAAAATATCGGGACTATCAGGTTCCACCGTTTCGGGCTTGGGATTGATTTTAGTATTGATATTAAGATTGCAATAAGAAATCAAGTTAGGCAAGGAGGTAGGGTTGGCATACCAATCGCCACCACCTTTATACTTTAATACGGCAATTTCCTGTGCTTGCAAAAATGAAGTTGTACTTATTGCAAAAAATAAAATGGCGAAAAGATGCTTTGATATGGTCACACTAAATCTCATCCTCCAAAAATAGAAATAAAAACGGTTTAAAAATATGACATGAATTGAAACTTATACATACCGATTGCAAATGTTGATTTATTTTATTTAACACCCATAACTACACTAGTTTACATCTATTAAGTCAAGTTTTCATTCATTTACAAAAGCAATGCTATGACAGGCTACAATAGCGGCAGTTTCTGTCCGTAAACGAGTGTTACCGAGAGTAACAGGTGTGAATCCTGAGGCCACTGCGGCCTTGATTTCATTAGAACTAAAATCACCTTCAGGACCAATCAAAATAAGTACATCAGTTTCAGGTTGCAAAGCGTTTTTTAAAGAAGTACGTTCTGTTTCTTCACAATGTGCAATAAACTTCTGTCCGTTGAATGGATGCGTTATAAAGTCTTTAAATAAAACGGTTTCTTCTAATACGGGCATATAATAATGTAAGGATTGTTTCATGGCCGCTTGAAGGATTTTCTCAAATCTATCCATTTTAACAACTTTGCGCTCGCTGTGATCGCAAATAAATGGAGTGATGGTGTCCACGCCAATTTCAGTGGCTTTTTCTAAAAACCATTCGTAGCGATCGTTCATTTTTGTTGGTGCTACCGCCAAATGGACCTTGTAGTTACGAGCCGGTTCAAACGCTTTGGAAATTATGGACGCCACACAGTTTTTAATATCGGCATTGGTGATTTCAGCAACAAATAACCAACCTTTCCCATTGGTAATCTGGAGTTCATCTCCACTATTTTTACGAAGCACCTTTACAATATGTTTGCTTTCATCTTTTGAAAATGAAATTTGCGAAGTGCTCTCGTCAATATCAGGATTATAAAATAATTGCATTGAAGTATGGGTTCAGTCGTATTAAATTTTGAGTCGAGAGGATGCCGTGATATCTTGTTGAGCAAAATCGCCTTCAAGAAATTTCAAATATCCAACTATGGCAATCATTGCAGCATTATCTGTAGTGAATTCAAATTTGGGCACATACGTGGTCCATCCAAATTTGGCCTCACCATCTTTCAATGCTTGTCTAATGCCGGTATTTGCTGAAACGCCTCCGCCAATAGCAATATGATTGATTCCCGTTTGCTTTGAGGCGAGCTTCAATTTATCAATCAAAATTCCGATGATTGTATATTGAATCGAGGCGCAAATATCGTTCAAGTTCTCCTCAATAAAATTTGGATTTGCTTTGGTTTCTTTTTGAATAAAATAAAGAATGGCCGTTTTTAATCCTGAAAAACTGAAATTCAAACCTTCCACTTTAGGTTTGGTGAATTTATACGCCTTTGGATTGCCCAGTTTTGCGCGTTTGTCAATTTCAGGACCGGCCGGATATCCCAATCCCAAAATTTTTCCACTTTTATCAAACGCTTCACCAACAGCATCGTCAATGGTTTCTCCTATAACTTCCATGTCAAAATGAGAGTTGACTTTTACTATTTGCGTATGTCCACCAGAAATGGTCATCGCTAAAAATGGAAAAGGAGGTTTGTTAAATCCATCTTCATCAATAAAATGTGCCAAAATGTGGGCTTGCATGTGATTGACATCAATCAATGGAATGTCAAGGCCATAAGCCATCGATTTAGCGAACGACGTGCCCACCAATAAAGACCCCATTAATCCGGGGCCACGAGTGAACGCAATAGCATGCAGTTGGTTTTTGTCAACATTAGCGCGTTTTAGAGCCTGTTGAACCACCGGAACAATGTTTTGTTGATGCGCTCGTGAAGCCAATTCAGGCACGACGCCACCATAAGCTTCATGGATGCTTTGACCCGCTACAACATTACTCAGGATTTTACCGTTATACATTACAGAGGCTGCAGTATCATCACATGAAGACTCAATTGCAAGAATATAAATATTTTGTGTTGCCATTAGTAAGAATTAGGCACAATAATTGTTAATTTTGACTTCAAAGTTATAACTTTTAAAACGCATCAAAAAACTTTTAAAAATAGCATCCAAAATTGTGGCAATAATTGTATTGCTATTCATCATTTTGGTGCTGGTTCTCTCTATTCCACCTGTTCAAACTTTTTTGGGCAAAAAAGTGACCAAACGCATCAATGATGATTATGGTACACATATTTATATCAACAAAGTGGGGCTTCGATTTAATGGCGATGTGGAAGTTAAAGGTATTTATATTGAAGATTATAAACAAGATACTTTAATAGGGATTGAAACCCTGAATACTTCAATTCGCAGTTACAGAAATCTTTATAATAATAAATTAACCTTTGGTGATATTGATGTTAGAGGTTTAACGTTTAATATCAGAACTTATTTAGGTGAAGAACAGACTAATTTGGATGTATTTGTGGCGCGGTTTGAGGAGGACAATCCGAGACCTGATAAGAGTAACTTTTTACTTTCTTCTAGCGATGTGTCCATTTATGGAAGTACCGTTAGAATGATCAATGACAACAAGGAAAATGCTACAATTCTTGAGTTTAACAATCTGAACCTTAATGCTACCAATTTTTTGATCAATGCCAGCGATGTGAGTGCACGTATTAATACCCTCACTTTTAAAGACAGCAGGGGATTGATGGTGAAAAATATGGTTACCGATTTTGAATACACTTTAGATCATATGACCTTTGCGGATCTTTCCATAACCACACCCAATTCCTTTCTAAATGGCGATTTGACATTTAAGTACAAGCGTGAAGATTTACAGGATTTTACCAATAAAGTTGAAGTTGTCGCCACGTTTAAGGATTCTGATGTCATGCTCAATGAATTGAATACCTTTTATAATGAATTTGGGGTTGAGGATCATGCAAGATTCAGCGTGAATTTGAGTGGGACACTTAATGACCTGACCATGATGAACCTGAGACTCAATACCAGCAGTCAAACGAAGGTTTATGGCGATATCAACTTTAAGAACTTATTCAATAGTGAGAGTAATACTTTTGAAATGGATGGCGATTTTAGCAATCTTTCATCCAACTATTACGATTTAAAATCACTCATGCCAAATGTCTTGGGCGCTTCCATCCCGAGCATTTTTTCAAAGTTGGGTGGTTTTACAATTTACGGAAAAACTAAAATTACATCCACTGACATTGTTGCCGATTTAAAGATCAATACAGCACTTGGACATATTGAATCCAATCTCAATTTATTGCGATTTAATGATATTGACAACGCTAGTTATAAAGGTAATGTGGTTATTGAAGATTTTGATCTTGGAGAGATTTTGAACGATCCAAATATAAAAGAAACCACCTTTGACATGGAAGTAGACGGAAAGGGTTTTACGTTAGAGAATTTAAAGACCAATATTAAAGGGCATGTTTTTAGTCTTAATTATAATAATTACAACTATAGAAATATCGATATTTCTGGACAATTGGGGAATAAAATATTCAATGGCGATTTAGTTTCTCAGGATGAAAATTTGAAATTTAAATTCAACGGGTTGGCAGATTTGTCAAAAGAAGTCAGCTCTTTCGATTTTATTGCGCAAGTTGAATACGCCAATTTAAGAGCGCTCAACTTTGTTAGAAAAGACAGTATCTCCATTTTTACTGGTGATATTATGATGGATATGGATGGCTCAAATATTGATGACGCCTACGGTAAACTTAATTTCAATAATACAACCTATACCAATCAAAACGACACCTACTATTTTGATGATTTTGAAATCACTTCAAGATTCATTGATAATGAACGCCTTGTTGAAATCAATTCTCCAGATATTATTGAGGGACAGGTGAGTGGTATCTTTAAGTTTAAGGACATTGGTAACCTGGTAAAAAACTCCATAGGAAGTATTTATACCAATTATGTTCCACATAAAGTTCAAACCGATCAATATCTTGACTTTAACTTTACTATCTATAATAAAATCGTCGAAGTGTTTTACCATGATTTAGAGCTTGGTAAAAACACATTTGTAAAGGGACGTATTGAGAGTGATCAACGCGGATTTAATTTGTCCTTCAATTCACCTAAAATAAAATTGCTCGACTATTTTGCCAATGATATTCAGGTCACAATAGATAACGGAAATCCTCTTTTTAACACCTTTATAGAGATAGATTCCATCAACACCAAGTTTTACAACGTCTCAAAATTCAATCTCATCAACGTTACGGTAAGGGACACACTGTTTATCAAATCTGAATTTAATGGAGGAAAACAAAATAACGACCATTACGATTTAAGCTTGTTTTACACGATTGATGAAGACAATAAATCTGTGGTTGGTTTTAAGAGGTCTAATATCACCCTTAAGGAGAATGATTGGGTTATAAATGCAGAAAAAGACCAGCTTAATAAAGTAGCTTTTGATAGAGATTTCAGTGAGTTCAACATTTCTGATCTCGTTTTCAGTCATAAAGATGAAGAAATTCAACTTTCAGGTATGTTACGGGATTCTACTTATAAAGATATCAAGCTCAGTTTTATTGACGTGGATCTCAATAAAGTGACGCCCACTTTAGATAGTCTTAGTTTTGGTGGCATTTTAAACGGTAAACTGGATATCCTCCAACAAAACGGCGTGTATGTCCCAGATTCAAACTTGAGCATTGAAAATTTCACGTTTAATGAGTATATGCTGGGTGATCTAAAGGCGGATATTGTGGGGAACCAATCGCTCACCAATTATACTGTGGATTTACTTTTAAGGAATGACAATTTGAAATCATTGGACGTCAAGGGAAATATTGACGTTAGCGCAACCAATTCCAATATTGATCTGGACATCTCATTTGATGAATTTGATTTGGAACCGCTCAATGTTTTTGGTGCGGATGTCATCAATAATATTCGAGGATTGGCATCAGGGGAAGTTTCGGTTTCTGGAGAATTGAAAAAACCGCAAATTGAAGGCACACTGATTTTGGATAATGCAGGTTTGGCCATACCGTATTTGAATGTAGATTATGCGTTCGACTTTGATTCAGAAGTCACTTTAAAAGACCAAAGATTTGTTTTTAATGACGTGGTCCTTACAGATTCCGAATTCTTTTCAAAAGCAACATTGAACGGATTTATGTCTCATCATAATTTTTCCGATTGGAAATTAGGTTTGGATATTGATACCAACAGATTATTGGTTTTAAACACTGAAGATGCTGAAGATGCGCTCTATTATGGAACGGCATTTATGAACGGTACGGCAAGCATTTATGGACCAACAGATCAGTTGGTGATTGAGGTGGACGGCAGTACTTCACAAGGTACAGTTTTTAAGATTCCTCTTAATGATGTGGAAAGTTTTGGAGACAATTCGTATATCCACTTTTTAAGTCCAGAAGAAAAAGCCGCCCGTTTAAAAGGAGAAATCATAACGGAGACCCAGGTGAAAGGTTTGGAGCTAAAGTTTGACTTGAACGTCAACCAGAATGCAGATATTGAGATTGTTATTGACAGAAGCTCCGGGAGCACCATTCAGGGCAGTGGAGAGGGTAACTTGTTGTTTGAAATCAATACCAATGGAAAGTTCAAAATGTGGGGTGATTTTTCAGTGTTCAAGGGCATTTATAACTTCTCTTATGGTGGTTTGATTCAAAAGAATTTGGTCGTTGAACCTGGAGGCAGTATTATTTGGGAAGGTGATGCCTTAAAGGCGCAAATTAATTTAAAGGCCATTTACAAAACAGAGGCCAATCCATCGGTGTTGTTGGATAATCCAATTAACCGAAGTATACCGGTAAATGTAGAAATCAACCTGTCAGGACAGTTAGAACAGCCCACTCCAGATTTTAACTTGGCATTTCCAAATGCGAGCTCCACCGTAAGATCAGAATTGGAATACCGACTGGAAACCAAGGAAAGCAGAGAAAACCAAGCACTTTTTCTCTTGGCGACAGGTTCTTTTGCGAGTGAAATCAGTCTAGGCCAACAAGCGTATGGAACCATTGCCGATCGTGTAAACAGTTTGTTTAACGACTTGCTTTCAAGTGATGATGATAAGCTGAAATTAGGCCTTAATTTTCAAGCGGGAGAGCAGACACCTGATTACAGGTCAGATGATCGTTTGGGACTGACCTTAAGCACTAAAATTAGCGATCGTGTACTGTTTAACGGAAAGGTTGGGGTGCCCATTGGTGGTGTCAATGAAACGGTTATTGCTGGCGATGCTGAAATAGAACTCTTGCTGAATGAAGACGGGACTTTATCTGCCAAATTTTTTAACAGAGAAAATAATATTCGGAATTTTGGTGAAGAAATTGGCTATACCCAAGGCGTTGGATTATCTTATAATGTAGAATTCGATACCTTCAGGGAACTGTTAAGAATCATCTTTTCAGGAAAAAACAGAAAAGACAACAAGGCCGTTGAAACTAAAAATGTAGGCACAAGAGAAGAAAATCCGCTTCCAGAATATGTAAAAATGAAGAAGAAAGCTGGGGAGAAGGAAAATTAAACCATCTGTTTTTGAACAATTTCCATTTAGTTATTAACGAAATCGATTGAATTTCATATTACCCTATAAAATATCATAAATCCCGCCATTATTATAATATTTGTTTAGTAATTTTACTTTACTAAAAAATTTAAATGTCAAAAATCATAAAAAAAATTGGGGTTATGACCTCGGGAGGCGACGCTCCAGGAATGAATGCGGCCATTCGTTCTGTAGTCAGAACCTGTGCCTATCATAATGTAGAATGTGTAGGTATCTATCGTGGATACGAAGGTATAATGGAAGGTGATTTTAAGTCCATGGATGCCCGTAGTGTCAAAGGGATTATCAACAAAGGCGGAACCGTTCTTAAATCGGCACGTTCAAAAGCATTCAGGACTCCTGAAGGCCGAAAGTTTGCTCATGACCAGCTTATAAATGCCAATATTGATGCGCTTGTTGTTATTGGCGGAGACGGAACATTCAATGGCGGATTGGTTTTCAATAAGGAATATGATTTCCCGATTATTGGAATTCCTTGTACTATTGACAATGATATTTTCGGAACCACACATACCATCGGCTTTGATACGGCATTAAATACCGTAGTGGACTGCATTGATAAAATCAGAGATACCGCAAGTTCTCATAACCGCTTATTTTTTGTGGAAGTTATGGGACGCGACGTGGGGCACATCGCATTGAATGCTGGAGTAGGTGCAGGCGCAGAAGAAATTTTGATTCCTGAAGAGAATTTGGGTCTTGAGCGTCTTTTGGAATCTCTGCACAGAAGTAAACGTTCAGGAAAATCTTCAAGTATTGTAGTGGTGGCTGAAGGTGATAAAATTGGAAAAAACGTTTTTGAGCTAAAAGATTATGTTGAAGCCAATATGGACGAATATGACGTTAGGGTTTCTGTTTTAGGCCACATGCAACGTGGTGGAGCGCCTTCATGTTTTGATAGGGTCTTGGCCAGTAGAATGGGCGTAAAGGCGGTAGAAACATTGTTGGAAGGAAAAACGAATTATATGGTTGGTTTACTCAATGAAAAAATGGAACTAACCCATTTAAGAGAGGCTGTCAAAGGAAAATCAAAAATTGATCGGGAATTACTACGCGTGTCAGAAATTATGACCACATAAAACTTACTTGGTCATCTTGTGTTTCATGGATGAAGAATGAAAGCGTAGAATAAAAATCAAGAATAATAATATTAATAAATTATATAAAAAATGTCAAATTTAAAATTAGGAATAAACGGTTTTGGAAGAATAGGAAGAATTGTATTTAGAGCAACCTTAAAAAAACCAAATGTAGAAATAGTAGGAATTAATGACTTATTGGAAGTTGAGCATTTAGCGTATTTATTGAAATATGATTCTGTGCACGGTAGATTTGATGGTACGGTGGAAGTAAAAGACGGCCATCTCGTTGTGAATGGAAAAACGATACGTGTAACTGCGGAAAGAGATCCACGTAATCTTAAATGGGATGAAGTAGGAGCAGACGTTGTTGCTGATTGTACTGGAATTTTTACCACTTTAGAAGCCGCAAATTACCATATTGAGGCAGGCGCCAAGAAAGTGGTGATTTCTGCACCAAGTAAAGATGCCCCAATGTTTGTTATGGGGGTCAACCATAAAGAAGTGAAAGCTTCAGATAAAATTGTCTCTAATGCCTCATGTACAACAAACTGTTTGGCTCCAATGGCGAAAATTATGGATGATAATTTCGGTATTGAAGAGGCATTGATGACCACAGTACATGCCACAACCGCGACACAGTTAACGGTTGATGGACCTTCTAAAAAGGATTTTAGAGGAGGTAGAAGTGCGTTATTGAACATTATACCTGCATCCACCGGTGCTGCAAAAGCTGTAGGAAAAGTAATTCCTAAATTGGATGGAAAACTAACAGGAATGGCATTCCGCGTACCAACTGCCAACGTTTCGGTGGTGGATTTAACCGTAAGAACTGTTAAAGAAACTTCTTTGGATGAGATTAAAAAAGCATTTAAGGATGCTTCAGAAGGCGACATGAAAGGTGTGGTTGGCTATACTGACGAGTTGGTGGTATCTCAAGATTTTGTTGGAGAAACAAACACTTGTGTATTTGATGCCGATGCGTCAATTGAGCTAAATTCAAGATTCTTCAAAGTAGTTGGATGGTATGATAATGAATTTGCATATTCTACCAAGTTGGTTGAATTGGCAGAACATATCCATTCTTTATAATTAACCCATATCAATCCGTGTAGGGTCTCTATATTTATATAGATTAGAACTTATACGGATTTTTTTCATTCAATAAACACATGATATTAATAGTTGATAGTGGTTCTACAAAAGCCGATTGGATTTCAGTAGATCATAACGGAAATCAAATTCAGGAAAAAATAAGGACCGGGGGTTTGAATCCAGAAATTCTTAAGGAGAAGAAACTCTACAAGATTATAAGAAAGAGTGAGGAATTGACAAAGATCAAGCGCGACGTAACTCATGTGTTCTTTTATGGTGCCGGTTGCGGAACTGAAAATCCAAAATTACTTCTTAAACGAGTGCTTGAAGACATTTTTGTAAATGCAGAAGTTGAAGTTACAGAAGACACCATGGCTGCCGTAAGAGCTACTTTAAGTCATGATGATGAACAAGCAATAGTTTGCATCTTGGGTACCGGTTCAAATTGCAGTTATTACGATGGCGAAAAAATAGACCAGCGCATACAATCCTTGGGATATACCTTAATGGACGATGCTTCAGGCAATTATTTTGGCAAGCAATTGGTGCGTGATTATTACTTTAATCATATGCCAGAAGCGATCAAAGTATCCTTTGCGGACAAATATAATTTGGATGCCGATTACATCAAATACAATCTCTATAAGCAACCAAGTCCTAACGCTTATTTAGCTAATTTTGCGGAATTCCTCTTTCTCAATATAGATTCAACTTATATCCAGGAGATGATTAAGGAAGGGATGCGGATCTTTGCAAAAAACATGATCTTCCAATTTAAGGAAGAAGTGAAAACAGTTCCCGTTCATTTTGCCGGATCAATAGCATTTTTCGCTAAAGATCAGATCATTGAAATAGCGGAAGAAATGGGTTTCAAAGCAGGAAATTTTGTACGCCGACCTATTGAAGGTTTGGTGGATTATCATACCAGAAAATTCAAAAGCTAAGTTGAAAATCGAATCACCACCTCGGGAATTAAACTCCATTTGAGGGCATTTAATAAAAAAAAGCAGTGTCAGTTTTACAACAACGACACTGCTTTTTTTATGATGTGTTCGTGAACTTTAGGATTATTTCACCGCAATCATACTTATTTCAACATTCACGAATTTAGGAAGATTGGCTACTTCTACCGTTTCTCTTGCTGGAGCAGTGGCTTCATTAAAATACCCCCCATAAACTTCATTGATTTGTCCAAAATTGTTCATATCGCTGATAAATATTGACGATTTAATAACATTTTCAAACGTCATATCCGCTGCAGCCAAAACGGCTTTCAAGTTTTCCATAACTTGTTTGGTTTCTGCAACAATGGAGTCAATAACAAGTTCATTGGTCTTTGGATCAAAAGCTATTTGTCCCGAAGTATATAAGGTATTTCCCGTTAAGATAGCTTGGTTGTAAGGTCCTATTGGTGCAGGGGCATTTGGTGTGTTGATGATTGTTTTCATATGAATTGTGTTTTATTTTTTCCCTGAATTGGGTGTTCTTATTTTAATCTTCCAAATTGAATATCTTACTTATAGTCTTTTGTCAGGAGAACGTTGTTTGTCGTATTTGATATCCTTTAATATACTTGATTTAATTCCGATAAAAAAGTTCCAAGAACTTCGCTCACTGAATGGAATCCAACTAAAATTCATTCTCCAGCTCATGAGATCACGTTCAAACCTAAGTTGCGTATAGGTAAAACCTTGGTTTTTAAAATCATATCCCGAGGAGACACCCACCGTCCAACGCGGCGTCAAATCTATATCTCCTGAAAACATCAAGGAATTAGATGAGATCTCATTTTGTCTTGCACTGTTAGAATAGTTTACTGCCCACGCCACGCGCAAACTCCAAGGAATCGTGAAATTATAGAACTCCGATTTTTCTTCTTTACTTCGGTCTCGATCATCGTCGTCCATGCGTTGATCGGCCAGATTTTGCGGCTTTCCAAATAAATCATCCGCACGCCCACCGCTAAGGACAGATTCATCTATGGCTCTTTGATCAGGCTCTTTTCGTCCTGAAAAATTAGTACTGCTTAGCGAATAGCTTAAATTTAAGCTGGCCGAGGTTAACCTGAATAAACTTCCACCATTGTTGATGTTAAATTTGTCCACACGTCGGTTATTGTTGTCAAGTGCATATGGATCTAAGGTCATTCCAAAATTGACGTTCATTTTATTGTCTAATAACTGAGTTCCACCGGAAACCCTTACCGGACTCCATTGCAAAGAATCGCCTGCAAAATTATAAGAGGAAGACAAGTTTAGGTTATTCAGTAAAATGATTTTTTTAGGCTCAGTTTTGGTAGAATCTTTATCTCTTACCTTGGCCTCAAAATTATTACCTAATGAAAAGCCCATCGAACTTGAGAAGTTTTTATTTGGTGCGCCATAAAGGGATTCTTCAAACCTACTGTATTCCGCTCGAGTCAAATCGCCATTGGCTGTAATATAATCAAAGGAATCATAATACTCATCAAATGCCGGATTGATGTTATAGCTTATGGAAGGCCTCATGATATGTCGGATGGCCTTAATTTTGGTGTCCTTTCCTGGCTTTTGGAAATTGAACATCCCATAAATGGTCGTACCAATGCTGGTGCTGAAATTATAGGTCCTAAAACTGTCAAATCCTGTCAGATCTTCCTTTAACACGGTATTTTCTTCTTGATCATAATATTTTCTGATCGTGTTCAATGTCCAATTTTCCTGAAAGTTTGTATTGGCACTAACACTAAAATGTTTAAAAATCTTAAAGTTCGTAGAGATAGGAATACTTTGCTGCACGCCAACTCTAGCATCCTCAAACATTTCTGCTTTAAAGAAAAGTGAATCTGTAGTTCTTATCCTATTCTGTGCATTGACATTATATTGAAAATTGATATTGTTGATGATTCCTTTTTTAGTGCCAACTTTTGGTGCGAAAGGGAAAATTCGGCTCACACTTCCCTGAAAAGTAGGCAAGGTCATATCAATCTGTTGAGTTCTTGTGTTTTGAGAATGGGTGGCGGTCAAACTGACATTGACCTGTGGTTCTCCAATAAAGGATTTGGAATAGGACACAGATGACGATAAAGTGTTATTCAGAAAGTTAGAGGCATTCATTTGATTGACAGACTCTTGATAATACTTACTACTTCCTAAGTTGACCGATGCTGAAAAACGGGAACTCGGATTCGCTTTTGCATCCTGAGAGTGTGACCAACGGATATTATAGATGGAAGATTTTGAATAATCTGGAAAGCCACGCTCACTGTTGATTAAGCTCTCATATCTAACTCCAAGATTTCCTCTAAATTTATAGCGGACGGCATAGTTGCTTTCCGTTCGGAAACCATAGCTTCCATTAGTATAATAATCACCATACAAGGACAAATCCAAATAATCACTGATCGCAAAATAATACCCTCCATTTTGCAGATTATACCCACGCCTACTGTCCTGACCGAAGGTAGGGAGAAGAATTCCTGAAGTTTGTTTTTGTGACAATGGAAAAAAAGCAAAAGGCAACCCAATAGGGGTGGGTACATTGTAAATATACATATTGGTCAAGCCTGTGACCACCTTTTTATTGGGAACAATCTTGGCTTTTCGCATTAAAAAATAAAACTCCGGATCATCATGGTTCTCTGACGTTGTGAATTTTCCGCGATTGATAAAATAAACCGAATCGTTTTCCTTTTTGGTCACATCTGCAATAATATAACCACCACTTTGTTCCGTTTTTGAATTATAGATCAGTGCTTTTTTGGTTTCTGTATTGAAGATAATCGAATCTGGTTCTACAAGGTTGGCACCTTGTTTAAAAGTAGGGGCCTGAGAATAAACTCCAGCAGAATCTTTTAAACGGCCGGCATAAACCAGGTTTTTATTATGATCAATAACAATGATCCCTGCCTTAATCTCCATGTCTTGGTAGTACACTTCGGCTTCGTTATATAAGGTGGTTTGCTTTAATCGTTGATTAAGCGAAACGTAATCCTTTGCTTTATAGTTGACAACGGCTTCCAGGAAATCTTTCTTTTTTGGAATGGTATCCTTTATTATGCTGTCGGTTTGCTTAATTGTTGCTGTGGGAGTCAAGAGGGAGTCAATGTCAATGGACACCCTCATACTATCATTTTCCGTTTTTGGTAAGATGGGCGTTTGCGTTTTTGGAAGGTCTTGAGACCACCCCAAAGTGTTAATAAACACTGTAAAACTCAGGGTAAAAAGTATATGAAAGCTTTTTGTACGCAACGCTTTTAAGTGTATTTTTGTAAAAGTATGGCTTGGTTTTTGAAAAGTCAAAATTACATATATTTTTTTGTGATTAATTACTATTCAATCAAAATTTAATAATTAAAATAAACCAAGTTTTTTATACGTTTATACATTTATGAGAACGCAATTATATTACATCTTCGTATTAAGTATCAGTTTATTTACTGGTTTTTTAACACCTGCACAGGCCTTTCAAAAAAACAAAGGTCAATTTGTGGTGGTGTTGGATGCTGGTCATGGTGGTAATGATCCCGGCAACGTGGGAAATGGTTATAAAGAAAAAGAAATAGCGCTTAACATCGTTTTAACGGTGGGCAAATCGTTAGAAAAACATCCAAATATAAAAGTGATTTACACCCGTAAAACAGATGTTTTTGTGCCTCTGAGAGATCGTGCGAAAATTGCTAATAATGCCGATGCAGACCTGTTTGTATCAGTACACTGCAATTCGCATCATTCCAGTGCCCATGGGACAGAAACCTTTGTTCTGGGTCTGCATGAAAATCAACGCAACTTTGAAATTGCCAAAAAGGAGAATGAGGTTATTTTTCTAGAGGAAAACTATGAATCCCATTATGATGGATTTGATCCCAACTCGCCAGAATCCTTTATAGGTCTGACTTTAATGCAAGAAGAATATCTTGACCAAAGCACCCAATTGGCCCGGCTGGTACAAGATAACTTTACCAAAACCTTAAAAAGAAATGATAGGGGAGTCAAACAAGCGGGATTCTGGGTATTGCATAATACATATATGCCTAGTATTTTGGTGGAAACAGGGTTTTTGACCTACAAACCGGAAGGTGCTTATCTCAATTCGGCAAAAGGACAAAATGAAGTGGCTTTGTCCATTTACAAGGGGTTAATGGACTATAAAATGATCTTGGATAGAAATGTAGGACAGAATGTTTATAAAGATGTCGCCATTACAGAAACTATCATAGAAGCCGCTAATGAAGAAGTGGACTCTGGAAACAGCA
>NZ_DATJCA010000048.1:0-18523 GCF_035515035.1 Gelidibacter sp. | reverse complement strand
AGTCTTGACAGTTTGTCATTTCAGGAGTTTGACGAAAATTCTGAGTTAATTCCGTTGATGACACCAGAAGATGAAGAACAAATAAACAACGAGGAATTGCCGGCAACCTTACCTATTTTACCATTACGAAATACGGTATTATTTCCAGGTGTGGTTATCCCAATCACCGCCGGAAGGGATAAATCCATTAGGCTGATCAATGATTCCAATAAAGGAACTAAGGTTATTGGAGTCGTTTCTCAAAAAGATGGGAGCATAGAAGATCCGGAAGGGAAAGACATTTATAAAACGGGTACAGTAGCACGTATACTCCGTGTTCTGAAAATGCCTGATGGCAATACCACCATCATTATTCAAGGAAAGAAGCGATTTGAAGTGGATCAGATCATCACGGAGGAACCGTATATTACGGCCACAGTTAAAAATGTTTCAGAGGCCAAGCCAGCCGAAGACAATGAGGAATTCTCTGCCATTATTGAATCTATCAAAGATCTGGCGCTTCAAATTATAAGTGAAAGTCCAAACATTCCTTCAGAGGCAAGTTTTGCGATTAAGAATATTGAAAGCAATTCCTTTTTGGTGAATTTTGTGTCTTCCAATATGAACCTTTCTGTAGAGGAAAAACAAAAGTTATTGGAAATCAGTGATTTGAAGGAGCGTGCCTTGGCAACTTTGAAATTCATGAATGTCGAATTTCAAAAATTGGAACTGAAAAATGTTATTCAATCCAAGGTCCAGAGCGACATGAACCAGCAACAACGAGAATATTTCCTGCATCAACAGATGAAAACCATTCAAGAAGAATTGGGTGGTGTGTCTTATGATGAAGAAATTGACGAAATGAAAGTGCAGGCGAAAACCAAAAAATGGGATGAGAAAGTTGAAGCACATTTTCAAAAGGAATTGATGAAGATGCAACGGATGAATCCACAAGTTGCAGAATATTCCATTCAAAGAAATTATTTAGAACTATTTTTAGAATTGCCTTGGAATGAGTTCAGTAAGGATAAATTTGATTTAAAACGCGCTAAACGCATTTTGGATCGCGATCATTACGGAATGGATGATGTCAAGAGAAGGATTATCGAATATTTGGCAGTTTTAAAATTGCGAAATGATATGAAATCGCCTATTCTATGTCTATACGGACCTCCAGGAGTTGGGAAGACATCCTTAGGAAAATCGGTAGCCGAAGCTTTAGGCCGAGAATATGTCCGAATGTCTTTGGGTGGATTGCGTGATGAAGCAGAGATCCGTGGCCATAGAAAAACATATATTGGTGCCATGCCAGGGAGAATCCTTCAGAGCTTGAAAAAAGCAGGAACTTCTAATCCAGTTTTCGTTTTGGATGAGATTGATAAATTATCCAATAGCAATCAAGGAGATCCTTCTTCTGCCATGTTGGAAGTCTTGGATCCTGAACAAAACAGCGATTTCCATGATAACTTTTTAGAAATGGGCTTTGACCTTTCTAAAGTGATGTTTATTGCAACGGCAAATAGTTTGAGTACCATTCAGCCCGCCTTGTTGGACCGTATGGAAATCATCGATGTTACGGGATATACCATTGAAGAAAAGGTGGAAATTGCCAAGCGTCATCTCTTGCCAAAACAAATTAAAGAGCATGGATTAACGGAGGAACATTTGAAAATTGCCAAGCCACAATTGGAAAAAATTGTGGAGGGTTATACCAGAGAATCCGGAGTAAGAGGACTTGAAAAACAATTGGCAAAAATGGTTCGCTTTGCGGCTAAAAATATCGCGATGGAGGAGACCTATAATGTGAAGGTAACCAATGAGGATATTTTAGAGGTTTTGGGATCGCCACGAATGCAGCGTGACAAATATGAAAGCAATAATGTTGCTGGTGTTGTTACTGGATTGGCCTGGACGCGGGTAGGAGGCGATATCTTATTTATCGAATCCATTCTCTCCAAAGGAAAGGGTACGTTGACCATTACCGGTAATTTAGGAACGGTCATGAAAGAGTCTGCCACCATTGCCATGGAATTCATAAAGTCCAATGCCGATGAATTTGATCTTGACCCAGAAGTTTTCGAAAAATATAATGTTCACATCCACGTGCCAGAAGGGGCGACCCCAAAAGATGGACCGAGTGCCGGTGTGGCAATGTTGACGTCGTTAGTGTCACTGTTTACCCAAAGAAAAGTCAAGAACAGTCTGGCCATGACAGGAGAAATTACATTGAGAGGTAAAGTATTGCCTGTTGGAGGAATTAAAGAGAAAATTCTAGCGGCCAAACGTGCGCGAATAAAAGAAATTTTACTTTGTGAAGAGAATAGACGAGACATCGAAGAGATTAAGCCTGAGTATTTGAAAGGACTGACTTTTCATTATGTAACGGATATGAGAGAGGTTCTAAAAGTAGCCCTCACGGATGAGAAAGTGAAGAATGCAAAAACTCTATAATATGAACGGCAACAATTTGTTGCCGTTTTTTTTGATTTAAAAATAAATCAAACATATCAGCGTTTTAAGTAAGATATACTACTTTTGTCGTTCTATGATCAAGAGGATTACTGTTTTATTCTTTATTGCTTCGAACATCTCAGTTTTCGCTCAACTTGGTGGTGAATCCACTTATCAATTCTTGAACTTGGTATCTTCACCACGACAAGCCGCATTAGGTGGTAAAGTGATCACTAATTTTGATTATGATGTTACGGGCGGATTATACAATCCTGCCACTATAAATCCTGAAATGGATAATCAATTGGCCTTAAATTATTCAAGTTATTTAGGTGGTATCAGCTATGGTACGGGTGCTTATGCCTATACCTGGGACAGGCACGTGCAAACATTTCATATTGGGATGACTTATATCAATTACGGAAAATTTGATGGGTATGATCAAAATGGCGTCTCTACCGGAACCTTTACAGGGAGTGAAGCGGCCTTGTCCTTTGGTTATGCGTTTAAAATTCCCTATTCAGATTTCTACATTGGTGCCAATGGAAAATTGATTACGTCAGAATTGGAACAATACAATTCAATTGGTGGGGCCATTGATGCTGGCGTAATGTATATCAATGAGAATCTTGATTTTCACGCTGCTTTGACCGTGCGAAACTTTGGAACCCAGTTTACAACCTATGCTGACCTGCACGAGAAATTACCCTTGGAGGTCAACTTAGGTCTTTCCCAAACCTTGCAACATGTGCCTATAAGATGGCATCTTACTTTTGAAAACTTACAGCAATGGCCCATCGGATTTAAGAATCCTGCAAGGGCAACGACTGATTTGGACGGCAATCAAACCCAAGAAAAGGTAGGGTTTTTAAACGAAGTGATGCGCCATGCCATTATTGGTGCTGAACTTTTTCCTGAGCGGGGATTTAATCTGCGATTGGGTTATAATTTTAGGCGTGCTGAAGAACTCCGCATAGTCGATCAGCGTAACTTTTCGGGCCTCTCTTTTGGCATAGGTATAAAGATGAACAAAATGCGTTTTAGTTATACCCATGCGCGTTATACGGGGGCGTCAAATACCAGTTTTTTTGGATTACAAATAGATTTAAGATAAATTAAAAATAGTTCCCATTCAACGGAAAATTAATATGAAGAAGATTACTATTGCCATTGACGGTTTTTCATCAACAGGAAAGAGTACGGTTGCCAAACAATTGGCTAAAGCTTTGGGTTATGTCTATGTGGATTCTGGTGCCATGTACAGAGCAGTGGCTTTATATGCGATGCAGAACGGAATTATCTCTCAAGGTAATTTTGACGTTGAAAAATTGGTTTCTGATTTAGAAAGTCTTAGAATTCACTTTAAATATAATGAAGATTTAGGCTTTGCTGAAATGTATTTGAACGGCAAAAATGTGGAACACGAGATCCGAACCTTAGAAGTCTCACAATATGTGAGTCAAGTGGCAGAAATTTCAGAAGTCCGTAGAATGTTGGTATTACAACAACAGCAAATGGGGATGGAGAAAGGTGTGGTTATGGATGGCCGTGATATTGGTACGGTGGTATTCCCTGATGCCGAATTGAAGTTTTTTATGACCGCTTCCGCGGAAACAAGAGCCAAAAGACGTTACAAGGAACTTCTTGACCGCAATGAAAATGTGAGTTATGAAGATGTTTTGAAGAATGTGGAGTCGCGTGATTTGATTGATTCTACAAGAGAGGACTCTCCATTGATGAAGGCGAAAGATGCTATAGAAATAGACAACTCTAATTTATCACTGGAGGCACAATTTGAAAAGCTCTATGCTTTGGCTCAAGAGACGATTGAGAAACCATAAGGTTGTACAAATTGATAGGGCAGAGAAGCAAGAGGGCAAAGACACATGAATATTTATTAAATCATTCATCAATTATTAAACGAATGAGGAAAATTTCAATTTAACAAAAATAGCGAATTTCTGCAAACATCAGCATTCACTGCTTTCTTAGGCTTCCATTTCCATAAATCCATCTTCCATAAAAAAAACGACCATGGAGATCGTTTTTAGCTCTTAAGATTTTAATAAATTTTAATAATATGATTTATAAATTCGGGATGATTAGCTCCTGATTTGGATGGATCATATCTGGATTCTTTAAAATATCAGAATTCGCAGCAAAAATCTTTTGGTATTTGGATGGGTCACCATAGTATTGCTTTGCTATTTTTCCAAGAGTTTCTCCTGACTTCACAGTGTGTCTCGCAAAGACAGAAGTATCTGCCACTTTAATATCTGCATTGATATCCTTAGGGTTTTCGCCACCAACTGCTTTTATTTTATCCCACAAAAGATTTTTTTCATATTGATTTTTCGCCGTCCCTTTGATTTTTAAAACGCCATTTTCTTCTGAGACATCGCCATTTTCAATGTTGAGTTCCTTTCCTAGATCCAAAACACTTTGATACTTAGATTTTACCATGATAGTTATTTTTTAAATTTAATATTAGTGTAAATGTAAATATATCGAATATTTGTAAAAAATTATAACGCAATCGCGACCAATGTTTACTGAATCGATATGAGAAGGTTAAGCTCTTATTCTAAGTTCATTAAATAATTTGTAAATGAGAGAATTATGTTGTATTTTTGCACTCCTTTTAGCGATACCCATGGAAGATAAAAGGAATAAAGCAAAAAAGCAAATAACACTTCTGTGTGTTGATCGCGTAAAACTTCCAAGAACACTCAGAATACAAACATAGTATTCAGCAAATGTCTGAAAAAGAAACAAATCCAGCGGAGGTAGAAACTACCGAAGCAACAGAAACAGCAGTAGAAACTCAAACTACTGAAAACGCGGCTCCTAAAGTATCAGAAGCGCAATCAAACCCTGAAAAGTTTTTAGAAGAATTCAACTGGCACAACTACGAAGAAGGTATTGAGCAAGTAGACGACAAAAAACTTCAGGAATTCGAAAAATTAGTATCGGAAAATTTTGTTGATACCTTAGATGATGAAGTTGTTGAAGGTGAAGTCATCCATATTACCGATCGTGATGCTATCATTGATATCAACGCAAAATCTGAAGGTGTAATTTCTCTAAATGAGTTCCGTTACAACCCTAATTTAAAAGTTGGTGACAAAGTAGAAGTATTAATTGATGTACGTGAAGATGCTAACGGTCAGTTGGTTTTATCTCATCGTAAAGCTAGAGTAATCAAAGCTTGGGATCGTGTAAACAATGCACATGATACAGGTGAGATTGTAAATGGTTTCGTAAAATGTCGTACTAAAGGTGGTATGATCGTTGACGTATTTGGTATTGAAGCGTTCTTGCCAGGTTCTCAAATTGATGTAAAACCTATTAGAGATTACGATCAATATGTTAATAAAACAATGGAGTTTAAAGTTGTGAAAATCAACCACGAATTCAAAAACATTGTTGTGTCTCATAAGGCGCTTATTGAGGCGGATATTGAAGAGCAGAAAAAAGAAATCATTAGCCAGTTAGAAAAAGGACAAGTATTGGAAGGTGTTGTTAAAAACATTACTTCTTATGGTGTCTTTATCGATCTTGGTGGTGTAGATGGATTGGTTCACATTACTGACCTTTCTTGGTCACGTATCAACCATCCAAACGAAATAGTTGAATTGGATCAAAAACTTAACGTTGTTATCCTTGATTTTGATGAAGATAAATCAAGAATCCAGTTAGGTTTAAAACAATTGAGCAAACATCCTTGGGAAGCTTTAGGCGACACGATTAAAGTTGGCGATAAAGTGAAAGGAAAAGTTGTTGTAATTGCTGATTACGGTGCATTTATTGAAGTAGAAGAAGGTGTGGAAGGCTTAGTTCACGTAAGTGAAATGTCTTGGTCAACACATTTACGTTCTGCTCAAGATTTCGTAAAAGTAGGTGATGAAATTGAAGCGGTTATTTTAACTCTTGATAGAGAAGACCGTAAAATGTCATTAGGTATCAAACAATTGACGCCAGACCCATGGACTGATATTACTTCAAAATACCCAGTAGGCTCTAAGCACACAGGTATTGTACGTAACTTCACAAACTTTGGTGTGTTTGTAGAATTGGAAGAAGGTATTGACGGGTTGATTTATATCTCTGATCTCTCTTGGACTAAGAAAATCAAACATCCAAGTGAGTTCTGTAATGTTGGAGACAATTTAGATGTTGTAGTATTGGAATTGGATGTTGAAGGCCGTAAATTAAGTTTAGGTCACAAACAAACAACTGACAATCCTTGGGACAAATATGAGACTGAATTTGCTTTAGGTACTGTACATAAAGCAGAAATCTCTGAAATGGTTGATAAAGGTGCAACAGTTGAATTTAACGAAGATATCGTTGCTTTCGTACCTTCACGTCAGTTAGAAATGGAAGATGGTAAGAAATTGAAAAAAGGTGACACCGCTGAATTTAAAATTATTGAGTTCAATAAAGAATTCAAACGTGTTGTAGCCTCTCATACTGCACTCTTTAAAGAAGAGGAAATGGCTAATGTAAAAGCGGCTGTTGCTAAAGCAGAGGCTTCTGCAGCAGAAGCAAAACCAACACTTGGTGACGCTAATGATGCCTTACAAGCTCTTAAAGATAAAATGGACGGGAAGAAATAATCTTTCAAAACATTTGTAAATCAAAGCCTTCAACATCCGTTGAAGGCTTTTTTTGTTTTATGCGGTCGCAGTTTATGTCTTAGGTTCATAAAACCATTGCATACAAGAATTTTTATCCTAAATTTGTAAACCAAATACGTTTGGAAAACTATGAGTCAAAAACTGTTACTTAATGCCAAAGAGATCAATATCATTCTTCATCGATTGGCGTGTCAGCTCATTGAAAAACATAACGATTTTTCCAATACAGTACTTATCGGAATCCAGCCCAGGGGCAAATTCTTGGCCAATCGTTTAGCTCAAATTTTAAAGAGCGATTATCATGTCAAACACATCCAATTAGGCCTTCTGGACATCACTTTTTTTAGAGACGATTTCCGCCGTGGAGAAAAACCCTTGGAAGCCAATACCACCGAAATTAATTTTCTTGTTGAAGATAAAAACGTTGTCTTTATTGATGATGTGCTTTATACAGGACGAAGTATCCGTGCGGCTTTAACCGCCATTCAATCCTTTGGGAGACCCAATGAAATTGAGTTGCTCACATTAATTGACCGACGATTTAGTCGTCATTTACCCATTCAACCAAATTATCGCGGCAGACAGGTAGACGCCATTAATAAAGAAAAGGTTAAAGTGAATTGGTTGGAACATGGAGGAGAAGATGCCGTATACCTTGTTAATAGTTAAGTATGACAAGTGAAGAATTATTTATGCTCGACAAAAAAATCTCTGAAAACGGAGATGAAGTGATCGTTTCTTTTGGATCCTTTGATGGCTTGGATGAAATCCATCGCGTTGACGCTTTGATGTTTGAAAACATTCCAGAAGACATTGGCAGATATGATGGTCATGAGGTGAATATGGATGATACCGATGGACGCCTTTTTGCCTACGGAAGGAATGCCGAAGAATTATTTAAGTTGATGCAGCCCATGTTGCAACAATTCGATTTTTTAAATAAAGCGATGGTCTATTTACGATTCAATAAGGAAGATGGCACCTATAGTGAGCTTGAGTTCAATCTAAGCCAAGTTGAGTGATATAAGATGAAGTTGAAATTGAAATTGTATTGCTTGAATATAGCATTGGTCTAGGTGCGAAGTTGAAATCTCAAACTTTAGAACTCGAACTTTGAACCTTGAACATAAAGAGGGTTAAGTAGGAATAATAATAGGAATAAACAATAAATAATACCGACAATGAGCGAACTAAGTGTCAATCACTTATTGGGAATTAAGGATCTGAATTCTCGGGATATTCAACTTATTTTTGAAACAGCTGATCATTTTAAGGAAGTCATCAATAGACCCATCAAGAAGGTACCTTCACTTAGGGATATTACCATTGCCAACTTATTTTTTGAAAATTCAACACGTACCAAGTTATCTTTTGAATTGGCAGAAAAACGTCTCTCAGCAGACGTGATTAACTTCTCGGCATCACAATCTTCCGTAAAAAAAGGAGAAACCCTAATTGATACCGTAAACAATATTCTGTCAATGAAAGTGGATATGGTGGTCATGCGCCATCCAAATCCGGGAGCATGCGTGTTCTTGTCACAACATGTCAACGCCAGTATCGTCAACGCTGGAGATGGTGCACATGAGCATCCTACGCAAGCGTTGTTGGACAGTTATTCCATCCGGGAACGTTTGGGTAAAGTTCAAGGTAAAAACGTTGTTATTGTAGGCGATATTTTACACAGTAGGGTAGCGCTTTCAAATATATTCGCACTTCAGTTACAAGGTGCCAATGTTATGGTTTGCGGTCCAAAAACATTATTGCCAAAATACATTGACAAGCTTGGAGTTAAAGTGGAAACCAATTTAAAAAAAGCCCTCCAATGGTGTGACGTTGCCAATATGTTGCGTGTTCAGAACGAACGTATGGATATGACCTATTTTCCTTCCACAAGAGAATATACGCAACAATATGGGGTCAATAGAGCATTGCTCAATTCTCTGGACAAGGAGATTACCATTATGCACCCGGGACCTATAAATAGAGGGGTGGAAATAACAAGTGACGTGGCAGATTCCAAACAGGCCATTATCTTGGATCAAGTTCAAAATGGTGTAGCCATTAGGATGGCGGTCATATATTTATTAGCTTCAAAAATTAAACATTAAATAGACTCTTATGATTTTTGATAAAGAAAACAACATCACACTTATAACTCAAGAGAAAAGTACCATCATAGAGCTGGTGAAAAAACTTCAGGCGACCTATCCGAAATTTGAGAATGATAATGTCATCATAAATTTGTCGGTCTTGAGAGAAATTGGTTTGCAGGACATTATTGAGTTTTTGGAAATCTCAAACCAACACCGCCGTGCCAAGCATTCCTTTGTTATTGTTTCTGAACAAGCCAATCTAGATGAGATGCCTGACGAGATTATGGTGGTCCCGACGCTTAAGGAAGCCTATGACCTGATAGAAATGGAGGAGATGGAACGGGATCTTGGAATTTAAAATGAGTTTAGGAGTTCAAAGTTGAGATACCAACCATAAATTTGATTTGTTAAGGCATTTTGGTACTAAATTTTTAAACTCCTAACTTCTAAACTTTAAAAATGAAACTTACCATTCTTGGTTGCTTCAGTGCAACGCCACGTAAAGATACCAATCCGACCTCTCAGGTTTTAGAGATTAACAACCATCTTTTCTTAATTGATTGTGGTGAAGGGACCCAGGTGGAATTGCGCCGGAATAAAATTAAATTCGCCCGTATCAAGCATATCTTTATTTCGCATTTACACGGCGATCATTATTTTGGGTTGGTGGGATTGATTTCGACATTCCGACTCCTGACCAGAGAAACTGAACTGCACATCCATTGTCCAAAAGGTTTAAAGGAGGTCATCACTTTGCAGATGAAGCTAGCCGACTCATGGACCAATTATCCTCTTTTTTTCCATGAATTGACCTCAGATACATCAGAACTTATTTTTGAAGATGATAAAGTAGAGGTGTGGACCATTCCATTGGACCATCGTATCTATACCAATGGTTTTTTGTTTAAAGAAAAAGAGGGTGAACGGCATTTGCACATGCCATCTGTAATTGAAGCCAATATTGATATGGCGTATTACAATAAGTTAAAACAAGGTCATGATGTGCTAAACAATGATGGGGTACTCATAGATCATAAAAAAGTAACCCTACCACCAAAACCCTCAAAAAGTTATGCTTTTTGTAGTGATACTGCTTATAAAGAAGATATAGTGCCAATAATAAGAAATGTTGATGTATTATATCATGAAGCTACGTTTTTAGAAAAACATGCTCATTTAGCACCAAAAACAAAACATTCTACAGCAAAGGAAGCTGCACTTATAGCAAAGAAAGCGAATGTAAAAACGCTTATTTTAGGTCATTATTCTACACGTTATGATGACTTGAATGCATTTAAAATGGAAGCACAAACCATTTTTAGAACGGTTAAATTGGCCAATGATGGCAAACAATTCATTTTCGAGTAAATTCCTTAAGGTGTTTGACCCAACTAAGCGCTGTATCTAAATCATCACACCTTTTAAGACTGATATTTGCAAACTGCTTTTCAATGGAGGCGTTGATGTATGCAAAATCGTTGTAGGCAACTGTAGCAATTGCGATAAGAAAGTCAAATTCCTTATGAAATCGATACCACAATTGCGGTTCAATTGAATAGGAATATACCCTGTTGGAGATATAGGCAATTTCTATTCCTTCACCATAATAATCCTGCATCGCGCCAATAACTTCCAGGATTTTATCCCAATCAAAGTGAATGCCTTCATGAACTTCAGAGAGGACAAAATTCTCACAAAAATAAAAATTTCCAAATGGAAATTTTATTTTTGAATGTGGTAGTAGACTAAAATAATTAGTTTCTTCAAATCGCATTTCAGGGATATATTGTTTAAATTTATAAGAATTTGATCAGCAAAAAAAATAAATCAAATATTTAACATTTAAGGAAATTTAGAATGGGCGCAGACTTAGGGAATTACAGGAAATCATACGAGAAACAAGCCTTATTGGAGGCCAACATCAGTGACAATCCTATGGAAGTTTTCCAAAAATGGTTCCATGAAGTAGATTCTAATTTTGATGAGCCAGAGACCAATGCCATGACAATTTCTACTATTGGATTGGATGGATTTCCTAAAAGTAGGGTCGTTCTTCTTAAGAAATATACACATGAAGGTTTTATTTTCTTCACCAATTACAAGAGTGAGAAAGGCAAGGCTATTATGGCCAATCCAAAAGTTTGCCTATCATTTTTTTGGCCAAAGGCAGAACGTCAAGTGATCATCAAAGGAACTGCAGAAAAAATACCACCCAACATAAGTGATGGCTATTTTGAATCACGACCTCGTGGAAGTCAATTAGGTGCGTTGGTATCCCATCAAAGTGAAGTTGTAAAAAACAGGGAGGAATTGGAAAAGGAACTGCATCAACTTGAATTAAAATTTGAAGGCAAGGAAATTCCCAGACCAGAACATTGGGGAGGTTTTATGGTTAAACCCATTTCGATTGAATTTTGGCAGGGACGTCCAAATAGATTACACGACAGAATCAGATTTACATTGAATGAGGAATTTGATTGGGTGATGGAACGTCTTTCGCCGTGAGGGATGTTATTCGGGATTGCTGATTAAAATATGCTACAAAAGCTAGTGGTCATGTTGGCACTTATTAGTATGTCCTCAATATGAAATGTCCGTTTTCCAAATTGATCTCTACTTCGAAAAGCCTATCCGATAGGCCGTTTCTTTGATCCAATAAGTTATTGAACAGCTAGTTATTTTTAAAATTTTCATCGAAAGTTTAAACACTCCATTGTCTCGTTAAAACGTATGAATTCATCGTTGTATTACCAAATTATTTTCTCTAAATCTGCATTTCATCGATGATTTACATATAAAATCGATTAACGACGTGCTTTTCATCGATTTTAACATTTCTTTAACAGTTAGTTCGGATTAGTCTTTTAATTTAGCTGAACCAAATCGAATTAACCTACTTATGAAAATATCTACCTACCTGCCAATGATGGCTTTAATGGCCTTGCTGACCTTCTCTTGTTCCACTGACGAATTTCAAGAAGACAAGATCGATCATGCTCAATTAAAAAATGCTCCAGCACCTAAACTCATTGAATTGGAAATTCTGGAGTTAATCAATAATTACAGAATAGGAATGGACTTAACTCCATTAAACAACTTAAGCATTATCAAGTCGGTTGCCTTTACGCATACAGATTATATGGTTTCTATCAATCAGGTGAACCATAACAATTTTTTCCAACGTAAATCTAGTTTGGTTCAAAATGCTTCAGCAACGAAGGTTACAGAAAATGTGGCTTATGCGTATAGTACTGCTGAATCTGTAGTAAATGCCTGGTTAAGCAGTCCTGCTCATAAGGCCAATATTGAAGGTGATTTTACGGATTTCGATATCTCTGCTGAGAAGAATTCCGAAGGCAAATGGTATTTTACAAATATATTTATTAAGCGTTAGTCTAAATTGAATTTTAAGAGTGTTAGTTATTGTGAAAAAGACCGTTCTCTATGAGCGGTTTTTTTGTTTAAATAAGGCATCAATACAATTATTTAAACATTATGTTACAAGACCTGCACTTCAGCCACTATAACGTCCATTTTATAGTCCCATAACTTTCCTATTGAATTCTTTTATTGCCTAAAGTGGTCAAGTTTTAAATTTCTCCATGTAGATAATGTGAAGGATTTTCTTCCTTTAAGGCATCCCTTAGATTAAACAGATAATTGACCACATCACTTCATGATTTAAACTAAGCTTCTTGTCCTCTAATCAGCTGTCCATGATAAAATCAAGATCAGTATCACACATTATTTTGCAAAAGGCCTTATCGCATAAATCTTAGACTATGACTGTTTCAAAAAAGGGCTGGAATATGATTTTCTGAATCCTTACTTGGCTATTTCCGCTTTTATTGAAGTAATACTGTTTTCCTGAAGTGATGAGCCCACTACCAAAAATTACCGAAGCTGCTCATTTGTTTTAGGAGTGTTATCTAATGAAAAGTCTGGTGTGTTTAGGTTTAATTGAACGTTACCAGATCATAGTGAATCAAAAATCCATCATTTTAGAAGTAAAAAAATTCTCAATTAGCAAAAAAAATACATAAAAAAAGCAGACTCATGGTCTGCTTTTTTAATTAAAATTTAAAGGAAATTACTCCTTCAATATATAGAAGTAGGATCTTCTGTTTAACTGGTGCTCTTCAGAGGTACATTTAACCCCGTTAGAACATTTGTTGAGTAATTGGGTTTCGCCATATCCTATAGCGCTCTCAATACGTTCTGCAGCAATTCCACGAGATAGGATATAATCTCTTGTAGATTTAGCTCTTCTATCAGACAATTTCATATTATAGTTATCACTTCCTCTACTATCTGTATGAGATTCAATTTTGATAACCATGTTTGGATGTTCTCTCATCACATCAACGATGTTTTCCAATTCGTATTCGGCATCAGTCCTAATGTTCCATTTATCGAAATCAAAGAAGATAGGGTTAATAACAATTTGATTGTCATCAATTAACGGTGTCAAATAAAGATCGGCATTATTGATTTTACCATCTTCCAAATTGGTCGTCACTTCTTTACGTGCGTCCTTATAATCTTTTTTGCTTCCAAGAACAGTATAGGTCTTCTCGCAATCAGCATCTAGAGTGAAAGCTCCAGTATCAGAAGTCATGACCGTTGCGATGATTTTACCTGTATTATTGATCAGTTTCACTTCAACATTTGCAAGTACTTCATTGGTTTTAATATTTCTGGCAATACCTTCAATTTTTTGTTTGCACGGCTCCGCGTTAAATCCATAGATATCATCACTGCCTTTTCCGCCTGGTCGGTTGGAGGAGAAGTAGCCTGTTTTGTTATCATCATTGATAAAGAATGCGAAATCATCATAACCACTGTTATAAGGCGCACCGAGATTTTCAGGTTCAGCAGTGTCATTCTTTAAAATATCCGACTTATAGATATCCAATAATCCCAAATTCAGATACCCATCAGAGGAGAAGTACAAGGTGTTGTTTTTGGCAACAAAAGGGAACATCTCACGGCCTTCCGTATTCACTTTTGGACCTAAATTCTTTGGTTCGCTATAGTTTCCATCTTCTAAAATATTAACGACATAAATATCAGTTTGTCCAAAACCTCCTTCACGGTCAGAAACAAAATATAATTTGGTGTTATCTGGACTTAAAGCTGGATGTCCATTAGAATAATATTCGTCATTAAAAGGCAGTTCAACAATATTGTTCCAAGCACCATTATCTAACGTGGCTTTGTACAATTTTAGGTGTGACGTTCCTTTACGGTCATAGCCCAATTTATTTCTTTTATTGACGTTGTCTCTCGTGAAATACATGGTTTGTCCGTCATTGGTAATGGCGATGGATGCTTGGTGATATGGTGAATTTATTTTTGAGGAATTAATGAAATCAGCTTCTGAATACGTGTTTTTACCAGCCTCATCTTTTGTGACAGTTACATAGTAGATGTCCAAAAAAGGTTCTGCATTCCACCCGTATCTTTTGCGTACTTCAGTATCTCTAGCAGATGCAAAATAGAGCATATCACCAGAAATATACCCGCCAAAATCTGAGAATTCCGTATTGAAAGGCAAATTTTCAGTTTTTACGATAACGTCTTCAGTAGACGCTAATTCTTCATAAAGATCAAGATTGTTGGCATCAAAGTCTTTTACCCGACTGTCATTGCCTTGGATGTCCTTAAACTTGACCAACCATTTGTCAGCTTCCTCATAATTTTTAATACTTCTTAAACTCTGAATGTATTTAAAAATATATTCCGGGTTGACCTTGTTATATTTGTTGACCGCTTTTCCATACCACAGCGCTGCTTCTTTTGATCTGGAGTTGTTGTAATAACAATCGCCCAGGCGGGTTAGTACATGTTCACTGCTATCGCCTTTTTTTACAGCTTCTTCATAGAGTTCAGTGGCTTTTACGTACGCAAAGTTTTCAAAAAACTTATCCGCCAATTTTCTTTGAGCAACCATGAACGTGCTGCTGAGCGCAAAAAAGAATATAAATAATTTTGTTTTCATAGTCATAGGTTTTAGAAGTATCGAGGCGATTTTATACGTTTACTTTTAAAGATTTCAAACATTAGTAAGATTTCATGAGTGCCACTTGTGTAAGGTCTCAAATCAGAGAATGGATACTCATAGGCGTAACCAATGCGTAATTGTTTGGACACTTGGAAATCGGCAATGCCACCCAACGAAGATGTTCTTTCATCCTTTCTAAATGCTCCACCAATCCAAAACACATCATTAAATAAGAAGTTAGCGGTTAAATCCATAGATAATGGTGCCCCGTTTGTTGCTTTCACTAAGAATGCTGGCTTGAATTTGGTGGTCGCACCTAAATCAAACACATAGCCTCCCGTAAAATAATAGCTAAGGCGTTCTAACGATTCAAATTCTTGCTCTCCAGTGTAATCTGTGTTCAATAAGCGTGGTGCAGACAGACCTAAGTACCATCTTTCAGAATGCCAATAGGCACCGGCACCAACATTGGGTTTCCATCGGTTTTCATAACCGTAGATTACGGGATCATCAAATTCTGCTTCTCTAAAATCAGAGTCCAAACTAAATCCTGTGAACCCAGCTTTTAATCCAAATGCCAACTTCGTGTTTTGACTGGTTTGGATGGTGTATGAAAAATCGCCATAGACATATTGGAAATTTTGGTATCCCAATTCATCATTTATAAAAGACAGTCCCAATCCGATCTTTTCATTTCTAAGCGGTGTATGAATGGAGAGCGTTTGTGTAGTTGGCGCTCCTTCGAGTCCAACCCATTGGCTCCTGTGCAATCCCACAATACTTAAGGTTTCCCTACTGCCCGCATAAGCCGGGTTAATGGAAATAGTATTGTACATATACTGCGTAAACTGTGGTAGTTGTTGTGCAACTCCCACCCAGCTTGTGAACAGTATTAAAACGATAATATTAAGCTTTACAAATTTCATAGGTTAATGTTTATTTGGTTGCAACGTAGATTGGACCTGCAAAAGGTTTTAATCCACTATTTCTTAGATTAACGACATAGTAATATGTTCCTGTTGGTACAAAGTTTGAATTACCGACAGACCCTTTAGATGAAGCCCCATTCCAGTCATTTTGGTAATTATTGGACTCATAGATCATAGCTCCCCAACGGTTGAAAATTTGAAGTTCAACCGTGAACCCACAATTTTCGACGCCGGTGATTGTAAAGAAATCATTCTTACCATCGGCATACGTGGTTACCGCTTTTGAAATTATCACATCTTCAGCTCCGCATGGCAATACCACACAATCGTCATTCAATGTAATATCCACAAGTGTTTCAGATGGGCAATATTCATCAGCTATAGCATACATGAATGTATAAGTTCCTAAATCCAATTTATAAGGATTGAATAAACTGCCATCTAGCGTTGCAGTGCCAGCAACCACACTCCAGGTGCCGTTGGTATCATACGTTCCACTTAAGAGGTCAAAAAGATCAAAATTCAAGTTATCATCGTTACAAAGCTCTGTGCCTGTGGCAACAACTATGTTAACTGTATTATCAACATTGATGGTTTGTGTGTACACGGCTTCATTTCCGCAAATATCAGAAACTGTCCAAGTTCTGGTGATAACATACTGCAAACTACCTTCAGTTGCGGTTGATGTTTCACTAAATTTAACTTGGATATCATTAGAGCACGCATCCTCAAATACCAATTCTGGAACAGGAGGGATATTATCACAAGTGATTGCTATTTCCGTTTCATATTCGGTTACCAGATTTGGTGCAGTGATATCCTTAACGTTGATGATTTGTGATGCTGTTGAAACATTTCCACAAGCATCCGTTGCAGTCCAAGTTCTAGTCACGGTATAATCGCCTACGCAAGTACCATCCGTGGTCACATCTTCAAAAGTTAAGGTGATGTCTTCACCACTACAGGCATCTGAAGCGGTGGCCTGAACAAATACTGGTGTTTCATTACAGTCGATCGTTGTTTCCGCCGGTAATGTAGATATTACAGGTGCCATAGTATCCACTATACTGAATACAGCGGTCGTGCTAGATGTATTTCCACATCCATCAGTAGCTGTAAACGTTACAGTAGCTGATCCGGTAGCTCCACAGTCGTCAGAAAGACCACTGAAATTATGTGACCAACTTACTGATGAACATTCGTCAGTAGCTGAAGCTCCACCATTTCCATCCAACCAATTTTGCAATTGCGTGGTGTTTCCTGAACCATCACATTCCACGGTTAAATTGGCAGCTTGTGTTGTGATTTCAGGTGCTGTCACGTCTTGTATGGTGTACGTTGCTGATGTTGAAGCCGTATTGCCACAACCATCATCCACCGTAAAGATGACTTCTATAGATGAAGAACAATCTGTAGCAGTACTGCTATAGTTATTTGTCCAGATTAAATTTGATGAACAATTATCCGTTGCAGTTGCTCCACCATTTGAGTTCAACCAAGCTATTAAAGCATCATTATTAATATCACAATCAATAATTATATTACTTGCTTGCGTCTCAATAACAGGTGCAGTCGTATCAACGACAGATATAGTTTGAACTTCTGTTGCAGTATTACCACATTCATCAATGGCGGTCCATGTTCTGGTAATAGTTTTCATATTATCACAGCTTCCGTCAACTACTACGTCATTAAATGTCAGGTTGACATCACCACACTCGTCAGAAGCAGAAGCATTTCCAGTCACTGAAGGGTCTGTCGAATCTGAGCACTCAATAGTTATATCAGCAGGTACTGTAATAGATGGAGGTGTTGTGTCAACAATTGAAATGGTTTGTACACCAGAAACCGAATTTCCACATTCATCTGTAGCAGTCCAAGTTCTTGAGATAACTTGCGTAACTCCGCAACCTGCTACCGCAGTGTCTTCAAAAGTAATACTCACATTACCACAAGCATCAGTAGCTGTAGCTTCGCCAAATGGATCTCCAGTACCTCTTGCAAGACCTGTACATTCCATTGTAACATCGGCAGGGACTGTTAGTACTGGTGGCGTAGTGTCTACCACAGTAATGATTTGGTCACCAGAAACAGTATTTCCAGCGTCATCAGTCGCCGTCCAAGTTCTCGTGATGACCCCAGTGTTTCCACAAGCTTCTTCACTTCGGTCAACAAAAGTTAGTGTGGCCGTACCACAAGCGTCTGTCGCACTAGCATTTCCTGTAGCGGAAGGTTCAGTGGATTCAGAACATTCAACAGTAACATCTGCAGGAACAGTCAAAATAGGAGCAACCGTATCAATAACAGTAATTATTTGGGTACCTTCTGCTGTGTTACCACAATCATCAGTGGCAGTCCAAGTTCTAGTTATGATCTGTGCACCTTCAACACCTGCACTTGCATCTGTATAAGTTATCGTGGCAT
>NZ_DATJCA010000047.1:0-79536 GCF_035515035.1 Gelidibacter sp. | reverse complement strand
GACGTGCTTACCGTTCAATAAATCTCGCTGTCAAAACCAGTCGACCCCATTAATTCCTGCGAAGGCAGGAACCTTATTCTTTGAGAGATAATGTTCAATAATTGGGCGTTCCCTTTCAGGTCGCGCTCTCGGCAGTCGCTCTTTTCAAGGAGCTCCAACAATGCCTCCATCGCTAACGCAGTTTGCAAAGTTACCAAAAGTTTCTTCTAACCTTGCAACTCTGTCCAACTTATTTCAAAAAGTATGCCACGTAGACATATATATGTTTAAGGTCATTATGTCATAAGTATTTTAGTTTCATAATTAGAACAATTTATAATAACATGACAAAATACTGTAAAAAATAGGTTCTCGATAATCATGGGTACTGATCTTTATATCTTAATTTTGCCAACAACAGAATTAAAGAAGTTTCCATGACAAAACCAAGGGTTGCACTAGCGATTGGTATCATTTGTATATCCATATTTCCAATTTTGGTAAAGTTAAATTTAACCCCCGGACTAATCTCTGCGTTTTATAGGATGGCCATCGCTTCGGCAATTCTTTTACCATATGTGATAATCACCAAACAATTTAAGGTGACCTCCCGAAAAGCGTTTTGGCTCTCCGTGATTTGTGGGGTTGTTTTTGGGTTGGATGTTGGTGTCTGGAATATTGCTATTCAACAATCAACGGCCACGCAGGCCACACTCTTGACAAATTTATCGCCAGTTTGGGTGGGGATAGGGGCATTCCTGTTTCTTAAAGATAAACCTAAACAGAATTTCTGGGTCGGTACCGTCGTGGCAATATTTGGGATGGTGCTCTTGGTGGGCTTTGAACTGTTTCTCAATTTCGATTTTAACCTAGCATTTATTTTTGGGATCCTCTCAGGCATGCTCTATGCCATTTATATGTTGACCAGCAAACGGATTTTAGGAGAATTAGAAGTCATGACCTTTATGACCGTGAGTTTGCTGTCTTCCGTTGTTGCCTTGGGATTACTAAGTTATATCATGGGGGAGCCGTTTGGCGGATTTTCAAATACAGGGTGGCTTGTATTGGTAATTCAGGGGGTGGTGTGCCAACTCTTGGCCTGGTTGCTGATCAGTTTTGCTACCAAACATATGCGCGCTACAAGGGTGTCCGTGAGTTTGTTGGGACAAGCGGTATTGGCGTCAATACTGGCGTGGTGGCTGCTTGATGAAATGATATCGCTTCAGATGGTTATTGGAGGATTTGTACTTCTTTTTGGGATTAGATTGACCTTTTATGAAAGGCCAATCTTTAAGTAAAGAAATAAACACTTTTTATAAGCATACGTTTAAATGAAACCTAGGTTTGGCTGGTTCTTAAATAAAAATCAAGAATAAGTGGCCTGTAACCCATAAACTAATTTATGAAATTTTCGCAACTGCATAGTCTACAACAAAATTAACCACATTTCCTGAATAATTTAATTACGGAATGTTTGCGAAAACTCGCAAATCGACTTATTTTCGTGACCTTGCAAAATAATAAAATTTCCTGCTGAGATCTTTCGAGATTATGGAAATGTCTAATTACACTTTTCTATGAAATTTGCCCTTATCAAAGAACGTAAAAACCCACCTGACAGACGTGTTGTATTCACCCCAGAAAAATTAGCGAAGGTTAGAGCGCAATTTCCACAAGCTGAGTTTATTGTGGAGTCGAGTGATATTAGGGTTTTTCCAGATTCAGCTTATAGGGCGTTGGGATTTGAAGTTACCGATGATGTATCCGATGCTGATATTCTTATAGGGGTTAAGGAAGTACCCATTGAAGCTTTGATTCCGAATAAGAAATACTTTTTCTTTTCACATACCATCAAAAAACAGGTTTATAACCGTGAACTGCTGCAGGCAATCTTAGAGAAAAATATCGAGTTGTATGACCATGAAACCATCGTCAAGCAAAGTGGGACCCGCTTAATTGGTTTTGGGAGGTATGCTGGATTGGTTGGCGCTTATAACGGGTTTAGGGCTTTAGGGCTTAGAGATGGATTATTCAATTTGCCTAAGGTGGAAACGCTGGCTGATTTGAATGCTGTGAAGGTAGAGTTGGATAAAATAAGTATCCCACCAATTAAGATAGTGCTTACTGGAACGGGGAAAGTTGCATACGGTGCCAAAGAAATTATAGATCACTTAAACATAAAGGAGATCAGTGATGCCCTTTATTTGACCTCACAGTTTACAGAACCGGTTTATTGCATGATTGATGTTATGGAATATAATAAAAGAAAAGATGGAAAAGTAGGCAGCAAACAACAGTTTTATAAACACCCAGAAGATTATGTTAGCAACTTTATGGCCTATGCCAAGGAGACAGATCTATTTATTGCGGGTCATTTTTATGGTAATAATGCGCCATATTTATTCACACGTCGTGATGCGAAATCACCAGATTTCAGGATCAATCTTGTAGCAGATATCAGTTGTGATATTGACGGTCCTGTGGCTTCTACCTTGAGGGCATCTACAATAGTGGATCCGTTTTATGGCTATGATGCCCAAACGGAAAAAGAAGTTGCTTTTGATGCAAAAGGCGCCATCACTGTTATGGCGGTTGATAATTTACCTTGTGAACTCCCAAAGGATGCCAGTGAAGGTTTTGGCGAGATGTTTTTGGAGCATGTCATTCCGGCATTTTTCAATGACGATGAACGTGGCATTCTTAAGCGCGCCAAAATGACCAAAGACGGGCAGCTCACAAAGCGATTTGAATATCTACAGGATTATGTGGATGGGGAGTAATATTCAGTCTGCAGTTGGCGGTCTTCAGCTTCAGCGGGCAATCTGCAGTCCTCAGTTTGGTATAAATAAAAAAGTCTAATATTATATTTTTCAGGCTTTTTAAATTTCTATGTATTGTTACCTCTTTAAAGAACTTATAGTTGAATTATCTTATATTGATAGCTTTTCTATGAGCCCTTCCATTAAATAGTGTATATATCAAAAATATATATCCTATCTTTTATAATCGATATACTAATTGCGATTCCAGAAAAGGAATAACATATATAGATTTAAAATATTTAAAATTACAGTTTCACTGCTTATTCTATCTTAATCTTTTCGCCAAGAAACTTTGGCTGCACATTGAATACGACGTCAATAGAGGCTTTGATTCTCGCTAAATATTCTCTTGCCCTTGTTTTTAATCCGTAGCGATGAGTTACATCTCTGGCATTAAACCCGATGGCATTGATGTTAAAGTGTTTTGCTAAATACACGGCGCGCTCATTGTGGAACTTCTGGGAAATTATTGTAAAAGACTCTTGACCAAAAACTTCTTTAGCTCTCAATACCGAATCCAAAGTCCTAAATCCTGCAAAATCTAGAACAATTCTGTCTTCAGGAATCCCTCTTTTAACGAGGTCATTTTTAAACGTTGTAGGTTCATCGTAATATTCAGTTCCGTTGTCACCGCTTACCAGGATATAGTCAATTTTACCCGCGTTAAACAGAGCAACTGCGGCATCAATCCGATAGGCGTAGTAAAGATTGATGCCTCCTTGGGCTCTATATTTACTGGTGCCCAAAAGTAAGCCTACCTTGTTTTTTGGAAGATCATTAACTTTGGAATACACAGCATCCTTTGCTTTGTAAACAATCCAATAGTTGGTTGATAACAGTGCAACAACCATTATAATGACCAAGAGCAGAACAGTTTTTAGGAATTTCATAGAACATAATATACAAGGTTAATTTTGATGAACAATGACGGCATCCCTATATCAACTTAATAAATTCAGTTTAATTGACTAGCCATGGTTAGTGTTCTTAATATCAAGAGAGAAGAAAAAAGGACCAAGCACCCCGAAATTTGAAACATTAATTACAATTCTTTATATACCTTATAAATTTCAAATTCCAGACCTTTATAGTTTTTCTTCTGCCTCCTTTCAACAATATAATACTGGTCTTCAAAAAATGGAAGGGACGTAATACTTACATCAGCTTTGATCACTTCATAGCCCTTTGCCAAGGCTTGAGATTCAATAATACGCATCAATTTGATCCCAAATCCTCTTCGCAAATAATCTTTATGAACATAGAGCCCGTCAAAATAATTGCCTTTGCTGAGATAGGCAAATCCTACGACAGTGTCTTTCAATTCGGCAATTATAAAATAGGAGTTTTGAATGCGGTCCTCCCATTTATCGATGTCTAATGCCCCTGAGGTCCAGACACGAATTTGCTTTTCAGAATAATCCTTTGCATTGACATGCGAAATGGAATCCCTAAAAATTGTAGTGATAAAAGGAATGTCTTCTACAGTTGCTTCTCTAATTTGTATCATACTAAATTCTAAATTTTCCGCCTAGACTAAAAACGCTTTCTCCAAAGAAAAAGTATTGTGAAGCACCTTCACTTGCATTGCGGGTGGTTCTGATATTACCCATATTGATATACCCGCCTCTAAGATCGCCTTGAATAAAAAAGTGCTTGAAGAAGGTCAAGTTCAACCCGGCGGCAATTGAAAGTCCATATCCTGAAACATGAAATTCATCATACCTATCCCGGCCAAAAAGGGTGGTGTTGGTTTTTGGATAAAGAACTCCAGCGCCAATTCCTTCTGTGATGTTTATCTGAAATTTATCGGTGTTTTGAATGTTGAAAATCGAGGAAATATCGTCATGCCGCGCAAATTCGAGGTACACATAATTTAATCCATCAGTATGTTCAAACTGTAAAAAATCTTCAGAAATCAATAAATTCTGATTGTGATAACCCCCGTTAAACACTGATCCTACATCATTTGAAGGTAAATTTATATAGCCATCGACCATTCTCATTTTATCTGCAGGCATGACATACTTCATGTGGTCCATTCCAAGGGCTATGGAGTAATTATCTGAAATAAAATAACCCAATTTAAAGTTGGTTTGCGGAATGGTAATCCGTGTTGGGTTTATATAATCTATATGCCAACCTTTTGGTTTATCCTCTGCCGTTACCTCTTTTATGGTAAAATTGTAGTCCACTCCTTTGAAGGTGATATCAGATTTTGTGAACGCTGCCCTGTTTCCGCCCCAGCTTACAAAAAACTTGCCTTTGTTGGTTGCTGTATACCTTGTAGGTTCTGTGATGTCTTGTGAAAAAGTGTTGAATGTGGACAAAAAAAGTAGTACACCAACAAGTGGTGTGTGAATTTTTTTAAACATTAAAAGTCTTATAAGCTATTAATTGTTTTTCTAATGGCCACTAAATTAGTGAGTAGTTTTTCCAAATTGTCTAAGTGAAGCATGTTGGCGCCATCACTTTTGGCATTCGCAGGATCGAAATGTGTTTCAATAAACAAACCATCAACATTATTTACAACGCCAGCTCTAGCAATTGTTTCAATCATATCAGGCCTGCCTCCGGTAACACCAATACTTTGGTTGGGTTGTTGCAATGAGTGGGTGACATCCAAAACCGTCGGTGCATATTCGCGCATGGTAGGGATACCTCTAAAATCCACAATCATGTCCTGATAGCCGAACATCGTGCCTCTGTCTGTAATCCAAACTTTCTCATTGCCGGCATCTTTAACTTTCTGGACGGCGTGTTTCATGGCCTCAGGACTCATAAACTGACCCTTTTTTAGGTTGACCACTTTCCCCGTTTCTGCGGCGGCTACAACTAAATCTGTTTGTCTTACCAAAAATGCTGGAATCTGTAAAACATCCACATATTCTGCTGCCATGGCTGCATCGGATATTTCGTGAATATCAGTGATTGTGGGAATGTCAAAAGTTTCAGAAACCTTACGGAGTATTTTAAGTGCTTTCTCATCGCCGATTCCCGTAAAACTATCTATTCTACTGCGATTCGCTTTTTTAAAACTCCCTTTAAAGACATAAGGAATTTGTAATTTATCAGTGATTGCCAATACTTTTTCAGCAATTCGGAGCGCCATTTCTTCACCTTCAATGGCACAAGGACCACATAATAAAAAGAAATTATTAGCTGTTGTATGTTTTAATTTGGGAACGTCTTTAAGAGTCATTTGCTTATTTATTTAAGTATGCAAAGTTACGGAAAATTATACACGAAGATGTCCATGTTGCATAGGGAATTTCAATGACAGTATGGTGTATTTTTTGGTAAAGGATTGGAGTGCTTTTCAATGGTTTCTATCAAAGGTTTTACAAGATTTATTTTTGGGGACGAGTAAAAAGGTAATAAGCCATTTTAAAACTGATGGACAGTAAATGTTTTAATCTTTTAGACATGCAAATTATCCTTAACCCCGACGCCATCCGTAATCTATATAACCATCTTTTGATGTGGTTGCCAATGTTTCTTTGCATCGAAAAATTACCGATAACGACAATTACAACTCCCGGAATTAGGAAGCGTTTGGTTTCAGAAGAAATATTCACGATGTTTAAGAGATTTGATAAATAATCAGTATTATATAGAAGAAAAGATAGAGGGATGCAATTCTCGAAAAAAATTAAACTTCCCATTGGATTTGTCAACCGTCATAAAAACGGAATCCCTAATGACACATAGGAGAGGCATAAAGATATTCACATCTATTATGGATTTCAGTTAACTACTAAACAATTACTGCAATAAAATAGGGATAAGCACAAATTTTTTAGTATATTCTAAGTGCCTACGTCTGAAGTTTTAAAACTTTTAATCACCGCACCTCTTAAAATAGGAGTGATTTGTTTCGAAAGACACCTATTTAAAGATAAAACTGAAAGATGTAAACTACCAATGGTTTAGGTTTGATCTGGAAATCCATATTTATTAGTAATATGGAAAGAAAACCCACCTTGAAAGCGTGATTGTTTTCAAAATTAACAATTTATGGACGACCAAAAATCGGCATGAGTTTTGGAGCCATCTTACTAAAACTATGACTTTCAATAGATGGTATAATGTTTTAACCATCGCCAATCTAAATCCCAAATGGAGAAAACTGAAAATCTAAAAGCAGTAAAAAGCTGTGAGAAAAAAAAATAGCGTACATTTGCACGCTGAAAAAAAGCACCATATATATGGCTAAGATAAAAAATATTGCAATTATTGCACACGTTGACCACGGTAAAACCACCTTGGTTGATAAGATTATGTACCACTGTCACACGTTTCGTGAAAGCGAAAATACGGGTGATTTATTCCTTGACAATAACGATTTGGAGCGTGAGAGAGGTATTACAATTACCTCTAAGAACATTGCTGTAACTTACAAGGACACAAAAATTAATGTTATTGATACTCCCGGTCACGCGGATTTTGGCGGTGAAGTTGAGCGTGTACTGAACATGGCTGATGGCGTTTTGCTTTTGGTCGATGCCTTTGAGGGCCCAATGCCACAGACTCGTTTTGTGCTTCAAAAAGCACTTGATTTAGGTTTGAAACCTTGCGTTGTGGTCAATAAAGTTGATAAAGAGAACTGTACTCCAGATGAAGTGCACGAGGCTGTTTTTGATTTGATGTTCGAATTGGGCGCTGAAGAGTGGCAATTGGACTTTCCTGTAGTTTATGGATCTGCCAAAAATAACTGGATGAGTACAGATTGGAGAAAACCAACCGATTCCATAGAGCCTTTATTGGACATGGTTATCGAACATATCCCGTCAATGGAAGTTGAAGAGGGAACCACCCAAATGTTGATCACGTCTTTAGACTACTCATCATTTACAGGGAGAATTGCTATCGGACGTTTACAACGTGGCATTTTAAAAACTGGAATGAATATTTCTTTGGTGAAACGCGATGGAAAAATCGTGAAATCCAAAATCAAGGAACTTCACGTTTTTGAAGGTGTAGGACGTAGAAAAGTAGAAGAAGTACAGGCTGGAGATATTTGTGCTTTAGTTGGACTTGAAGGATTTGAGATTGGTGATACTATTGCGGATTATGAAAACCCAGAAGGTTTGGAATCCATTGCGATTGATGAACCAACCATGAGCATGCTATTTACCATTAACGATTCGCCATTTTTTGGTAAGGATGGTAAATTTGTCACCTCTCGACATATCAAAGACCGTTTGACCAGAGAACTTGAGAAGAATTTGGCCTTACGTGTCAACGCTACTGATAGTGCCGATAAGTTTTTAGTGTTTGGTCGTGGTGTTTTACATTTGTCTGTGTTGATTGAAACCATGCGTCGTGAAGGCTATGAGCTTCAAATTGGTCAACCACAGGTAATCATTAAAGAAATTGATGGTGTTAAATGTGAGCCTATTGAAGAAATGACTATTGATTTGCCAGAATCTGTATCTGGTAAAGCTATAGAAATGGTGACCATCCGTAAAGGTGAAATGTTGAGTATGGAAGCTAAAGGCGACCGTATGGTGTGTAAATTCTTAATTCCATCCCGTGGGATCATTGGTTTGCGTAACCAATTGTTAACAGCTACAGCGGGTGAAGCCATCATGACACATCGCTTTGTAGAATACCAACCACTTAAAGGTGGCATCCCTGAACGTCAAAATGGATCCTTGGTTTCTATGGAGAAAGGTCAGGCCATTCCATATTCTATAGATAAATTACAGGATAGAGGTAAGTTTTTCATCGATCCGGGAGAAGATATTTATGAAGGTCAAGTGATCGGAGAAAATTCTCGTGGAGATGATATGGCGGTAAACGTCACAAAAACCAAGAAAATGAGTAACGTTCGTTCTTCAGGAACTGACGATAAAGCACGTATTATCCCAGCGATAAAGTTCTCATTGGAAGAAGCTTTGGAATATATCCAAAAAGACGAATATGTAGAGGTAACGCCAAACCATATCCGTTTGCGTAAAATTTTATTGACGGAAACAGAACGTAAAAGAAATAAGTCGAATTAATAGATTCTAATTGAAATATTTAAAAAAGGAATTCCAGACGGAGTTCCTTTTTTGTTTCTACCAATAAATGCTTCAACATCAAATCATTTCGATTCATAGGAATATTCAGAAGGAAAAGAATGGCTTCATTAAAAATATTGTATTTTGGAAGCCAATTTCATTCTTAAAACTTTTAATCCTTGACATCCGTTGAAAGCGTATTCAATTGAACAATATCAACCCAAATTCAAGTCAGATTGGGACAACTTCGTAGCTTCTTCCAAAAATGCGACGTTCTTGTTCTATCGTGATTTTATGGAGTATCATCACGATCGGTTTGAGGATTTTTCTTTAATGGTTTTTAAGAAAGAGAAATTGGTGGCTTTATTGCCTGCCAATAGGAAAGGAAATGAAATTCATTCGCATCAAGGGTTGACTTATGGTGGATTGGTGTTACCAAAAAACATTCGATTTGAAACTGTTTTGCTCAGTTTTGAAATACTGTTGAAATTTTTACACGAACTAAATATCACAACGCTTTATCTAAAAGAACTCCCTTCTATTTATCATCAAATGCCTTCAGAGGAAATCCATTATTTGAACTTTATTCTAAAAGCAGAATTAATTCGAAGAGATACACTTTCAGTGATTGATATCCAAAACAAGGTGAAGTTTTCATCTGGCAGACTTGAGGGAATTAAACGCGCAAAGAAACATGGACTAAAGATTGAACACACTTATAACTTTGAAAACTTCTGGAATAAAATTCTAAAGCCTAATTTGGACAAAAGGCACAACGCGAGTCCTGTTCATTCGCTGGAGGAAATAGAATATCTGAAAGAGAAATTCCCGAAAAATATTCATCAATTTAACGTGTACCATGAGGGCGAAATTGTTGCTGGAGCGACAATCTTTGAAACAAAAAACATTGCACATTGCCAATATATTTCAGGAAATGACAACAAAAACACCTTAGGAAGTTTGGATGCTTTACACGATTATTTAATCCATAAAGTCTATGACAAAAAACGTTATTTCGATTTTGGCACCTCCAACGAAAACAATGGGAATACTATTAATGCAGGACTGCAATTCTGGAAAGAAGGATTTGGTGCGAGAACAATGACTCAGGATTTTTATAAAATCGACACCAAAAACTATAACATATTGAAATCGGTTCTCAAATGATAAAGTTTTTAGATCTTCATAAAATTAATGAACGTTTTGAAACCGATTTTCAAGAGCGGTTTAGGAGTTTTTTAAATTCAGGATATTATATTTTAGGAAGTGAAGTGGAGCAATTTGAAGCTGATTTCGCTTCTTATTGCGGCACTAAACACTGTATTGGGACCGCCAACGGATTGGATGCATTGACCTTGATTTTTAAAAGTTATATCCATTTAGGAAAGTTGCAGTGCGATGATGAGGTCATCGTCCCGGCTAATACGTATATTGCTTCAATCCTATCTATTATCAATGCAGGTTTAAAACCAATTTTAGTCGAGCCCGATCTTGAAACCTATAATATTTCGCCGAGAGAAATAAAAAAATATGTTGGTCCAAACACAAAAGCAATCTTGGTGGTGCATCTCTATGGTCAGTTGGCTGAGATGAATGTGATTAATGACATTGCCAAGACGGCGGGTTTGTTGGTGATAGAGGATGCGGCACAGGCACACGGAGCAGTAAAAAGATCCAAGTTGCAAGTTGCAAGTTCCAAGCTTAAAAGAGCTGGAAATTTAGGAGATGCAGCTGCTTTTAGTTTTTATCCGACAAAGAATTTAGGTGCTTTGGGAGATGCTGGAGCAATAACTACAAATAATTCGAACTTGGCAGACACCGTCAAGCTGATGCGTAATTATGGCAGTTCAAAAAAAAATGTGAATGATATCGTAGGAGTTAACAGTCGGTTGGACGAACTTCAAGCGGCATTTTTAAATATCAAATTAAAACATCTTGATGAGGATAATAGCAAACGCCGATCCATCGCCAAGAGGTATCTACGGGAGATAAAAAATAAAAAGTTGACCCTGCCGTTCTATAGCGGAGAACATGATCATGTGTTTCATGTATTTGTGATTCGAGTTAGTGATCGTCAAGATTTTGAAACTCATTTACAATCCCATGACATTGCCTATTTAATTCATTATCCCATTCCGCCGCACCAACAAAATGCTTTGCCTATGTTTAACAAAGACCTTTTTCCAATTACGGAAGAAATCCATAAAACCATCATTAGCATTCCTATGAGTCCCGTTATGAGAGAGGATGAGATCTCCACAGTTATTAAGGTTTTAAACGCATATTAAGTGGGAAAATTCAATAACTATATTAACGAACATGTGTTGTTTAAGGTAGCCAATCTTAATACCGTAACTATTATCACCAAGATCGTGGCGGGTATTTTGACCTCCAAAGCAATAGCTGTTTTTATTGGCGTTGAAGGCATGGCACTTATTGGTAATCTCAGGAATTTCTTGGGTGCCATCCATACCTTTTCAATTTTAGGTTTTTATAATGGCTTGGTCAAATCTATTGCAGAAGTTAAAAATGATGTTTTTAGACTAAGTCAAACCTTATCTACGGCATATTATTTAGGTTTTTTCTCGACGCTTTTGATTTCATTTTTGAGTTATTATAATGCAGAATCCATTAATAACTTTTTGTTTGCTGCCCATTATAATTATGCTTATGTCATTGAAATCATGGCATTGGCACTGCCGTTTTATGCATTGAACATGTTCAGTTTTGCCATAATGAACGGGTTTTCAAAGTACAAGATTTTACTGATCATCAATCTTATTGGTCAGATTTTAGGGCTCTTAATCACGTTGCTTTTAATCTATCAAAATAATATTGATGGCGCCATGATAGCAGCTGTTATCGCACCTTCACTTATTTTTCTGATTACTTTTATCGGTTTTGTAAACCAGCGCAGTTTAATGTCTTCCATCAAAATATCAAATGTCAATATTGGGGTATTGAGAAAGTTTGGACCTTTTGCCATTATGGCGCTCGTAACCGCAATAGCCATCCCGATGGTTTCCATTGTGATCAGGAATTATATTATTGATGAAGTGGGGATCAAGGAAGCAGGACATTGGGAAGCCATGCAGCGTATTTCAGATTACTATCTTATGTTTATCAATTCGCTGCTCACGTTATATGTTTTACCTCGTTTCAGTGAGATTGAGAGCAAAAAAGAATTCAGGCTGGAAGTCTTCAGTTTTTATAAAACGGCAATGCCCATTTTTGGGATTGGATTGGTCATGATTTATCTGTTGCGATCTTTTTTGGTGCCACTTATGTTTTCTGATGCTTTTAAGCCTACAGAAGACCTGTTTTTATGGCAACTTTTGGGCGATTTTGTAAAAGTGCTTTCCATTGTGATTGCCTATCAATTTATCGCTAAAAGAATGTTTACACATTTTATCATAATTGAAGTGTTTTTGGTGATTGTCATGTATCTGTCCAGTATTTATTTGATTGATATTTTTGGCGTTAAAGGTGCAGTAATAGGCCACTTTGTGAGCTATTTGATGCATTATGGCATTATTTTATTGATATTTGGAAGTTCTCTTTTTGGAGTGATTGGTAATACGGATGACCATTAATGCATGTCAAAACACAGATGAATATTGAAAAGAATATTCCACTATATAAACAGTAACCTGCTGCTCAAAATTGCATCATTCAATTCTGTTGCTGTTTTAACAAGAGTAGTGGCTGGATTTGTAACTTCTAAAGCGATTGCTGTTTTTATTGGTGCCGAGGGATTGGCTTTAATCGGAAATCTAAGAAACTTCCTAACCACAGTGGAGTCTTTTTCCACTTTGGGATTCTTAAACGGGATTGTCAAATACGTTGCAGAGTTTAAAGACGATAAGGCCAAACTTAACGAAGCTGTTGGTACGGTCTTAACCACCATCTTGATTGCGGCACTCATCATTTCATTGGGCCTCTTTTTTAATGCAGAAAGTCTCGCGTATTGGATTTTTGATTCTCAAGGAGCGTATTTTTTTATTCTAAAACTCCTGGCTTTCATGCTTCCGTTTTCTGCAATGAATTTAGTCTTGATGGCCATCATCAACGGACTCTCGAAACACAAAGTTTTTGTTAAGATAAATATTTTCAGTCAGATTTTTGGACTTCTCTTAACCTTGGCGTTGATATGGCAAAAACAGTTGAATGGCGCATTAATAGCCGCTGTAACTATTCCTGGATTGTTGTTTTTTGTCACTTTATTCAGTTTTTTTGATATCCGACATTTTTTTAATCCGGTCAAAATATCGAAAATCAATTTGAAAGTTCTAAAGAATTTTAGCCATTATTCTGCAATGGCTTTATTTTCTGCGGCGGTAATGCCCTTGATTTTTCTATTTATAAGAAATTATTTAATTGACCATGTCAGCATGAAAGATGCGGGCTTTTGGGAAGCCATACGACGGATTTCCAATTATTATTTGATGTTTGCCAACTCCTTATTGGTATTATATATTTTACCACGTTTTTCGGAAATAACCAATGCGATAGACTTTAGAAAAGAGATCGTGCATTTTTATAAAACCGTGCTTCCCATATTCGGAACTGTTTTATTGTTTATTTATTTTTTGAGATCTTATATTGTTGCTATCCTGTTTACTCAAGAATTTCAACCTGTGGAAGATCTTTTTATGTGGCAGTTATTGGGTGATTTTTTAAAAGTAATCTCTTCTGTTGTGGCGTTTCAATTAATCGCTAAGAAAATGGTCTTGTATTATATTGGCATCGAATTATTTTCATTCGTTATTTTATATCTAGCCAGTATTTATTTTATTGATATTTATGGGGTTGAGGGCGCTGTGATTGCTCATTTTGTTAACTTCGCTTTTCATCTAATAGTGATTGCTACTGTTTTTAAGAAGCTATTATTCAGCAAACAAAATTTCGAAATATGAGGAATAAGCTAAAACTGAAAATTGTTGGTTTTGTTATGTATTTGAGGAAAAAGTTTTACAAATTTGCTTCTACTAACTCGCGTGTAAAAGGTAGCTACGTTGCGTTCCAACCCGTAGTTATAAAAGGTAAAGGAAAGGTGATTTTTGGTGAGCATGTTCAAATTGGTGTGGTAAATTCCCCTATGTTTTATAATTCCTATGCCTATATTGAGGCACGTACTGAAAAATCCACCATCAGTTTTGGCCATAATGTGAGCATTAACAATCAATTTACAGCGGTGTCGGAATTGGCAATTAAAATAAAAGATGACGTGCTTATTGGCTTGAACTGTTCAATTTACGACAGTAATTTTCATGATTTGGACATGACAAATCGAAAACAAACAGATCCATCGCCAAAAAAGGTAATCATTGAAAAAAATGTTTTTATTGGTAATAACGTCACAATTTTAAAAGGCGTGACCATAGGTGAAAATAGCGTTGTAGCTGCGGGGTCAACCGTTTCTAAAAGTTTTCCGGCAAATGTGTTGATCGGTGGCTCTCCTGCAAAATTAATCAGAGAGCTGAATTAGTTTATTATCCAGGTATCGAGATACTTCTTGGCGATAGTTTTGTAATAATGTTCTCTTTCCACAAATTCTCGGGCATTTTTGGATATTTCTAAAATCTTTTCGGGATGCTCAATCAGCCAACTTAATTTATTGACTAAATAATCAACATCAGGAAGGGCGTTAATCACAATAGTATCCTCCTTCACGTCATAATAATCCAACCATTCCTGCTCAGCACCACTAAAAACCACTTTTCCTTTTGCCATCGCTTCCAACGCGTTGTAGCCTTGGTCATAGGAGTAAACCTGATCCAATAAAATATGGCAATCGTTATAAGTTTTTATGTATTGGTCGTATGGCAGACTCTGGGTCGTGGTGATTTCTACGGTATCACCGTATTTGGAAGCGATTATTTCTAAGGCCTCGGTGAAATAACCATTTCCTTTTGTTATACTGGCCACGGTATTAATGCCGTGGAATATTTTAATTTTTCCGCTTATTTCCATCGGAATATAACCTATCACATCAGTATTGATAGGATTTGGAATTAATCCTAAATAAGATTTATGGTTTAATAACGGAATGTGGTAATCCATGTCTGTAGCAATGACACCTTGGGCATTCTTGTAAATAAAATCGTGAAGTTTTTTAAAATCGTCGTTGAGATATTGCAACTGAAATTTATAAGAACGCTTAAGCGAAGGATCTTTTAAATACGGACTCATCACACTATATTTGAATTTCCCATCCATCATATAGGACATACATTGGTAGTCAATACCACACGAAAGGAGGTAGAGCTTGCCATTGTGTTTTATTAGAGGTTCAAGTATCCCCATCTCCAAATTGGGAGTGCTTTTTAACGAAAACTCATTAATTAGCTGAACAACATCAAACCCTCTCAATTTCTTTGAAAACCATCGGACTTTGAGATAAATCTCATAAGCTCCCAAGTCAATCGAAGTGAGTTTATAAAAACCAACCTTAAGTTTTTTTAATAGTGGATGGTGGAAAGAATGGTCGATTTTAAGGTCAACAGGGAAATTTTTGAAATGATCACCAGAAGCCACTATAGTTACTCGATGTCCTAAAGCTTCCAATCCTTCTTTGAGTGAATTATGGAGCCGACTATATTCACCGACCAAAAGAATGTTCATTAATTGTATATTTGATTTTGTAAACTTAATAAAAATAGTGGTTGCTCATCATGAATCTCTTGGCAGAACCTAAATTGAAAATCTGCGTGGTGTCTATTTCTTTGGCTAAGGGAGGAGCAGAGCGTTCCACTGCTATTTTATGCAAAATGCTTCAAGGCGAAGGTTTTGAAGTGCATCTCGTACTCTTGAACGATGCCATTGACTTCGAGTTTCATGGCCAGCTTTTAAATTTAGGATTGGATAAAGAATATCCCAACCGTCCTTGGAAACGCTTCAAGCGCATTCAAAAATTAAGACACTATCTAAAAACCCATAATTTTCACTATATCATTGATAACAGAGCCAGAAGCTCGGCATCCGTTGAATTGCTGTATTTGAATTATGTGTATCAAGGGTTTAAATTTATATATGTCGTAAGAAGTCGGCACCTTGATAATTACCTCACAAAACACAAATGGGTTGCCCAGTTGATTTTGAAGAAGGTCGATAAAATAGTTGGCGTTTCAAAAGATATTTCTGCATCTATCAATTCAGAATTTAAAACAAAAAAGACACTGACGATCTATAATGCTGTTGAGAATTTCAATGAGCAACAAAGTAAAAAGGAAGTTCATGAACCTTATATCCTGTTTTTGGGCCGATTAGATGACAAAGTAAAGAATTTTGGATTATTGATTGAAGCCTATAAGTTGTCTAAATTATCCAACCATTCTGTCCAACTTTATATTGTTGGAGATGGAGAGGACAAGGAAATGATTCAGCAAAAAATCAATTCTTTCCAGCTCCAATCACACGTTAAACTTTATTCTTTTACACCCCATGTATATGGTCTATTGAAAAATGCGTTATTTTTAGTTTTAACAAGTAGGCATGAAGGCTTTCCACGTGTGTTAATAGAAGCACTTTCTGTAGAAACGCCGGTCATTTCAGTAAACTGTAAAAGTGGTCCATCAGAAATAATTGATCACGAAATAAACGGGTTATTAGTGGAGAATCATAACCCGAAAGCCCTAGCTCAAGCATTTGACCGTTTTTTGTTGGACATAGATATTTATAATACCTGTAAATCAAACAGTAAACAAAGCGTAGCCCACCTAAATCAAAGCATCATTGGGAAACAATGGTCAAAAATTTTAACGCCATGAACAGAGTAGAACTTATAACTATCCCAAAAATTGAAGACACAAGAGGAAATCTTGCAGTTATAGAAAAGGAGTGTATTCCTTTTGAAATAAAAAGAGTGTATTATTTATACGACGTACCAACTGGAGCTTATAGGGGAGCACATGCTCACAAAGAGCAGAGCGAATTTTTGATTGCGCTTAGTGGCAGTTTTGAAGTGGTTCTGGACGATGGTTTTGAAATACAGAGATTCATGTTGAACAAACCAAATATAGGTCTGTTCGTTCCCACGATGATGTGGCGTGAACTTGATAACTTTTCCTCCGGGGCCGTCTGTTTGGTCTTGGCTTCTGATACGTTTGATGAAGCAGATTATATAAGGGAATACGACAAGTTTAAGCTATTTAAAAGCACTCAAATGAATTCCTAAATATTCAATTCGTTTTTTGAAAAAATAAAAACACCGAACCACACTGGGCGGTTGTTTCAATAAAAATTGCTGTTTTTTGTTCAGGTTCTTATAATCGATTGCTTTTTCAAACCTGTTGAAACTGATTTGGTCATTTTCCAATTTTGATAAAATGGCCATCGAAAATCTGTTTAAATCTATAAATTTTTTCATGCTTGGATTGACGGCTTCCAAATCTGTATAGTTATCAAATTTGGGTTTGTCAACCACTCGTTTTATTTTATTGGAAAGACTCTCTTTTCCATAGCGATAAGTCACCAGTGGAAGATTGATAAAAACGATTTTGTAATGAATTCCAATTCGAATCCATAGATCGGTGTCCTGACCACTTTTTATAGACGTGTCATAAGTACCAGTTTTGGCAAAAACACTAGGATGGACAACAGTACTGGAACTTGTCAACAGGGTGTTGATATAACTGGATTCAAAATAATCAACCAAATAAATTTCTCCATCCGTGATATTTTTGATAGAATATACGGAGCGAATTTCTCCATTTGCAGTTTCAATAGATACCGCAGTCGCATATACCTTTTGGTTTGGATAAGATAAAATTAGTTGATGTATTGTTTCGAGATAGTTTTCTTGCCAAAGATCGTCCGCATCTAACAAAGCGAAGTACTTTCCATTTGCATTAGATATGGCGGCATTTCTTGCTGAAGCAGCACCTTTGTTATCTTGTTTGAAATATCTGATTCGGTGATATGAAATTGATTGCACCACAGCCTCACTACCATCCGTTGAGCCATCATTGACCACTATAATTTCAAAATCATGAAAAGTTTGTGCCCGTACACTTTCAAGGGTGGATTTTATGAAATTCTCCTTATTGTATAACGAAATCAAGACGGAAAAAAAAGGCTTCATGTGTTTCTATTAATGTTGAACTTATAGCACATATAAGAGATGCGATAGAGTTGCATTAGAGGTATTGACGGATTTTCACTCAGGAGATTCTTTCGCATTGCCGATCCAAATGCATCGTACAAATATGAAAAGAAATAATGTAATCGAAACTTTTTAAGTCTTATAAAAAAAGAGAGCAAATCATTTTCATGCTCTTTTATTTTATCATTTTGAAAGAGTTTTAATAGCGTATTTGCAGCGGCTTCCTTTTTATGTAAAAAAGTGGCACTCGACTCAATCCCTAAATGCCTTACGGGATTATTAACATGAAAAACGGTTATCTTATGCTGTTTCAAGAGCGCTCCAAAATAATTGTCATACCCGTAGCCACTGTCTGTTATATCCGAATTTATAAAATTGAAAATACTTTTTTTAATCATGAAATTGGCTGAAATAACAATCTTGTAAGGTTTTTCGTTTCTTGAATTGGCATCAATTGCTTCTTTACTTCTTCCATATTTCCAACGTAGGATTCGAACGGCTTCAGGCGGTGTTGGTGCATAGGAAAAACCACCGTAAACGGCCTGAAAATTTTTCGGCATTAAATTCACGTAATTTTGAATGTATTCGGAGTTTTCTGGCATCACATCAGCATCAAGAAAGAGCAACCACTCATATTTTGCTTTATTGCTTAATAGCTGGCGTGTTTGGGTTCGGCCGTAATTTTTATCTGATTTTTCGAAATGGGTATGGGAGAAATCGTTAATTTTCGAATTTTCGATGATGAATTGGTTTTCCGAAAAATCATCCCAAGCGATAATCTCGAACGCTAGCTTTGAAGACATCAGCTGCTGGTGAAGGTCTTTCACAAGCGCTACAATAGTGTAGTTATATACAGGAATTAAAACCGAAATCATTTCTCAAATTAAAATTTAAAAATACATTTTTTATAGTGAAAATAATGGCTTTGAGTTAATTGGTTTAGATTTGTGAGCATAAATGGCAATACTTATGGAAATTTTAAGCAGTCGAGAAATTTCAACTCTTATTTACCAGAATATAGAAAAGAAAAAGGAGGAGTTGAAGGCAAATTACGATGCCTCGAAAGCAAGTATTGGCTATTTTTTTATCGATGATGTGTTGCCTATTCAAATTGCTAAACAATGTTTTGAAGTATTTCCAGAGCCATCGGCCATGCGTTGTCTTAAAAGTTTTCGGGAATATAAACACGTCTCCGCTCAAATGGATAAGCATGATGGATTTTTGGAAGCTGTGATTTATGCTTTTCAAGACGAAAAAATCGTAGAGCTTATTGGTGATATTTGTGGGATTAAATCCCTTTATGCCGACGGATCTCTTTACGCGGGTGGCTTATCATTAATGGCGAAAGATAATTTTTTGCACCCACATTTGGATAATTCTCATGACGCTGAACGTGAACGTTGGAGGGTTTTAAACTTACTATATTATGTCACGCCAGATTGGGCATTGGAGAATGGCGGGCATTTGGAATTATGGCCGACTGGACCAAAACAAAAACCACTACTTATTGAAAGTAAGTTCAATAGACTGGTAGTTATGGCAACGCACGATACCTCCTGGCACTCGGTGAATAAGGTTGCTATTGATGGTAACAGATGTTGTATTTCCAATTATTATTTCAGTGATGCACCATTAAAATCTACGGATCAATTCCATGTCACGAAATTTAGAGGCCGTCCCGAAGACACGTTAACAAATATCATTTTGGATCTTGATGCGAATCTTAGAATGCTGCTCCGGAAAATTTTTAAGAAAGGGGTGCGGAAGAATCCCCATGTGTATAAGAAGAGCAATAAGTGATTGGTCTCTCAAAAATCCAATCTTCTAAAATGGTACAGTAATTGTATTTTCTGTTTTATGAAAAATATTTACATCTTACTTTTTGGGCTTTTAAGTGTATCATTTGTTAGTGCACAACAAGAATTCCACGTATTTCCGAATGGAAAATCTTCCGGGAAGGGGAGTCTTTCAAGTCCGTGGGACCTGCAAACTGCTTTTAGTCAAAAACCTGATGTTGTAAATGGAGGTGACACCATTTGGTTGCATGAGGGTGTTTATACGGGGCGTTTTATTAGTTCAATAAAAAGTACAAAACCAAATCAGTTCATCACAGTCGCTCCTTATAATAATGGAAAGGTGGTTCTTAATGGAAATATTAAATCCACCAGCAATGGCGTTCTTGAAGTAAAAGGAGGGCAAGTTATTTTTAGGGATTTTGAGGTCACTTGGTTAGGAGCATTTTCTAGAAATGAACATGACAAGGATTTTCAGTCATGTGCAGGTGTTTTTCATACTTCAGGAGAAAATTGTAAATTTATCAATTTGAAAATATATAATAATCCAGGATTAGGTTTTGGCTCATGGAAGCATACCGGGGGGAGTACTATTGAAGACTGTATGATTTATTTTAATGGTTATATGGCCAAAACAGGTAAAGGTGCAGGAGAAGGGATGTATGTGCAAAACCAAAGTGAGAACACCAGATATATTCGAAACAATATCATTTATAATAATTACTATAAGGGAATCGAAGTATGGTCGGCAGGAAAGCGGAAAGATTATGAGTTTGTTAAAAATATAACCCTAAAAAACAATGTAATCTTCAATAGTGGTGGACTTTCAGGAAATTCACGAGATAATTTAATTATTGCCACAGACGATCGGAACGGAATTAATATAGCCAAAAACATAAAGGTGATTGATAACATTTTTTACCATAACACTGATTTTTTAAAGAATGAGATCAATGGGGATGCGGCTTCTTTTACTTTAGGATTTAGAAAAAACGCTCCAGTGGAAGATGTTTTGGTGCAGAATAATGTCATTATTGGTAGAAACAATGCACTGCGCTTACTGCACATGAAGTCTGCAACATTTAAGAACAATAAGGTGTACTCCGGATATGTTGCTTTAAATACGGAGGAAATGACCTATATCTCAAACTGGAATTTTGATAACAATCACTTTTTTACTAAAAGGGAAAAGGCATATCGCATTGACACTAATACACTTTACACTCTTAAAGAGTGGCAAAATCTTTATAAAATAGATTCCGATAGTAAATGGAGTCATATCAAGGATTTTGACATGGATCCAGTATTATCTGTGACACAAAGTAGTCAGAAAGCCAATCGTTTTACAGTTGTGCTTTTTGATAAAAAAGGCAATAATGTTGCAGTTGATTTTTCAGAATACGATCTCACTAAATGGGATGGGTACAAAATTTATGATGCTGAAAATAGCAGTGAATTGGTCGTGTCAGGTAAAATAAGTTCAGAAGGTCTCATTGAGTTTCCTATGGATCTAAAAGCATTTGAAAAGCCTTTGCACAACACCATCGCACAAAAAACTTCTGATAATTTTGGAGTATTTATTATTGAATTTCAGAGTGAAGAAGCTTCTGATAAAACACCACCTTTATTTAAACGTTTATTTGGTTGGTTAGGATTTTGAAGCAATTAAAACTGTTTCTGGAGATCGATAGCCTAAATATGCATCCTCTTGTTCTGGTCTAAATGTTTTTACCGACACTTTAAATCCAACCTGCTCTAAGCGTTTTTTTAATCCTTGAACCGAATAAATACGGACATGATCGTCTTGACCAAAAGCTTGTAAACGTTGTGATTTGGTGATTTTAGTGGTGTCTTCGTAGATGGTTCCACCCTTAAATGGCGTTTGGAGATAACATGTGCCATTTGGTTTCAAAACCCGAAATAATTCCTTCATTGCAATAATGTCTTCTTCAATATGTTCCAGAATATGATAACAAATAATGGTATCGAAACAGGAATACTCAAAGTCGATTTTCCTAATATCGATTTTGTAATCGGCTACAAATTCATTTTCAAAATCTGTACTGAAATAGTTGATGGAATTTAGTTTTTTGAAAGTTCTGTACAAACTTCGCGACGGCGAAAAATGCAAAAGATTCCCTTGTAACGCATGGTCATTTAAAAGGAAACTATATAATCGGCGCGTTCTACTTCTGCTCCCACAGGCTGGGCAAAGCAAATCGTGGGACTTCAATTTCACAAATCGGTTAAGCTTTGTTTTGCAGATGGGGCATTGGTGATTATTTCCCAAGTAGTTAATGGTGATCAACCGCCTAAAGAGAAATTCGTGCTTAAAAAGAAAACTTTGAGGAATAAAGCCCTTTAGAATTTTTTTTAAACCGTTGTACATTTTAATTGCCTTTGCGTTGCACCACTTCAAAAACCTTGTTTTCGTCACATTTTAAGGTTTTGCTTGGGTAGCGAAGCAGGAGCGCATAATCGTGGGTTGCCATTAAAATGGTATTGCCGTTTTTATTGATTTCACGCAACACCTCCATAACTTCAATGCTGGTCTGCGGATCTAAATTTCCCGTAGGCTCATCCGCCAAAATAAGTTCAGGGTCGTTCAATAAAGCTCTTGCAATGGCAATACGCTGTTGTTCACCACCTGAAAGCTCATGTGGATATTTAAAGCCTTTAGTTTTCATGGCCACTTTATCAAGAACTTTTTCAACCCGTTCCCTGATTTCATTTTTGTCCTTCCAACCGGTAGCTTTCAGTACAAATTCCAAATTGCCATTAACGGTTCTGTCCGGCAACAATTTAAAATCCTGAAAAACAATACCTAATTTTCGTCTTAAAAATGGAATGTCCTTTTCTTTTAACGTTCGTAAATCAAAATCTACAATATGGCCTTCTCCAGTAGTTAATTCCAGATCGCCATAAAGTGTTTTCATAAAACTACTTTTTCCACTTCCAGTCTTTCCAATGAGATACACGAAATCGCCTTTTTTCATTTCAACATTAACTTCAGACAACACCATACTGTCTCCTTGATATATGGAGACATCCTTTAATTCTAAAACAGTTTCAGACATTTTTTACGTGAGTTTTTAAGAGTTGTAAATGTATTGTTTAAATAATCAAATATCAAATAATTTGGGAATGAGATGGTAGGGGGTAGTCGGTAGTTTGCAGTCGGCAGTCTTCAGTTGGCAGTTTGTTAATCCTTAAATATCGACGATTGGGCATTTTAAGGTTTTTTATTCTAAATGTCACAACAGAAGTCACATGGAGCCTGACATCCTCTGGACCATCTGTGAAAAGTTTTTAGGTTGTTGTTCAGTCCACCACTGTTTCGTGTTCAAATAGTATTATTAACAGACATCTTTGCTGCCTACTGAGTACTGCCGACTACTAATTGCCTGCTAAATCCCGCCCACTTCTCTTTTAATAACTCCGTGTATAATTAAAATTTTTTTCCTTCGTTATAGCTTTAAGATTCAAGTATCTTTGATCGTCAAAAAAAAACAAATTTAATGCTTAATAAAAAACTCTCACTTTTGGTAGGCTTCCTATTACTTATAGGACATACCTACGCTCAACAATCGGCAACTTATACCAATGAACTGGTCGATTATCAAAAAGCACTTACTTTATATAATAACAAACAATATCAAGCAGCACAAAGCATGTTTGATAAAGTTAAAGACGCGACCGATAATGAACAGTTGATTGCGGATTGCACGTACTATTACGCTAATTGTGCCGTGCGACTCAATCAGATAAATGCCGATGCCCTCATTGAGGATTTTGTTGAAAAACATCCCACCAGTACCAAACGGAATTCTGCATTTATGGATGTAGCCGATTATTACTTTGATAACGGCAAATATGCTTATGCCAGAAAATGGTATGAGAAAGTGGATGAAGGTAATATTGGTATATCAGAACGCGATCGGTTTTCGTTTAATTACGGATATAGCCTATACTCAACAAAAGACCAAGTTGAAGCACAAAAATACTTTAATCGTGTTGTGAATTCGAAAGAGTATGGTTCACAAGCCAAGTATTACATTGGATTTATGGCTTATGAAGGTGATGATTATGATCGTGCCAATGAATATTTCGAGCAAGTAAGCGAAAATGAAAAGTATCAGGAAAAGCTCTCTTATTATCAAGCAGACTTAAACTTTAAGCTCGGGAAATTTGAAGAGGCAATAAAACTTGCGGAAGCGCAAATGAAAAAGAGCAATCCGAGTGAAAAATCGGAATTGTCCAAAATCATTGGCGAGAGTTATTTTAACCTTCAAAAATACAAGGAAGCCATTCCGTATTTGACCGCATATAATGGAAAGAGAGGAAAATGGAGCAATACCGATTACTACCAATTGGGGTATGCCTATTATAAGCAAAATGATTTTGAAAAAGCCATTTCTGAATTCAATAAAATCATTGGAGGGAATGATAGTGTCGCGCAAAATGCGTACTACCATTTAGGTGAAAGTTATGTGAATCTCAATAAAAAACAAGAAGCATTGAACGCTTTTAGAAATGCTTCCCAAATGGATTATAATCTTAAAATTCAGGAAGATGCTTGGTTAAATTATGCAAAACTGAGTTATGAAATAGGAAATCCATACCAATCGGTGCCACAGGTTTTGACCAGTTATTTGGAGAAATACCCACAAACAGCAAGCAAATCTGAAATTGAAACCTTATTGATTGACTCTTATATCACCTCAAAAAACTATAAGGAAGCTTTAAGATTATTGGAAGGTAAAAACAGTTTTGAAAATAAAGTCGCTTATCAAAAGGTCGCTTTTTACAGAGGAATTGAAGTTTATAATGAAGGCAATTATAGAGAGGCCAAAAACTTGTTTGAAAAATCGATAAAGGAACCACGGGATGCAAAATTTACCGCGAGAGCCACGTTTTGGAAAGCAGAATCTGATTATCACATCGGAAATTATGATGAGGCATTGATCGGTTTTAGACAGTTTAAACAACAAAATGAAGCTGCTTCAACACCAGAAATGACCAACATTGATTATAATTTGGGCTATACTTATTTCAAACAGAAAAATTATTCAAAATCGACCGAACATTTCAAAACATTTGTCAACCAACGCAAGGATGATAAATTGCGATTGAACGACGCTTATTTGAGATTGGCAGATGGTTATTTTGTGTCGTCGGATTATAAAGATGCCATTGATGCTTATGATAAAGCCATTGCCTTAAAACAGATTGAACCTGATTATGCCGATTTTCAAAAAGCGATGAGTTATGGCTATATCGGTCAGGATAACACGAAGATTCAGGAACTGAACAGTTTTATAAATAGATACAGCAAATCGTCTTTAAGAGATGATGCGATGTATGAATTGGCAAATTCTTATGTGAAAGCCAATCAGAATGATAAAGCGATTGCTATGTATGACCGATTGAATTCGGAGTATAAGAATTCTGTATTCATTTCGAGGTCAATTTTGAGACAAGGGCTTATTTATTATAATGCGGGTCAAAACGAACAAGCTCTGAACAAGTTTAAAAACGTTGCCAGAAATTATCCAAGCAGTGAAGAAGCCGTTCAGGCTGTATCCACATCCCGATTAATTTACATTGATACTGGAAGAGTTGACGAATATGCGGCATGGGTGAAAACTTTGGATTATGTGCAGGTGACTGATGCTGATCTTGACAATACGACCTATTTGGCGGCAGAAAAGCAGTATTTGGAAAATAAGACGGATAATGCCATCAAACAATTTAATGGGTATTTAAATCAGTTTCCAAATGGGATGCACGCTTTAAAATCGCACTTTTATTTGGGAGAATTATATACTAAAAAATCCCTGCCTGAAACTGCACAACCACATTATGAGTTTGTAGTGAATAAACCTAAAAGCGAATATTCAGAGCAAGCCATCGTCAAACTATCGGAGATTTATTTGAACGGTTCACAATGGAATAAAGCCATCCCACTTTTAAAACAATTAGAAGTAGAAGCCAATTATCCGCAGAACATCATTTACGCACAATCTAACTTGATGAATGCTTATTACCAACAGGAAAAGTACAAAGACGCAGAAAGCTATGCTGAAAAGGTGTTATCGGGTTCTAAATTGGACAATAAGGTTAAAAGTGACGCACAGATTATAATTGCGCGTTCGGCCATAAATACCGGAAATGAATCTAAAGCAAAATCAGCATACGCCACGGTTGAAAAGATAGCCACAGGCGCTTTGGCTGCTGAAGCTTTGTATTACAACGCTTACTTCAAAAACAAAGAGGGAGATTACGAAGCGTCTAATGCAACGGCCCAAAAATTGGCTAAGGATTTCGGGAGTTACAAATATTTCAGTGCAAAAGGTTTGGTGGTCATGGCTAAGAATTTTTATGCCCTTAAAGATGCGTTCCAAGCCACTTATATTTTGGAAAGTGTGATTTCAAACTTTCCTGAATTTAAAGACGTCGTACAAGAAGCACAAACGCAACTCAGTACTATTAAAGCACAAGAAGCAAAAACAAATTCATCAATCACAACAGATAACTAAATTCCTGTCAAGGCACCATTTTCTGAAATATTTCACGATTATGAGTGTCACTAACATTTGAAATTTAGAATTTTATTTTTGGAAATTAACACGTAATAAACAATGCTGAAACAAATCAAATATATTTCCCTCATCGCAGTTGTAATAAGTACTGCATCTTTTGCCCAAGAACGCACAAAAGATACTTTAGATTCGGAAGTGGTCAATGTGGTCAAACCTTATACCCCAACGGTTGCGGATGCCTTTAAAATTAAAGAAACCCCAATTTTGGATGATGACGTCAACACCACAAAAAAAGAGATTAAATACAATATTTTTTCAATTCCTGTGGCGTCAACTTTCACACCGGCAAAAGGAAAGGCGGCAACGGTTAACAAACCTAGGGCTGTTAAATTATATGATAATTATGCGTCCTTGGGCGTTGGCACCTACACTACCATATTAGGAGAAGTTTATCTAAATCAGGAGTTGGGGAGAGGAGAGAATGTTGGGGGCTATTTTACGCACCATTCCTCAAGTGGTGGCATTGATGGTCTACTTTTGGATGATGATTTTATTGATACTAAGCTGAATGTGAATTACAGCCAAAGACTTAGAGATTTATCGTGGACCGTGGAAGGCGGTGCTTTATATCAAAAATACAATTGGTACGGATTACCACAGCCTTATTTTGATGCTACAACTGCTGACATGTTAGATGTAGGTCACACATTTTATGGTGGGAATGTTGGTGCTAAAGTGAAATTTCATGATTATCTAATTAATGATGCCAGTGCGCGCTATAGAAGATTTGGAGATAATCAGGGGTCTGGTGAAAATCGCTTTGTATTGAAAGCCTCTGCAGATGTCCCTATTCAGGATGAATTGATATCTACGGAAGTTACCATCGATTATATCAATGGTTCTTTTGATAGAGATTTTTATACGGACAATAAATTTCAATATGGAAATGTAAGTTTTGGGATTGCACCAAGCTACCAATTGACCCAAGATGATTTAACACTGAATCTGGGCGTCAATTTGGTATATAAAAATAATACGGGCGATTTTGGAGCGAGTAAATTACATATTTATCCAAATATTACGGCAACTTTCAGAGTGGTGGACGAGTTGATGATTGCTTTTGGGGGTCTTGAAGGTGGGCTCAAACAAAACTCTTATTATGATTTTGCCCAAGAAAATCCATTTATATCACCAACACTTTACATAAGTCCAACCGATCAAAAATACAATTTGTCAGTGGGTTTAAAAGGGAAATTGTCCAATAGCATAAGCTATAGCGTAAGCAGCCGTTATATCAATGAAAATGATAAGGCCCTGTACACTTCAAACCCTGTTTATATTGGAGCTACTGAGGATTATCAATATGGAAATTCCTTTGGAATAGTTTATGACGATGTCAAAACGTTTTCGTTTGGGGGTGAACTAAATGTTGATGTCAACCGAAATTTTAAATTAGGTGCCAAAGCTGAGTATTTTTCTTATAGCTCCAGTAGACAAGCAGAGGCTTGGAATCTTCCAGACCTGAAAGCTTCGTTATTTATGGATTACCAGATTGATGAAAACTGGTTTGCTGGAGCAGGGCTGTTTTATGTAGGCGAACGTAAGGATCAGTTTTTGGAGGAAAATATTAATGAATTTGTGTTACCCATACAACAGACCATGACATTGGATAGTTATTTTGATGCCAACGCGCATGTTGGCTATCGTTTTGATGAACAACTATCATTTTATATTAAAGCCAATAATATTGCAGATAAGAAATATCAACGCTGGATCAATACGCCAGTTCAAGGTATCCAGTTTTTGGCAGGAGCCACTTACCAATTTGATTTCTAAACACTCCCTACGAAAGCGAATTCCTGCGAAGGCAGGAATCTTATGATGAGAAGTGAAATTTAGTTGATTCGACTACCTTAAGAGATTTAAAGCACCCAAATTTTGGGTGCTTTTCACATTTGTAACATTTTTTTATAGAACGCGAATAACAAAGAAGAAACAGATTTTTGCTGATTAGTCTTGTCTTGTATGCTTTACTAATATAAATCATCGGTCTTATCTACCAGAACGGAATTCTGTGTCCCACAAAAAAAATGTTTTTGACATTTTTGAAAATAAAAGCTCTCCGTTCAAAAAGGTTCTTGCTACTTCCAATCATCTTAATATCGGATAGCTTATAATTTGAGTATATCCGATAAAAAGAGTATCTTAGTGAAGTGAAACATTTAGATTTAACATATAGAGAAGAAATGACGCCTATTTTTGAGCGTCTAGAGGAGAAGCTGGAGCAATTAAAAAAGCACCGGCCTTTGCCTTCCATGGCCTTAAACAAAATTAGGGAGGCTTTGACAGTTGAGTGGACCTATAATTCCAATAGTATAGAAGGTAATACTTTAAGTTTAAGAGAAACCCAAATGGTATTGCAAGATGGTATTACTATAAAAGGGAAATCATTAAGAGAACATTTTGAAGCAAAAAACCATGAACGGGCCATAAATCTTCTTTATAAATTAGTAGAACGTCGTGAAACACTTTCCATTCATGAAATCCTTTCTTTACATGGGCTCGTTTTGAATTCCATAGAAGAGGAATTTGCTGGAAGACTTCGTATGGTGGTGTGCGCATTTCGGGAGCAAATTTTGTGCCTCCCAATGCTGTAAAAGTGTCTGGTTTGATGGATGATCTTTTAACATTTATCAAAGAGAATCCTTTAAATTTGAATGTTATTGAGCTTGCTGCCGTGTTTCACCATCGGTTTGTTTGGATACATCCATTTTTTGACGGAAACGGCAGGACCGTAAGGTTGGCCATGAATTTGTTGTTGATGATCCATGGTTTTCCGCCAGCTATTATCCTGACAAATGATCGGATTAAATATTATACAGCGCTAAATGATGCCAACAATGGACGTTATGGAAAGTTGATGCTCCTTATGTCCCAGGCCATAGAGCGTACCTTAAATATTTATCTTAATGCTTTGCCCGGAAACACCTTGGAATACACAGAAATTTCCAATTTGGTAGAAGAGGAAAATCTTCCCTATGGGCAGGAATATATCAGTCTTTTGGCACGTACAGGAAAGATAGATGCTTATAAGGAAGGCAGGAATTGGCTAACGACAAAGGAGGCTATAGAAGAATACGTAAAAAATAGAAAACGAAAGAGATAAGTTTTGAAAAGCATTTCAATTGGAATGCTTTTCTTATTTTTACAATACTATCAATAACCAACTGTAACCAATTATTAAGATGAAAAAACTATTAGTTCTCCTTTTTATCACCCTTATTTTTTCTTGTGAAAGCGAAAAAACAGAGGTCGATTCGATCATTATCAATGCGAATATCTATACAGTAAATGACAATTCTGACAAAGCCGAAGCCTTCGCCATTAAAGATGGTAAATTCCTCGAAATAGGAAGTTCTAAGGCCATTCAGGACAAGTATGCTTCCAACAATATTATCGATGTTAACGGAAAAACCATTGTTCCTGGATTTATTGATGCACATTGCCATTTTTTGGGATTGGGATTAAACCAACAATCGGTTGACTTGGTGGGGACTAAAAGTTTTGAGGAAATCATTCAACGTATTAGCGAATTTCAAAATGAAAAAAAACTAGATTTCATAACAGGTCGTGGTTGGGATCAAAATAATTGGGAAGTCAAGGAATTTCCTAATAAAGCCTTATTGGACGTATTATATCCAGATACGCCAATCGTCTTGACCCGTATTGACGGACATGCAATTTTGGCCAATCAAGCGGCTTTGGATTTAGGCAAAGTGACTGTTGATAGTAAAGTGAGCGGAGGCGAAGTCGTTATTGAAAACGGAGAATTGACAGGAGTTTTAGTAGATAATGCAGAGAATTTGGTGATGGCATATTGGCCTAAATCTTCTAAGAAAGAATTGACCAATGCACTTTTGGATGCTCAAAAAATCTGCTTTGAGTATGGATTGACCACAGTTGATGATGCGGGATTGTCGCGACAAGCCATTGAACTTATTGATAGTTTACAGCAGTCAGGCGATTTGAAAATACGTGTGTATGCCATGGTATCGGGATCAAAGGAAAATGTCGATTATTATTTAAACAAAGGGGTGAGTAAAAACGATAGGCTAAATGTAAGTAGTTTTAAATTCTTTGCCGATGGTGCTTTGGGTTCAAGAGGAGCCATGTTAAGAGCGCCATATAGTGATAAACCAAATCATTTCGGATTGATGGTAACGGATCTTGAGACCTTTAATAATGCCGCAAAACGAATTGCCAATTCCGAATTTCAAATGAATACTCATGCCATCGGCGATTCTGCCAATCATGCAGTATTGCAAACTTATAATAAAGTACTAAAAGATCAATCGGATAGACGCTGGCGTGTGGAACATGCGCAGATTGTATCGCCTGGAGATTTTGAACTCTATAAAAACGTCATGCCTTCGATTCAACCAACACATGCCACTTCTGATATGTACTGGGCAGAAGACCGTTTGGGATCAGAACGAATTAAAGGTGCTTACGCTTACAAAGAATTATTGGATGCTTACGGTAAAGTCGCTTTGGGAACTGACTTTCCAGTGGAGCAGGTGAGTCCGTTCTTAACGTTTTATGCGGCAGTAGCACGTCAGGATCTGGAAGCATATCCAAAGGATGGCTTTCAAATGGAAAACGCATTGAGCCGAGAGGAAACTTTAAAAGGTATGACCATTTGGGCGGCTTATTCCAACTTTGAGGAGAACGAAAAAGGAAGCATCGAAAAAGGTAAATTCGCCGATTTTATCATCCTTGATAAAGATATTATGACCGTTGACGTTCATGAAATCCCGAATATTAAAGTTGAAGGAACTTTTGTGGGTGGGGAGAAGCAATAAGTTTTTTCTGTAGTTATTTCACAGAGTTACACGGAGAGATTTGTTAATTTATATTAAACTCTATGTGTATCTCTGTGACTTCTCAGCGAATCTCTATGTAATAAACTTTAATAAACTCGCGCCAAATAATCATAATGCTCACCCTCCATTATGAGTTCGCATTCTAATCCCACCGATTTGCAGGCCGTTACCAATGTTTCAAAATCGATATAAAGCCAAGTGGTAAGCGGCTCTGATTCGCCTTTATAACTCACCAGATAATCAAGTTCACCGTAGTAATTGGAGTTCAAGTCCTGCCAATAACCACCGTCCTCATCTTCATACATGTAGATGATATCTGTAGAATCAAGTAATATCTGACCACCAGGATTTAATATAGATTTGAGATGGTTCAAATAGTGGGGTACTTTTGAAAGCTCTTGAAATATTCCGCTTCCATTCATCAATAATAAAATGGTATCAAATTTTTCGGTTTCATCTAAAAGCGCAATAACTTCGGCATTTTTGACCCCACGTTTTTTTGAAACCTCTATGGCACCTTTAGAAACGTCAATAGCCTTTACGTCAAAACCTTGTTCCTGAAGATACAGCGCATGACTTCCAGCGCCGCAGCCCACATCCAAGACCCTGCCCTTAACATGCTCCATGGCTTTCTTCTCTAATATTGGCATTTCATCATAATCCCTGAAAAGGAATGGCAAGGGCAGTTCATCCTCATCAGATATGTTTGTAGATGTGAAAACATCTTCCGTATAATTCCCATTATAATAATCCAATAATGCTTTTCCGAATATATCTCTCATAGAAAGTTTTTTTTCATTTCCGTAAAGTTGGAAATCTTAAGTTCTAAATGTGTTATTTTTACACTAAGTAAGAGGTCGTGCAGAATCTCACAGAGTAAGACAAAGATAAGCATAAGGTGCATAGAACCTTCTGTGGTATGATAAAAAAGTACGTGCCAATACAATCGGATGCTGTCAAATCTGTTGTTATAAATTTAGAGTTATTGCTGACTGTTAAGTCAGGTTGAGTTTATCTAATTGTGAGCTAACAAATAAGTCAATTGCTAATACTGATCGGAAGATGTTGTTTTCCTATTAAAAATTTAGTCGAATAAAAACACAAATAAAAATAAAATTATGGCTATGAAAAGAGGTATTCTGTTTTTAATATTAACCTTGTCGATGTCCAATTATTGTTTGTCCCAGGAATGGTTGACCTCCCTGGAGGCTGCCAAACGCATTGCTTTAGTTCAAGATAAATTTCTGTTCATGATGTGGGAAGATGCCACTTCAATACCGTATCCCGTAATCATGAAGGATACCAATGGGACCCAAGTATTATTTGACGATTTATTTAAAAATGAAGAGATCAATGAAATCATTTGGAAATACTTTGTGCCCGTAAAGGTCAATGAAAATCTCTATGGCGAGTTATATGATGCCGTAAAAGATAGCAGGAGCAAGAGTTATTTGTTTCAATTTGAAGATGATAATATTAAGATTATGGATGCTAATTTAAATATTGTCAATACCTCGTATTCGCCTGAAGCTTATTTCAATTTATCACAATTCATCACCAATTATGGGTTGAATACTTCTTTTTTGAATGCGGAATTACGTAATTACTCAGAGCATAAAGATTTTGGTACCGCTTATCGATTAGCTTCAAAATATATGGATTATGCGATTTTAGTCAATAAAAACGTGAGAAAAGACATTATTGATTTGTCATTAATTTATTTAGAGGAATCAAAAAAGCATTTATTAACAAGCGATATAGAAAATAAGAAACACTTTGAGGATAAAATGAATTTATTAAATTACTCACAATACCTTCTTGAAAATAAACCAAGGAAAGTGCTTCGTTTATTGAAAAAATTTGACGTTTCAGCAATTGATGAAACCACTGAATCTCTTCTTGCTTTTCTATATTATACGGCGTATCAACTTAGAAAAGATGTTAAAAATTCAGAGCCATGGAAAAGTAAAGTTTCTTTAGTAAATTTAAGGAAAGCAGAATTGATCACTCAACTTCATTTATAGCTAATTGTTAAAGCATCAATAGGTGCTAACAACCATTCCATCAATGCACCGAAACATTAATTCGTTTTATTGGTACAAGGTATATTTATTACGGGTTTTTTTGAATTCCTCAAGTCCTTTTGTCCACGTAGCTTTAATCTCCTTTTCAGAAAGTCCTTTTTCAATTTGCTCCTGAAGTTTTTTCGTTCCCGCCAATTTCACAAAAAATGCATTAAAAAACTTAGACTTATCTGCTGTATAAGTATAGGCGTCAATAACGTAATTTAAATTCAAGCCTGAGGTCACATCAACCTGGGTCAAATCCTCCCCACAACATACTTTTCCTTGTTGAGGTGGTGTTTTTGCTCCTTCATTAGGTTGTGGCGTGAAGCTAAAAGTAAAGTGATTCTTGTCTAAATCGGGACTTCCGAAAACCTGGAATTGCTTATTGGTGCCTCGTCCAACGCTCACATTGGTACCTTCAAAAAAGCACAAGCTTGGATACAACGCAATGGATTGGTCATTTGGTAAATTTGGCGATGGTTTAATCGGCAAACTATAAGGCATATCGTGAGTGTAATTCGCCATCGGTATAACGGTCAATTCACATTGAATTCCATCTTTCAGCCATTTTTCGCCATTGATCATTTTAGCATATTCGGCAATCGTCATCCCATGGGCAATTGGAATAGGATGCATACCCACAAAACTGGTATATGCTTTTTCTAAAATGGGACCGTCCACATAATGCCCATTTGGGTTTGGTCGGTCTAAAATCAATAGTGGAATGTTCGCCTCCGCACAAGCCTCCATGACATAATGCAAAGTTGAGATATAAGTGTAAAAACGGACGCCCACATCCTGGATGTCAAAGATTAAAATATCCAAACCTTTGAGCTGTTCTGGTTTTGGTTTCTTGTTATCGCCATAAAGGGAAATAATAGGCAGTCCTGTTTTTGGATCCAAGCCATCTTGAATTTTCTCACCAGCATCAGCGGTGCCTCTAAATCCGTGTTCTGGTGAAAAGACTTTTTTCACATTTATGTTCAGACTAATTAAAGAATCAACAAGGTGCGTGTAGTTTGCCTGATCAGTTTGCTGATTTTTGTTCTTAAAGATGACGCTCGACTGATTTCCAACAACACCAATCTGTTTGCCTTCTAATAATTTTATATAGTTTTCCGTTTGATTGGCTCCAACACTTATGGATTTTAGAGGGGAATCGTCGGTTTTCGGGTTTCCATCTTCCGTCTTTGTACTTTTAGATCCGTTTCCACAGGAAATCAACACCAAAACAATCGCCGATATTATCGGGAATAATGTATTTTTGAACATCTTTAATCGCATTTTAAAATTTTGAATTACGAGTTTTTTATAGCTAAACGTATTATAGGCAGTAAAGCGTATAAAAGTAGTGTATCGGCACCAATAATAAAAATTGGTATTGCAGCAATTGCTATTGGCATTGTGGTAATGCTTATCGCGATTGCTACAGGAATCGGACTTCAACAAAAAATAAGAGACAAAGTGGTGGCTTTCAATGGTCACGTCTCAATTACCAATTTTGATAGTAATGTGTCTGATGAATCTGAAATTCCAATCAGCAAAAACCAAGATTTTTATCCTGAGTTTAAAAACGTTGATGGCATCAGGCATGTCCAGGCTACGGCTACAAAATTCGGGGTCATCCGTACTGCAACTGATTTTGAGGGAGTTGTACTCAAAGGTGTTGGCTCAGACTATGATTGGCGGTATTTTAAAGAATTTCTGGTTGAAGGAAGAGTCCCTGATTATTCGGGTGAGATGAGCAATGAAGTTCTGATTTCTCAGTATTTGGCCAACCGACTGCAGTTCAAGTTGGGCGAAAACTTTCAAACCGTTTTTAAAAAAGAAAGTATTGATGAGATGCCGTTTTTACGCGCGTTTAAGATTGTAGGCATTTATAATTCCGGATTTAAGGAATTGGATGAGAAATTTGTGATGGGTGATATTCGCCACGTGCAACGACTCAATAAATGGACCGAAAATCAAGTTGGGAATTTTGAAGTGTTCATAGACGATTTTAATCAGATTGGTGAAAAGGGATTGGAAATCTACGAAAATATTCCTTCCGATTTGGATGCGACTACGGTGGAGCAAAAATATATTTCCATATTTGAATGGATCAAAATTTTTGACAACAATACCTATGGCATTATCGGAATCATGATTCTTGTGGCAGGCATTAATATGATCACCGCGCTATTGGTTCTTATTTTGGAACGAACCCAAATGATTGGCATTTTAAAAGCTTTGGGAAGTAACAATTGGAGCATTAGAAAAGTGTTTTTGTATAATGCGACTTATTTGATCGGATTGGGATTGTTCTGGGGCAATTTGATTGGATTGGGATTGTTGTTTGCACAAAAATATTTGGGTTTGGTGCCATTAAATCCTGAAGTGTATTATGTTTCAGAAGCGCCTGTATATCTCAATTTGGATTATATCCTATTACTTAATTTAGGAACCTTTCTTGTATGTTTGTTGATGCTTTTAATTCCTTCGGTGATCATTACCAAGATTTCTCCGGTTAAAGCGATGCGTTTTGATTAGGGAGAGGATAGAGGATGGTGATTAGAGGATAGAGTACGTTTTGATCGTTTTTCCTGCAGATTACGAAGATTGGCGCAAACAAACTCTTTGCATCTCCGTGAATCTCTGTGTAATTGTTTTTAATGGTTTTTCCGCAAATTTATAATCAATAACTCCGTGCATCTCTGTCTTTTCTCCGTGCATCTCTGTGTTATACAACCAACAATTTAATAAATCAAAAATTCCACTTACCTTTGCCTTCTTAAAATAAAACGCATGCACTACGCAGAAAATATTCTTGAGACCATAGGTAATACGCCTTTGGTCAAACTCAATAAATTAACGAAAGATTTACCATGCTTGGTCTTGGCTAAATATGAAACGTTCAATCCAGGCAATTCCGTTAAGGACAGAATGGCGGTTAAAATGGTTGAAGATGCTGAAGCAGATGGGCGATTGAAGCCAGGAGGAACCATTATCGAAGGTACCTCTGGAAATACCGGAATGGGATTGGCATTGGTCGCGATCGTAAAAGGTTACAAATGTATTTTTGTGATGAGCGATAAGCAGTCTAAAGAAAAAATGGATATCCTACGAGCTGTTGGTGCAGAGGTTATCGTTTGTCCAACAGATGTGGCACCAGATGACCCAAGAAGTTATTACTCGGTTGCCAAACGTTTGAGTGAAGAAACGCCAAATTCTTGGTATGTAAATCAATACGATAATTTAAGTAATGCAAAAGCACATTACGAAAGTACAGGTCCTGAAATATGGAAGCAAACGGGTGGCAAGATTACCCATTTTGTGGTTGGTGTGGGCACAGGAGGTACGGTATCTGGCGTGGGTAAATATCTGAAAGAACAAAATCCGAATATCAAAGTTTGGGGAATTGATACTTATGGCAGTGTCTTCAAAAAATATCATGAAACTGGAATTTTTGACGAAAATGAAATCTATCCATACGTAACTGAAGGGATTGGTGAGGATATTCTTCCTAAAAATGTCGATTTTGATATCATCGATGGATTCGAAAAAGTGACTGATAAAGATGCTGCAGTCTATACCCAATTATTGGCGAAGGAAGAAGGTATGTTCTTAGGCAATTCAGCTGGTGCCGCCATTAAAGGCTTATTACAATTGAAAGAGCATTTTACTAAGGACGATGTGGTTGTCGTTTTATTTCACGATCATGGCAGTCGTTATGTAGGGAAAATGTTCAACAATGACTGGATGAGGGAGATGGGGTATATAGATTGAACTTCATCGTTAGTCAACAAAATATAAAATGGAATCAAGCCCGTTTCGTTGTTAGAATCAAGCCTGCCCGTCCGTAAATTTTTTAAAGGCGGGAATATAGACGAGCTTTATTAAGTGGACATGATGATAAAATAAAAAAGCGTCAGGATTATTTACATTCCTGAAGCTTTTGCTTTTTATTGCTTTGTAGATTATTTAACGTTCACTCGAACTCCTTCACTGTGACTCATGAATTCCGGCGCATACATGCTTTGAATGGTCGTGATCCCGTTACTCATGTCGCCGCTGTTGTTCACACGTAAATCATATTCAAAAACGTAGATGCCTTTTGGTAAATAGTCGAAGAAGAAGTTCGTAGCCGCATCTTTTGTGCTTTCATAATAGCCCAATCCGTCTTGGTATTTATAAGAAGACAAAACATTGACAGGTTCAAAACCTGCCGCACGCATATCTTTCATGTGTAGGAATTCCATAGGTCTATCGCTTCGTAATTCGATACGAACTCTTACCAAATCGCCAACTTTTAAATCGGTTTTAGAAGTGATTTCTAAAAGTTGTTCCCCTTTATCGGTATTGGATTTTAAGAACAGTTTTTTCTTCAATTGCAAAGGTGTTTCGGCAAAAGTTATTTTATCCAAATCTTCAAAATACTGCCAGTATAAACTTCCCCAAGCAATACCATCGCCTTTTTTGGTCAAGGTGACATTTGCCATCTCTGGTTTTATTTCAGAACCATTCCAAGCCGTTTTATAATAACCCGTTCCGGCTTCAACTTTAACGTGCTCTAATTTTGAAGTTGCGATTTTTTCGCCACCTATTGTAACATCTACCATGTCCGTAACGCTAAGCCAATCGCTGCCTTGCAATAATAATGCATAAACAGCTTCAGTGGTCGCTTTGGTGGTTTTCCAACTGTTGGTCTGTTTGTTTTTAAGCAACCAGATCTTTAAATTGTCGATGGTTTTAACGTCATTTTGAATTTCTGAAAAGGCTTCAATCATGAGGGCTTGGGTTTCAATGGGCGCTTGGTACCAAAACCAGGATGCCGTATTATCTTTCCAAAACATACCCAATTCGTCAGAAGTAATACTATTCTCTTTTAAGGATTTCAATATTTTATCAGCTGTTTTAGAATCTTTAATACGATGTGAAACCATGGCCATCAGTCCTTTGGCATATAACGATCTACTTAACCAATACTTTTGGATTTGTGTTTGGTAGTATGCAGTTATGGTTTGAACTTCTTTGCTTTTTGCGATTTCTGGAAAGAAGCTACGCATATATAAATAATGTAATTGGGTATAGCTTAGATGATCTTTGCTCAAATCGACATTTTTATCGTATTTGCGAAGGTCTTTGTATTCTTGAACAAATTCAGCATCTAAATAAGCGATCGCTTTTTTGATCATGTCGTTTGAAGATCCATTTACTGTACTTGATTTGACATTAAGGTGGTCTAAATGTCCAAAACCTACCAGGATCTGTTGTGTAATAAATCGGTTTGGTCGTCCGCCTTCAAACCATGCCCAAGCGCCGTTGCTCATTTGATTGTTCTGGAGTTTGCGCTGTGCCGACTGCAATTCGTTGGTCATCTTGTTCATGTCAAACAATAATGCAATACGTTTCTTTTGCTCAGTTTCTGATTGGGCATCACGTAACCACGGCGTTTCCGCGATAAGAATGCTTTTCAATTCTTCGTTCTTTTCAAGATTGCTGATTAAGGCATCTTGAGATGCCCATTGGTCAAAGACTTCTTTAATCCTTGGATTGCTGTTAGCAATATGACTAGCCAGCGCATTAGCGTAATATCTACTAAAGATTTGCTCATTACAGTCATACGGATATTCCATTAAATATGGTAACGCCTGAACGGCATACCACGCGGGATTGGAAGTCATTTCCAAGGTTAATTTATGGTTTTTAAGTGTTTTGGAGCTGTTGGCAGCGCTTGTTGAAGCTAATTTGTCCAAGGTGAATGTGCGTGTTTCGTTTGAGCGTATCCACATTGGCAAAGTTTCTGTAACCAACATGCGGTTTGAAAGTACAGGCAGTAGGTTTTGTTCACCGTCGCTAAAAGCGCCCGATTTTGCAATCACTTTATATTGAACGGCATCCACGTCATCTGGAATTGAAAGGCTCCAAGTAACTTGGGTATTGCCTTTGGCATCCACAGTGAATGACTTTCTATTGTCTGAATTGTTAAGTTTAGCATCAATAGAATTCCCGGTAATGGCATCAAAAAGTTGTAAAATAGCTTCTCCCGATAATGTGTTTTCAGTGAGGTTGGCAATTTTTGTACTGATAGAAATGACATCGCCATGACGTAAAAAGCGAGGGGCATTCGGGATGACCATTAATTCCTTTTGGGTGACTGTTTCCAAAGATGTCGTTGTGCTTTCCAAGGTTTTGGTATGCGCCAAGAGTTGTAATTTCCATCTCGTCAATGCTTCTGGTGTTGTGAAACTAAAAGTGATATTACCATCAGCATCTGTTTGCAATTGTGGGAAAAAGAATGCGGTTTCCTGAAGGTTTTTACGAATGGCAACAGAGTGTAGATCTTCATTGGATTCTTCTTTTAAGCCGGGTGGGGTTGGAACATTAGATGAATTGCTCAATTGTTGCTGAGCATCATAACTCACTATCGTTGATTCCTCCAAAGTTGATTCTGAGTCATCAACTATCATGTTTGATTTTTCCATTCGAACACCAGACGCTAGCCCTCTCACCGTACGCATCAGATTGTGATTTCCGCGACCAAAATAAAATCCAAACCAATTCCATTGATCATAACTTTGATAAGGATAGCTTAAATTATTGGTCGGTAAATACACATAAAATGGGTTGCTTCCAAAACTTTTGATGTCACGTCTTTGGTTGAAACTGTAATAATTTGGTTCATATAATGGACTAAATTGCCATTGGTGTGGTTGAAATTGATCTAGAGACAGGTCATACATGCTAGCCAAGAGTTCAGCGCTCACTTTATCACCTTGTGGACCCTTGATATTGAAACTCCAAGTTTCGTCGGTCCCAGGTTCTAATTTATCCCTAAAGGTTTTGGTTTCGATGGATAACTCCGATTTTGGATGTGGGACAGAAATGGTTTGTGTTCCAGTTTTAAAACTATTAAAAGCAGCAAAGCTGTAGTGAATGGCAAATCCACCCAAGTCCGCATCGGTTACGGGAATAACAATTGTTTTTTTGTTTTTGCTTAATGGTATGATATAGGTGTTGATAATTTTTTGTCCTTTTTCAACATCTACAGTAACCACCACATTTTCTGCTGCAGAGCCAAAAGTAATAATCACATTTTGACCTGTTTTATAAGCAGATTGATCAGTGCTCACGCTAAACAGCTGATTATCCGGAAGCGTTTTATCGTCCGGACTGAACACAAAAGTCCGTGCTTGATCTGTTACTAATTGGCCAAAGCGATCCTTACTTTCTAGAATGATGATATAATTACCAGATTCCCATTGTTTAAGGTTTTCCAATTTAATCTCCTTCGATTTTGAAGTGTCAAAATTGGTTTCAAAAACCATCTTGCCTTTTTCCCAAGTTTCTGGATTGTGTTCCTCTTGATAAGCTTCATGAGGGAATAATTTTTTAAATTCTTCACGGGATAAGATTTGATAATCCGGCGCTGGCCAAGGGCGTGGTCTTAAGACTTCTTTTGGCGATTGAAGTTTGTAAATTTTGACGGTGCCTTGCGCGGCAACAAATTCGCCATTTAAGTTTTTGGTGCTTAGTGAAAGTTGGTGTTCCTTTTTGGATTTATCCAACTGTCCTTCTACACTTATGTTGGCCAGAAGCGCATGGTATCCAACTTTCACAATAGTAGTTGCGCTCCGTGTTTCACCATTTAAATCGGTGACATCCGCAGTGATTTCGTAATTGAATACGGGCAGACTGTTTTTGTCCACACTTTCATCAGGAATGGCTTTAAATTTTATTTCGAAATTCCCATCCTTGTCGGTCATGCTTTCACCATGGGCAATTTCCTGTGGTTCACTGTTAAACCAAGGTCGGTGCCAGTAATACCAACGAGGATATTGTATTTTTCTGTGCACACGATAGACTACTTTTGCATCTGTAATTGTACTGCCAGCGTAGGCTAAAGCATTTCCTTTAACGGTTACCGAATCATTGACTTTAAAGGTTTTAGTAATTGGAAGTAGTTTGGTTTCAAATTTTGGACGTTTGTATTCTTCAACAGAAATGTTGGCATATCCATAACTTCCTGCATGGATGCTAAGGCTAAATTGACCTGTTAATCCGTCATTAGGTAAAATGAATTCTCCCGAAACCGAACCATAATCGTTGGTTTTAAGCTGCAATTTCTTGACCACTTCGCCATTGACATTTTTAAGGATCACTTCTACTAATTGATTGGCATAAACCGTAGTCTTTTTATTTTCGGTTTTGGTGGCAATTCCTTTAAAATAGACCACTTGACCAGGTCTGTAAATACTTCGGTCTGTGAATAAAAATGGGGTATAAGTAATCTTTTCTTGACCTTCCACTTGGTTATAATAACTTCTGCTATAATAATCCTTAAAATATGCCGTGTCTGACTTATGGACGGCGGTGATATTCATGTTGTAATAGCGATTCTTGGAATTCGTCATGCTGAATTCACCGTTCTTATCCGTTTGGAAGTTTTGGGTTTTGTACTCGTTATTATAATTTACTTGGTACCTCACCGTCACTTTTACGCCTTCAATTGGTTGACCATTGTTTCTATTGATAAATTGAAAAAGTTCTCTATTGGTATCAGATTTCGTCACCAACGCCATATTGGTTACTTGAATGGATTTAAATGCGAAAAACGCTCCGTTCGAGTCATTGGGAGTTGCCACAATAAGATACTGTCCATTACTCAATTTAGGAAGGATTACTTCAGTCGTATGGACTTGGTAATCCTTTTCATCCTTGAGTTGGCTGTCCCATTCCTCGGCGACTTTTAATTTTTTGATGAAAGCAAAACGTTCTTCCTGGCGGTGTGTTGTATTTAAAGTTTCCAACTGTGATGGGGTCAGCGGATAAACTTTAAATTTTAAGTGGGACAAATTCGAGTAACGAACCAAAATCAAGCTGTGCTCTTGAATTGGAATACTGTTTTCTGCAGTTAGTTCCAAGGTGGGATTTAAGATGCTATTTTTTAAAATAGCACATTGTTCTGCACCACTACTTTTTGGGAAATCCTGTGTTACCGCATCGCAGATCGCAATAGCTTCTTTTAGTTTCCAACGGACATCAGGATTGGATTTAGGATCAAAAACTTGACCTTGTTGTTGATATAGTGAGGCAATTTCAAAATTATATAGTGCTGAAACTTCATGGGTTTTATAGGTTGCTAACGCTTGTTCAAGACTCTTCAAATAAATAGCGTCCTTATCGTTAAACGTTGCATTGTCTCTCACGAATTGCAGTCGATGGATATCCACATCCACTAAAGCATAGGGCGCTTTGTCTTTTAGGTGAAAGGCAATTAAATTTTGGTAAATCTTTAGAGCTTTTAGTTGTAAGGATGTAGAATCTTGATGGCTGATTTTCAATCCTGCAAAGATTTTGGCATCCATAAGGAATTCAGGGTCATCAATCTGAAATTTATAAGCAGGTTTAGCAATGCTGTTCTCATCGGTTTGATAAAAAGTCAGAGCGTTATGGTTCAAAAAATCAAAAAGCGTTGGACGGTATTGTTTCGAACCTTTTGATAATTGCAACAATTCATTGTAGTTATCCAATGGGGTTTCTTGAAGGACTGAACCGTTTTTAAGTGAATTTTGAAAATGAACATCTATTTCTTCAAACAAGGTGCGTAAATCCCAAGTTCTGAAATCGTCCGCATCAACTTTGTTTTCCGTATGGGTTCGGTTATAAAACTGATAGCGGTTTTGTTGAAAATATTGCCAATATAAATTGGCGAGCATATTTTCTAGAATATTTTTGGTGGGAATTTCACTATTGGCAATTTGTGATTTAAAATCGTTAATAATTTTAAGTTGTGCATCTTCTTCTAAAACGAGTGCATATTTACTTTTATACAATACGCTTTTGATGTGCTGCGAGGGGTTTTTATCGGCAACTGCTAATTTGGAGATTTGTTCTGTGACCTCCAAGGCGGATTTGGTCAAGCCTTCATTTTCATGTTTTTCGACTTGTTTCCAGAGTTTTTCGTAAGTATTGGATTGTGGTTGTGCGAAATTTGCGAAAAATAGAATCATAAATAGGGTTGTAAACTGTTTCATCATATGAATTGATTTTAATCCTTGACCTGGATTTATTCGCAAGCTAATTCACTAAGTCCTTTTAAATATGACAAAATGTGTGTGACCTGCATTTGACTGAGTGAAGTTAACATATTTTGAAGTTAACTTTATTACTTTTTATCAATTAGCAAAAACAATACCACAACAATTGAAATGTTAGAATATAGAATTAAGAATGAGAAATCAGGAAACAAGAGAGCGCGTATGATGTTGAGAAGATAGCTTTTGAAGAATAGGAACTATCTACGTCGTCTTTTTACCTCGCATATTTAAGAAATTAAAATACGAGGATCATTATCATATAGAATATCAAGGGTTTTGAGTTAAATGAGTTGTTTGATTTTAGATAACAATGCGTGAGAATGTCTATTTTTGAATTCAGAAACTTCACTATGAAATTATTTATTTATTTTTTCTTTTTTTCAGTAGCGTCATTAGGTCAGACCGATATTGTAAAAACCGAACAGTTTTTAGCGAATAAACAATTTTCAAAAGCGGAAGCGCTGATGACTACTTTTGTGAAAAATAACCCTACCAACGTTACAGGTATTGAACTTTTGGGAGATGCCTATGGTCATCAGAAAAAATGGGATGGCGCCATTGAAAACTATAAAAAATTGGTGGATATAAGTCCCAAAACGGCTAACTATCATTATAAATACGGTGGCGCTTTGGGCATGAAAGCCTTGTCGGTCAATAAAATGAAAGCCCTAGCCATTATAGGTGATGTCAAGCAGGCATTTATTACGGCGGCCGAGCTTGATCCTAAGCATATTGAAACCCGATGGGCGCTGGTAGAATTGTATATGCAGCTGCCAGGAATTATTGGGGGTAGTATGAGCAAATCTCTAAAATATGCCGATGAATTGCAAAGCCTTTCAAAAGTTGATGGTTATTTGGCAAAAGGCTATATCTATGAATATGATAAAGAACTTAAAACCGCTGAAAAGTATTATAAGCTTGCAGTGGAGGAAGGTGGGTCTCTATTGTGCTATCAGAAACTTACCAGTTTATACGAAGCCCAGAAGCAACCGGATAAAGCCATTGCCACTATGGAAGCGGCTCAAATCAAGCATGATAACAATGACTTAAATTATCAAATAGGAAAAGTGGCTGTTGAAAACAATACACAATTAAGCAAAGGCGAAAAGCACCTTCTTCTCTATATTACTAATTTTTCCGTGAAAGATGATCTGCCAAAAGCGCGGGCAAATTACCGCTTGGCACAGATTTACAAACTGCAAAATAAAAAAGATGCTGCGCTAAAACACATCGAACTCGCTCTCGCTGAATTGCCTGAGAATGAAATTTTTCAGTCGGAGAAAACAGTCATTCTTAAATTATAATAGCCACTAATACACGAATGATTTAATTGATTTCTGCGTGTACCTCTGTTTATCTCTACGAAACTTTGTGTAACAATTATCTTCTTTTCAGGTTCAATTTCATTCGCAGTTCGCGTCAAAAAAACTATCTTTGGAGTCTTCAAAATCAAACTATGAACGTACATTTTATAGCTATCGGCGGCAGTGCCATGCACAATCTCGCCATAGCTTTGCACCATAAAGGATATCAAGTAACAGGAAGTGATGATGAGATTTATGAACCTTCGAAAACAAGGTTGGAGCAGAGAGGTTTGCTTCCAGTAAACTTTGGTTGGTTTCCTGAAATAATAAACACTTCTATAGACTGCGTGGTTTTGGGGATGCATGCCAAAGCAGATAATCCTGAACTCTTACGAGCTCAAGAATTAGGTTTGAGAATTTATAGCTACCCAGAGTTTTTGTACGAGCAGTCCAAACACAAAACCCGAGTGGTGATTGGCGGTAGTCATGGGAAAACAACAATTACGTCCATGATCCTCCATGTCATGGATTATCATGATAGAGATGTGGACTACATGGTAGGCGCCCAATTGGACGGTTTTGATGTGATGGTGAAACTAACGGATGACAATGATTTTATCGTATTGGAAGGTGATGAGTATTTGAGTTCCCCGATTGACCGACGACCAAAATTCCATTTGTACCAACCCAATATTGCATTACTGAGCGGGATTGCTTGGGATCATATCAATGTTTTTCCATCCTATGAAGTTTATGTGGAGCAATTCAAAATATTTGTGGATAGTATAGTTAAAGGTGGAAGCATAACTTATAATGAAGAAGATGACGAAGTGAAAAAAGTGGTGGAAGCTTCAGAAAATACGATCAGAAAACTACCCTACCATACGCCGGACTATAAAATTGAAAATGGAGAAACACTCTTGGAAACTCCCGAAGGCCTGTTGCCGATTGAGGTTTTTGGAAAACATAACTTAAATAACCTCGCTGGGGCCAAATGGATTTGTCAACATATGGGTGTTGACGAAGACGATTTTTACGAAGCCATTGCCAGTTTTAAAGGCGCCAGTAAACGTCTCGAGAAAATAGGAGAGGGAAAGAACAGCATTGCATTTAAAGATTTTGCCCATTCCCCAAGTAAAGTTAAAGCGACAACCAAAGCAGTAAAGGAGCAGTTTCCTGATAGAACTCTAGTGGCTTGTTTAGAGCTGCACACCTTCAGTAGTCTGAATGCAAATTTTCTGAAAGAATATAAAGGAACATTAGATGCTGCCGACGTAGCGGTTGTGTTTTATTCGCCTCATGCCGTAGAAGTTAAAAAACTGAAGGAAGTGACCCATGCTCAAATTGCCGATGCTTTTGAACGTGAAAATCTCATTATTTATACCAATCCTGACGATTTTAAGAACTTTCTGTTTTCACAGAAATTTGACAACAAAGTTTTATTGCTGATGAGTTCTGGTACTTATGGCGGATTGGATTTTGAGGAAGTCAAGAACTTGATGGTCTAAAGTTTCAAACATCGCCATTAAAAAAGCCATTCACGATTAGTAAATGGCTCTATATTTAAATGATGTTATATTTATTTAATCTCCACCACTTCTAAGTCAAACACTAAATCTTGACCAGCTAATGGATGGTTGCCATCAACAACAATATGATCTTCTTTAACTTCCACAACTCTAAACTGGTGTTCTGTACCATCTGGTGCTTTAGATGCTAATCCCATCCCAACTTCGGGTTGGATGTCCTGTGGCAATTGATCTTTTGTAACTTGATGAAAAAGCTCCTTTTGGATGTCGCCATAAGCTTCTTCTTTTATAATTTCAACGGTTTTTTTCTCGTTCACTTTCATATTGATGAGAGCATTTTCAAAACCCGGAATCAGTTTACCTTCACCGACAGTGATTTCTAAAGGCTCACGCTCCAAAGAACTGTCAAAAACTTGACCGTTGGTTAATTTTCCTGTGTAATGTACTTTCACTGTGTCATTCTCTTTTACTTGACTCATAATTGTGTTTTTGTGTTTTAATAAAGTACAAAACTACTGTTTAAAGAATAAAACAAAGGCTCACAGGAGAAGTTTATGGACTATTTAAGAAAAACTTAACGACTTTATGAGGGGAATGAATGGAAACTGCTTTCTAACATATAGCTAATTGATAGTCTATTTTGAAGCGGTAGCCTCTTGAAATGACAAACTAAGGATAGACTTATGCAATCTTTTAAAGTTTGGTGCGCAATCAATGAAAATTAATAAGTCTCTACACCTTCCGTGGTAAATGAGAACGACTTATTTCCCAATCCACCAATCATGACCGCTTGAAAAATCGGATTTAATTTTTCATTTCCATACCATTCAATTACAAAATTGGCGCCTGAGCCGCCAGTTTTATCCTCCTCATCTACAACATATTCCAACGTTTCAAATGGGGTTAGAAAGATGGTTGATTCTATGTGCTTTCTTACCAATTTCCCTTCTGTATTATAATAATCAATACGGCTTAGATATAACGAGTCTGTTTCACTGGTATTATGAATGCTTAGGGTTGACGTGAGCAATGTTCTTTCATTGCGGGTGCGTTGGTAAATGTCAGAATAAACGGGAACATAAACCTTCTTTGTTTTATAAAGACTGTCCGTTTTTTGAATAGATTTTTTTAATTCATGATCGGTTGAGATTAACTTTCTTTGCTCTTTTGGAGTCGTTTCTTCGCAGGCAAATATCAGAAGGAAAAAGGCAGAAAAAAAGAATCTTGAATAGTTCATATAAGTCAGTTAATGCTGGAGTTGCCTGAAGCTGTGGCTAAACAAATATAATAAACATTTCAGTAGCATCATGCGCAAAACATAGCTCGCTATCGAAAATACTGATGTAGCTTTCCTTGATTTCTACATTAGTATTTTCCGTCTGACAGCACATGCTCATACTAAAAAGGAGAACTAATTGACTTTTACGAAACCCATTAAATAGAGCACTTCGCATGAACCATTATCTGTTCAATCGAAATTTTTTTAAATCTGTTATTTCAAAATTAAGTGCTGAATGAAAAACTCCATCATCCTTTCGAAATTTACCGCGGTGTGTCCTTGATCAGGACCGACTTGGACTTCAAAGCTTTTTCCTGCTTTTTGTAAAGCCTGTATTAATTGTAAGGAATTGGCTGGATGCACATTATTGTCATTGGTGCCGTAAAAGATCATTAATTCTCCTTCTAAGTTGTTGGCATAGTTCATTAAATTAGAAGCGTCATAGCCTTCAGGATTATTTTCCAATAGATTCATATAACGTTCGGTGTAGATGTTATCATAATTTCTCCAGTCTGTTACCGCTGAATTGGCGACTGCCACATGATATACCTCTGGAAATCTTAATATGCTCATAGCGGCAACGGTTCCGCCATAAGATGTGCCATAAACCCCAACTCGCGATTTGTCAAAATACGGACGATCATATAACGATCTGATTCCCGCAGCAAAATCGTCCATTTCAACAATACCCAAATTCCCATACAACTTGTCGAGCATATGTTTTCCGCGTCCTCCAACATTCCTTCCATCGATATTCACGACTAAAAACCCAAATTCAGTTATCGGGCTTGGGAGACGAAATGTCTCTGTAAACGCATTGACGCCGGGACCACCATAATTACTTAAGATCAATGGATAGGTTTTTGTAGGGTCAAAATTTGATGGAAAATGAATCATGCCATGCAGTTTCGTTTCGCCATCCGCAGATGTAAATTCAAAGGTTTCTACAGTTTTGAAACCCAATTCGTTAAATTTTGACAGATCTGTTTTCAAAATTTCTGAGACCACTTTCCCCTTAGCGTCCACAAGATTCATAAAAGGAGGGATGTTGTGGGTTTGAGCGATATCAATAAAATGGTTTCCGGTAGGGGATAGGATGATATTATGATTGTAAGCAGGATTGGTTAATCGAACATCCTTAGTGCCATCAAGTTTAACCCGATGGAGTTGCATCTTCATGTGGTTATCGCCACTGGCCGCCATATAGTATAGAAGCTTATTTGCTTCATCAACCTCAATAATTCGCGATACTTCAAAAGCATGATTGGTAATGGCATTGACGAGTTTTCCATTGAAATTGTAGAGGTAATAATTCTTAAATCCATTTCGTTCCGAAGCCCAAATAAAATGTTCCTGGTCTTTTAGCTTATAGATTTCTGGCGAATTTACCGTAAAACTTGGCAACCATTCTTCTCTAACAACAACTCTTGTTTCACCAGTTGTAGGATTGGCCGCTTTAAACTCCATGATGTCTTGCTTCCGGTTTGTACTGTGAAAAAGCAGTTCTTTACCATTTGGAGACCATTCTATATCATATAGATAGGTGCCAATAGCGCCGTCATTGAAAGGTTTGCTGTCACGAGTGTCGAGGGTAACGGTCTCTTTTGTTTCTAAATCATAAACCAATAAATCGACAGGTAAGTTTTTGGCACCCACTTTTGGATAGGCTTCAACTTCCACCGAGTCTTGTATTTTAGTTTGATGATAAAGTACATAATACTTCTTGGCGTCTTTTTCATCAAACCGATAAAAAGCGACTTTTTTACTGTCTGGAGACCACCACATGGCGGTGTTTTGACCTAATTCTTCACCATAAACCCAGGTTGCAATACCATATTTTACTTGATTTTCCTCATTTCCATCAGTCGTGATTGCTACTACGTTTGAACCATCAGGATTACTGATGTACATATTTCTATCTTTGGTAAACGCTTTTAAGGTGGAGTCGGGTGATAATGCGAAAGCATATTGTCTGCCCCGTTCTGGTCGCCCTTGTCGAGAAAATGGAGCTCTTGGCGGTGCTTGATAGTCTTCAGATTTAATGATCTTCTTTTTTCCAATATCAAACGTATGCTGAGTATTGTTTTCAATATAAGTGAATGTTTTCCCGTCTGCGCTCCAATTGATGTTTGGTGATATTCTTGGTACTGAACTATATAATTGCGACGACATTTTTTGATACTGTTCGTATCCTGGCATATTTTTTATTTTGCCCTGAGCGTTGCTTGTGTATGCGGACATTAGAAATAAGGATACGAGAAACAAGGACAAAGATTTTATTGAAAGTCTACAGGTCATTAGAATTGATTTAAGAATGAAAAATATGTGATAATCGTAATAATTTATTGGTAATAGATTTAAAGTGTTTCTTTTAGCCACTTAAAAAACTCATGTTGCCAAACCAATGCGTTTTGAGGTTTCAAGACCCAGTGGTTTTCCTCAGGGAAATAGACCAGTTTACTTTTGATCCCTAACAGTTGAGCAGCTTGATATGCGCTCAAACTTTGTTCAATAGGCACACGGAAATCTTTTCCACCTTGGATGATTAAAATAGGCGTATCCCATTCTGAGACTTTTGTGATAGGATTGAATTCTTGATAGACTTTTTGTGCAGTCTTGTTATTTTTATCCCAATAGGGACCTCCGAAATCGTGGTTGACGAAAAACAATTCTTCAGTGGTGCCGTACATCGTTCTGGTATCAAAAACACCATCATGAGAGATAAAGGTCTTGAAACGCTTGTTGTGAATCCCCGCGAGATAAAACACGGAATAGCCGCCATAACTCGCACCAATAGCACCTAAACGATCGTTATCTACATAAGGTTCCTTGGCAAGCTCGTCAATAGCCGATAGGTAATCGTCCATAACCTGACCACCCCAATCCTTACTAATGGCTTCATTCCACTCAACCCCGTGACCTGGCATGCCCCGACGATTTGGGGCCACAATAATATACCCTTGGGATGCCATCAACTGGAAATTCCAACGGAAAGAATAAAATTGAGATAAAGCAGATTGAGGACCTCCTTGTGCGTACAATAAGGTTGGATATTTTTTGGTCGCGTCAAAATTAGGTGGTAAAATAACCCATACCAACATTTTTTTGCCATCAGTAGTGGTGACATAGCGTTTTTCTACTTTGGGAAGATCAAGGCCATTATATAATTTTTGGTTGAGAGTGGTCAATTCCTTAAAGCTTTTGTCTTTTAGGTTAAAACTGTAAAGCTCAGCGGCATGGTTCATATCGGTTCGGGTCACCAAGAGCGTGTTGTCTTTTTGGGAGATGATACTTGTGACATCAAATTGACCTTCTGAAAGTTGTTCGACCACAGGTGCAATGCGTTTTCTACCCGGATAATTCACTTTAAACAGCTGAATGGTGCCATCCACAGGTGCCGTGAAATAAATAGTGTTGCCGTCTGTACTCCATAAAAAACTATTGACTGTGCCATCCCATCTGTCGGTTAGATTTTGTTTAACGCCATTGTTCAACACGACAATATCATTTTTATCGCTTTCGTAACCTTCCGTTTTCATTTGCAGCCATGCCAAAGCGCCTTCAGTTGAAAAGGCTGGATTGGTGTCATAGCCTTTATTACCTTCCGTAATGTTTTCGGTAGTTTTGGACTCCAGATTGTATTTGTAGATGTCCGTATTGGTGCTGGTAGCATAAGCTTTCCCTTTCAGTTTTTTGCTAACATAATAAATGTGTTTACTGTCTGGAGACCAAATATAATCCTCATCGCCACCAAATGGACGTTGTGGGGTATGGTGGGGTTCGTTGGGCATGATATCGATTCCGGTGTCGTCATCCGTCCCCACTTTTTTATAAAACAAATGATTGTAACTGCCATCCTGCCACGTGTCCCAATGGCGGATATCCAAGTCTGAAAAAATATAGACATCGGATTTTTCTAGGGCTTTATAGATGTCAGTACCTTTAATGTCTTCAATGTGAACTTCCTTATGAAATAATTTGTGTTTTCCATCTGGCGACGTGTTTTTGTCGGCCGTGGCCACCTCATCTTTTTTAATTTCGATTAAATCCCCGCCCGTAATCGGCATTTTATAATATTTGGAGTCGAAGTTGTTTTCTTTAATATTTGGAGTTTTGACCTCTATAAAAATGGTTGATCTTTCCTTATCCAGTCCCTTAACGCTTAGGCGTTCTACCTTCCATAATAGTTCGGGTGTCATTTTTTGTTGGGCTATCATTAAACTACTGCTCAATATTAAACTCATAAATAAGAGTGACTTTTTCATAACTGTTCATTTTAATAATTGGAATATCTTTTCTCAAGGTTTCATCTAAGATTTGCATCAGCGCATAAAATTATAAAAAAACCTATCGGTTAGGGTCTAAAGCTACGATTAATTAATAAAAGACTTTCGCCTTCCGAATTTTAAGAAGCCACAAGGATGAAATCGTTGTGAAACGATTTTATTACCTAAAATTGCGATTGAAGTACGCTAAAATTCTATAACATGGAAAATAGTGATTATGAAGGTTTATTGTCATCTTAATCCTTTGGCGAAATAGAAAAAAAAAGCCTAAAAAATCAAAGATTTTTTAGGCTTTTAAGTAGGGTAGACATTATGTGTAACACCCTTAATTTAAAATCAACGGAATTTGATTCTGTTCTGTATTAGTATTCTGGATTTTGTTGATTTCCAATTTCAGGATTCGCATTGATTTCTTCTTGAGAAATTGGTAAAATCGTTTTATAGAATGAACGATCGATTGTTTTTGGTCTGGTCGAAATTGGAACGCCTCCAAGATCGTCATTAAAAACTATGTCCTTATTTAATCTCAGCATATCAAAGTATCGTTGTCCTTCAGTGAACAATTCTTTACTTTTTTCGTCCAAAATCATATCAATACTAATGGTGCCAGCGGTTGCAGGCGCTAAGTCAGGTGCTCTTTTTCGAATCGCGTTAAGATAAGTGGCCGCCAGATCTTTATCTGTATGGAATGCTGCTTCCGCTGCAATTAGGTAAATCTCAGATAATCGGATCACTTTAATATTTACCGCCGTTGGTGTAGACTTCCCATCTCCACTCAAAGTTGTATCTCCACTATACTTATAACTCGCCCCCATATGGGTTGCGCTAACTTCATCGTAATCAAGGATTCCCCATCTCACATCATTAGGATCTTCTCCTAAACGGTTCAAATAATAGTCACTGGCTATAAATTGACCAATGGCACTTGCAGATCCATGTCCAGATCTTCTTAAATAGACACTAAGACTAGAGTTACCTAGATCTGCTTCACTTGGAAGGATAGCCAATTCAAATATGGATTCCGATCCAAACTGGCCAGCCCATGAATTGACCCAGGCACTGTTAGAATATAAGGAATAAACACCAGAATCAATAATTTCTTGAGCGGCAGCAAGAGCTTCTGGATAGCGTTCCATATTAAGATATACCCTTGATTGTAATGCCAAGTTTGCATAATAATTTAAATAACCATTAGTCTTACTTTTAGAAAGAAGTGGTTGTGCCGCTATCAAATCCGCTATGATTTGATTGTAATTGGCCGCGACAGTTGCTCTTAAAGGTTGCTCCAAGGCATCTAAAGGTTCAAGGATATTGGGAACACCATAAGATTCCTTATCATAAGAATATGGCTTTCCATAGATCCGGACCAAATCAAAATACATTAATGCTCTCGCTGTTAAAGCTTGCCCCTTGACATCATCAAAATTGGCTTCTGAACCGGCTGCTTGCAACTTTTCAATGTTGACAATGAGATTATTGGCTTGAAGGATGCTATTGTAGATGCTATTCCAGAATCCGGAATATGATCCCGTAGTGGGAGAATGGTTAAATGAGTATAGTCCATCTAGCCCTCTTCCCATGGAGAATGTTGTGAGATCTCCTCCTTTGGCGTCACCATATAAAATGAAATTACGACCATAATAATTTGAGGAAGTCATGTTACTCATAATTCCGGTGAGCATTACTTTTGCGTCAGCAAGAGTTTGTATAGAAGTTGAAGCGTCTCCAGAATTACTTGGGGTAACATCAAGAAAATCATCATCGCATGAGCTTAACCCAAGGAATAGAATAATAATTATGACAGATTTTATCTTGTTCATTTTTCAGTTGTTTTTAATTAATTATAATGATAATTCAATACTAAAGGTATAATTCTTCATAAAAGGCGTTTCCCAGCCTCTTGCAGCGTATTGATTTACTTCAGGGTCTGCATTTTTATACTTGGAGAACGTGAGTAAGTTTGTTCCAATAACATATAATCTTACGTTTTCAAACCCAATTGGATTTACCAATTTGGTCGGGAGATCATAGTTTAATCGGATGTTTTTCAACCTAAGAAAACTTGCATCATAAATATGTCTTCCACTTTTCTGTATGGCATCGGTAAGGTCATTACCACTTACCTTTGGCAAACTGCCATTAGGGTTTTCCTCAGTCCACATGTCGTCATATGCATATTGCGAACGGATTCGCTCCCAGTAGTAGCCATCATCTGAAACATCCTTTTCAGCTCCGTCATATAGTTTTCCACCCAATTTGTAGATAAAATCTAAACCTAAGGAAAAGCCTTTATATCCTACTTGAGTATTTATACCTCCAAAAACGTCAGGAATACCATCGCCTATGATGGTGTAATTTGCGTCATTAAAATCATATGTCGCGCCTCGTCCGTTAAGAAGAAAATCACCAGCTTGCGGGTTGTCTTTATCATTGACATAATATCTGCTCAAACCATTTGCAGGATCAACTCCAGCATATTCATAACCATAAAAAGCTAATGTCGATTCGCCTTCACGGTAAATGTATTGAGCGGTAGCATCTCCATCATTAACCCAAATAATATCTGCTCCTTCGCTTAACTCGAGAACCTTTGAATCGACGAAAGATGCATTTACGGAAGCACTCCAGGTTACATCGTTGGTGCGAATAATATCACCTCCTAAAGTTAACTCCAGACCCTTATTTCTAATAGATCCGATGTTTTTTAGGGTAGAACTAAAACCTGTTACACGTGAAATTGGTACACTCTGCAATAGATCTTTGGAATCTCGTGTAAAATATTCGATAGTTCCATAAATTCGATTTTTTAACAATCCAAATTCTAATGCAATGTCGGTTGAATAATTGGTCTCCCATGAAAGGTTTTCATCGGCGACATTACTCAGCGTGCCACCGGCAGTCTCCATATATTGTGCGCCATACCCCGTAAGCGATCTCCAACCAAAATTAGATGGTGGCAACGTACCGTTAACTCCGTATGAAGCTCTCAAACTAAGATTACTGATTGCTTCTACGTCCGTTAAGAAAGCTTCTTTACTGATATTCCAAGAAGCGCCAACCGACCAAAAGTTACCCCAGCGTGAATCCGGACCTAATTTTGAACTCCCATCACGTCGGAAAGAGCCAGAAAGATAATACTTCTTATCAAAACTGTATTCCAATCTAGACAGGATAGACATCATGTTATTTCCCCAATAGTACGCCGTAGCATCTTTTTCTCCTGCGGTGGCAACAGTGTGTAAATTACTTGAAGGTAAATCTTTACCTGAAGCACGAATATAATCGGTTTGATTTTTTTCAACTTCATAACCCGCTAAAAAGTCTAAATGATGTACACCAAAATCTTTCGCGTAATTTAAGGTTGTAGAAGAAACTATACTTCTTGTGTTTGTGGACATTTCATCAACGGTTCCGAGCCCTTGTCCGTTATAATGTAAACGGCTGTAGTATAAATGGTCTTTAGTTTCAATATTGTCATAGGAAAAAAGAGTTTGCACATTAAGTTCCGGTAGAATATTAACTTTCAGGCCTTCTATTGCACTCACCCTTAAAGTTCTTGAAGAGTTTTCCCATTCATTGTCGTAATAGACGTTATTCTGTGCTAAACTTCCAAAACGCGCCTTCCAAGGCTCTCCAGTTTTATAATCCGTAGGATGGTATAAGCCCCAAAGGAGGTTTCGGGTTTGCTCATAGTAGTTGGTACTAAGATTTCGACTATCATTAAATCCTGATAATTCAGTTTGGGCAACGTTTACTTTAGCTGTAAATTCGATGAACTTCCCTATTTTCTGTTCTAAATTGACCCTTCCTGAAATACGTTCGTTTTCATTAATTTTCACTCGGCCCTCATCTTTAGTGTAAGAAAAAGAAGAATAATAATTTGTTTTCTCATTTCCGCCACTTACAGCAATATCTTGGCTTTGGTTGATTGCTGTTCTAAAATAAGCATCTTCCCAATCATAATATTGACCTTCTCTATTAACCAAACCATCGGTCATCCCTTTAATCATTAGGTTTTCTCCTACGCCAGTGCCACTGGTTTCAAAATAATACCCATGTTTATTAAATTTCACGTTCAAACGTCTGATAGCATCAGCATTTGCGACTGCGTCAGTTTTTCCGCTTGATGTATTATAATCATGGAAAACACGATATAGATAATTTACGTTCTCTTGAGTACTTGCGGCTTCATAATTGTCTGTTGCCCAAGATGGACTAAAACCGGTTGAAGATTTAATCGTAATTCGAGGCTCCCCGGTTTTTCCTCGTTTGGTGGTAATCATAACCACACCGTTAGCAGCTCTAGATCCATATAATGCAGATGCGGCCGCATCCTTCAATATAGTGATGGATTCAATGTCACTCGGATTTAGGGTGTTCATGATATTGTTGGTAACCAAAATTTGATCTGATAGTTGGCCTGAATTGCCAGAAGACACAGGAACACCGTCAATAACATAAAGGGGTTGTGTGGATGCGTTCATAGAGCCAATTCCACGAATCTGGATGCTGGTTGAAGATCCAACCTGTCCTGATCCTTTGGTAACATTTACCCCTGCCGCTTTACCAGCCAGCGCATCCTGAAAGGAAGCGGTCGGAACGTCTTTAATGTCGCTGCTTTTAACAACAGATGCGGATCCTGTATACGTATCTTTTGTAGCGGTTCCATAGGCTACCACGAAAACTTCGTCCAGAGCCATTGCTGACTCCCTTAAAGAAACATCAATAATATTGGATGCTCCCACTTTTACCAATTGATCTTCAAATCCCATACTGGTAAAATGTAAAGTTTGTCCCTCAGCAACTTCCAATGAATATTTTCCATCAAAATCTGTAACTGCTCCTTTGGCAGCGCCTTGAATGATTACGTTTACACCCGGCAGTGGCATTTGTTTTTCATCGGTCACTGTTCCGGTAACTATTTTTCCTTGAGCAAAACTCAACTGCGCAAGAAAAATCATTAACAGTGTTAAAAATCCAGTTAATTTTACTTTCATAATTTAAGTAAATAATTAATTAATATTCATTTCTTTTAGTCTTTATTTAACAAAACGTTATGTTGACCTTAACAAATATAGATGATTTTTTTTGAAATCCAAATGCGGTTAGAGGTTAGATCAATCTGAACTACGAATATTCTGAGTTTTCCCGTCATAGAAGAGAATGTCTGATTTGCGTGATAAAGAGGTATAAAATCCAAGGGATCTTATTCTTTAGAAAACTTGCCAATATGGTTAAGGGCAGCGTAAGTTGTTGACTTGTAGTCTTTATCTTATAAAATTGAGACTTCATGCTATTCGAGTTCCTACACGCTAAGAGATAGCTAGAAAGAGAATGGGACACCTTAAAAACTAAAACCACTTCAAATTTTCCTGGATTCAAAAGGGTTTTTTATAAAAGTTCTATTTTATTAAATAAAAATTATAAATAAAAGAACATGTTAAAACCAAGACTAATAATTCGATATCAAAATGTGGGAGAAATCCAGACGGAATATGCAATATAAAGTCTGGAAAAAATCTTCAAGGGGTTCCTTCAGGAGTATTTTAGAATAGGTTGCGCTATTAAATCAATTTAAAAAATGCGGTTTGCCTATGTTGTAGACTTGACCAATTACCTAAATAAACCCGAACAACTCCTATATTTGTTAGGCGTTTGCCTCAAATGGATGCATGGGAATTCCAATTTCATGGATGGCAATATCACTTTTTTGCCTTGAATTTTAGACGTTTTAAAAGAGGCTGAATTTTTCTGTCCTCAAACTTTAGAATTTAAGATTTCATTTTGGAAAGCTGCCAAGCATTTTCCAAGTTCCATTTGATGTCCCAATTCTGATAAAGAACGTTCTAACGCACTTAGTACAGCAATAAGATCATTAGGGGAAACGGATCCCATATGGCCTATCCTAAAATAAGAGGTCTTTATGTCAGAAAGTAGTCCACCTGCTACGATAACATTATTGTTCGCCATTTTAGTTACTATTGCCGTACCATCAATTCCTTTAGGATAGTATACTGCAGTAAGTGTATTGGCTGCCAAGTGATTCGTTTTCGGTAAAATCTCAAGATTTAATGCGGTAATTCCAGCTCTAAATGCATTTGCCAATACTTGATGTCGTATTACCCGTTCACTCAGACCTTCTTTACAGATGATTTTTAAGCTCGTTTCTAAAGCCACAATTAAATTGACAGGTGGTGTGCCAAAATAGGAAGGTTTCCTTTCTTCATAGGCACGCATGACGGGCAACCAATTTTGCCAATCCGAATAATAATTGGCTACTGGGGTTTTTCTTTTATTCCAAACCTTCATTGCTTTTTCTGAAACCATTAAAAGTGCGAGTCCAGGAGGAACTCCAATAGCTTTTTGAGAGCCTGTCAAAACGACATCCAGTCCCCATTCCTCTTGATCTATCGCTTCGCCGGCCACGGAGCAAACGCCATCTAGAATACTTAAAGTATTATATTTTGTGGCTAATTTTGCTATAGGTTCTGGGTCTACCAATATTCCCGTTGAGGTATCAACATGGGTTATGGTCAGGGCTTTATATTGCTTGGTTTTGAGTTCTCTTTCAATGGCTTCAAGACTAATAACTTCGCCCAAAGGAGCTTCTAGTATAGTGGTGGTTGCTCCATAGCGTTCCATAATGTCTTTAAAACGTTTACCAAAGTATCCTGTTGAAATCACCAATACCGAATCGTCTTTTTCTATAAGGTTGCAGGCTGCCATGTCCATAGCCAAGGTTCCAGTTCCCGCCACGATAAAAGGTTGCCCTTTTGGAGCCTTCCATACCTCTCTCATGAGCTCAAGGCTATTTGCAAAAACCTCAATAAAACCTGGTGCCACATGGCTGGTCGTAGCCATGCCCATTGCCTGTAAGACCTCCGGTTCAAACTCTATTGGACCAGGAATCATCAGTAACTTTCTGCCTTTCATTTATTATTTTATTTTAAAAATTAATATTGTGTAAGTCTTATAAATATGTATTCTGATAAATATAGGCATCTAGAATGGAAACCTAAAGTCTAGAAGTGTTATATTAACAAAAATCAGTAGTTAAAAACCCACATATATTTTAAAACCAAGTATTTGAGAAAACAGCAATGTTAATTGCGATAGCGCACCTGTCGCAATTAACAAAATTGCTCTATTTGTCCATCACCAGTTCTGGTTTTGTAACATTTCTTTTGAATTCAAATTGATTGCTGGTATTCTTTTCTCCGCCTGCTTTTAAGGCATTCTCCCCCGCAAAAAAGGTTTTATGGCTGTCGCCAAGATCTGAGCCTGCCATGCGTTGGTGTTTTACACAAGAAACACCTTTTTGGATTTCCTGTCTTTGGACCCCTCTTACATAGGCCAGCATCGCGTCTTCTCCAAAATACCCTTCCGTTAAATCATTCATATGAAGTGCGGTGGTATGGTAGGTTGGCAAGGTGATTAAATGATGGAAAATTCCTGCGTCTCTTGCAGCATCTCTTTGGAAGGTCCTGATTTTCTCGTCAGCACGATAGGAAAGTTCAGAAACGTCATAGTCGGCATCCATTAAATTATGTCTATTATACCCGGTCATATTTTCACCTTCTTCAAGCATTTCATCGTAAGCTTGATGGCGGAAATTTAGGGTCCAATTAAAAGATGGTGAATTGTTATAGACCAGTTTAGCATTAGGTATTACTTCTTTAATTCGGTTAACCATATGTGCAATTTGCTTGACGTTTGGAGTTGGCGTCTCTATCCATAACAGATCGGCTCCGTTTTGTAAGCTTGTTATACAATCCAAAACTACACGATCAATATTAGAACCTTCCTTAAATTGATATAGGCCATTGGCCAATCGTATGGGGCGGTATAATTTTCCGTCTCTTTTAAGCATCACGTCGTCATCTTTTGCCTGATCGATAGTCATCTCTTCTGCATCTACGAAGGCTAAATATTGAGAAGCCAGATCTCCTGATATTTTGCTCACCGGCAGCTTTTGAGTTAAGCTAGCGCCTTCAGAATCTGTTCTTGCCACAATGATTCCCTCAGGTATTCCCAATTCTATAAAGGCATACCGAATCGCGTTTAGTTTTGCGATAAAATCCTCATGGGGTACAGTCACCTTTCCATCTTGATGCCCACATTGCTTGGCGTCCGAAACTTGATTTTCAACTTGAATGGCACAGGCGCCAGCTTCAATCATTTTTTTTGTCAATAAATAGGTCGCCTCTTCATTTCCAAAACCCGCATCAATATCGGCTATAATAGGAACAATATGGGTTTCAAAATTATCGATTTGATCTTGTACGTCTTCACCTTTTTCAAGTTTCGTAAATAAATCGTTGAGCTCAATGGCATCTGCTTGACGTAAGAAATCGTAAATTTCTTTTATCAAATTAGGAACTGTGGTTTTCTCGTGCATGGATTGATCTGGCAACGGTCCAAATTCAGAACGTAAAGCGGCAACCATCCAACCGGATAGATAGAGGTATTTTTTGCTTGTAGTTTTATGGTGTTTTTTAACGGCGATCATTTTCTGTTGCGCCACAAAACCATGCCAGCAACCTAAGGATTGGGTATAGCTTGAAGGGTCTGCATCATATTCTGCCATATCCTTTCTCATAATGGCTGCGGTATATTTAGCGATATCCAAACCCGTTTTAAAACGATTTTGAACCACCATACGAGCGGCGCCTTCCGGGTTGATGGCATTCCAAGTAGTTCCATACTTGGCTTTGAGGTCTCTTACAGTTTGCAATGCAGAACTATAGCTACTTTGTTCTAAATTTTTCATAATTTTGTGATAAGTTATTTGTTAGTAATAATGAGATCCTGTTGATTGTGGCCGCAATCGCAGGATTGTTTTTTTAGAGGTATTGATATGCCGGCAATGTTAAAAACTCTTCAAAATCTTCTGATTGGACGAGATTGTCAAAAAGGTCAATTGCCAATTGGAATTTTGAACTTTTCATGTGATCTGAGCCAAACTCCCTAATTATTTTTTCTACTTCGTCATCTAAAAGTTCTTTGTAGAGCTCTAGGTTAAAGGTTCTCCCATCTTCCAGCGTGACTTCGTTTTTTAGCCATTGCCATACTTGAGTCCGCGATATTTCGGCGGTTGCTGCGTCTTCCATTAGGTTATAGAGTGCCACTGCGCCATATCCTCGTAACCAGGCTTCGGTATATAGGATCCCAACATTAATGTTTTTTCTTACTCCAGTTTCGGAAATTGTACCCAAAGGGAGTTCAACCAGGTCTTGTGCTGTAATGTTGACATCGTTTCTTGAAACATGTAATTGGTTTGGTCCGGACATATGCTTGTCAAATTTCTGCATGGCCACGGCAACCAAACCGGGATGTGCAACCCATGTGCCATCATGACCATTTTTGACCTCACGTTCTTTATCTTTTCTAACTTTTTCCAAAGCCGCACTATTGGCTCTTTCGTCATTTTTAATGGGAATCTGTGCCGCCATTCCGCCTATGGCTAGAATGCCTCTTTTATGGCAGCGCTGGATGACCAACTTTGAATAGGCATCCATAAAAGGTGTGGTCATGGTGACTTGATCGCGGTTTGGAACAATAAAATTGGGATGGTTTCTAAATTTTTTGATATACGAGAAAATATAATCCCAACGCCCACAATTCAAACCAACAATATGATCTTTCAGCTCATAGATAATTTCATCCAACTGAAAGCTGGCGGTGATCGTCTCTATTAAAACAGTCGCTTTAAAAGTTCCCTTGGGGACTTCCAGATAGTCTTGGGCAAACGTAAAAACATCATTCCACCAGCGTGCCTCTAATGAATGTTCCAATTTTGGCAGATAGAAATAGGGCGCGGTCTGGTTATTTAATAAGGTAGTGGTATTGTGAAACACATACAACCCAAAATCGACCAAACTGCCCGAAGCTTCTTCATCATCATTAATTAAGAGGTGTCTTTCGTTTAAATGCAAGCCTCTTGGTCTCACCATTAGAACGGCGGTTTCTTGATTTAGTGCGTACGTCTTATTGCGTTTTTTGTCCACTAAAGAAATTGATTTTGTATTGGCATCTCTCAGGTTTTGTTGGCCTTCCATAGTGTTTTTCCAAGTAGGTGCATTACTGTCCTCTAAATCGGCCATAAATGTTTTGGCGCCAGAATTTAAAGCATTGATAATCATTTTTCTGTCTACAGGGCCTGTGATTTCTACACGTCTATCTTGTAAATCCTTCGGTAAGTTACCAACGGTCCATTCATTATTTCTAATATGCGTGGTCTCTCTTGAAAATTCCGGGAATTTCCCTTCATCAAAAATGGTTTGCTGTTGAACACGTTTTTCTAGAAGTACTAACCTTTCAGAATTGAACCTTTCGTGCAAGGCGATGAGAAATGTAAGAGCGTCTGGCGACAGAATGTCGGGGTAGTGATCTTCAACATTTTTAGAAAATTTTAATTTTGCTGATTTTAAAAGTGTGTTTTGCATGATAGTGAGATGTTTGTGAGAGCAATGATAAAATAATTATTTTTAAAAAACAAGCGAACGTTCGCTAAATAAATTATTTCGCTGAAATTGGTTATTCGCAAAAATCATTATATTTGTTTTATGGAAGAAGATTATATCAAAATAATATTTGGCTTAAAGCTAAAGCAGATAAGGACTGAAAAGAATTTATCGCTCTTTGGTCTGTCCAAACTCTCAGGCTTATCAAAGTCTTATTTAAATGAAATTGAAAACGGAAAAAAATATCCAAAACCGGATAAGATTATGGCACTTGCAGAAAAATTGGATGTGCCTTATGATCAGATGGTGTCTTTGAAGTTGGATAAGAATCTGGCGCCGATCGGTGATTTGCTCAGTTCAAAAATTCTGAAGGAAATTCCTTTAGACCTCTTTGGAATCAAAGAAAGTGACTTGATAGATATCGTTGCGAATGCCCCTTCCAAAGTGAATGCATTTATCAGCACCATTATTAAAATTGCGCAAAACTATAATTTCAGTAGGGAGAGTTTTTTCTTAGCTTCTGTGCGCTCTTTTCAAGAAGCCAACAATAATTATTTTGAAGATTTGGAACAGGGCGTTTTAAAGTTCGCCAAAGCGTACCAGATTAATTTAAAACTGCCCATCACTTCCAGGGATTTGGGAGAAATTTTGGTGGAAGAGTTTGGTTATACACTAGTAGATGACGAATTGAACAAGTTTGAAGCTTTGGATAATTTGAGATCGGTGTTTGTTCCAAAAACCAAAACATTGTTGCTGGCCAACGAGATTGATGAAGCGCAACGGACGTTTATCTATGCCAAAGAACTGGCTTATAATTACCTTGAAATAGAGGAGCGTTTGTACACGTTTCCATGGATTAAGTTTAAAACCTTTGATCAGGTATTGAATAATTTTTACGCGTCGTATTTTGCTGGTGCACTCATCATTCCAAAGGCTAAAATTAAAGTGCTCTTGAATGAGATTTTTGTAAAGGAAACTTTAGACAGAGATTTATTTTTGAGCGCGATTGAAAGTTTTAATGCATCGGCCGAATCTTTTTATCAGCGTTTGACCAATGTGCTGCCTGAAGAATTTGATCTTCAGAATTTGTTCTTTTTGAGATTTACCCATAAGGCAGGAAGCGAAAAATTCTACCTCAAAAAAGAATTGCACTTATCCCATCACCACTCGCCTCATGCCAATGAAGCAGGTGAACATTATTGTAGACGTTGGGTGTCCATAAAAATGTTGGAAGATATCAGTAAAAGTGAAAAGGAGCACGAATTCGATCTTCAAATTTCGAATTATCCAGAGGATGGGATGAAGTACTTGGTATTGTCTTCGGCTACAAAAGATCCGTTCAAGGAAGGTCATTACCGTAGCATCAGCGTTGGCTTGCTGATTAACAAACAGCTCCAAAGAAAAATCAATTTCCTTTCCGACCCCAATATTGTTACTCGAAACGTGGGTGTGACCTGTGAGCGCTGCCCAATTCAGGATTGTGAAGTCAGACAAAAGCCTGCTATTTATTTAGAGCGCGCCGCTAAAAATAGAAAGGTCGAGAATATTGTAGAAGAATTAAACGCTAAGTTTCAGTCTTAAATAGTTTTTAACTCGTGAGCTTGTAAAGATGATTTGGCGGTGCTCGCAAATATAAAAGCTTGATAAATCATGGATTTATCAAGCTTTTTTTAATAATAATGATGACCTGGTAATTAAAAAATCATGACTTATTTTCGGAATCATTCAAACTACACTAAAGTAGAATTTTAGAAACTCGAAGATATGATTCTTGTTGTTTTTTAGGCTATCTTACCGTAAGATTTAAAGAAAGTGTTTCCATATTTCCAATACCTGAATTACGCTCTGCCCAAACTTCTATATAGTCACTTTTTTTCAATTCTACTGATCCTATTATTGGCAACGCCAAAATATCCGAAGGTGTAAAAATGCTGGAAGAGCCACGACCATATACTTTTGTTTGGTCTATCACTACTCCATTTTTTGCTATATAGAGTATTGCGGTGAAAGAATCACTAGAGGTCTGAAAAGATATTGAGGCAGCTAGTTGAAAGAATCTTGGTTTATTCCCCTGATAGATAATTCTGTTATTTTCCTCTTTTTTAAATCTAAATAGGTTATTTGAGGTAGTTGTACCCTCGATTTTTTTTCTACTCCCACTTCCCGTGCCACTAAATGTGGTTGTTGCCCCACTACCAACCGGCGCTGATAAATTAATATCTCCCGTAGACACGTCGTCACTTTCCCTTGGAATGCCGGGTGCAGCAACAGACCACGCATTGCTGAAATTATATCCTGGATAAGACCCTGTGGTATAGCCATTAACGTATGGAGCGCTTGAAGTACCTGAAAAAACCGTGCCTTGTAAAACTCCTGTTATTACAATAAGGCCATTTGTGCTGACATCAAGTGCTACAGCTGAGCCTTTGACGGTGCTAAAACCACTGACTTTCTCTATCAATCCGAAAGTGCCAGTAAATTTTTCATAAGTGCCTTGATTGTTATCCATCCATGCTTGATTATTCAGTAATAAATTACCAATACTAGAATAGGTAATGCCATTGTTGTTATTAATAAAATTAACAATATTGCTAAAGACCAAGCCTAAGTTTCCTATGTTTCCAACGCTGCTTGTCATTCCTTCAATAATCGTATTTTGGATCAATAGAGTGGAGTTGCTTGCCGTACCTGGACCGGTGATGTCAAAAGCTTTAGCTCCTTTTAAGGTGACATTTTTTATGCTTCCCCCTTTATTTCCTTTAAAAACAGTTCCCGTTGCTGAGAGCATATCTTCGTTGGCGTCCAGTCCGGAAACATACGCATCGTTTAGCTCAATGGGATGTGCTAAGTTTATCCTGCCATTAATTTCATAATAAGTGTTTTGATCTAATTTATAGCTAGATCCGCCTCCGGCAACTAATTCTGTGGCTAAATCTGTTACCGATTTTATTAATTTATAATTATTTCTCTTAGCTGAAGACATGTCATTCGCTAGCTTTGTCCATGAGGCATTTGTGGTATTATAAAAGTAAAATGATTTTTCATTTGTATCAAAAACCAATAAACTTTCTGCGGGACTTACAATTGTCGTCCGTTCTAATGTCGTCATGCGAGGCGCTAACAATCCTTGAGAATTAGATTTGAGATCCAATAAGGATGACGGATCTGGGTGTGCGGTACCAATCCCTACTTGTGATAAGGCAATTGTACTTGTTAACAGGCAAAGTGCTAATGCAATTTCTTTAATTTTAAATTTCTGAATGTTCATAACCTATAGGTTTTAATTTATTTTTTTATTAATGATTTGGGTTTCATGACTTCAGCTATTTATGGACTGCTGAAACTGATATTTTTTGATGGTAAAATTTGGATTTATTAAACTATTTAATGATCATTTTCTTGGTTTTGGATTGCTTTTCATTATCCAATTTCACCACATAGATACCGCTGTTTAAATTTGTAGTCTTTATGGTGTTTCTTTCAGAACCTTCCTTTAAATTGGATGTCAAAACCAAACGGCCCTGAATGTCATATATTGAGATCATCGTGTCCGCCAGAAGTTGCCCATTTATATAAATGGTCTGATCGATTACATACAATCTGATGCTGCTGCTTTCTGGATCAATGGTAGAAAGCGTAGTGTTGCCAATCCTTAAGAAAAACCTTCCGCTCCCAGAAATTGCAGCCTCAGGGGTAAATGTGTAATTTTTGGCGTTTAATAAAGTGAAGGTGTTGGCCGCTTTATCCTCTAAATAAACTAGGGTCTCTACTGGTAATGTTGAGCTTTCAATGCTGAAGGTCATCTGTCTTCCTTGCGCGACTTTTAATCCTAACGGAATGATTACATCATTTAAATCAGTTAATCCCAGACTTTGGATGGCCATATTCCGACCAAGGTTATTTTCGACTAAATGGGAAAACAACATTAGATTTGAACTTGTGCCACTAAAGATTTCTGCATCATAACCCGGGTCTAAACCTAAGGTGGAATTTTCATTGAAGTAGATTTCGGTAGCAAAATTATCAGTCTTGTCTCCCGCTTGTAATCTCAGCATTTGATGAGGACTAGCTTGACGTCCAAGGATGAAATCATCTGTTCCCGTAAGGGTTCTCATCGCGGTGGTAAATGAAATTTGATTGGTGGAGGTACTACGGTTTTTGGCGACGAAGAAGCCTTGACCGGGAGCGATATTTACAGTGCTATTGGTCAAATTGTTAATAATAGTAAAATTTCCAATGGTACCCACACTTGGCGCTTTGCCACTGTTGTAGCCATAAATTGCTGTTGCGTTTGGGTCTAAAAACTCTTTGTTTTTATTTAAAAATGCTTGCGAGTCAATATACGTTGGGTAGGGATTCCCAATAAGGTTCCAGTAATTTTTGCCGTTTGCAGTGATCTCAACCGTTTCAGTGTTGCTCGATACTTTACCAGTGAATCGTACGGTCTGCCCACTTTTTGATGCGGCTCTATAACCAATTCCTCTTTTTAACTGGGTTGCCCCATTTATATTTACGTCATAGTTTACGTAAACGTGAGCGGAATTACTATAAGGGCCAAAGGCATATGTTGAAGGTGTTTTGGGAGAATGTGGTAGAATGTCTAAATTTTTTATCATCCCGCCGTCCGGGCTATAATTCAGGAATTCTGCAAAAGTCACGTCCCCCGTTTCTTTCACGGGGAGGGAAATTAAATCATTTCCGCCATTTACACCCGAAGTGCCAACAACATTGACATAGCGGTCATAGTTAACCACAGTATTGGTTGCCAATTCGCCATGCAATAAGAGGCAAGCGTATTTATCTGATGTTGATTCCAAATCAATGTTAGGTGCGTTTAGGGTTGTGCCAGATGCTACTATAACTGAAGTGCCAGCACTCACCGTCATTGTTTTTTCTAAACTTTGCGCATTAGAAGTAAAACATATCGCAAATGAAACAGCGCCTGATAAGAGTAGTTTTTTTTTCATAAAATTCATTTTTTTATTGCAAGTTTTTGGAGGGCATCATAAATTCTAATGATCCCAATTAATGGGTGATGATTAAATTGTGGTCAATATTAACCCCTAGTTTGGGGTTTAAATTCCCCACTAAAGACTGTAATAAAAATTGTTGATGGAAGTGCCAGGGGTCATTCTGGCAACTATTCTAATGTATAAGTTGTTAGGACCGTTTTATGCCAGTCCGAGGGAATGAGAAGTGATTGGAAACGCAATTAGTAGTACGTATATCTGTTTCATAATATGTAGGTTTCGTATTAATCATTATTGTGTTACCTATGATGATTCTTGAGATGGTAGACTAGAATTTGGGGCTAAGGCTAACCAGCAACGAATGTACGGTTATTATCGACAAAAGCGAGCGCTTTGTCGAATAGTTTCTCTTTTAATAATTATTGTCATACAGAAAAACTGTATCTTTTAAACACTGCATCTATTTTGTCCGTAGGCTAATTTAAAATCACCTCTATGGCTTTATCTAAAAATTCGTCTTTCTCTTGTTTAATGCCTTCAATTGTTTTGTTAACATAAAAATCCGGCAATATCCCAATACCGTGAAGTTGGGTGCCGTCATGCTTCACGACCTTCATTCCAGTCCAACTAATGTTGTAATTTCCAAGAAGCGTAAACGGATTTACATTGCCATTTGTGCCAGCAGTAGGTTGTCCTACAATAGTTGCTAGTTTATAGCCTTCGATAAAACTCATATAACTTTCTGCGTAACTGATGGATCTGCCATCAATAATAAAAACGATGCTTTTATCGCCCAAATATGGTTTTTTAGCCTGTATTTCCCATCCGCTTTTTTCAAATCCTGTGATTTTTTCATGATCTGGATAAATTATTTTGGGGATCCTCATCCAGGCTTTCGAGGTGTCTTTTTCTTTCAAAAGATGTGAAATAAAGTCGTCGTTGCCGTTAGGATAGCCTCTTAGATCACAAATAATACCTTTTGCCTGTTGTAATTGTGGTAAAAGTTCAGTTATAGTGTCCATTTCAATAGTAGACAGATTTAGATAGTATATATTCTCATCCAACACTTTGTAATTGTTTTCTTGTATGCGAATATTATGATCTAAATAGTCAAGTTTTCTATCCCGATTTAAGACGAAGTTTTTTTGATTGATCTCGATAAGAAGTTCTTCATTTTTTTCACCTAATAAGCTTGTTATCTCCGCTCTATAATTTAAATATCCTTGAGTTCCTGCAGAAATCCGAGAATTGACCTCTTTAAAATAGTCTGCTGATAATTGGTTGTTCACTTTGGTGACCACATCGCCAATTTTTATTCCTAAATTTTCATCACCCACCTTAGTTATTATCAACTTGTCTTCAATCCATTCCCACTTAATAGGAGGCACATATTCAGCATATTTAGGACTACTCACAAATATGTGACCATCTTTTAATGGCGCCGTAAACTTTTCTAATGTTATTAGATGATCCTTCTCTGTATGATCATTTAAACTTCGTCGCAAAGCAATTTCCAATTCTTTATCCCAATCAACATCCACTTCATCAAAGTAAGGATAGAAATGCTGAAAAACATTGTAGGTATTTATGACATTGCCTAAGTACATATAAGTTGTATTTAGCGCATCGAAATTTTGTAAACGAAAAAGGAGCGGATTGAAAGTTTCACTTTTAGGATACGTATGTTCAGCGTTTCCGTATAGACTTAAAGGAATTTGACAAATGATGCCCTCACCAATTTCTTTTTCTATGAGTTCACCAAACTTTGGAAACGCATCGAATAAGGGTTCCCCTTTTACTTCTTTTAATTGTCCTTCAAAATTGATTACAGCACAGGTTTTACCTTCTATATGTTCGGTATTTGAAAGTGCATAAGAATAGCCTTTACTTTTTCCTATCCATTCAGTATCCTGGTTTTTTTCTCCAATAGATTGTGCCTCAAAACCACTGTTTTTAATTGGAATCTCTACCCATTCATTTTGCTCTTTATAATAGAGATGGACATCATCCAAATACAAAGTGCCTTTGCCAATTAATAGACTTCCCATAAAAAGTGATGAGGCGAGCTCATCTATTTCTCCAATAATCTCATATTGCTTCCATTCCTTACTTGTAATGGGAGTATTGCCCATATTCTCAAAAAAGCCTCTTGTCTTATCAGACTTGTCCACACGTAGCCATAAATGTGCAGTACCTTCGGAACCCTCCTTAAGTTTTACCCATCCTGTATATTTTATTTCCTTTCCTTGATACTTTTCAGGATCTATGGATAAGGTCAGAGTGCCAAAGCCATTCGATTCATCAATTTCAGTATAACTATTGACTCTGCTGCTAGTGTAGGGTTGTCCATAATAATACATGTCTTTTGAAACGCCCTTATGTTGCCAATAAACGGGTTCATAGATTTCAGTGTTGCTGGGTGTGATTGCCTTAATATTGTAATTCTGCTTCGAATTAGAAAATATAACACCCGGCGCCATAGGTTGGAAAAGGCTGTTGAGTGTCGCAATAACCTCTTTTCTATTATGACATTTTAAAATCTCGTGAGCTCCCAATGCGGCAAATTTATTCCAATCTATTTCAGATGCTTCATTACTCGGATGAAAGTATTTTACATAACCATAGGCTTTGGCAAACGTTTTTAAATGATCTATTTTTTCTTGCTGTTGAGAATGGCTTGCGCTAACAAATAAAATGGCGCATAAGAGTATGATCGTTTTTTTCATAGAATTAAAATTGGCCGCTGGATATACAAAGATGGGATTCGCTGTACATAATGATGTAAATATAGCTTTTTTAATAGTTGATAACTTTAGTAATAATAATACGATTGGCCGGTGGAGGAGCAAAATCTGTTTTACAGATTAGTGTGGGGTTCTGAATAAATAAGTATTTTTCGCGTTCCTCTGGAGTTAGTTGGCGATATTCAAAAGTGCAAGGCCGTCCCGAGGACTTGGAGAACGGTTTTCGAAATTTCTATTTTCGAAAAATAAGGTACCGTAATGGCGTTTTGGTAAGTTAGGAGATTGTCTTCTTTATCTGAAGCGAAAAGCATTTTATCACAGCTGAGATTATATCTGCTAAAGTCTCAAGTCAGAGAGTTGTGGAATATCAAATTTATTAAAATCTATTATGGATAGGTATGAGTTTTCGTTCCTACCATTTTTTTTCACAGTACAGAACAAGTCCCTTTCTTTAACTCATTTTGGATTATCCATTCACTCTCCATACATTATCCATACACTATCCATGGCGTATCTATGGCGTATCTATGGCGTATATACGCTATACCTTTTTGTTACCGTCCTGAAATAGCTATACAGATTATTAATTAAATCCTGTTATAGTTATACAAATATAGTTGATAGTCCTAAAAGAACTATACAGTTATTATTTCCGGTGGTAGGATTATCTTCGTTGATTATGAATATGGGATCGTTGCCCATTAAAAGCCCTAAATTGCGAAAAGCAGTTTTAGCTTCTTTTTTCATGTGTTTGCTTTTGCACAACTGCGTTGGCAACGCCACAAATGAAAAAGCCTAACAAATCATAGATCTATTAGGCTTTTTCTGGTCGGGGTGGTCACGGTGTTAGGCGTGACGACCTCCATTGTGTCGTCGGTAAAGGATTAAATACTTTGATCCTGAAAAAAGGTCGTTGCTCATTAAAGCCTAAAACTGCGAAAAGCAGTTTTAAAGTCTTTTTTCGTTTGTTTGCTTATGCTCAACTGCATTGGCAACGCCACAAATGAAAAAAGCCTAATAAATTTTTAATTTATTAGGCTTATAATGGTCGGGGTGGCAGGACTAATTTAACAATCGTAACACCCTGTATGTCAAACTCTTAAAACGTCGCTAACTGTAGTTGTCCACCTGATTGTACACTAAAGTCAAAAAGAACGGTTTCAAAACAAATTTTATTTGTCTTTGGTTTTGTAAAGATACAATTTGTATTAAATGATATGAAAATAATAGCATAATTTATTAAAATGTGTCCTTTTGAGATCAAAAAATGCTCATACAAAATAGATACTTTGTTCAGAAGTTACATTATTTTGGTAGCAGTACTTTGTTCTAAGTAGTGCTTATTGTTGATAAATTCAATTTGGTAATCGTATTGTGAGAGAGTACTATCATGAGGCTGGTTTGCACTTTCTGACGCTTTCGCTGTAGAGTATGTAAATCTGTTGATTTAAGGTCTTGATAAGTTGAAAGTTTGGAAAAGCTTCACTTAACAGCAATTTACTTCAACACATTCTATATTGCACTTAACTCTATACCATAAAAAACGGGCAGATAAGTTCCGCCCGTTTTATATCATGCTTAAAAAATACTTCTATTTTACAATGACACGATGGTTTTCAACTCTATTGTTTATGTTTATCTTTAGGATATAGGCTCCTTTGCTCAAATGCTTTACGGAGAAAGAACCTCTGCCGTTTACGATATTTACACGCGTATCCATATTGCCAGCATAATCATACAGCTCGCCCAAAACCAGATCCGTTGTCTTGAACTGCGACGCAATTGTCTTATCGGCGGTTTCCTGTAGGTTAATATGTACAATATCCGAAGAAGGGTTAGGATAAACACGATCAGGCTCATACGCGCCGGTTGCTACGTAATGATATGTAACAGAACTTCCGCAGATGTTGGTTGACGTCAGCTTAATGGCATAATCGGCATTTCCATAAGGAAAAATTACATCCATATTGGGGCCATTAGCCGTAAAAGGAACCGATGGTGTAATGGTCCATTGGTAACTTACGTCTTCTAAATTATTTGAATACGCTGAATAAGTGGCATAGCCCCCATTGGGTAAATGTTGTGGACCTGAAATGCTTGTTACTGGCTTCCCTACCCATATATCTTTTTGTGGTAGGGAAAAGCTTGTGGAACCTATTGTTATCTGAGCCTTTATCCAACTTGAAAAACCCGTGCCCGTGGCTGAAACTGTAGCTGTGTTCTGTGAAGTTGTAACCGTAAGCCCACTTCCAGCCTGCCAAGTGACCGTAGCACCCGAAGGGAGATTGACAATATTGTAAACATCTTGGGTGCACAACGTTGAAGGGCCACTAATGTCATAATTGGATGCAAATTCGGAAATCCAGCTTTTGTAATTACTAATCTTTGTATATATAGATGGTGAATTAGAATTCCCTATACAATTTGGTACACCCCAACTTACAATTCCAATTAGTTTTGTTTTTCCTTGTGAATCTTGTGTGGTTAGTGGACCCCCACTATCTCCATGACATGCTCCCTGTCTATTTGAACCAACAGATCCGGTAGCCACCATATTGTTCGTAATAAGTGGATGGGAAGGATATGAAGTGTCCAATTGGTTTTTGGCTGTTTGATTAGAAATAAGAGGTACATTGACCATATACAGTTGGTCCGTACTGTTTCCAGTACCAGTAGTTATCCAACCCCAACCCGAAACTTTTGTTGGTTGTCCTGCATTATAAAGATTATCTTCTTCTGACGCAACTATAATAGGTTGTGTGTCATTGTTGTAAGTGATTTTTCCGTTAATTCTTACTAGAGCAATATCATTGTTAGAAGGGCTATCATTATAATCAGGATGAATTATTATTTCATCTATATTGTATTGTTTAGAATTAGCTGTTGGTTGTAAAAAATTAGTAATACCTGTTTTAATTTTATAACTAGATTTGGGTGCTTCAACACAATGGGCAGCAGTCACAATCCATTCGTCATTAATAATACTACCTCCACACCAATGGTTCCCGTTTAATTGTAAACTTACTTGATGTGGGGCTTCACTTATATTTATCGGATACCCTCCTGTGATAAACTGTGAATAACTAAACAAAGGCGCTAATACTATAAATAGTAATATTTTTCTCATAATTACAATTTTTTAATTTTTATAATTTCTATTTTTTCTGGATTGCCTACAAAACCTCCGCAATCCATTTGCTTCTCACCTAAATAAGAAAAAGTAACTTTTACTTTTAATTCGTGTATCTCAAAGGAACTGTCTAGATTAATAGGTTTAACAAACTCATAATGGTCATTAACATCCTTATTGTTTTTGTCAATAAGAATTAAATATCCACACCACTGATCAATAGTTCCTGTATAAGTGAAATGGTCGTCATCGTTGTTGTCTTCATTACTACTACACGAATAGGTCACAACGAGCATTAGGGCAAATAACAATCCCAACGGGTTACTCATTACATTTGTTTTTTTCATAATCAATTTGTTCTTAAGTTTTTTCTAAACATACAAATAAAAAGCTGATAATCAGCTATAAGCCTTTTTTTTTGTGAATCCTTCAGAAGTGCTCAATTTTACTGAGTCTTCCGCAATATTGTATTTTTTTACTTTATAGATATTATTTGCATAAACCCATTTTCATTATAAAGAGCAGGTCCTTCAGCTTCCATAGGCGGTAAATCCACATATTCAATTCGGTTGTCTTAATAGACCATATATTTACCAAGATTGAGGTTTTGGTATCTTGGATTAAAATCATCATGTGTTCCAAAAGCGAAACCGTTTATAAACCGAAGCGTATAACGGAGATTGTCATCACAATCATCGGGTTGGCTCGTTTGTATATCACTTTCCTGTAAAATTTGCAGAAACCTTGGGCGTGCATGTTGACTCCATGAATAGAACCGTTCGTGGTTAAACAGGAAAACAGCAACTACTACCTATCAGAAAGATTTATGAAGGAAGCGATAATATTACTAAGACATACTGTTTGGAACATCGAGGATATAAGTTATGCACTAGGTTTTGAGATCCTTCACTTTTTAATCACTTTTTTAAGAATAGGACGCAGGATGTTCCATCAAATTTTAGAACTCGAAAGGGAAACTTGATGAAAAAGCCTGGCTTTTAGCTTTGAAAGAAAAGTTCCTCGGGATTGAAATTTAATGAAAGATGGGAATAGCAAGAGGGTAACACGCTACGCGATGTTATATATTCCTTTTTCAGTTCAATTCGCTCATTTTCAGCAGGTTGTAAATATGAAGTGTTTTTCAATTTCATCGATTTGCGTCAAATGGTCTCAAACCACCAGTAAACAGGCAAGAATTTGCGACAATTGATGAATTATCGAGTCCTTATTGGAAGTTTAATATCATCCAACAGTGTCTAAGAATTTTCAGAAAATTATTCAATTGACATATTGTAGAAACGGCCATAATGCTTTTTTTTCTTTTCAATAGCAATTATCACTATAAGGATAGAAGTGTAAACGTGAAAAAATCATGGAACGACAAGTATGATTTTAACGTAAAATTCTTATTAGGAGTTTTTGATTTCACATATGAACTCTAAATTTAAAAAAATATTGAAAGAAATTTATGAAAAACATAAAGCCAGCCAATAACCCTTTTGGCCAAAGCCGTTTGATTCGAAATTGACACAAGAGCAGTACGAGCCTTTAAAACTAAAATTGTGATTTTGAAATTTAGTTTTAGCTGAAATTTCCTTTCAATACACTCCCGTAGCCTTGTGAGGAGCGCATTGAAAGGAAATTCATTAAGCTTAAAAAAATGTTTGTTTGGTTTGGGTCTTTGGTTCCAACTTTTTCGTTTCAAACCTTATCAGCAGATTGTCTATGTCCTCACTAATCTTCGATTCTACGACCCTGGCGTAAATCTGTGTTGTTGATAGTTTATTGTGCCCCAATAGCTTTGATACGGTCTCAATGGGTACACCATTGGAGAGCATGACGGTAGTTGCAAAAGTATGTCTGGCAACATGGAACGTGATGTTCTTATGGATTCCGCAGTCCAGTGCTATTTCCTTTAGGTATTTGTTGGTTTTCTGGTTTGAGCTGAGCGGAAGGATAGTCTTATTGTTTGTTTTTTCAGCTCCATCCCTATATTTTTCAATAATTGCCAAGGCTTTGGGCAAAATAGGAATTTTGACTGTTTCATTTGTTTTTTCACGTTTGGTAAAGATCCAATAGTTGTTATCTATGCCCCGAGTAATATGGTTCAGGGTCAGTTCCCTGACATCTACATAAGAAAGTCCCGTATAACAGGAGAATATAAAATAGTCCTTAACTCTTTCCAACCGTTCATTAGTGTAATGAGTATTCTCAATCAGTTCGAGTTCGCGCTCTGTAAGGAACTGTCTGTCAAATTTATCGAACTTGAGCTGGAACTGGTTGAAGGGATTTTTTGGGATCCATTCCAACTTAACGGCAAGGTTGACCATTTTTTTAAAGCGTTCCATATGTTTCATAACGCCGTTGTTGGACAGTACCAATTCTTTTTTTGGATTTCTGTAAGCCCTCAGGAACTGCTCAAAATCACAGATGAACCGATAGTTCAATTGTTTCAGATAAATGTCATCAACTTTTGAAACTTTGCCCAGATACTTCAACAGGTACCTTTCGGTTGTGTAGTAATTCTTCATGGTGCCATATTTCAGGATGCTGACCATATTGGTATTATGGTAGGTCATGAGCTCAGTCAAGGTTTTATGGTTCTCGTCCAGACCCAAATAACGCGCTTTAACGGCGTTTGCGGTAATGATCTTTGCTTCTTCCAGTAATTGCTTATGGCAGTCCAGCAAATGGCTGTATACTTGGTCTAGGTAGGTATTGAGGACTTTTGTTTTGTAGGAGCTTCCACGTGCCCTATTCTTGTTGCTGTCCCAATCCCTTAAAAGTGTACACCTTTTTAAGCTGATTTCTGAACGTTTCTGATTGACTGTGATACGGGCGAAGATGTTTAATTCGTTCGCAGTGCTTCGGGATTTCCTGGTATAGAAAATCACGGCAAAGGTAGTGTTTGTCTGCATTGTTGATGTCTTTGGTTAAACAAAAATGTTTTAAAGACAAAAGTCAAATCGTTTTTAAAGTCCCTTAAATTTACGACAATTTTGGTAAGAAAATGCACACCTGATTGTACACCTTTTAGTTGTTATTAAATGACATTAAGTGATATCACTAAAAACAAAAAACACTGAGAATCATACGATTAACAGTGTTTTAGTTTGTCATATTGCTAGGTTTGTCGGGGTGGCAGGATTCGAACCTGCGACCTCCGCGTCCCAAACGCGGCGCGATAACCGGGCTACGCTACACCCCGAATTGGTTATCTTCAAAATTTCAAAACAACTCGATTCCTCAAAATCGAGGTGCAAATATATAGCTTTTCTTTAAATAGTAACAATAATTATTTCTAAATTTAGACTTTAAAGACTAATTGTATGAAAATCAAGAATTATTTTGTTTTAGTATTTGCATTTATTGGCTTTATATCCTGTGCTCAGGATAAGAATCCCATTAATAATGACCATGGTTATGAAGTGGTTGTTTCGGACCTAACCATTCCCTGGGGCTTTGTGTTCTTACCCGACGGCTCCATGTTGATCAATGAGAAAGAGGGTAAGATGCTTCATTATAAAGAAGGTAATAAAACCGAGGTTCAAGGACTTCCAAAGATTTCCAATCGAGGCCAGGGTGGATTGTTGGATATCGCATTACATCCAAATTATGACGAAAACGGATGGATCTACATCACCTACGCTTCTCCTGAAGGAGATGGTGATGGTGGTAACACTGCAGTGATGCGCGCTAAATTTGAAAACAATGCCCTCACCAATAAAGAACTCCTTTACAAGGCTACTCCCAACACTAAAAAAGGGCAGCATTTTGGATCCCGTATCGTTTTTGATAACGCTGGTTATCTTTACTTTACTATTGGAGATCGGGGAGATAGAGACGTAAATCCACAGGATATTACCAGAGATGGTGGGAAAGTCTATCGTTTAAATGATGATGGCTCGATTCCAGGTGATAATCCGTTTTTGAGTGAGCCCAATGCCAAAAAAGCTATATATTCTTACGGGCATCGAAATCCTCAGGGTATGGTGTTGCATCCTGAAACCGGTGAGGTTTGGACGCACGAACACGGCCCTCAAGGAGGTGACGAAATCAATATTATAAAGAAAGGTGCAAATTATGGTTGGCCGGTCATTAGTTATGGTATCAATTATGATGGCACAACACTTACAAGTATTACCGAAAAGGAAGGTATGGAGCAACCACTTCACTACTGGGATCCTTCCATAGCTCCAAGTGGGATGGCGTTTATAACCAGCGACGTTTATCCGGAATGGAAAGGGGATTTGTTAGTCGGTTCATTGAAGTTTAATTATATGGACAAAGTGGTTTTAAAAGATGGAAAAGTAGTTAAGGAGGAGCGTTTCTTAGATGGTTTGGGACGGGTAAGAACTATCAACCAAGGTCCTGACGGCTATATTTATGTAGGTATTGAAAACTTGGGGATTGTTAAATTATTGCCTAAATAAGAATGAAAAAAACGAGCCTATTGCTTCTGTTTTTAGTGGTGCTTTTCTCCTGTAACACTGCGCCCGCACAAACACCAGAGCTCAAAGCAAGTATGGCCAGAGGTGCTGCCATATACGACGATTTTTGCATGAGTTGCCATTTGCCGGATGGTAAAGGCGTCCCAAACGTTTATCCTCCGTTGGCCGATTCTGATTACTTAATGAAAAAGCGTCAAGAAAGCATCAAGGCGGTAAAGTATGGACTTTCTGGAGAAATTACGGTAAATGGAGTAAAATATAATAGCGCCATGGCTGCTTTAGGGCTTTATGATGATGAAGTTGCGGATGTGATGAATTATATTTTAAACTCCTGGGGAAATGAAGACGGAAAAATAGTAACCGTTACTGAAGTTTCCAAAATAGAGCCATAAGAGTTCTTTATATTTGGTTAAATTTGCCTTGAAATATAAAAATCAAAGGATGCTCATTATTGGAATAGCAGGAGGTACAGGATGCGGAAAAACTACCGTGGTCAATCAAATTTTAAATGAATTGCCTGAGGGTGAAGTGGGCGTGATCTCACAAGATTCCTATTATATGGATACTACACATTTAAGTTTTGATGAGCGGGAGAAAATTAATTTTGATCATCCACGTTCCATCGATTTTGACTTGTTGGAAAGTCACTTGAAGGATTTGAAGGCAGGGAAAGATGTCCACCAACCGGTTTATTCATTCCTAAAACACAACAGAACAGGAGATACCATTCTAACCCATCCCCGAAAAGTGATGATTGTGGAAGGCATTTTAATTTTGACCAATCCAGAATTGCGGAAGCTATTTGATATCAAGATTTTTGTGCATGCCGATAGTGATGAACGATTGATCAGAAGATTAAAACGTGACATTTCTGAACGTGGACGGGATTTGGATGAGGTTTTGGCACGTTACAAGAACACTTTGAAACCAATGCATCAACAGTTTATTGAGCCTATGAAAGAATATGCAGATATCATTATTCCCAACAACAAATACAACACTGTGGCGGTGGATATCGTAAAATCTATTATTAACCAACGTTTAGTATAATTTGAAAATCAATCGGAAATATATCAATCGTTTTAAAAATCTATATGTGATCATATTCGTGGGATTCGCCATATGGATGCTGTTTTTTGATGCCAATTCCTTTTTGATCCATCACGAATTGAATTCTGAAATGAAAGCTTTGGAAAATGAGCGCGATTACTATAAGAAGGAGATCTTAAAGGATAAAAAGGCAATTAAGGCCTTGAGCACGGAAGAAGGTCTGGAACGCTTAGCGCGAGAGAAATATTACATGAAGAAGGAGAATGAAGAAATTTATATTATCGAATATGAAGATAGTATAGAAAATCAAAATGACCATGACTAAAACGCTGTTTGAAGATTTTTATGAAGTGTCTTCCAAGCAATGGAAGCAACTCATTCAATATGATCTAAAAGGCGCCGATTATAATGAAACGCTGATTTGGAAGACGGATGAGGGCATCCATGTGAAACCTTTTTATCACGCTGATGAATTTAAGGAAGTCCCAACTCTTTCTGGTACTAAAGCTACAGAATGGCAGATTTGCCAAACCATTTTTGTGGCCAATATTCAAAAATCAAACCTTAAGGCGGTCAATGCCATTGCCCGTGGTGCAGAAAGTATCAAATTCATCTTACCTTCTGAAGACATTGTTGTAAAGGATCTTTTGGTTAATATAAATTTGGCCAACACGCCCGTTTTTTTCGAATGTCAATTTTTGTCTGCACATTTTATTGATCAATTTGCATTCACACCAAATATGGACAACATCCATATCGCGCCAGATATAATTGGCAACCTTGCCAGGACGGGCAATTGGTTCAAAAACCTGAAAGCAGACCATGCCGAGTTGGAGGCCATTGTAAAAGATACAAATGCCTTTACGGTTCATTTGGATCTGTATCAAAATGCCGGCGCTAATATGGTGCAGCAATTGGCTTATGCGCTCGCGCATGTCAATGAATACTTAAATCATTTTGATGCTATCCTTTCGGATAAAGAAAAGCAAACTTTTAAAGTGACTTTTAATGTTGCAGTGGGCAGTAATTATTTCTTTGAAATCGCCAAACTTCGGGCT
>NZ_DATJCA010000046.1:0-16870 GCF_035515035.1 Gelidibacter sp. | reverse complement strand
GCAACCATCAATTATGCCACCAATGGCTACACCGTGAGACTCACCAAAAGTGGTGAGTTTAAACAATTTTCCGAAGGAATTCCCTGCCATATATATTATTTTGTGCTAATGTAATTGTATTCTGAGAGAAACAAAAATAGATTTTTTAAAAGGTTTTCTGAATTTTTAACTGTCGAAAGATAACAATTCCTTCATAAAACAAAGCGAATACTCAAGGTATCCCTCCTTTTGAATATGTTAAAATTTGAAATAAAAAAAAACACGAATTAGGCTCACAGATTTATAGAAATGCGATCGACTTAAAAAAAGGGCTACAAAAGTGCTCGTCTTAAAATTGTAACCGGATGGAGCGCTTCTCTTTGTGTTCCATCTAAAATTTGATGTCGGCAACTTGTACCGTTTGCAGAGATGATTGCGGATTCAGGTGCTTTTCTAACCGCGGGGAACAGGGTTTGTTCTCCAACTTGCATGCTTACCTCATAATGTTCCTTTTCATATCCAAAACTCCCCGCCATGCCGCAACAGCCACTCGGGATAATGGTTACGGTATAATTCTCAGGGAAATTAAGAATTGTAAAACTGGACAATTGATTTCTCAGAGCTTTTTGATGACAATGCCCATGAAATTTTATTGTCCTGGCCTCTTTAGTAAACTGTGACGTTTTAATATGCCCTAATTTGATTTCCTGTTGGATAAATTCTTCAATCAATAAGGTATGTTTTGCAATGTTTTGGGCAGCAGCCTTGTCATCTGCCAGTCTTGGGTATTCATCCGTAAACGTCAAAATTGCCGAAGGTTCGATACCGATCAATGGCGTTTCTGCAGTTATTAAATCTTTGAAGATGGCAATATTCTTATTGGCCATTTTCTTGGCTTGCTCTAGAAGTCCTTTGGATATAAACGAACGTCCAGATTCAGAATGCGAAACAAACTTTATATCATAATTCAACCGTGTCAAAAGCTCAATGGCGTCCTGTCCAATTGACGTATCTAAATGATTAGTAAATTCATCATTAAAAAAATAAACTGATCTCGCAAATTTATTTTCAGTGGTCTGTTTTTTAAGGCTTTGAATGTATTTACTTAAACTTTTATTTGAAACTAAGGGCAGTGACCTTTCTTTAGCAATTCCGAACGTGTTCTTTATGATTGATGACGTTAATTTGTTTTTAAAAAAGAAATTGGTCATCCGCGGAAGCGAGCTGGAAACACCATTTAAAGTATTGTTATAAGCGAACATTTTTGTTCTTAAGGAAACGCCATTTGCCTTTTGATATTGGTATTGGAACTCTGCTTTCAAACTTGCTACATCCACACTACTTGGACATTCACTGGCGCAAGCCTTGCAACTCAAACAAAGATCAAAAACGTCCTTTAATTCTTTGTGGTCGAATTTATTTGCTTTTTCTGAATTTGTCAAAAACTCGCGCAAGGCGTTTGCCCGCGCACGTGTCGTATCTTTTTCATTTCGGGTTGCTCTATAGCTCGGACACATAGAACCTCCAAATTCTGGAAGTTTTCTACAATCGCCGGAACCATTACATTTTTCAGCTTCCCTGAGAATGCCCAAAGAGGCTGAAAAATCCAATAAGGTTTCAACTTCCGGTTCGGTCCTGTCGGGTTGATAGCGAAGATTCTCATCCATGGGATAAGCATCTACGATTTTTCCGGGATTGAATATGTACTGAGGATCAAAGGCTTTTTTTACGCGTTTTAATAGTTGATAGTTCTCTTCCCCAATCATTAACGGAATAAATTCCCCTCTAACAATACCATCGCCGTGTTCTCCACTCATAGAACCGCGGTATTTTTTCACCAAATGTGCCACATCCGTTGTTATTTGTCGGAACATCGCAACCTCTTCACTTTTTTTAAGATTGAGGATCGGCCTTAAATGTAATTCTCCCGCACCGGCATGGGCATAATAAATAGCTTCTTGTTTATGGCCTTTCATCAATTGGGTAAATTCACTGATATAGCTGGCCAAATCTGGTAAGGCAACAGCAGTATCCTCAATACACGCTGCCGATTTTTTATCGCCTATCATATTGCCCAGAAGTCCCAATCCAGCTTTTCTTAATTCAACAGCTTTTTCTATTTCCGGTCCAATAAGAACAGGAAACGCATAACTCAGACCAGATTCTTGAATATCTTTTACAAGCAACTCCGTTTGTTTTTGGACAGATTCAAAAGAATCTGCCCTAACCTCGCACATTAAAATGGCTTTCGGATCATCAATTATAAAAGTTCTATTTTCAGCTTGGGTTTTATTTTGCTTGGTACAGTCCAAAATGGTTTTATCCATCATTTCGCAAGTAAAAAGGTCATGTTTCATGGTCAATTCAACACTTTGCAAACAACTTTCTATACTGCTGAAATGAGCGGCAACCATCATGCTTTCCTTTGGAGGCAGCGGATCCAATTGTAAGGTTATTTCAGTGGTAAATGCTAAAGTGCCTTCACTTCCCGATAATAATTTACACATATTAAACGCCTCGGTTGACTCCGTAAAGACTTCGTTTTTGAGAAGTTCATCAATGGCGTAGCCTGTATTTCTTCTATGGATTTCAGGTTTAGGAAAGTTGTCGACAATTCTTCTTTGAACATCTTCCGGATGTAGTTCACTATATATGGATTGGTAAATACCACCTTCCAAACTGCTCAACTTGGCCTTTTCAAAGAATTCCGCTTTGGTGACCTTTTCAAAAGTAGCTTCACTCCCATCACTTAATAAGGTTTTCATTTTTAAAACCTTATCCCGAGTAACACCATATTGAATGGAGGTCGTACCGGAAGAGTTATTCCCCACCATACCCCCAATCATACAACGATTGGACGTGGAAGTATTCGGTCCAAAAAAAAGCCCGAAGGGTTTGAGGTAATTGTTCAGTTCATCTCGTACAACACCTGGCTGAAGTGTTACGGTCTTTGCTTTTTCATCAACGCCAATTATTTTAGTAAAATGTTTGGAGACATCCACCACAATGCCTTCCCCCACACATTGCCCTGCCAAAGAGGTACCTGCCGTGCGCGGAATTAATGAAGTGGAATTGGAATGTGCAAAATGGATGAGTAATTTTAAATCCGCAACAGTTTTGGGATAGGCCACAGCTAAGGGTAGTTTTCTATACACAGAAGCATCTGTTGCGTACAGCGCTTTCATTAAATCATCTGTAAACACTTCCCCTTCCATCTGGGTTTTGAGCTCTTTAAGCACTTTGTTTGACTCAATTACTATCGACATTCCTAAAACTCTTTTATATTAAAAATTTTTGATAAATTTAGAAGTTATTAGTCAAACTAAACAACAAAGTGGCGTTATATTTATTTATTAATATCAAATCAAAAACGTACTTTTGCTAAAACTTTTAAAACTTAAATTATGAAAAGAATATTTTTTATGGCTATCGCCTTTATGGGAGGTACACTATTTATGAATGCACAAGATATTGCTGACAATGCTATTGGTTTACGTATTGGTGATAGTGATGGATTTGGAGCTGAAGTGTCCTACCAACGTGCACTTGGTTCTAACAACCGATTGGAATTGGATTTGGGATTGAGAAGTGGTAGTGACTACGACGGATTTAAACTTGCCGGTATTTATCAATGGGTTTGGAACATTGATGGTGGCTTTAACTGGTACGCAGGTCCGGGTGCAGGTCTAGGAAGTTATGGGTATAAATATTATGATAAGAATGATAGAAAGATTAAGGACAACCAAACTTTCGGTTTTATCGCAGGAGACATAGGAATTGAATATGTTTTTGACATTCCATTAATGTTGTCTTTAGATTTCAGACCAGAACTTGCTTTTGGAAATAGTTATAATGACGATTTAGATTTTGATATTGCTTTAGGTATCAGATATAGATTTTAAATAACCGCTTCTTCTTGAAAGAGAAGACGCTATAATAGTAAAAACCATCATTAGTTATCTAGTGATGGTTTTTTTATGTACAATTGGCGGTATTCCGTTGGCGTCATTTGATATGCTTCCTTAAATATTTTCGAAAAATAGCTTCTACTGGTCAGGCCAACCTTATAGACTATTTCTGAGATGTTAAGCTTTGTACCCCTTAATAACTGGGAGGCAAGAGTCAATCGGACATCATTGATGTAATTATTAATTGTGGCGCCATAAAGAATTTTGAAACCTTCCTGAAGTTTAGTTTCCGTCAGTCCCACTTCTTTACAAATATCATTTATTGTATTGGTTCTTTCTATATTTTGATGGATAAACTGAACAGCTTCTCTAACTCTTGACACTTCATACTGTCTTAAAATATGTCTGTTTTCTTCATTATTCAGGTCATATTGATATTGTGCAATTTGATTTCCCAACAATTGATATCCGCTGCTGATCATAAAGATGGTCCTTAAAAAATAATTGTCACTGAAGTTTTTGATCTGTTCAAATACTTCAGCCATGGCCAAACTATAATATCCTTCATGATAAAAGCTTTTTTTGGCCAAAACATCGCCAAAAATATCATGGAGATCGGATTTTATGAGATCTGAAGAGCATTCATCATAAAGCATAAAGCGTTCTCGATCCATTTCCAAGCTATAAAGATTGATCTCTTGATCCTTTTTTAAAGTGATCACGTGACCATTAAAATCTTGGCTTGCCACAATGGCCTGTTGGTATTCTTGAAGTTCATGAAGCGTATCTTCATTGGAAAAACGGTGATTGAAGCTGCCTTTGGTACAGTATAGGAATTTTAAAGGGTGCGTAACATCTTTTACAAACTGAATTTCCACATCCATTTTAAACTTACAATGGTATTCGATAATGCCTAGACCAGACTCGAGCATCATTGCTTTAATATTGCCTTTCCCGACATCGTCTGAAAGTTCAACAAGATACTCCCTGCAATTAAGTTGATAGGGCAGTTGAAATGCTGTAGCCAAATCTTTTATGACCAAGTCTACTGGCAAAGAGTTGACCTTTATGGTTATCATACAGTTTGAAGTTTAGACTCCCAACATTTGTTTGCAGGCAGAATAATTAAAGATAAACCTATTTTCCGACCTCACAATTTTTTAAGGTCCTAACGTAAATAGCCTCATATTGAGGTACGACATTCTCGATGGCAAACTTCGCAGATTCTTTTTTGGCATTGCGTTTAAAAGTTTCTAGCCTGTCTCTATCGCTTAAAATATAAATAGCATTTTTTGACATATCCTCCACATCATTCACATTGCTCAAAAATCCCGAAACCCCTTGTATATTGACTTCAGGAATTCCTCCGGTATTGCTTGAAATAACCGGAACGCCTGAGCTCATTGCTTCTAGAGCTGCCAAACCAAAGCTTTCAGTTTGTGATGGAAGTAAGAACAAATCACTAAAACAAAGAATTCTATCAATTTCATGACTATTGCCAAAAAAGACCACTTTATCTAAAATATCAAGTTTTTTACACAATTTTTCGGCCTCGGCTTTTTCAGGGCCTTCACCTACCATCATCAATTTTGCAGGTATCTTCTTTTGTATGTTATAAAATATCTTGATCACATCAGGAATCTGTTTCACCTTTCTAAAGTTACTAATATGCGTAACGATCATTTCGTCTTCTTTTGCCATGACGTCTCTTTGACAGTCTGTAAACTCCGATTTATGACGACTAAAATCAATGAAATTCGGAACAACGTCTATCTCCTTCTTAATATCAAACAGGCGTAACGTGTCGTCTTTCAAGCTTTGAGATACTGAGGTCACGGCATCAGAATTATTAATGCTGAAGGTCACCGCAGGCTTATAGAATGGATGACTCCCAACAAGTGTGATATCCGTGCCGTGAAGCGTCGTTACAATTGGAATGTTAATGCCCTCTTCTCGGAGCATCATTTTTGCCATATAGGCTGCATAGGCATGAGGAATAGCGTAATGTACATGTAAAATCTCTATCCCGTACAACTTAACCATATCTACCAATTTACTCGATAGAGCAAGTTCATAAGGTTGGTATAAAAACAAAGGATATTCTGGTACAGTAACTTCATGATAGTGCACGTTACTGCCCAACAAATCCAATCTTACTGGTTGACTGTAGGTGATAAAGTGAATTTCATGACCCCGTTTGGACAATGCCAAACCTAATTCTGTTGCCACAACACCACTTCCGCCAAAGGTCGGGTAACATACGATTCCTATTTTCATGTTCTAATTTTTTTTATGTTATATGCTCTTGAGCCGTCTAAAGTTATGAGTACATAGATCGCCTAAAGTTAAAAGTACTTGAAGTGTCCAAAATTATCCTTTCCTTTTTTACTAAAATTGCTTTATCCCCGACTTTAAGTACTTAAGACCCTCAAAACTTACAACCCATTACTACATCTACTCAATAATCGCCTCATAAATAAGACGCTGAATTTCTGTCCTGATCCCCTCTTTTAGTAGAATATTATTACTGGCACTAGGATAGGTCCGGTTTGATAAAAATACATAGATAATTTCCTGTTCTGGATCCGCCCAAGTGTAAGTTCCCGTAAAACCTGAATGCCCAAAACTTGACAGGGATACACAGCCACAAGTGGGTCCTTTAGTACCTAACTGAGGTTTATCAAAGCCCATGCCTCTTCTTACGCCGCTCCCACAGTAGTAGCAGTAATTAAATTTATCAATCGTTTCAGGCTTTAAATATCGTTTCCCACCATAGTAGCCTTTTTGAAGGTACATCTGCATGATTTTTGCAACATCATTACTGTTACTAAATATACCAGCATGGCCACCCACCCCATTTTGCATGGCGGCACCCATATCATGAACATAGCCATGAACGGTCTGATGTCTGTAATAATCGTCTATTTCTGTTGGGACCAACTGTGAATTGCTAAAAATCGCGGCTGGATTGTAAGTGGTATGATTAGCGCCCAAAGATTGGTAAAAATGTTCTTGGACCAAATCATCCAAGCCTTTTTCATAGTATTCCTCAATATATTTTTTTAGGATGAAATATGGGAAATCACTATATCTATAGTTTAAACTTGCTAACAAGTCGCTGTCTTTTATTATATTTTGGATGGTATCAGGATAGTCATGTCTTAAATATAGTTCATCCGCCACTTTGACGTTAAACATTGGACTTGAAACTCGTCGATAATATTTTGGATCTGGTTTCTTGGCGGCGTCCAAAGTTGCGGTGTAGAATGGAATCCATGGTTTTAATCGGGCATAGTGCGATAACATTTGCTTCAAGGTCACATTCTTCTTATTGGAATTTCTATATTCTGGCAAAATCTCAGACAATTTTGTATCTGTTGATACAATGCCACGCTCTTCCAATTCCATTAACAAAGGTAAGGTTGCCAATATTTTTGTAAGTGAAGCCACATCATACATGTCATCCAAGTCCACTTTTTCATTCCCTTCATAGGTGTGTTTGCCAAATGCTTTATTGTAAACGACTTTTCCTTTCCGAGCGACTAATATTTGTAATCCTGGAGCTGCTTTATGATCAATGGTGATTTTGGCCATTGAATCCAATTTTTTCAATTTTTCAGAACTCATCCCCACAGATTCTGGCAGCCCATAACTCAAGGATTGTATACCGTTATAGATAAATCCATCGCCAACCTTAAAATGCTCCCCAGTAGAAACAGGGAGAGTTCCTTTTGCTGGGATTGCCCCAAAAATAAGTTGAGCTGATTTGCGCATGGAAATCTCACTATTTTGATAGCTCACGACAATTCCTTCAATATTTTCTATAGAATGTAAATCGATAAGGGCATAAGGTCTTGCAAATACATCTAAAATAACAGTATTGGTCCGCGCTATTTCATAAAGCCAGACCATCTCTTTATCTGAAAACTGATAAGGCTTCCACGGATTGACATTGGATTTATGAAACCCAACGATCACCGTGTTATAGTTTTGAAGCTTGGTAATCAATTCATCCAACTTTGTCGCCTTGATGTGATGCACTTTGGTATATTTTCTCAACTCCTCCAGATAGGCAGTATTATCGATGGCATCACCCATTTCAACATAAGCTATTTTTTTGGTTTCCAAATGTCGTATAGGCAGGATTTCCTTTTGATTTCGTACGACTGTTATGGCATTTTCCATAACTTTTTCGTAGAGCAAATCATCCTTCAAACGGTTCAAATCCTTCACTAAATTTTTGGTACCTATTGGACTGTATTTATGAAGGCCAACTTTATACTTCGCCATTAAAATCTTTTTAACCGAATGTGCCAAACGTTCTTCTGTTACCTCGTTGGCTTCATAAGCAGCAACAATCTTATCAATGGCAATAGGCACGTTTTCAGAAATTAAGAGCACATCATTACCCGCCAAAAATGCGGCAAGATCAATATCTCCAGGCTTGCTAAAGTTAGAAACACCTTTCATTTCTAAAGCATCTGTAAAAATCAGGCCATTAAATTGTAACCGTTCCTTTAAAATATCAGTAATAATATGTTTTGATAAGGATGAAGGCGTCCCATCTTTTGGTTCAAGACTAGGTACATTTAAATGCGCCACCATGACACTGGATAACCCTTCTTGGATTAACTTTCTGTAAGGATATAGCTCTATGGAGTCAATACGTCTGGCATTGAAGTTTATGGTTGGTAATGTTTTGTGGCTATCGGTGTCTGTATCGCCATGTCCGGGAAAATGTTTCGCATTTGCCAACACACCCGCATCTTGCATGCCTTTCATGAAGGCTAAACCTTTGGCAGTCACATTATCTCTATCCTCCCCAAAGGAACGATTTCCAATGATGGGGTTTTTTGGATTGGTATTAATGTCCACTGCTGGAGCAAAATTAAAATGGACCCCAATGCGTTTGCTATGTTCTCCAATTTGCCTACCTACCTGTTCCACTAGTTTATCGTCAGTGATGGCGCCAAGCGTCATATTATAAGGGAATGCGTAAGTAGAATCCAAACGCATGCTCAAACCCCATTCCGCATCCATCCCAATCAGCAGTGGCACATTAGAAATAGCTTGGTAAATATTGTTAAGCTTGGCCTGCTTCACGGGACCACCTGTAGAATAGATAATTCCACCAATTTGTTGGGTGTTTATCAATCTGGCCACTTCAGCTTCATTGGATTTATTGTTATTTGACACCGCTCGTGCCATAAATAATTGCCCCACTCGTTGTCGGGTATTCAAACTGTTATACACGCTATCAACCCATTTTTGTTGGGCGATTAGATCCTTTGCCAATAAAGGGTTTACTGGCATTTGTGCGAAACTTTGGAATGAAATAAATAAGAATATAAGGAGGGAAAATACTAAGCGCATATAAATTCGGGTCTTTTTAAGAATCTAATTACCATTATATAATAGAGTGGCAAAATAGCACTTTTACATTGAAGGTAATAGTACTTTAAGATAGTTTTATAAAGAAGCCATTAAGGCAGTTTAATCTTACACTTAGAATTTACTTAATAAATCGACTGTGCCAGCTTTCACTTGCTGGAACCTCCCAATTTTCATTAAATTCAGCAATATTATTGACAAGATTATTGAAGACGATGGTGTTTTTTGAGACCGCCTTTTCTTTAGCCATTTTCTTGAAATCCAATAAGGTTTTGTAAGCAATAAAATCACCTTGTTTATAGGACACGTTCATCTTATCCATAAGATCTACGTTATACTCCTTTTCCAATTGTTGAATAAAATGGACAGAGGCATCAATACTACACCCTGTTGCAGTACTTAAGTTTTGATTTATTGCGATGACTATAAATCGTTTATATTTAATGATATACCCAGCTTGTAAATCGGCGCCATGAGCCGTCCAATTGGATATAAAAGTGTCTAATTTGGACTCTATTTCTGAAATCTCTTCATCCGTAAAAGATCGGTTTGCTTGGTAAATCCACACTCTTGATTCTTCCGGTAAGGTATTAAAATCGACTAGCATAATTATATTTTTTTCTAACTACAAAAGTACACAATTACATCCAATCTCTCTCTTAGGATTCAATCTTAAATAATAGGAAATCAAGGATGGATTGTGCTTTTTCTTCCGTGATGTATGGGATTTTAACTTTATCAGAAGCCGTAGCAATGTAGATGGATGCGATGTTTTTTCGCTTTTGAAAAATGCTCTGCTTTAATTCAACAGATTGAATTTTATGCAATTCGCTGATGTTTCGCACACGATCAATGAATCCACTGTTGACGGTGAGATATTCATCGGTAATTTGATAGCTTGCCTTTTTGAAAGTAAAATGGACAAATAACGTGATCCAAGAAATAATGATGATATTGATCAGCCAAAAGTAATTTCCGAAGATAAAATATGCCGGAATGTTTATAAACGCACCACTAATCAAGGAACGAAACATAAGCAGTCGTTTATAATATATATCTGGTTTTTCATACGCCCCTTTATCATTATAATTAACAAAAACCTTCTGAACTAAGTGCGCCACCTGGTGTTTTTCCAACGCTACGATGTTAAAATTTCTTTGTTGTTTCTTATTGATCATAGCCTGTTTGATGGACAGGGTATGCAACCCAAAATACTGTTTTAGCCTATTCGTTTTAATGATGATATTTTGGATTTTCAACGGCACCAAAATCAATGAGAGTTTGTTAAATAAGCCTTTGTTAATTTCGATGGTATCTTCGTTTTCAACAACTTCCAAATTGAAATTAGAAATAAAAGTACTCATGATGGAAAACAACATCGATCCCAAGATAGCGAGAACAACAATAAAGACATTCGCTAAGATCAAATTGAGTATACTATCGGTTTCAAAATTGACTGCTGACTGCAATCGGTGAGTAATGCCAAGGTCTTGAAGGTAGTTTTCAAACTCTTTATAAAGTCCAAATACAAAAGAAAAGATGATTAAAAAACTCCTGATATGATTTTGTGAGATGCCTTCCAATAATAAACGCTGCACCGAAGCCTTAAAAAACACGGAGCTCTGAAAGGGTTTCTCAACAAATTCAAAATCTGTAATTTGCTTTTTAACGAACAATTGTTTTTTAAGATCAAGAGCAGTAATACGACTTAAGGCATTAATTTCAATTTCGGCTTTATCATCACCCGCAGTTTCAATAGTTAGCGAAACTACATTGATCATTTGTTGAATAAGGTTTTGCTTTATGTTGATATTTTGGATCTTAGACTTGGGAATGATGGTCATATCCTTATTGACAATCCCCGATGATAAATAAAAATGGCCTTCATCCAAGTGAAATTTAAAATTGAGGTATTTGAGAAAGGCTACCACAAAAATCAGCAAAAAAACACCCAGAATAATGAGTGTCAGATTCGTGGCATTTAAAAATGACAGAGATTCCTTTTTAGACAAGGACAAGCCCAATGCCAAAAAAAGAACAAAATAACGCCTAATGAATTTGAAGGTATTGAGCGCAAAGATGACAAGAATACCTTTGGGAGATTGTCTTGCCGGCTGAGAAAAATCAATCGGTTCCATTCACCCTTTTACTTAAAAAATCATTGATTTGTTTTGCCTCGCCAAAGTTCAGACCATCGATCCTTAAATCAATTCCAGATTCGCCAGCGGTAAAAATCTTTAAGGTTGCCAAGTCAAATCTTCTGGCTAACCAACTCCGGGAAATTTCTAAATGTTGGATACGTGAAATAGGAACTGCAGAAATTGAATTTACCAACAGCCCTTTTGAATAGATAACATCTTGCTCCCTTATGGCGTATTTCCGTTTTTTGAAGGCCAATATCGCACTAACAAAATTAACAACACATAAGAACACGCCAACCGAAAGTAAATACCAGAATACCGATTGAAAATTTACGTGCACAACTATAGATTTAGCCAAGAATAATGCCGCTATCAAAAGACCATAAAAAAACACTCTGTTGATCACTATAATCTTAAGATACTGTTTTGAAATAGGTTTTAATTTGACGTCATCAATAGAAGGCAAAGTATCCAAATTGATTTGCTGATTGGTGAACATAGGTTTCCTTAATGTTTGATTATAAACGTTCTTGTATTCTATCTTTTTCGCAAAATTTAGATAAGTCAACCCCAGTAAATTTGCTAGAGAATTGTCTAAGGTTTACTCTAGATGTCCAGGTAATAAGGTAAAAAAGACAGGGTTTTTATTCAATCAAATCAATATGTCGATCATGATAGCCCAATAAATATAGAACACCATCCAATCCGATACTGGATATGGCACTTTGTGCATTGTTTTTTACTTTTGGTTTGGCATGGAATGCAATCCCCAATCCGGCCAGATTAAGCATTGGAAGGTCATTTGCACCATCACCAACAGCTATGGTTTGATTAATATGAATCCCTTCTCTCTTGGCAATTTCTTTAAGATATTCTGCTTTTTTATCTCCATCAACAATCTCTCCTATATAGTTTCCGGTGAGCTTACCATCTACTATTTCCAATTGGTTGGCGTACACATAATCGATTCCTAATTCCTTTTGTAAATAATTACCGAAATAGGTAAATCCGCCAGATAAGATTGCAGTTTTAAAGCCATATTTTTTTAGAGTGTCAATAAGTCTTCTTGCGCCTTTTGTGATGGGTAAATTGATGGCAACATCCTGCAGTACTTCTTCACTTAAACCCTTTAACAATTTCATCCGACGTATAAAACTTTCACTAAAATCAATTTCGCCATTCATAGCCGATTCTGTAATTGCTTTTACTTCATCGCCAACACCTGCCAATTCAGCTAATTTATCAATAACTTCGGCTTGGATTAACGTTGAATCCATATCAAAGCATACCAAACGGCGGTTCCGTCTATAAATATTATCTTCTTGAAAGGAAATATCGACACTTAGATCATGTGAGATTTGCATGAATTTCGCAGTCAATTCCGATTTGTTATCAATTTTACCCCTAATGGATAATTCTATGGATGCTCTTGGATATTCTTCCCTTTTAATTAAAGACAAACGACCGGTCAGTCTTTTTATAGCGTCAATATTTAAGTTTTTTTCTGAAATAACCTCAGTGACTTTAGAGATTTGCTCTGCCGTTAATTTTTTACCTAAAATGGTAATGATATAACGGTCCTTACCTTGGTTGTTTACCCACTTTTCGTAATCAGCAGATGCAATAGGTTTAAATTTAGCTTTAACACCAAGTTCATAAGCTTTAAACAATAAGTCTTTTAAAACTGCAGCAGATTTGTCTCCTGATTCAATTTCAAACAAAAAACCCAAAGATAAGGTGTCGTGAATGTTGGCTTGCCCAATATCCAATACTTTAGCACCATATTGGGCTAAAACGTTGGTTAAACCTGAAGTTAATCCAGGTTTGTCTTGTCCTGAAATGTTTAATAGAAATATCTCTGTGGCCATTTATAAATCCTGAGCATTTGCTATTAATTCGGCAATATCCATCACGGCAATTTCAGATTCTTTATTTGTTGATTTTACGCCATCGGTCATCATCGTATTGCAAAATGGACACCCAGCGGCAATAATATGTGGTTTCACCTCGATTGCTTCCTCTGTACGTTTAACATTTATTTCTTTATTCCCTGGCTCCGACTCTTTAAACATTTGCGCGCCGCCCGCACCACAACAAAGTCCACGTGATTTGCAACTCTTCATCTCCACCAATTCTGCATCCAGTTTACGTATCAAATCCCGTGGTGCTTCATAAACTTCATTGGCACGGCCCAAATAACATGGGTCATGGAAGGTGATGCGTTTACCCTTAAATTGTCCGCCTTCAATAGTTAGGCGTCCTTCATCTAAAAGTGATTTAAGAAATTGTGTATGGTGCATGACCTGATAATTACCTCCAAGTCCTGGATATTCATTTTTTATGGTGTTAAAACAATGCGGACAAGCAGTAACAATTTTCTTAATTTCATAGGCATTAAGCACCTCAATATTGGTGACCGCCTGCATTTGAAAAAGAAATTCATTACCTGCACGTTTTGCAGGATCGCCAGTACAACTTTCTTCAGTTCCTAAAACAGCAAAGTCTACTTTTGATTTATGGAGCAGTTTGACAAAAGCTTTGGTTACTTTCTTTGCTCTATCATCAAAACTTCCCATGCACCCTACCCAAAAAAGAACTTCGGGATGTTTGCCTTGTGCCATAAATTCTGCCATAGTTGGCACAATAAGTTGTTCTGTCATTTTTTAAGAGTTTATAAATTTTTATACTTAGTCTAGTTAAAAGAGGTATTGCATCTTTTATAGGGATTCGACACCCTTTATTTTACAAAATAGCGATGTGTTATTAATATATCGCTCAAAAAAATTATTCATTTTTCCAGTTCAATCTATCCATTTGGTTATAGGGCCATGGTGCGCCATTATTTTCAATATTGGTCATCATATTATTGAGTTCCATTGGTGCCGCAGATTGTTCCATGATCAAATAATTTCTCATCTCCATAATTATCGACATTGGATCGATACTTACCGGACAAGCTTCCACACAGGCGTTACATGTGGTACATGCCCACAGTTCTTCACGTGTAATATAGTCGTCTAGCAACTGTTTGCCATCATCCTTAAAGACACCATTATTGGCGTCTATATTTTTCCCTACCTCTTCTAAACGGTCCCGCGTATCCATCATGATTTTACGCGGAGACAATTTTTTACCTGTGATATTTGCTGGACATTCACTGGTACAACGGCCACATTCCGTACAGGTATAAGCATTGAGCAATTGCACCCAGCTCAAATCTTGCACATCACTAGCGCCAAATTTTGCGGGAGTTTCATCTCCTTCTCCCTCCGGCTGTGCTGCAAACGGATCAACGTTTGGATCCATCATCATTTTTACTTCCTTGGTAACGGCGTCATTGTTTTTGAACTGGCCTTTGGGTACAACTTTTCCGAAGTAAGTATTAGGAAAGGCCAAAAGAATGTGTAAATGTTTAGAAAAATAGAGATAGTTCAAGAATGCGAGAATTCCTAAAATGTGAATCCACCATGCGCTACGCTCAATAATATGGATTGTACCTTCTGAAAGCCCGCTAAAGAGTGGCGTCAAATATTGACTGACGATATTGCCATTTTCCATTGCTTGAAATTTTAGATCTGTGGCGTTCATTACTAAGAACAAAACCATCAACACCATTTCAATATAAAGGATATAATTAGCGTCATTTTTTGGCCAACTCGTCATTTCGTTAGCCCAAAACCGTTTGACTTTAATGATGTTTCTTCTAATCCAAAAAATAATGACAGAAACAAAGACCAAAACGGCCAGGATTTCAAACACACCAATAAGAACTCCATAAATTGGTCCTATTGATGAAAAAATACGATGAGTTCCGGCAAGACCATCAATGATAATCTCTAAAACCTCAATGTTTATGATAATGAAACCTACATAGACAATAATGTGCAAAAATCCTGAAACGGGTCTTCTGACCATTTTTCTTTGGCCAAGTGCAATCATTGCCATGTTTTTCCAACGTTGGGAAGTGTGGTCACTCACATCAACATCGCGGCCCAATTTAATATTGCGGATCAGTTTTCTTACATTATTTGCAAAAAAACCAATACCAGCAATCAGCGCTAGGGCAAAAAGGATATTTGGAATGTAGTTCATTATATGGTGGTTAGTTGTTTTCCAATTCTATACTTAACTCTTCTGGTTGTGTTTTTTGATCTTCAATAATATTGCCTTCGGCATCAAAACGGGTTGGTCTTTTACCAAAAACCGAAAAATGCACATAGCGTTTTGGGTTTAATTTAAAGTCCTGCAATAATTGCTCTAACTGTAATGAGGCACCTTCTAGATTTGTATATAACTTATCGTCATTAAGCAATTTACCCATTGTACCTTTCCCGTCCTTGACACTTGCCAATAAATTATTGACTTCCTGAAGGGTATGATCAAGTTCAGCAAAAGTTTTGGATATTTCAACCTGTTTAAATTCCGTAGTAATGTCCGCAAGGTTTCCTGATAAGGTGTCAAAATTGCCAATTGCAGAGGTTAATGCAGCATCATTTTTGGCGACTAAAGTAGTCATCGCATTAGACATGGCTCTAAAAGAAACAATGGTTTGATTTAATTCGGCAATGGCAGCTTTAATGCCGTCTTCATCATCATTAATGATCAATCGGTTAAAATTATTCATTAATGAATCGGCAGCTTTTAAGGTCACACCCAAGTTGCTGCTGATTCCCGAAAAGTTTTTGGTTAAGCTTGTAATAAGTCCCTCTTCAATCTCAGATTCTAGAAAATCGCCGTCTTTTGCAAGTTCCGGTCCAGGCATTGGAACAATGGCCAAGGCATTTCCTCCCATAAGTCCTGTTTCATACATGCGGATCTTACTGTTCTTGGAAAACTTGACATCCTCCGTCACAACAATTGTAACCAAAGTTTTGCCCGTTTTATCATCATAGGTTATATGCTCTATTTTTCCAATTTGATTTCCTTTAATAGTCACCAAAGATGATGAACTCAAGGCATTATAATCAAACTGGGTTTGGTAACGATTGTGCTTCTGTAAGATATTGATGCCTTTTAAAAAATTAAATGTAAACACCATGAGGAGTACCCCTGATATTACAAGTATTGCGGTTTTAACTTCTCTGGATATTTTCAAAGTTTTTTAAGATTTAGTTGCTCACAAAATTAGGAATAAAAATATTAAGAATCTTTTTAATTAGAGGGAGAATTGATTACTGAAGATAACGCTACCCGTTGCCCATTTTGGTAAGCCACAATAAAAGAGGTTGGATAGCCTTTAGACTTTGCTACTTCTGCCATTTTCTTAATTTCATTATAGTCAGAAGTATCACCATAGAAATATTTATAAAGTTTACCTTCCTGTTCTCTGGAAATATTCTTTAAACCGTTAAAATTATACGATTTAGGTTCAATTTTATTTGAACTAGCTGCCAATTGCACTTTAAATACCGTATTGGAATACTCGCGTTTAATGCTGTTTCCAGAGTCCAC
>NZ_DATJCA010000045.1:0-3912 GCF_035515035.1 Gelidibacter sp. | reverse complement strand
AGGGGGGTACACCCAATTTGTTTATGAAGCACATAAAAATTCGACGATGCTATTGAGTGGAGGTGTGAGGATTAAGGAGATACATAATTTTGATGGTACAACAACCATAAAAAAGAAGTACACATATGGGATAGGTACTCTTTTTTTTAGGCCGGTTTATGATTATTTATTGGAATTCGGTCAGGGGAATGGGATGTATTGTACTGAACTTTTTAGGCAATCTTATTCCCATACCCTTTTGGGCACGTCCAATGGGAGTTATGTGGGGTATCCAAATGTTACGGAGTGGATCGGATTAAATGGTGAGGGAGGCAAGACGGAAAGGACCTATTCACATTTCAACGACCAGGGTTCTATTTCATATCCGTTTGCTCCGGCAAGCCCTTTTGATTGGGCTAGGGGTCACTTAATAAAGGAAAAACACTATGTATATGACTCCGGTTCCTTTACGCTCAAAGAAGAGACCGCCTATGATTATGGCAATATTACGGGTAATGTCGAAAACTCGTATGATGTAAAAGGGGTAAGGGTAGGGTATGAAAGAATAATTCACCCAAACGACCGATTTGGACAATGTGTGGTTTCTTTTTCTTTTAACAGGTATCAGGAATATTATTACAATTCACGTTGGTTCTACCTGGAAAGGAAAACAAAAAAGACCTATCTGCCAGAAGGTACAGTCACAGAAAATACAAGGTATTACCATTCCAACCCCAATCATGCGCAATTGACAAAGCAAACACAAACTACCAGTAAAGGGGACAGTATTCAGACATTTTATTATTATCCTGATGACTATCCATCTCTTTTTCAGTCGCTTAAAAACAATTTTATTGTTGGTAAACCTATTGATGTACGTGTTTATCACAATGACCGATTAATAGACGGACAGCAGTTTGCCTATAATAACTTTGGGCTACCTGCTACTGTTTATAAAGCAAAGGTTTCTCCTGATGGCTCTGTCCCTTTTAATGTTGGCAATCCATATACCTTCGAACCCTTGATGGATATTTCATATAATACAGATTATAACATCCAACAAATTACACCGTCAAATGATCATTCAACTGTTTATCTTTGGTCCTATAACGGCACATATCCAGTAATGAAGATTGAAAATGCCACATACTCACAGGTTTTGAACCTGGCAGGATCTTCAGTTTCTGAGCTCCGAAACGCCACTTCGCCAACGGTCATCGATTCAAAATTACAACAAATAAGTAATATCTTAAGCAGCAATCCAACAAGTGTTCTTATTACGACCTATAAGTACCGAAGGCATGTTGGCATATCCGAAATTAGCGGGCCCAGCGGTCTAAAGACTAAGTATGCTTATGATAGATTTGGGAGGTTGAATTCCATCAGGGACGATGAAGATAAATTACTTCAACAATTTATTTATAACTATTTGAACAAATGAAAGTGTCTTAAAAGACAGTAAATCAATAGTTGAAGGTCATATTGCCAACCCTATTTGGATTTCTTATTGCGATTTTATGGGTTTTTTGGGAAAGTCTTGTTCGCCAATCTATGATCTGACATTTCCGGTGGTATCAAAGCGGTCGCTCCAATATCCACTAAAAAATTATATCATAAGATACTCCTGTTTGAAAGCTTTTCTTGCCGCCCAGTGGCAAGGTTAAAAAAAGATGATGGCAGTGCAAGAATTCAACATTTCAATGATCTGGCAATCAGGAAGAATCGGTTTCGGTAAAATATTCACCGATGGGTCATGATTTTATTTCTTAATAGGCACACGACCAGTTTGACAGCTCTGAGGTATCCTATTTGCCTTATGATACGAGTTCAAATAATGGGTTGTATGAAGAGATGAAGGCATTTGTTTTATGGTGCGTTTTTAATCAGACTATTTGTGTGCGGGTATAGAAATAGGAGCTTTTTGCGAATCCGTCTCTAAAGAATTAACGATAAAAACCCTTGAAGCAGGGAACTCCAAGAAAAGACTGTTAGATTGATGAATTTTCTTTAGGCTTTAAAAATGATACTGCCTGAATGCGAAGGTGGCCATTACTAAAAATGAAAAATCAGTGAGTCCAATTAGTGGCTATGTGTATTAAATGTTTAGCTGGAAAATATTTTTACTTGTTTTCAGTTTTGGCCATAGGGATTCCTTTGTGACATATCAAAGTTCTCTTAATGTAGTTAAATTCAGTTTATTGTGATGGACTTGATTACACAATATGTATGATTAATACTGATTTCCATAGAATATTTCTTGATCCCAGTCATCTTTGGAGTTTATGTGAAACAATGAACGGAAGCCGAGCCTTATGATTAAATAATAGCTTGCCTCCCAAGCTTCGTTTGCAACGCTTCCATATCCTCACTAATTTTCTTCTCAATAACTCTAGCATAAATTTGGGTAGTGGTAAGCTTTGTGTGGCCCAATAATTTCGAAACTGTTTCCATTGGAACACCGTTGGATAAAGTGACGGTTGTTGCGAAAGTATGCCTAGCCATGTGAAATGTTAAGTTTTTTTTGATTTTACATAGGTCTGCGATTTCTTTCAAATAACTATTTAGTTTTTGATTGGATAAATTAGGAAGTAGTTTCCCAGAATATTGGGTTCTGGGATGTTTTTTGTATTTATTAATGATAATCTCTGCTTGTATGAGCAAAGGTATTTTAAACGGAACTCCAGATTTATTTCTTTTGGACATGATCCATTTATTTCCGTCTATACCTTCAATAATATGGTTTGGGGTCAATTCCATAATGTCAGCGTATGAAATGCCGGTATAACAACTAAATACAAATAAATCCCTGACCGTTTGAAGTCTTTCAATGGTGGTTTTCAGGTTTTCAATAACCAACAGTTCCTTGTCAGTGAGATAATCTCTCTCCGTTCTCTCCAATTTCAACTGATACCTTTGAAATGGCTCACTTTCAATCCACTCGATGTTATAGGCCATTTTTGTCATCTTTTTTAGCCTTTGGATATGCTTCATGACTGCATTGTTTCCTATTCTCCCCTGATAATGCCTGGGCTTATAACCTCTAAGGAAACTCTCGAAACCTAACACAAAGGCGTGGTTTAAATCTTGAAGGTAGATATCAGTGGATTTAAATTCTTTTTTGACATATTCCAGAATATATTTTTGGCTGGTCTTATAATGGCATAATGTCTTCTCGGAAAGTTTGTTTTCCATAAGGTCATTGTGGTATAAAAATAGATCTCTCATGGAATGGCAAGCCTTGTCTTCGCCTAAAAATCGAGCTTTTACCAATTGGGCCGTTACCACGCGGTGTTCATTCTTCAATTCTCGATAGGTTTGGATTAAACTGGTTTTAGTGTCGTCGAGAAAAAGATTGATCTGTCGAGCCAAAATGCCATGTCCTTTCATCCTTTGGTATTTGGAATTCCAGCGATCAATGTTGATTTTTTGGTTAAGGCTTATGTTGGACTTTTTTCCGTTAATAGTGATCCGAGCATAGATGTTCGATTCATTATTTATGGCCCTAGATGTGTAAATCCAGAAAAGAATTGAAAATGTTACAGAGGTTTTCATAGTTGTCGTCTTAATTGTTAAACAAAATTGAGACGAAAGTCAAATCAACTAGATGCTGTATGAGTATAAATATAAGTCACTTTTACGACATGTTGACGAATGTTGACGATTTAAAAACCCATGTTGACGAATTGTGAACTAATTAGATGATATAATATGATATCATCTAAATTAGTAAAAAACGAAAAACCCTGCCAATCAAACGATTAGCAGGGTTTTGTTTTTAATTGGTATCTCTACCAGTGACCTGACTGGGGCTCGAACCCAGGACCCTAACATTAAAAGTGTTATGCTCTACCAACTGAGCTATCAAGTCGATTCCTTAATGAGGGTGCAAATATAAAACCTTTTATCAATAATCCAAGCCCTTTTTTGTGAATT
>NZ_DATJCA010000044.1:0-19149 GCF_035515035.1 Gelidibacter sp. | reverse complement strand
GCGATAGTTCTAGAAACTTTTAAAATCCGAATATTGGATCGATCCCAAAGATTCAAATTTAGGGTGTTGATGATAGAGTAAGCGATTTTCTTTATAAAATTAAAATTGTCTTTTTAAACATGGGATTCCTGCCTGCGCAGGAATTAGTTAACCCAGCCATCCTTCCTTATCCAAACTTCTGTATTGTATAACTTCACTGATATGGCCACCTTTCAAATGGTCAACACCTTCTAAGTAAGCGATAGTTCTAGAAACTTTTAAAATCCGAATATTGGATCGATCCCAAAGATTCAAATTTAGGGTGTTGATGATAGAGTAAGCGATTTTCTTTATAAAATTAAAATTGTCTTTTAAACATGAGATTCCTGCCTGCGCAGGAATGAGTTAACCCAGCCATCCTTCCTTATCGAGACTTCTGTATTGAATAGCCTCACTGATATGGGCACCTTTTAAATCGTCAACACCCTCCAAATCTGCGATAGTTCTTGAAACTTTTAAAATCCGGTCGTAGGCTCTTGCGGACAGATTTAAACGTTCCATGGCAGTTTTTAAAAGATTTTTTGAGGGCTCGTCCATAATACAGTGCTGACGGATTTGCTTACTACTCATCTGTGCATTATAATGGACATTTTCATTCGCTTCAAAGCGTTTGGTCTGTCGTTCTCTTGCGGATGTCACACGTTTTCTGATCTCAATGGAAGATTCGCCTTTACGTTCATCGGATAGTTTCTCAAAAGGAACCGGTGTGACTTCAATATGAATATCAATACGGTCCAATAGGGGTCCGGAAATTTTACTTAAATAACGTTGCATTTCTGCGGGAGATGAGGTTACTGGAGCGTTCGGATCATTGAAATAGCCACCCGGACTCGGATTCATGCTCGCTACCAACATAAATGACGAGGGATACGTAACTGTAAATTTTGCTCGTGAAATGGTCACCTCTCGATCTTCCAAAGGTTGGCGCATCACTTCCAAAACATCGCGTTTAAATTCTGGCAATTCATCCAAAAACAAAACGCCATTATGGGATAAGGAAATCTCTCCGGGTTGTGGGTAACTTCCACCACCAACTAATGCGACATTTGAAATTGTGTGGTGCGGGCTTCTAAACGGCCGCTGCGACATCAAACCGGTATTGTCCTTGACCCGTCCTGCAACAGAATGAATTTTGGTAGTCTCCAAAGCTTCTCGTAAAGTCATGGGTGGTAAAATACTAGGCAGTCGTTTAGCCAACATCGTTTTTCCCGCTCCCGGTGGTCCAATCAAAATGATATTATGGCCGCCTGCCGCAGCAATTTCCATACAACGTTTGATAGATTCCTGACCTTTCACATCAGAAAAATCAAATTCTGGAAAATCTAAATTTTTGTAAAATTCTTCGCGAACATTAATGATTGTTCGCTCTAAGGGTTCATTCTTATCAAAAAAATTGATGACTTCTGCAATATTTTCAACGCCATAAACTTCCAGATCGGAAACTATGCCAGCTTCTTTTGCGTTTTGTATGGGTAGAATAAAACCCTTATAACCTTCTTCCTGTGCTTTAATTGCTATGGGCAATGCACCCTTAATTGGTTGTAAATTTCCATCCAAGGACAATTCTCCCATGATCAAATAGTCCTCTAAATTATCAGCTTGTATTTGACCGGTGGCCGCTAAGATTCCGATGGCCAAGGTTAGATCATAACTTGACCCTTCCTTGCGCAAATCGGCGGGGGACATGTTGATAATGATTTTTTTTCCTGGAATTTTATAACCGTTATTTTGAAGTGCTGCGGCAATTCGGTAATTACTTTCTTTGATGGCGTTGTCCGGTAAGCCAACCAAATGATAACCAACACCTTTGTCAACATTCACTTCTACGGTGATGGTTGTGGCCTCAACGCCAAAAACGGCACTTCCAAAAACTTTTTTCAGCATACGGGATTGGTTTTGTTAAATGTAGGGAGAATGCCTCTAACTTCAAAGGGGAAATTGACCATAGAAATTACAGTCATATTTTCCAATTTGTCGTAATAATACTTTTTATTTACGCCCTTCTGACATGTTGAATTTTGCGCCGAATCGCAACATTAAATTTCTCATGAATGCATGACAAAATAATTTAAAGGCACGCATAAAAATCGCTTTTAATCTAGGAATGATTATCATGAATATGGAAACTTATTGAATTAGGCTCCATGAATTTCCCATAGAAATCTTAAAAAAAAACATATCTTAGTTTCCTTAACTATACTTTATGAGCAACCTAAAACGCATTGGCTTTCTCTTGGGCCCATTATCTTTCATCTTAATTTTAATGTTTTTTAAACCTGAAGGGCTTTCGGAAGAAGCTAGAGCTGTATTGGCCTCCACCGCATGGGTAGCGATTTGGTGGATAACGGAAGCTATTCCTATTGCAGTGACCGCATTGTTGCCCATTGTTCTTTTTCCGCTATCTGGCGGATTGGACCTGAGCACCACAACAGCATCTTTCGGACATAAATACATTTTCTTGTATATCGGTGGATTTATCATTGCCATTGCCATTGAAAAATGGAACCTTCACAGGCGAATTGCCCTGAACATCATCAATTTTATTGGCTCTGACATTAAAAAAATCATCCTTGGTTTTATGGTAGCCACGGCATTTTTGAGCATGTGGATTTCCAATACCGCAACTGCCGTCATGATGTTACCAATTGGCATTGCCATCATCACACAACTTAAGGACAACCCACATACTATTGAAAACGAAACTAATTTATTTGGAAAGGCTTTAATGCTGGCCATAGCCTACAGCGCTTCTATTGGTGGGATTGCCACATTAATTGGCACCCCTCCCAACTTGGTGTTGGCAGGAGTGGTTTCTAATATTTATGATTATGAAATTTCCTTCTTGCAGTGGTTCATGTTTGGGTTTCCTATTTCGGTGGTGCTCTTATTTATTTGCTGGAAATATTTAACCTCTTATGCCTTCAATTTTAAGCAGAAGGAATTCCCAGGAGGTAAGGAAGAAATTAAACGATTAATGAAATTGCTTGGTAAAATCAGTTACGAAGAAAAAATGGTGGCCGTTGTTTTTGGCACGACCGCTTTCTTTTGGATCACCCGATCGTTACTATTTAATAAGTTAATCCCAAAATTAGATGACACCATTATTGCTATAATTTTTGCTATTGTTCTGTTCCTTATCCCTGCAAAAAACAAAAAACAAAACTTGATGACCTGGGAGGATGCCGTAAAACTTCCTTGGGGCATTCTCTTGCTATTTGGCGGGGGTTTGGCAATTGCCAGCGGATTTGAATCTAGTGGATTAGCGGTTTGGATAGGTAATCAGATGACTACTTTTGCTGGTTTATCTACTATTATTCTTATTCTATTACTGATTGCAGCGATCAACTTTTTAACGGAAATCACTTCTAATACCGCCACTACTGCCATGTTGCTGCCTGTTTTGGCGCCAATGGCGGTGATTGTAGACATTCATCCCTTTATTCTGATGGTTGGCGCTGCTGTCGCTGCGTCCTGTGCGTTTATGTTACCCGTGGCGACACCTCCCAATGCGGTGGTTTTTGGATCGGGATATTTACGGATTCCAGATATGGTAAGTAAAGGTTTTGTGATGAATGTGATATCCATTGTGATCTTGACCTTGTTTGTGTATTTTTTACTACCGATGCTTTGGGATTTAACGGTGGACGGCTTTCCGGATGAATTGAGACGGTAGAATGGAGCACTGAAGCCGCAAATAAAATGCTCATCACTGATGTGAAAGTTGTGGCACAGAGTTCCACCATGGTTACACAGAGGTTCACAGAGAGCGGAGGAGTTTTAAGTCCAGTATTGGAATTGTAGTCTAAAATGGACTAATAATTGAAGTATATTGAAATATTTAAAATTCGATTAAACGTTCAACAGTTCAAAATAGGAAACCCTGCCTAATCCCGCCTTGCGACTTAAAGCTTTTGCGCCTTCGCGACTCTGCGAGAATAGAACACTGACCTGTCCGTCCGCTCAGTCGGGAGCGCTGATGGTGCTGATATTCAGTGATTCTTTTTCTTTAAACTGGATCTCCTTACTTAGTGGAACTTGGTGCGCCTTTGTGTAACTCGGTGTAACCACCTATATATCCATCTTTTAATAGAGACTACAAGTTGAATTTTATTTAGTAATTTCCGTCACAAACTCCAAAGCTCTTTTTTCGTTGTAATACACGCCACCACGCTGTATAAACCCGACGTGACCTCCATACTTTGGCATTTCCAAATAGAGATTGGGGTTGTTTTTGGCAGCTTTTACAGGGAAACATTCTGGGGTTAAAAACGAGTCATTGAGGGCGTTTATAATTAAGGATGGCACTTTTATGTTAGGCAAAAACTGTAGACAGCTGCTTTTTTCATAATAGTCCAAGGCGTTTTTGAATCCGTGGGCTCTAGAGGTGTAAATCTCATCAAAATCATTTAGGGTTTTGATCGAATCTACTTCCGCTTCGGAAATTTGCTCTGGAAATTGGCTTTGCTTTACCCTTAAACTATTGACCAATCTCTTTTTAAATCGGTCGTGGAATGGTTTATTTATAAAACTGTGCAATTGTTTTGCAGAATGTTGCAAGCTACATGGTACTGAAATCCCAATGCATGCTTTAATTTGGGATGGTACATCTTCGCGCTCTCCTAAGTATTTCAAGGCTAAATTTCCACCCAAACTGACGCCATATAAATAAACTTCAGCATAGTTCTTATCCTTAATAGCGTGCATGATAATGGTATGAAGATCTTCCGTTGCGCCAGAATGGTAGGCATAATATTTTCGGTTGGGTTCGCCACTACAGCCTCTAAAATTAACACTGATGGCATCAATTCCATTCTTGTTGAACAATTTTGCCGTTCCCGTGAGATAAGGACGTTGGGCGTGACCTTCCAATCCACTAAGCAGAATGATGACTTTATCAGATTTTTGCTGGGCATAGCTCCAGTCTAAGTCGATGAAATCACCGTCTGCCAACTCCAAGCGTTCTCGCTTTTGATCTAGATTGACTTTTCGGAATAATCCAGAATAGACTGTAGCTATAAAACTTTTACGGAAATAAAAGGGTGGTTTGAATGTGGAATCGAGGATGGGCATTTTTCAGTGGTATGTTTTTTGTTATTACACAGAGTTACGCGGAGAAAACACAGAGGTACGCAGCGTTTTTAATCAATTTCGAGGTCGGTGAATTTGAAATCCTTTCCATTGAATAAACCTTTATCGCTGAGTTTTAATGCCGGAATCACTAAAAGTGCCATAAAAGACAAGGTCATATAAGGTGCTTTTAAAGTGCTGCCCAATTCTTTCGCCATACTGTCTAATGACGCATATTGCTTTCCTACGGTTTCGCCATCTTGATCGCTCATAATTCCTGCAACGGGTAAGGGCAAGATTTTTTCTTCAGAATCAGAAACGGCACAAATACCACCTTTATTTTCAATGAGCAAATTGACCGCCTTACAAATGGCCTCATCCGAAACACCAACCGCGATAATATTATGGGAATCATGCCCAACGGAACTTGCAATTGCCCCCGTTTTCAATCCGAAATTTTTAATAAATGCAATAGCCGGCGGTTGATCTTGATAGCGATTGACCACGGTAATTTTCAGAATATCATTGTCTACGTTTGAAACTAGATTCCCATCTTTAATCGAACTATTTACAATGATTTCATTGGTGACCAATTGCCCCTCCATAGCTTCTATCACACGAATATTTTTAGCAGTGGATGTTAATCTGAAATCGCGAATGTTCTTTTTAGAGGTGTTGAAATTATTGAGATTTTCAAAATTAGCTTTCTCGATTAACGAATTTCCTTTATCAAAAACCAACTGCCCATCACTATAAGTTTGTAACGTTTTAAATGCTTTTAAATCCTCAACAACAATGAAGTCTGCGGCATCTCCAACTTTTAATGTACCAACATCCAAATCATAATGTTCTACCGGATTGATGCATGCTACTTGCAACACCTTGAAGATGTCCATGTCTTTTGCAACCGCTCTCGCACAAAGATGGTTTATATGATGTATTAGCAAATCGTCCGGATGTTTATCATCACTGCAGAACATCATATTTTCATAATACTCTGGCAATAAATCAATCAAGGCTTCAAAATTTTTGGCAGCACTACCCTCTCTGATCAGGATTTTCATGCCTTTTTGTAGTTTTTCTAGACCTTCTTCATAGGCCACACATTCATGATCTGTCGTAATTCCTGCATTGATGTATTTAGTTAGAGCATCTCCCAAAACTCCTGGTGCGTGCCCATCCACGGGTTTGTTAAAATGTTTCGCCCACTCAATTTTCTTCATCACTTCGGGATCATCAAAAAGAACTCCAGGATAATTCATTAGTTCTGCCAAGAATTTGATCTCAGGATTTTTAAGAAGCATTCTAATTCCTTCAGAATCAATAGTGGCCCCAGCCGATTCAAATTCTGTCGCAGGAACGCATGAAGGCGCTCCGAAATTGAATTTGAAGGGCACTTTTTTCCCATTATCGATCATAAATTCGACCCCTTCAACGCCAAGCACATTCGCTATTTCATGTGGATCTGAAACCGTTGCCACAGTCCCATGTTTGACTGCTAAACGCGCAAATTCACTGGGCACCAACATGGCGCTTTCAATATGGATGTGTGCATCAATAAAACCCGGAAGAATATAATAGTTGACCTCATGATCTTTTTCTTCTATACTCCGGATTTTTCCGTTTTGTATCCTGATTTCTCCTTTGAAAATTCGCTTATTATATATATCGACTATTTGTCCTTGTAACTTCATTTAGTGTACTTCTATTTTTAAAATAGTTGTGGTATTATCCGTGACTTTAAAACGTTCATCGGGACGTCTTCCGATCACCCAAACCACATCATCGCCTGAAAAGAGGATCCAAACGTTCTCTTTATCAATCAACGAGAGTTTTTCATCCTTAAAATATTTGCTCAATTTCTTTTTGCCTTTCATTCCAAGAGGATAAAACAGGTCGCCTTCCTGCCATTTTCTGATGGTTAAAGGATATTTAAGTTGATTGGCATCTGTGTAAATCGTATTTTTTGATGTTGCAGAAATGGCATTCACTTCTTTAAAAGTCAAGGTTCCAAAAGGTGATGTGAGTTCTTTATCCTTTTTTTGAACGACTATTGGATGCTCTTCAGATTCCGAATTCAATTCGCACAACAACAAAAACTCGCGATCCTTTAATAATTTGTGGGTTGGTGAAAACACTTGCTTACCTGATTGCGCGTTCAATAAATTGACCACATCGTCCCAAGCGGTAAAATTAAAATCTTTTAGGAGTTGATAGAGATATGCTTTGGGATTGGACAACTTTTTCAATTTATTGATATCCAACCTGATCTGATCGTTATCTACCGTGACCATCTTCTTCTGGATCTTTACGACGGCATCATCTATGAGATCCTGGCTGTCCTGCAGATTGGATATCGTGGTTTGAAAATTTTGCAGCAGTTGGGGGTTCATTTGCTTTAATGTCGGTATAACATCATGCCTTAACTTATTCCTCAAATATTTTGTGGAGGCATTACTGGCGTCTTCGCGCCATTCAATGAACTCCTTTTGCGCGTAAGTTTCCAATGTTTCTCTTGAGAACGGCAACAGCGGTCTCACAATTTTACCGGATACTTCAGGAATTCCAGTTAGACCTTCCAAACCGGTACCGCGTGTCAAATTAATCAAAAACGTTTCGAGATTATCATCGGCATGGTGTGCGGTGAGGATATAATCAAAATCCAATTGCTCTGCCAATTCCAAAAACCAATTATAACGGAGTTCCCTTGCCGCCATCTGAATGGAAACTCCCTGTTCTTTGGCGTAAGTTTCCGTTTCAAAACTTTCTATAAAAACATCCAACTCCAGATCGTCTGCCAACGCTAACACAAATTCCTCATCGGCATCACTTTCTGCAGCTCTCAGATTAAAATTACAGTGTGCCAATGACACCTTTAACTTTAGGTGATGACATAAGTGAGTCAAAACAACACTGTCCAAGCCTCCAGAAACAGCCAAGAGCAGTCGGCTGCCGTGGAGCATGTCTAAATTTTCATCAAGATGTTTCTGAAAAGCCTGTAACATTATTCAAATTTTAAAGTGTCAAGCATTTTATAAAGTTCTTGCTGGTCTTCGGCATTATCATAGGAGAGTACCATTGAAATGGCAAAACCATTGCGTAAGGTTACAAAATAGTCTTGTGTTAAGTTATAATCTTGGTTAAAGATTTCCATACCTATACATTGTTTCCCTCCAATAGTTATAGTGTAGGGTTCTTTTTTATAAATCAGATTGAGTGAGGTTTGATCAAGAAGTTGGCGTGCTGCGACCATATAGTCTCTTGGTGTTTTTACATTTGGAAAACTCATCAAGTTTTCAGCATTGATGATCAATGAAGCATTACCACCCGAAACGGATCCAACTGGAAACTTAAAAATTGAAAATAAATCGGCTACATTAACTTGAGATGCCTTCAACGTATTTTTTAAATTGTGATTATCACCAGCCATAGTATTTCGGCTGTTTTCACTCATTTGATGCATTTGCTCTTTTGTCTGAACACTCCATTGGTCGTTGAATGCCAATTTAAAATTGAAGAATTTATTGTCATAACTCCCGTTTTCTATTTTTCCATAATCAAAGTTTGCGGGAATTTTAACCTCTTCCTTACAAGACGATAATAGTAGGACAACACAAAAACTCAGGAGGATTTTTTTCATAAATTTAAAATTTAATCAATACTAAATATAGCTAATTTTCAAGCACTTGTCGCATGGCTTTCGCCTTTAACAAGCACTCTTCATATTCTTTTAAAGGATCACTTTTTGCAGTAATGGCGCCACCTACGGAATAGGACACATATTTATTTTGGGCGTTGTACAGGATACTTCTGATGACCACGTTAAAATCAAAATCACCTGTTGGGCTGAAATAACCTATGGCCCCCGAATAAAGTCCGCGTTTGGTTTCTTCGAGGTCTTCAATAATTTTCATTGCAGAAACTTTAGGTGCGCCCGTCATGCTTCCCATGGGGAACGTGGTTCTTAAAATTGTGACAGGAGCCATTTTTTCTGCAACCACGGATGTGATGGTCGAAATCAATTGATGCACCTGCTCAAAGGTATAAACTTCACACAATTCTTCAACCTCGACGCTACCCTTGATGGCGGTTTGTGAGAGATCATTGCGTACCAAATCCACAATCATGATATTTTCGCTGCGTTCCTTCAGATTGCTTTTAAGATCTGCTTTGAGTTGCTCATCCATTTCTGGATCTGTTGATCGCTGAGCGGTCCCTTTAATTGGTTGTGAAATCACTTTGGCGCCTTCCTTTTTCAAATAACGTTCTGGTGATGCCGATAATGCATAATAATGTCTATTTTTAAAAAACGTAGCAAAAGGCGCTTTTGAGATCTTATTCAATTTTTGATAGGTTTCCAAAGAATCAATTTGCGTGTTCTCAGCATAAAACTCTTGGCAAAAATTCGCTTCGTAAATATCGCCTCTATGGATGTGCGCCAACATGCTATTGACCTTTTCGAAATATTGATCCTTAGTCAATCTCAATTTTATATTGATTTTTTCTGAAACTACCTCAGTATCTTTTTTTGTCCATTCCTCTATTTCTTTAAGATCAGACTTAACTTCATCATCCACCATTTTCAAGTAGTGCAATTCAACAACATCCTCTTTGATCAGAAAAATTTTCTTCGGTTGAAAGAAGAATAATTCCGGAAAGTTTAGTCCATCAAAATGATTGGAGTGTAGGTCTTCGAGATCGTTTTTTAAATCGTAGGTCAAATACCCAAAGATCCAATCCTTGGTCACACTCTGGTATTCGTGCAGTTTATCAAACGCTTGATGGCTATCTGTAGAAATCCCAGTAAACGCGTCCACAGCCAAAATAGCATCATAGCTATTATGTTTTTGAAAATGCCTATTGGAATCCAACCAAACAACTTCCTCAAATTGCTGGCTCCATTGCAAAAGCTGGGCCTTAAAATCAGGGGATTGGATGGTATGGGTGTGCTGTGTTCTCAAGGCTTAATTTTCCGAGGTAAAGTTAATGACATTCTACAAACTAATTTAGAACTTTGTACTTTAGTTATAAATATCAAGACCATGTTTATCTTAAAGAATTCACTTTTAGAAATAGCCATCCATCCTATAGGCGCAGAATTACAAAAAATTTCTGCCGTAAAAAACGACCTGGAATTTATGTGGGATGGCAATCCGGAAATTTGGAGTGGGCATGCGCCCAATTTATTTCCTATTGTGGGGGAATTGAAAGACGGTAGATTTACTTATAAAAACAAATCCTATCACTTATCAAGACATGGATTTGCAAGACGTAGCGATGCTTTTGTGGTAGATGAGAAAAGCGAAAATCACCTAAGTCTTAAGATGACCTATTCCGAAGCCACATTGCTTAACTATCCTTTTAAATTTGAGTTTTTGGTGAGCTATGCCTTGGTAAAAAATCGAATTACTATCACCTATACTGTTAGGAATATAGATGACAAAACCATTTATTTTTCAATAGGCGGCCATCCGGCCTTTAAATGTCCTGTTTATCCTGAGGAGACTTATGAAGAATATAGTTTGCAATTTGAGCATCCAGAAACTTCACCTACACATTTGTTGAATGTAAGCACAGGACTTTTCACATCAGAAACAGAAGCTGTTTTTAAAACCCCTGGCACGATTCCGCTACACACCCATTTATTTGATAAGGATGCTCTTGTTTTTAAGGATTTAAAATCGAAGCAAGTCTCCTTACACAGCAAAAATCATGGTGAAATTTTAAATTTTAACTTCGAGGATTTTCCTTTCCTAGGAATTTGGGCAAAACCAAATGCGAAATTTGTTTGTATTGAACCGTGGCAAGGTTTAGCCGATTCTGAGGATAGCATTCAGGTATTAAAAGATAAAGAAGGTATTGTGGCTTTAGAAAAAAACAAGACCTACAGCGCGTCTTACAGCATTGAAATACACGAAAGGCATTTAGTATAAGTTGATTATTAGTTTTAACTTTGCAGCCTGTAAGAGAGGAGTTGAGGAATCAACTTGAATTGAGTTTAGGAGTTTAGGGAGTGACTTTCGAAGATTGAACACGGAACACTGCCTGCCCATCCGAAATATAAGCGGAGGCGGGAACACGGATTGCCAAACTGTGCACTGCAAACTGTAGACCGAAAACTGCCGACTGCAAACTTACACCATAATCAACATTAATAAACATCACACACCTTGAGTTTTAGAAACCTTAATTTAAATACCCCGTTATATAACGCCTTAGACGATTTAGGTTTTACCTCGCCTACTCCTATTCAGGAACAAGCATTTAATGTGGTAGCTTCTGGAAAAGATGTGGTAGGTATTGCACAAACTGGTACGGGCAAGACTTACGCTTATATGTTGCCCATTCTTAAAAATCTGCCCTTTTCAAAACAAGACAATCCCCGAGTGATGGTTTTAGTGCCCACTCGTGAATTAGTAGTACAAGTGGTTGAAGAGATAGAAAAGCTCACCAAATACATCAATGTACGAGTCCTTGGTATTTATGGTGGCGTCAACATTAATACCCAAAGACAAGCTGTAGCGGAGGGTTTGGACATTGTTGTGGCAACTCCTGGTCGTTTATTCGATTTGGCGGTAAGCCATGTTTTACCCTTAAAATCCATTCAGAAAATGGTGATTGACGAAGTAGATGTCATGCTCGATTTGGGTTTTAGGTATCAATTGTTAAATATTTTTGACATTCTACCTGAACGTCGTCAGAACATTATGTTTTCGGCGACAATGACGGATGATGTGGACGCGTTGATTACCGACTTTTTTACAGAACCAGAGAAAATCACCATTGCCGTTTCAGGAACACCTTTGGAAAATATCAGTCAGACGCGTTATAATGTACCCAACTTTTATTCTAAAGTAAATGTCTTGGAGCATTTATTGGGCGATAAAGAAACTTTCAATAAAGTCTTGATTTTTGTTGCCTATAAAAGAATGGCAGATTTACTGTTTGATAAAATCGAAGCACTTTTCCCCAATGAAAGTTGCGTGATCCATTCCAATAAAACTCAAAATTACCGATTGCGGAGTATCGAACAATTCCGAGAAGGTGAAAATCGCATCTTAATTGCGACTGATGTTATGGCACGCGGACTCGATATTGACCATATCAGTCACGTCATCAATTTTGACACCCCACACTTTCCGGAAAACTATATGCATAGAATAGGACGAACAGGTCGTGCGGAACGTGAAGGACAAGCCATCTTATTTTCAACCGAAGCTGAACAAGAATGGGTTACTGCCATAGAGGAACTGATGCAAATGGAAATTCCTTTAAATGAAATCCCTGATGCTGTAACACTATCAACAGAATTGATTGAAGAAGAACGCCTACAGAACAAAGAGCACCATAACCCTATAAAACGACGTGATGATGATCTTTCTGGTCCCGCCTTTCATGAGAAAAAAGAGAAAAACAAAAAGGTAAATCAAGGAGGTTCCTACAAAAGAGACATTGCCAAAAAATATAAAAAACCTAAATCAAGGGGCGATAAAAATTTTAATAAAAGAAATAAGAAAAAATAGTTATTAGTATGAGATCGATTTCTGTATTTATTTTTACCGTAGTCCTGCTTTTCAACTCCCATAGTTACGCCAATAAAAAATGGGGTGCTACAGGACATCGTGCAGTTGGGGCTATTGCAGATCAACATACCAGTAATAAAACAAAACGTCATCTCAAAAAAATATTAAATCATCAATCGCTGGCATTCGTATCTACTTTTGGCGATGAAATCAAAGCAGATCCACGTTTTAAGGAATTTGAAACATGGCATTATGTCAATATGTCCTTTGACGACACTTATGAATCGTCCAAAAAAAATCCCCAAGGCGATTTGGTGACCGGCATTGCACATTGTAAGCAGGTCATTAAGGATCCTAATGCTTCTGATGCCGACAAAACTTTTTATTTAAAAATGCTAATCCATTTAGTGGGCGATTTACACCAACCTCTTCATATTGGTCGTGAAGAAGACCGTGGTGGCAACGATATTAAAGTGAAATGGCAGTATAAGGACACCAATCTCCATCGTGTATGGGACAGTCAAATGATTGAATCTTATAATATGAGTTATAGTGAATTGGCTAAAAACGCCGATTTTTTATCAAAAAAACAAATCAAGTTTCTTCAACAGGGTTCTGTTATTGATTGGGTGAATGACACGCAAAATCTGGCAAAAACGGTTTATGGTTCAGTTGAGGAAGGCGAAAATTTACACTATGCCTATTCTTATAAGTATTTGGACGTTGCAAGAACCCAACTACAGATTGCTGGGATTAGATTAGCGAAGATTTTGAATGATTTATTTTGATGCGAGAAACATTATAAATTGACAATTTAGTTCCCCTCATTGACTGTTTTCTAGGTTTTTATCGTGATTTCCTGACTTGAACCCAAAATTATGCTTCCTGCAACTTACACTTAGCCTCGGATTTTGGGTTTTTATTTCGACCGAACAAAGCTGAGCTTATTGAAGCCGGTTTTCACTTTCCTAGAATCTATTGATTTTAATACATCAATTTTTTTATATTATCCATATAACCTCTACTGACCCTGACCACATCACCATTTTCCATGGTGATGTCGTAGCTTTTAGTGTACTTGCTCAATTCCTTTACTTTGTTGAGATTGACAATTGAGGATCGATGTACTCTTATGAAAACAGAATCGTCCAACCTTTCTTCCAAGGTAGAAATTCCATAATTGCTTAAATAAGTGTCATCCGTGGCTACTAATTTAGAATAATCGCCATAAGCCTCAATTCGTATGACGTCTTCTACAGCGATGGTCACTAATTTATTTTGCTTTTGAACCAATATCCGCTCTGGATATTTAGACGTTTCTATCAGTAAGTTTTCTGCCAAAGGTCTTGCTTTATTAACGTCGGTAGATTTTGATAAACGCTCCACTGCAACCTTAAATCTTTCCTTTGTATAAGGTTTAAGCAAATAATCCACGGCATGTACGTCAAAAGCCTTTAACGCATATTGATCATAGGCAGTTGAGAATATAATTTGAGGTAATTCCTCTAAATGCGTTAAAACATCAAAGCCAGTCATTCCGGGCATCTGAATGTCTAAAAAAACTAAATCGGGTTTAAATTCATTGATTATTTTTACAGCATCCACACCATTATTAGCTTCGCCCAATAAAATCAAATCCTTAAAATCTTCAAGATATTCTTTGATTAATTTTCTCCCAGCAGATTCATCATCAACAATAATTACTTTTTTCATAGTTCAAAACTCACCTTTAATCCTTGTGGCTTATTGTCACTTAATTGCAAAGTGCTTTGGTACATTTTTTCCAAACGTAAACGTGTATTGTTCATTCCTACACCCTTATCAAAAATCGCACTTTTATCATTTATACCAACCCCACTATCGGAAACTTCAAACATCAATTTATCATCTTTTTTATGAATGGTTATTGAGATTTTTCCACCATCAATTAATGATGACAAACCGTGTTTTATGGAGTTCTCTACCAAAGGCTGCAATAACATGGGTGGCACCAGGTCATTCAAAATGGAATCGTCAACAGTAATCTCAATTTCCAAACGCTCCTCAAAACGCTCTTTTTCCAAATCGAGATATTTTTTCACAAAATCCAATTCATCTTTTAAAGGCACTAATTCTGTTTGTGAAGCTTTAAGTTGATACCGAAACAAATCTGATAATTCAGCAATCATATGACGCGTCTTTTCATTTTCAGAAGGTACAGATGCACTTATGGTATTGAAAATATTATATAAAAAATGTGGATTCAATTGGGCTTTTATAGCGGATAATTCACTTTTTAGTGCTGCATTTCGGAGTTCACCTTCCAGTTTTATTTTCTTCTGATTTTCTTTAAAATATCGGTAGGCAAAAAGACAACCAAACTGAATCATCATAAACAAAGAGGGGATATACCAATCCCAAATAGTACCTGCGCCTCTAAATCTATCAGCACCAATTGAATCCATAAAAGCATAGCGTCCTTCCCTGATAAAATAAACTACGATAGGAATCAAGACGACGACAACGGCAATCTGTAAGATGGTTTTTTTGTTTTTCAACGTGTAAATCGCCAAAAACCAAATCAAAAGGGAGGCGAAAAAATAAAATAAATATTGCATTCCAGAATCCAACCAATAGCCTTTCAAATCTGCCCAGCCAAAAATCCCGTCACGCTCATAACCACCACCATATGCCCACAAAACGAGGCGATACAATAACGAGAAAAACACGTAAAATAAAACACCAATTAAGATTTCCTTTTTCGTCACGTTTTTCATTGGTTGTAAAATTTATTAGGGGTTAAATATAAACCTTATCGACGCATTTTGAAACATAAAAGAGACGAGTGGACTTATGGTTCGACCAATCGCCCTAGCCTATTTAACTCTTAATTGTCCAACTCATCGGAATAGACGTGCACACGTTAAGCAGTCTCTTCATATTTGCATCGAATTAAAAAAAATCAAATGAAAACACTTGCAACTATAGCTGTATTACTGATCGTTAATCTATGTTTTTCGCAACATACTATCGATGGAAAAATCTTGGACTCTGAAAATAATCCTATCAATGCCGCTGCGGTATCACTATTAACTTTTAATGAAGGTTCTTTTGTAAAGGCGGCAATCACAAATGAAAACGGAACTTTTAAAATATCCAATATTCCAAACGGCGAATATAAGATGTTCATCACTTCTTTAGGCTCAAATGATTATACGTCCAAAAAGTTTACAATTTCAGATAACAACAAAACCTTGGACCCTTTTATTATTGAAGCCAATTCCGAAGCTTTGGATGAAGTGACCATAAAAGCCGAAAAACCAATGGTGCAGGTATTGGCGGACAAAACAGTTTTCAATGTGCAAAAATCCATCAGTATTGCTGGTGAATCTGGTTTTGAACTGCTTCGAAAAGCATCTGGAGTTCTGATAGACAATAACGAAAATTTAATTGTTGAAGGGAAAGCAGGCGTTTTGATCTATATTGATGATAAGCCATCCGTGTTGCGTGGCGAGGATTTGGTCAACTACCTAAAAACCATTCAGGCTACCGACGTCGATGCGATTGAAATTATCACACAACCGTCTTCTAAATATGATTCTGAAGGGAATGCCGGAATCATCAACATCAAATTTAAACGGAATAAAACCTTGGGGACTAATGGTAGTTTGGCTTCTGGTGTTACTATTGGTGATTTCGCAACGTTTAATAATTCAATCTCCTTAAATAATCGCAACAAAAAAACCAGTTTGTACGGCTCTTATAGTAACCGATTTGGTGAAACCACGAGATATATGAATCTTTATAGGCTGCAGAATAACACTATTTTCGATTCTAAAACTAACAGTAATTATAATGTGAATAATAACAATCTGCGTTTAGGATTTGATTATTTCGCAACTTCAAAGTCTACTTTTGGTATCATTTTAACAGGGAACTTTAGTGACAACGATAACCTTAGTAAGTCGAGAACACCTATTATTCCAGAAGGCAATACCAATCCAACCTCCGTGTTGGTTGCAGGCACTGATTCCCATTCAAAAACCTCAAATATGTATGGCAACCTAAACTATAAATTAAAACTTGAAAACAATACAAGTTTTAATATGGATTTGGATTATGGCAAGTACACCCAAGACAGGACCAACCTTCAGCCAAACCGTTACTTCAACGGAGCCGAAACAGAAGTGATAAGCGAATCCATCAACTTTATGGATACGCCAATCACGATTGATATTGTTACCGCAAAAATAGATTATGAGCAAGACTTCTTAAATGGGAAACTTTCCTTGGGTGCAAAATATTCTAAAATTGTAACCGACAATAAGTTTGATTTTTTTGACAGAATCAATGGAGAGGACATCATCAATGAAAATCGAACCAATACCTTTAAATATGATGAAAACATTAACGCAGCTTATGTGAACTTCAACAGAACCTATGAGAAATTCAATTTGCAAGCAGGCTTGCGTGTGGAGCAAACCAATTCAGATGGCATTTTGAAAAGCTTGCAGGAAGACCAAAATGCCCAAGTAGAGCGCAGTTACACTGATTTTTTTCCAAGTGCCGGCATTACCTATCAGCACAATCGGACGAATTCTTTTGCCTTAACCTATAGTAAAAGGGTTCAAAGACCTAATTACCAAAGTTTAAATCCCTTTGAATATCAAGTGGATGAACTTACTTTCTTAAGGGGTAATCCATTTTTACAGCCTCAATATACCGACAATATAAAATTTTCACACACCTATAACTACAGATTGAACACCTCTTTAAGCTATAGTTTTGTGAAGGATTTTTCGGCACAAGTTACAGAAGCCGTAGGTGATGACCAGAATTTCATGAGTCCGCGAAATGTTGCAAATCAAAAGGTCATTAACCTCGGTTTATCTTATCCAACAAAATTCAACGATTGGTGGAGTATTTATTTTACGGTCAATGCGTCCAGAAGTATTTATGAGGCAACAAATGAAGATTTTCTGTCCACTGATCAAAATACATTGAGCCTGTTTGCGCAAAACACGTTCAAGATTACAAAAAGTTTTAGTGCTGAAGTTTCAGGTTGGTATAGTTCACCATCCATTTGGAGCGGAACTTATCAGATTGAGAGTTTAGGGTCATTAAACATTGCATTTCAAAAGAAATTTTTTGAAGATAAACTTTCTGCAAAATTAGGTTTTAATGATATCCTTTATACTTCATCATGGCGCGGTACAACACAGTTTGGCGATTTAAGAATTGACGGCGGCGGTGGCAGCGATAGCCGACAGGTCCAATTTAACCTGGCCTATAATTTTGGAGGAAGTGAGATTAAAAAAGTGCGAAGTAGAGATACTGGAATTGAGGAGGAAAAGAATAGATTATGAATTTAGAAATCTTCCAATCTCATGTTAATTGTGTTTCATGAATGAGTTAGTCTTCAAAATGTCAAAACAATGAACTCAAGGATTGATTAAATAATTTCATTGGATTAATCTCATCTTTATGATTCCTAAACGTAATTTCATAACTTTCCACAAAAGCCCTTGAGAAGAGTAATTAAGGGCTTTATTTAAACACCTCTAAACGCAATTGATAATGAATAAGTTTTTGTTTTTTTTCTTCTATTTTTTATTACTCAGTTTCTCTAGTTTTTCTCAGAAAGAGGGTCGTATCATTGGTTATATTCAGGACAAAAACACTTTGGAAACGCTAATGGGGGTCAACCTTTTAGTGGAAGGAACTTCGTCAGGAACTACAACCGATGAGAACGGTCGCTTTAATCTGACTTTACCTGTTGGAACCTATTCCATTACCGCCTCTTTTTTGGGCTATAAAACAGTCACCTTATATAATATAGACGTATCTTCTGGAAACGATAGGATCATCAACTTTGAAATGGATCCAGAATCAGAAGTTCTTGAAGGCGTAGTCATTAGTTTCAACAGAAATACTTCGGCAAAAACAACGGACATGATCACGCCGCTATCCGTTCAGCAACTGACCTCGCAAGAAATAAAATCCAATCCGGGAGGTAACTTTGATGTCTCAAAAGTTGTTCAGACCTTGCCTGGAGTTGGTCTTAGTAATGGGGTTGGCGAACGCAATGACATCATCATTCGTGGCGGAGCTCCCAATGAAAATGTTTATTATTTAGACGGCATAGAAATTCCCGTTTTGAACCATTTTCAAACCCAAGGTAGCTCGGGTGGTGCCCAGGGCATCTTGAATGTGTCTTTTATCGAAAGTTTAAAATTGACCACATCAGCATTTGACTCAAAGTATAACGATGCTCTTGCTTCTACTTTTGTAATCAAACAGCGCAATGGAAATCCCGACCGGTTTTCTGGAAATGTACGGGTGAGTTTAACGGAAACAGCCTTGACCTTAGAAGGTCCATTGTCCTCTAAAACCACTTTTTTAAGTTCGGTACGAAAATCATATTTAGGCCTGCTTTTCAATATCATAGACTTACCAATTCGACCAGATTTTTATGACTTTCAGTATAAGGTCAACCATGAGTTTAATAATAAAACGACTTTAACCGCTATTGGCATTGGTG
>NZ_DATJCA010000043.1:0-61705 GCF_035515035.1 Gelidibacter sp. | reverse complement strand
TATCTGGGCTTATGGATGGAACGCAGGAAGCCTTACATTAATGCAAAAGGGAAAAATCAAGTAGAGCAACTGCAAGATGATTACCAATGTAGTGTAAGGTGGCGGACTAACTCGTAGTAGTGATGAAGCTCCTGTAATGGGAGTGGAGCAAAGGGATGAGCTAATTTAAAATACGATTTGCCAACTTGAAAGAGGATGAGCTTATATTTGTAGATTAAATTAGAAGAGCCGTATGATGGGAGACTATCACGTACGGTTCTGTGAGAGGGGAAGGGTGAAACTCCCTTTTCCTACTCGACACTTGACCGTTGTGTGCAAGCAAGGCGAACGATGAGCCAAACAGTAAAGTAAAAGATGAACAATAAACCAGAATTAAATAAGAAAATTTCGATACAGGATTTCAGAGACTTTTATTGGTACAAAGAAGAGCTGATAGATTTTTGTCGGTCAGAGAATTTAGATAAAAGAGGTGGAAAAATTGAATTAGCAAATCGGATTGAAAAATTTTTAGAAACAGGAAAACGAGAACCTTATCAGACGACAGTTTCAAAACTTTCACGATTTGACTGGAATACTGAAAAATTGACTATTAAAACAGAAATCACAGATAATTATCAGAATACTGAAAATGTAAGGAGATTTTTTAAGACTTAAAGGTGATAAGTTTAAGTTCAATGTGAAATTCATGAATTGGATGAAATCTGCGCAGGGTCTGACTTTAGGAGATGCAATTGAACAGTGGATTTCGATTACAAATGAAATGCGAACCGATAAATCACATAAACAGATTGAGCCACAATTTGAGTACAATTCTTATATTCGAGATTTTGTGAAAGATAATCCAGACAGAACATTGCAGGATGCTATTAGTTGTTGGAAAATTAAGAAATCGAAACCTGGTAATAATAAGTACTCCCAAACTAATTTGAACTGCAGGGCGAATCCATGAGAAAAAAAATTAAAAAGTAATAAATAATTTTGTCTAATTAACCCAAGAAATCATCATCAAAAACGACTGTTCACTTTGGTCGGAATAGGGTGTTCACTTTCATCGGAATAGTCACATTTTAAGGCAGAGCGTGACAAGATAGGAGTCGTCTGCAAACGCTGTTCCCATACGGAGCACTATTGGATAAAGAGCCAGTGGAGTTATGAATGTAAAAAATGCAGGAGCCGTACGTCCCTTCGCAGCGGAACGATCATGCAGAGTTCAAACCTGTCGTTTTTAACCTGGTACAAGACAATGTTTTTGTTGACGGCGACAAAAAAGGGATTTTCATCCAAAGAGATACAGCGCCAATTGGGCCTGAAGCGTTATGAGCCGGTCTGGGCCATGGTCCATAAACTGCGTAGGGCGATGGGAAAGAGGGATGACAGATACACCCTGGAAGGGATGATAGAAATGGACGAAGGATATTTCGCCATAGAAGCCTCTGAAAATGAACATAAAACACAAAAATCGGGACGGGGTAGCAAAACAAAATCCAATGTGATGATACTGGCGGAAAGCACGGTTCTTGAAGATCTGGATACGGGAAAGGTTGAGCGCCAATGCCGCTATTTCAAGGCCAAAGTTATGGAAGATCATAAGGCCGATGGTACGGATCAAACACTTCAAAACGCAATTGCAGAGGACAGGCCATTGTATTTACCGACCAGAGCACATCATATGTCAACATTGCCAATTACGTGGAGCTGCACATCAGCGAGAAATCGAGTGAGCAAACGACAAAGGAGACCCTAAAATGGGTGCATATCGCAATCAGTAATGCCAAACGGAATTTTGTTGGCAACTACCACAAGATAAAGAGGAAATACCTACAGTTATACCTGAATGAATTTGTCTACAAGCTCAATCGCAGATATTTTGGAGAGAAAATCTTCGATAGGCTCGTAATTGCCAATAGAGGAGTTCGTCAGTCATTCCGTTTTGTTCCCTAAAACATATCTGAAAGGCATCTTGTTTATTCCTAAGTCATTGTGAATGAGGCGTAGCAATCACATGATCAACAATAGCTTTTAAGTTGCCAGCTTGAGTATATCATAACTAGTGCCACTGCGGCTGAACATCCTCGTTGGCAATATTTATTTCACCTCACACATTCTTGACTCCCTCTCACCCTGCTGACGCTCATTTTTAACGTGTGCACGCAACGATTGGGAATAGATGCTCTAACCTTGAACTTTTATTGATTAATATAAAAGACAATATCCAATCTAAAATTAGAGACGCGAGATAAAAGTGGTTTCTCAGTCTCATTGTCCCTCCGCAGGCAGAGATTTCCCGCCAATTTTTGAACCTCTTTTCCATTTATATGCAAATTTATTACAGGAAAACCCCTCCAGGATTGAAGGGGTTTTGATTCTAATTAGATTATAAAAAAAATAAATCCTGTCCTATTTCTTTGATTCCGCAATTGAAACCTTACGGAATTCCTTCAATAATTTCTCTAAGGCCAATGATGATTTTCTCGCTCTTGTTCCTGCAGCTTTATTTCCACTTTCTAACTGTAATTTAACATCACTTTCAAATGATTCGTAAGTGCTTTGCATGTTTTCAATAAGTTCTTTCATAAGATTTGTCTTTAAATATTTAAAAAAGCGAAAATATAGTTTTTCTGCCTAAATACCTGCAATAGTTCCAGAAATTAACCACGCTGGCTCTCGTTTGTAACCAGGATTTGCATTGTTGTTAACAGAGATAGTCGATTCTTTAAACATATATTATCAAAGATGAACCCATTGTGTGAATTTGTGAAATTAGATAATAGTAAGTTCTTTCGCCTCATTATATGGGACAAGCACAATTCTCGCTGTTATGCGTGAAATCTTATGAGCTTTACTTAAATTAGTAATTTAAAGTTCTAAAATATGAAAGCAATAGTAATGATCTTGATAGGTATGATTATTTGTGCCCCTGCAATAGAGCCGCATAGCGACCACGCGACATATCCAAAAATAAAGACCGGGGCAGAGCAGATGCACTTATATCTGCCTTTATTAAAGAACAAAAGAGTTGCGGTTTTGGCCAATCAAACATCCATAATAGGGGACACGCATTTGGTGGACAGTTTAATTAAACTCGATGTAAACATCGTCAAAGTCTTCGGTCCCGAACATGGTTTTAGAGGCAACGCAAGTGCGGGTGCAAAAATAAGTGACGCCATAGATCCCGCTACGGGTATTCCCATTATCTCCTTATATGGGAATAAAAACAAGCCTAGTAAGGAAGATCTTAAAGATGTCGATATCCTAATCTATGATTTGCAAGATGTAGGTGTTCGTTTTTATACCAATATTAATGCCTTGGCCCGCTTAATGGAAGCGTGTCAACAAAACAATAAACCTTTATTGATTTTGGACCGTCCCAATCCCAATGGGTATTTGATTGATGGACCGGTGCTTGATATGAAATATAAATCGGGTATAGGGATGTTTCCCATCCCAATGTCCCATGGCCTCACTGTTGGTGAATTTGCATTGATGGTTAATGGCGAAGGTTGGTTAAAGGATAAGGTCAAGGCAGACATTCAAGTAATACCCGTGGCCAATTACACGCATGACATGCCCTATGTGCTTCCTGTGAGTCCATCACCAAATTTAAATACCGAACAGGCTATTTTGTTGTACCCAAGTGTATGTATGTTTGAAGGAGTGTACATTAATCACGGTCGAGGTACTTATGATCCATTTACAATATTGGGCAGTCCAGCTTATAAAGGTATTTATGAATTTAGCTTTACACCAACAAGTATAAAAGGGATGGCGGAAACACCTATTTTTATGGATGAGGAATGCTATGGCATTGATTTACGAAACTATGATACGGATCTTCTAAGAGAACGTAAGCAAATAAATTTTGACTGGATAAGGGAGCTTTATAAGGCACATCCCAATAAAGAACAATTTTTTGAGTCAAAATTCAGCAACCAAATGAACAACATTGAAATTCAAATTGGACGCGGTGATTTTAGACAGCAGATTATTGATGATGTACCGGAAGCAACTATCAGGGCGGGATGGGAACCTGAACTATCGGAGTATAAAAAAATGCGCTTGAAATATTTGTTGTACCCATGAGATATTGTGTACTACTTATTGACTAATAGGAGGAAAGTCGGTTTTTTGGCAGCTTATTATGTGCCGTATGTATACGAAACTACATATACACGTTTTGAAAATCACTAATCAGCATCCCAAACTACACAGGAATAATGAACAAAACGGATTTATTGTTTATCGCATTAGGATTAATATGTTCAATCGCTTTAACTGGTCAAAGTGATCTTGGATTGATAGATAAAGGGAATATCCCGAAACACGTGGACGGAACAGTAAGAGCAAATACCATTAAATTAATGGGGGCTGGAATTTAGAAATATGACGTTGTCTTGACTGTTTGATCCTCGTGATATATTAGGACTGTAAAACACGCCATGATTTTACCTCATCCAATCTTTTTACTGAAGACCAGAAAATTTCAAGTAAATCTTTAGGCATTTTTATTAATATTAAGTGTTGTTAATTGATTCTATTTAGTACTTTTGCACCGGACGAAATCAAATTGTGACATAACCAACGGTTAAAAGGTCACAGATCGTCAACATAGACAAAGAGATTTAACAAGAGTGCTGATATAGGCTGGGATAATCGAACCAAGTTCGAGTCCCGTCCAGACCGCAATAATGCTAAGAAGCTCTAAAGAAATTTGGAGCTTTTTTTGGCAAGATTCCCATCGTCATGGGAACAAGAAGATGTTGTGTTGTTTCCGAAGTAATTCGGGACGTAGTGATACCAGAGCAATTTGGTATTCCGATGAGAAGCTTTCCTTTTCTGTTTTTAACAGAATCGGGATGCTTTTTTGTTTAGGAGTCCTTTGGGAACAAGTCAAATAGTTGCATTTTCACACTGTACAGGTCATTTTCTTTTCTTTATCTGATTTGGATTTATCCTCCATATACTAACCATGGGGTATCTAGGGAGTATCTAGGGAGTATCTAGGGAGTTGATACGCTATACCTATCCCTATTGGTCCGTCCTGACCCGGCCTGTGATCCGTCCTGAAATAGCTATACAGATTATTATTATAGTTCGTCCATTTTTATTGACTCCACATCTTTTATGTGTTGCCGTAATATGGAACTCTGTCGACTTTCAATTCTTTAATGTGGGATCTTACCTGATTTTAACACGATTTTAAGAAATTTTATGCAGTTTGTCGGATTTAGATGAATTTAATCGCATAATAATTTTGTTCATAACTTTTTTATAATATATTTGTCGCACTTAAATAAGCCCCTAACTAACTTATTTCGAGAAAATCTTAATCCATTTTTTTACAAGGAGTTTTTGCATGTCCTAATTTCCCTCGACATTAATTGCAATACTAGAGCTAATATGCTCGGAAATTAATAATCCATTCTTCCCTCGAATGCATTTTTTTGCCCAATTATTAATTAACCAAAATAGTATATAACCCCCTAAACTGTAATTGAATGAAAACTTTAAAAATTACTTTATTACTGGCCTTATTTTTCATGGTTTCTAGCCAAACTGACCAAGCCCCTTCACAAACTAAATCAGAAGCAACTAAGTACGAGCAGACAAAAACACAATTCGATTTGTTGGCACACTCAAGAAATGGGATTCGAATCCCGACCCAAGGATAATTCAGTTAACTTAATAAAAATGTAAAGCTCTTATTTTAATTAATAAGGGCTTTATGTGTTGTCTAAAATTAAACGGTATAGATTGAGGAAATTATTATAAATTTGGAACCATCCAAGAAATTCATTCCAACGTGTTGAGGTTAATTTTTCAAATTATATTTTTAATTTTCTTTGCGGGGAACTCGTATTCCCAAAAGAAATTGAAGTCGCCTGAATACGATAGTATTTTAAAATTTCAAACTCTTAGTAAAAGCAATACGTTGTCTCTAGAGGAACAATTTGCTTATGCGAAAAAGGCAGTAGCGTATGCAAACGTCCTAAATGTTGATTCTGTCACCATTAAGACAAATCATAATTATTCTTTGCTCTGCATTTATACCGGCGATTTCGGCGAATTTAGAAGAATCAACTTCAAAACACTGAAACTTTCAGAATTAATCCCGGATTCTTTGGCTATGGCCATTGCCAATCATAACTTGGGTTGGTACCACCATCAAAATAGGGTTCAGAATGACAGTGCATATTATTATTACTCTAAAGCCTATAAGATTTCTGAACAGTTGGAGCTTACTTCACGTCAGGTTGAGATATTGATTAATATTTCAGAAATCCAAGGCATAGAGAAGGATTATATAGGCAGTGAGGAGAGTGCAATTAAAGCCATCAAATTGGCTGAGCACCTTCCTAAAGACGAGTATATGATGGATAGTTTATGGCTGCTCTATACAAGACTTGGTACGGGAGCTAGAATCATCAAGATTTTCGATAGAGCTCTTGAATATCATGAGAAAGCTTTTTTTATTGCCAAAAAGATGAAAGAAGGATTCCTATTGCAGCTTTCTTCAGAAAATAATATGGCTCATGTCTATAAGGAAATGGGTGATTACAAAAAAGCATTGACGCTTTATGAAGGCATTTTAGATTATGATGAATTATTTGAATTAGAGCCTGAGTTTTATGCTCTAGTTTTGGACAATGTGGCCTACGCCAGATTCTTGAATGGAAGTAACAATTTTGAGCAATTGGAACAGATGTTTGAAAGAGCCTATCAAATTTCTGACAGTCTTAAGGATCCTGTTAATATGCTCAATGTGACTATTGATCTTTCAAAATTTTATAAAGATCGTGGTCTGCAAGACAAAGCGTTAAAGTACGCTGAAGAATCCTATCACTTGGCAAATGATATCTCCTCTAACGACATCCTTTTAGAATCCATGGTCCTTCTCTCTGAACTTAAACCTGGAGATGAAGGTAAATTCTATCTTAGAGAACACATCAAATTAAGTGATAGTCTTTTGGCTTATGAACGTGGCATCAGAAATAAATTTGCACGTATTGAGTTTGAAACCGATCAAATAGAGTTGGAGAACCAACGGATTGCTGCTGAGAAAATGTGGTGGACTATAAGTTCAATTGTGCTTTTGGTAGCTTCCATATTGGTGTATATCATATTTACCCAGCGCAACAAAAACAAAGCGTTGAAATTTAAACAAGACCAGCAAACGGTCAATGAAGAGATTTACAACTTAATGTTGTCACAACAGGACAAAGTTGATGGCGCAAGAGCTGAAGAGAAGAAGCGTATTTCGCAGGAATTGCATGATGGTGTTTTAGGTCGGCTTTTTGGTACACGGTTGAGTTTGGATAGCTATAATATGAAGGAAGGTGAAGAAGCGGTACAGGTAAGATCAAAATATATTTCTGAACTGAAGACCATAGAAAATGATATTAGGAAGATTTCTCACGATTTAAGCACGGATTTTGTGTCGGGTTCTGGATTTATGGATATTTTGAAAGAATTGATTGAGAATCAAACCGAAGCCTATCAGCTGGAATATGACTTTGATTATACAGATGATATCAATTGGGACCTTGTTTCTAATAAAACCAAGATCAATATTTACAGAATGGTGCAGGAATCGCTTCAAAACATCTACAAGCACGCGAAAGCTAAAACAGTGAAAATTAGCTTTCAATTAAAAAAATCTGTAATTTGCTTCAAGATCAGTGATGATGGCGTTGGCTTTGATCTCAATAAGAGTAAAAAAGGCATCGGCATAAAAAATATCAATACCAGAGTTAAGGAACTAAATGGAACGGTAGTATTCCATTCAAAAGTTGATCAAGGCACAACCATAAAAGTAGAAATCCCCTATACAACCTAAACCCATGCAAGACATTCATATATTAATGGTAGATGACCATCCTATCATAATTGAAGGTTACCAGAATACCTTGATGGCATCCAAGAAAGAAAATCAAATTTTAAGAATAGATACGGCCAATGACTGTGACACTGCTTATCAATTGTTGCAACGTGCCGCCAACGAAAAGCACTATGACATTTGTTTTTTTGATATCAGCCTACCTAGTTCTTCCGATGGTAAATTGACCTCTGGAGAAGATCTTGCTAAAATGACCCGGGACATCATGCCCAATGCCAAAATAGTTATTTTGACCATGTTCAATGAGTCTTACAGGGTGCATAGCATTATCAAGCAGATTAATCCAGACGGATTTTTGATTAAGAGTGATATGACCTCAAGTGAACTGGCTGAAGCTTTTCAACATATATTATATTCACCACCTTATTATAGTAGCACGGTTAGTAATTTTTTGAAGAAATCAGTTACCAATGACATTTATGTTGATGATATCAATCGGAAGATTTTACATCTTTTGTCGCAAGGCATAAGGACGGTTACTTTAAGAGAACATATCAATTTATCCATGAGCGGGATTGAAAAACGCAAGAAACAGTTGAAGCTTTTGTTCTCCGTAGAGGATGGAAAAGATGAAACGCTTATTGAAAAAGCAAGGAAAATGGGGTTTATTTAAAAAATACTGTTAAACTTTCGTTTTAACTGTATGTTAGTGAATTCTACAAGGCCTTACTGCAATTAAGCACTACGGGATTACCACAACAAGTCTACGGTTTTACCGTAGCATAATGTCAAATCTCTTTTCTATATTTGAAGAGTCAACAATAATTAATTAATCCCTCTAAATAATTTGTTGAATTAATAGCAAAAAAAGTAAAAAACCTAATAATTGACCGTCTGGAAAATTATTAGGTTTTATTAGTTAATTACATATCTGCCGACAGGCAAGCAAATCTCAACACCGTAGCGCGTTAGGATTTGTTGGTTTAACTAATCCCGCTTTTTTTCGGGATCCAAACCTATAATCGCGAAGCATAGCGCATTCAGTTTTGCTGCGCCCTATGCTCGGAAAGGAAAAATTCTTTCCATTGAAAAACTTCACCACTGATCTAAGAATTTCTCTAAAAACATTTTTTTCTTCAATCTTTTTAACTAAAAACTTAGTTTGAACTAATATTTTAGTTATATTAGCATCATCAAAGCAATGGATTACGGATTTTTAATTCTCTAAACGATGATAAAATCCCCAATTAACTAAAAAAAATCCTGCCTTATAGGAAGTTATTATGAAACAACTAACAAAAGCCGAAGAAGAGATCATGCACGTGTTATGGCAATTGCAAAAAGCGAACGTCAAACAGATTATTGCTGAATTGCCAAAACCAAAGCCTGCGTACAATACGGTATCAACAATTGTGCGGATTTTGGAAAGTAAAGGTTTTGTGGATTATGAGAAACAAGGCAAGGGACATATTTATTTCCCCTTGTTGGCAAAAACGGATTACAGCAACCAAAGCATCAACATGTTGGTAAATGATTATTTTCAAGGCTCGTTTAAAAGTATGGTATCATTTTTTGTTAAGAAAAATGATTTGAGTCTAAAGGATATGGAATCCATTTTAAAGGAAATTAACAAGAAAGACGACTAATTATGTTACATTATATCCTACAGACCGTTGCATTTCAGGTGTTCTTTTTGATCATCTACGATGTGTTTTTAAAGAATGAAACCTTTTTTAATTGGAATCGTGCGTATTTGATCGGTACGGCATGCTTATCCTTTATATTGCCTTTTTTGAAATTTGAAAGCATTAAAGCCATCGTTCCAGAACCTATGGTCATCCGATTGCCAGAAGTCATCATTGGAGACGTTTCGCCAACATTTGACAACACTGTATTGGTGATGGGATCTGAACAAATTACAGAGCAAGCGGCAAGTTTTTCTTGGACTTACGTTTGGATTGCTGGAATGGTATTGGCGGCGCTTATTTTAGTTTATAAAATCATTAAGATCAGCAGAATGCTTTACAAAAACCCGCAACGCTGGCAAGGCGATGCCCTAATTGTGTTTTTATTGAACAGCAGTGCAGCCTTCTCTTTTTTTCATTATATCTTTTTGGGAACTGATATTTCAGCTGAAAAGAAAGAACATATCGTACAGCATGAAATGGTGCATGTCAAAGAGAAACACAGTTGGGATTTGTTGGTCTTTGAAATCCTGCGGATTGTGTTTTGGTTCAATCCGTTAATTTATATCTATCAAAACAAGCTTTCCAATTTGCACGAGTTCATCGCCGATGCAAAAGCCGTCAAGTACAAAGGTAAATCGGCCTATTATCAAAGTTTGCTGTCCCAAGTTTTTGAGACCCAGCACATCTCATTCATCAATCCTTTTTTTAAACAATCATTAATCAAAAAACGAATCGTCATGTTAAGTAAATCAAAATCAAAACAGATCCATCTCATTAAATATGCCTTATTGGTCCCTATGGTAATGGGCATGTTGATGTACACCTCGTCTTATGCGAGTGAAATAAAAGATCCGTTTCCGGTGTTTCAAAATGAAGCATTGGATCAGGAATTAACCTTTAAAGAATTGGTGGACAAATACTATAAGGAGCTTTTGGCAAAAGAAGACTCCAAGGATCTGTTTCGCGAAAATTTCAACGCCTATTTTAAGCACGATAATTCTAAATATATACAGAGCAAACAAGATGTAGCGAAACAACAGGCATACATGAAGTATATGTTTATGGGAGGAAAGGAAAAAGAAGGTAGTTTAACAGAATCTGATAAGAAAAAGTACGCAGAAAAAATGAGAACTTATGACACCTATGAAGACTATCTTGAATTTAAAAAAACAGAAAGAGCCATAGAAAGTTGGGAAAATGGGGGGAGAGATGGTGAGTTGCGCTTGATAGTCAACGATATTGGAAAATTAACCGAAGCGGAGCAAAAAAGAAAGGCAGAAAAATTGGCGTTAATCAAGAAAGACGACTTTTATTATAAACTCAACATCACAGATGGTAAAAGTTCCACCGTCTTGGATTTTGGTAAAAAGGACCAAGAAGAGAAAAAGGGGTCTTTTGAATCCTATGATGTCGAAGTCCCTTATGCTGTAATTGACCAACCGCCCTTATTTGATGGATGTGAAGCATCCGGATCCAAGGATGATGATAAACGATGTACTTCAGATAATATATCGCAGTTTGTCAATAAAAACTTTAATATTGACATCGCTACAGAAAAGAACCTTAAAGGAAGACAGCGCATCAACGTTATTTTTAAAATTGGCAAGGACGGAAAGATTAGAGATGTTATGGCAAGAGCGCCACATCCTGCGTTGGAAGCAGAGGCAGTTAGGGTCATTCAATCCATGCCAGTTTTCACCCCTGGAAAACAAAGAGGAAATACTGTAACAGTGCCTTATAGTTTGCCAATTTTGTTTCAGGTTCAAGATGATGCTCCAGATACAAATACGGAGAACACAGATCAGTCTGAGCAAGATCATCTTAAAGCCTTGCAATCTAAAGAGCAGAAAAAAATAGTCGATGAAACGGAAATCCCTTATGCCGTTGTGGATGAAGTGCCAATATTTCCATCTTGTGAAAGCTTAGATTCAAATGAAGAACGTAAAAAATGTACTTCTGATAAAATCAGCTCCTTTGTTAATAAGAACTTCAATACCAAACTGGCCAAAGAAGTAGGTTTGACTGGAAGACAGCGCATGAACGTTATTTTTAAAATTGGTACCGACGGGACAATTTCAAACATTAGAGCAAGAGCAGGGCATCCTGCTTTAGAAAAGGAGCTCATTCGGGTCATTGAAGCCTTGCCAAAAATGCAACCTGGCAAACAAAATGGAGAAGTGGTAGTTGTGCCGTATAGCATTCCCGTATTTTTTGAAGTCCAATAAAACGCTCTGAATATGTATAAATTTTTCCTGCTTATTCTTTTCCCTTTAAATGTTTTTGCCCAGCATATAGACTACGAAAGTTTGTCCGATGACCAACTTCAATACACCATTGAAAAGGAACTGTTGAAGATGGAACGTAGAGGCGCAACACCACCATTGATTTTTGAGAAATTTATTATGGAAACCGATCAATACATTCAGTCGCGCGAGGCTTATTATCGATTTGTGGTTCATTTGAGTTATATGACAGATAAAATGTTGGCCATGAAAATGCAAAATGGAAGTGATACTGCAAGCGATCTTGAAATGGTCAAAAGGTTGAAAAATCAAAAGACGTATCAGGACTATGTCAATTACAGAAAAACCGATAAAGCCAGGGAGCATTGGGAGAACAGTACCCAAGATGGTATTTTGAAATTGGTGGTGGATGATCACGAATTATTCACCGAAGCCGAACAAAAACGTTATGATGGCTTAATCATCTTACTGAATCGAGATTCTTATTTTACCCATTTGAACATTACTGATGGCAAAACTACTAAAAAGATAATGCCCACTACCAATTAACAGCCTCATGATTAAATTTTGTAGCTTTTTAATAATTGCGTTGGTCACATGGTCCATACAAGCGCAGGACGTTCTCTTAAAGCGAGCAGACAGCTTGTATGCCCATGGCAACTATTCTCAAGCCATTGATACCTATAAATCTTATGAACAACAGGGTCTGGTCTATGAAAAGATGGCCAAAGCCTATTTGGCTCTTGGTAACTATGACTTAGCTTTAAAAAACTATGACCTTGCGCTCAATGCTTTTCCTGAGGATGCACTCATTAAGTATGATTATGCCAAATTGTTGTCCAGAAGCAAGAAACTTAATGATGCTGCAGTGTTATTTAGTGAATTGGTGTATCTCGATTATAGAAATCCAAACTACCATTACGAGTTGGGTCTGGTATTTGAAAAACAAGGCGATTCTACGGCGATGAACAGATTTCATTCGGCTTATGAGCTTGATCCCACCCATCAAAAGGCCATCGCCAAAATGGCCAGATATTTTTTAGTAAAACGAAAGCATGAAGCATCCCTTAAATACATCAACACGGGTTTGGAAAGCTATGCCAACAATGTGGAACTTATCAACTTAAAAGCACTGAATTATTACTGGAAAGAGGATTATAAAGAAGCTTCCGTATGGTTTGATAAATTATTGGTTTTGGGAGAAAATTCTCAATTTATACATGAAAAGCTGAGCTTTTGTTATGCAGAGCAAACCCTATATAAAAAAGCGATCGATCATGCAAATCTGGCAGTGTCTTTTGACCCAAAGAACACGACCAATCTTTATATTTTGGGTCAGTTGTATGAAAATATTAACGATTATGCTGCCGCGGAAAAGTGGATTTCTGAGGCTTTGGTCATCATGGATCAGCCATTAAACGCCGAATATACCAAATTGGCCACCATTCTAAATCAACAAGGAAAGTACAAGGAAGCCATTGCCGCCCTCCAAAATGCCATTAAAGAGGATCCACAAGACGAGATGGCACAGTTCTTTTTAGTGCGGACTAAGGATGAATACTATGCCGATAGGGATTCTAAAATTAAGATCTATGAAGTGTTTAAAGAAAAGTTTCCCAAAAGCGTTTATATTCCCTTTGCCAATGGACGCTTGAGAGAACTAAAGGACGAGAAATTCATGAAATCTGATTAAGCATTGTGATGCTATAGGTTTACCGCAATGGTCGCAAAGGCTTACGCCAAGCTCGTACTCTTTATTCCATTTTCTTTAGGGAACCTTGCGGTCCTAGCGATTTTTATTTGTGTTGTTTGCGGTTAAGTTTTTGTATAAGAACTGTCCTCTAAAACGAAAATGATTTCATGGTCCAGACCAACCTCGAGTATTAAAACCTACTAGAGGAAATAAATTGATGAACAGAACGACTTCTAGTGATTTTATTCTCTAAAAAAATTGTATTTTTCAGCTTCAGTACTCTATGAAATGAAGCCATTATTACTTGTTTTTTTTATCCTACTGACCTCTTGTGATTATTTTCAGTCGAAAAAAGTGTCCACCGAACAACTTTTGGAAGAGGAAATGCAAGCTATCAATTGGAATGACGTGGATGAGTACCCAACATTTTCTGATTGTGATGCGGCAACAACCAATCAAGAAAAAAAAGTCTGCTTTGAAAACCACCTTCATAAATTGCTCACCTCTCATTTAGAAAATCAAAAAATTGTGGTCACTGAAGATGTTTCTGATACGGTACTTTTAAAAATTCACATTGATAAAACTGGACAATTTTCAGTTCGGAACATTGATATGGATTCCATAACTAAAGCTCAAATTCCGCAATTGGACAGCATTTTAAGACACAGTTTTGATTCACTTCCAAAAATTTATCCCGCCATTAAACGCAGTCAGCAAGTCGCTACCGAATTTAGTTTACCGGTTATTGTCAATATTAATTAATTGACTTTAAACTTGAGTCCGAGGGTGATATCTGAGGAGAAGTTACCTTGATTCTTAAAAAAGACGGCGAAAATCTGATTGTAACTCAGATTGGCATAGATGCTATTGCTCAGTTTTAGGTCAGCACCCAATCCAATAATGAGCGGGAGATCAAAAGCCGTTTCATCAAGATATTCAGTTTTGGTGATGTCCTTATCGTCTGTAAAAGTGATAGTGGCCTTTGTAAAATTCAGGGTGGCGAACTTTGCATCACCGTACAAGCTAAATCGTGAGGTTTGAACAAACCGATAACGATATCCTAAGGAAAGCTCCGTGGTTTTATATTTGAATGCATCTGTTTCAGCCATATGCCGCAGCTGTAAATAGCCAGAATGTCTATTGTTGGCACCACCTAACATTTCGATTTCTGCACCAAACACAGCCGACTTTTCATTCTGAGGATTCCTCACAAATGGACTGTTGGTAATCCCTCCAAAAACACCCAAGTGGAAGTCGGGTTTGAACTTGGAGTTCATGGACACATAATCCGGATCCACAGCCCTATTATATTGATCAACAAAACGCGCTAAACTTGGTAATTTCAGCTTGACTTTGGACACGTCCATCGTGTTGTTGGTGAGGTCTTTTAAAGTAGATTTATATTGCTCTTGATAAATATTGTCAGCATTTTTCGTATTGATCAATTCCGATAGTTGATTGTCCTGAGTTTTTATGAAATATCGATAATGGTCATCAATAATATTCCAAAGTAAACCCAAAGTGCCTTCAGCCGCAGTTTTTAATTGAACAGATTTGCCATCAACCGTGTAGGTTTCTTGGGCACCAACCAAGGAGAAGTTTAATAAAAAAAGTGCAATAAGAATTGATTTTTTCATAAAATAGGAGTTGGTTGTTCGTAAATCTACAAAAATAAACGGCGCGGCGTTACTTTATATAGTTCCTACCCTTCCATTTAAAACCTTTAAACACAGCTATGAAGGCCACGTAAACGGTAAAAATTGGATAGCATAACGACGATAAGAAATAATGTATTAAATGTTCTTTCTGAGCAAAGAAAAGGGCAGCTTTATAGATTAACAGAAAATCAATACTGAGTTTGATGAGAAAAATAAATAATAAATGTTGTGGTGCCATTATCCCTATGGGAACTAATAAAACACTGCAAACCAAAAGCGCATTCTGAGAAAAAACAATAAGTCCCACAAGCTTCCCAAACAGATTGTTATATGCACTGGCTTTAGCCGCCCAACGTACACGTTGCTCAATTAAATTGGACCACGAATTTAACGCCAAAGTGGAAACGACACTGTGCTCACATTTTAAATATAGAACTTTACTTTTATTATGTTGTATAGCTTTTTCAAGTAAAAAAACGTCGTCACCACTCGCTATGTCAGAATTGCCATCAAAGCCATTAAGCGTTTTAAAAAGTTCTTTCGTATAAGCCAAATTAGCGCCATTGCACAAAAAGGGTTTTTTCATACCGAAACCTCCAATAGTTGCGCCTTGCAAACTTAGAACGTCCAAGAGTTGGAAATTTTCTAAAAATTCTTGGGTATTGCCGTAGGTAATTGGAGCAACAATTAGTTGAGGGCTATGGGTTTGGATGAATTCATCAAAGCTTTCCAGCCAGTATTTTGGAAGTACACTATCCGCATCTGTAGTAACAATCCATCCATATTTAGCCTGTGAAATGGCCAAGGTTAGCGCATCCTTTTTAGGAGACTTGCTGGTTCTCTTATTCTTGATGACTTTGAAATCGGTTGGAGGATTACGGGTATTTGCCCAAAATGAATTGATCAGATCCACCGAAATGTCATCCGAATCATCATCCACAAAAATAATTTCGAAATAGTCCTTTGGGTAATTCAACAATTCAATCGACTCTAAAAGTGCAGGTAGCATTTTTGCTTCATTCCTAAATGGAACAATAACGCTAAACCGGGTTTTTGCTTTGAGATGACGTAATTCAAAAGTTTTGATACGGTCAAAGCCAAAAAGAAAACTTGCAATGAGTAGGAAGTAAATTAAGGTGATACCAAAACCAATGAAAATCATGATACGGGTTTTGGGAGTTTAAACCTTAGCACATGGTAGCTACCGACCACGCTAGGGAGAACAAAATTTAAAACCCAGATTAAGGTGACAATGGACAAAATAATAAACTCGGGAACCCCAAGTAATCCGAACAAATAAACCGCAACGCCACCTTTAATGACCACATCAAAAATAAAAATGGAGGGCATAATCGACGATAAAAGATACATACTTGAGATGGCGATCATGGCTTCAAAATAACTTATCCCAACTCCAAATAAGAACAACAGATAATAAAATTGAAAGGAAAAGATGAGATATCGCAACAGAGAAAACAGAACTACCTTGAGCATAATTTTGTTGGAAATTCGCCTAATAAAATCCATTAGTTTAGAAATTGCATCCTTCTGGTTTGTTAGCCGCTTCGTTTTAAAAGTCCAAATTAAAAGAAGGCTTAATATTCCAATCCCAGCTAGCCAAATGAAGATGGTACCATAGTTTAATTCAGGTTGAACGTGATGCGTAAGGTACATAAATCCAATCCCGCCAAAAACAGTGGTAACGCCCATTTGCGCACTATTTCCAAGTAAATTCAGAACCATTATTTTTTTGCGAAACTGCAATGGATAGTATAGCGCTTTAGCACCATAATCGCCAATACGGTTGGGGGTCAATAATGACGCTGTAAGTGCGCCCAAACTTTGCGATTTTGCTTCATTAAATGAAATTTTAAAAATGGAACTCACTAAAGTTTGCCATTTGCGGATTTCCATAATCCAGTTAAATATGCTCAAAAACACAAGAATAAGTGCTGCATTAATAGAAATTGAGCTAAAATTCCTTAAATTTTGGACGAATTCGGCAAAACTCAATTCCCCATTTTGAAATAGTTTTGAATATATAAAGCAAAAAGCAGTAACAACAAGACTTAATTTTATAAGTGCAAGCAAGAATTGTTTAGTTTTGTGGGAGATTGCCATTAACATAGTCACAAATTAAACGATAATTAGCTTATGACGCCTTATTTAAAAGTACAAAACTTAAGTTGGCTTTTGTTTTTAACACTCATGACCACGTCACTAAGTGTTGCTCAAAAGGATGTAGAAAAATGGAAACTGCAGCTCGCTTTGGGAGTTAATAACCCTATCGACCATGGACAAGACCCAGGTTATTATTCCAAGTATGTCAATTTTCCAACCATTAATTTAGGAGTTCAACATATGTTTTCCAGAAATTGGGGAACAAAACTCGATGTGGGTTATAATAGGGCTTCCTCCGAAAATGGGTCGATACCTTATAAATTGAACTATACCAGGGTTAATGTTCAAGCGGTTTATGACTTTAAGGATCTGTTCACCTTTTTACCTCCGCCAATTGGTATTGTAGCGCATGCCGGTCCGGGGGTGAGCATGACCAAACCGTTGGGCAACTATGCAAATAACACCTATACTTACTTGAATCTTTTAGGTGGCGTGGAACTACACTACCGTTTGTCCAAATCGGTTTCCATGTTTGTGGATGGTGGTTATGCCTATGGGGTTCCTGGAAAAGATAAGTATGATGTGACTAGACATGGATTCTCGTTTAATGGCGATTTAATGTACGTTGCGATTGGAGTATCCCTATCTTTGGGCGGATGTGATTATTGTTATTATTAATGTCGAAAGAAAAAATTATTTTAGGGATCGATCCAGGTACCACAATTATGGGGTTTGGGCTTATAAAAGTGGTTGGAAAAAACATGACTTTTTTACAATTAAATGAACTTGATCTCAAAAAATACGACGATCATTATCTTAAACTCAAGCTTATTTTTGAACGTACCATTGAACTTATTGACACGCATCATCCTGATGAGATTGCTATAGAAGCGCCCTTTTTTGGGAAGAACGTACAAAGTATGTTGAAACTAGGCCGTGCTCAAGGCGTCGCCATGGCAGCTGGATTAAGTAGAGAGATTCCCATCACTGAATATGCTCCAAGAAAAATAAAAATGGCGATTACTGGAAATGGAAACGCCAGCAAAGAACAAGTTGCTAAAATGCTTCAAAGTTTGTTAGGATTGAAAACCTTACCAAAAAATCTGGACTCCATGGACGGCTTGGCGGCTGCGGTCTGTCATTTTTATAATGATGGTAAAATTGAAATTGGTAAAAGCTATACAGGCTGGGCGGCTTTTGTGAAACAGAATAGTGCGCCAACTTCTAAAGGAGGTGTGAAAAACAATCCAATTGTTGACCTCAGAAAAAAGAAAGGGTAGTTATTTAGTCATCAGTTGGCAGTCATCAGTTGGCAGTCTCAGTCTCGGTTTCAGTTTTCAGCAAACGGAATTTATTTAACTTAACGAGGTCTTTGTAAAACCTCGTGCTTCCCTGCCTGTCGGCACACAGATTTGTGCACCTTTGCGAAATAACTTTTTTATTTTCGTAAATCTTAAGTCATCAATTAAAACAACTTATTACTGAGACTAAATACTAAATGAGCGGCATCTATATCCACATCCCATTTTGCAAACAAGCCTGTCACTACTGCGACTTTCATTTTTCGACCTCGTTAAAGAAGAAGGATGAACTGGTCCATGCCTTGGCAAAAGAATTGGTATTGCGAAAAGATGAATTCAAAAATCAAAAAGTTGAAACGATCTATTTTGGTGGAGGCACCCCGAGTTTATTGTCGATTGAAGAATTACAGTTTTTGATTGATGAAGTTTACAAAAACTATGAGGTATCTGAAAATCCAGAAATTACCTTAGAAGCCAACCCCGACGATTTAACGCACCAAAAGCTTAACGACTACGCAGCTTCTCCAATCAATCGTCTTTCTATCGGCATCCAATCCTTTTTTGAGGAAGACTTAAAACTGATGAATCGGGCACACAATTCAGAAGAAGCAAAAAAATGTCTGGAAGAAGCCACCAAACACTTCGAAAATATTTCCATCGATTTAATTTACGGTATTCCCGGAATGAGCAACGCACGCTGGATTCAAAATTTGGAAATGGCATTAGCCTTCAATATTCCTCATATTTCAAGTTATGCCTTGACCGTGGAGCCCAAAACCCCTTTAGCTACTTTTATTAAAAAAGGCATAATTAAAAATGTGGATGATGATTTGGCACAAGAGCAATTTCACATCATGATTGAAAAACTGGAAGCTGCTGGCTTTATACATTATGAACTTTCCAACTTTGGAAAACCAGGATATTTCAGCAGAAACAATTCGGCCTATTGGCAGGGCAAACCATATTTGGGCATTGGACCTTCAGCGCATTCTTTTGATGGAAAACATCGAAGCTGGAACGTAAGAAACAATTCAAAATACATCAATAGTTTAAACGAAGACGTCGTTCCCATTGAAACGGAAACCCTGTCCATCACTGATAAATACAACGAATATGTGATGACCGGATTACGGACCATTTGGGGTGTTTCTTTAAAAAAAGTTGAACTGGAATTTGGAGAACACTATAAAAACTATCTTTTGGACCAAGCCCAAAAACATATTATTCAACAATTATTGTATCTTGACGATGGTAAATTGCTGGTCACAAAAAAAGGAAAGTTTTTGAGTGATGGCATTGCTTCTGATCTTTTTAAAATCAATTTATCTTGAAGGCAATCATTGAACATAACTCAAAAATTATTAAAATAGATTTATTAAAACCTTTGGATATTTCCATTCCCCTACGCGCCACAACAACTAACGTGAATGCTTGGTATCTTGGAGAACCAAGAATTGAACCTGTTAAAACGCGCGATTGGATCGGAAATGTGAAAGCTGGTGGTGCTGTGAATTTTAATGATATTTATTTCAATCCGCACGCCCATGGTACACATACGGAATGCATCGGGCATATTACGGAAGAATTCCACTCCATCAATAAAAATTTGAAGCAGTTTTTCTTTACGGCCGAATTGATTTCTGTCGCTCCAGAAAACTATATGAAAGATACGGTTATTTCTAAGCAACAAATAGAGGTGCTGTTGAAAGGTAAAACACCTGAAGCTTTGGTCATCCGGACACTTCCAAATACTAAAAGCAAAAAAAGTCGACATTATTCTGAAACCAATTGGTCCTATTTAACCGAAGAGGCGATGATATTCATCAGAGAGAAAGGTATAAAGCATTTATTGATCGATTTGCCTAGTGTGGATCGTGAACATGATGGAGGAAAACTACTGTCACATAAAGCCTTTTGGGATTTTGATGGGAAGAGAAGAATGGACTGCACCATCACTGAATTCATCTATGTTAAAAATAAAATAGAGGACGGCAGTTATCTATTGAATTTACAAATTGCACCTTTTGTAAATGATGCAACGCCTAGTAAACCAGTGCTGTATAAGCTTATAGAGTGACTAACTAACGCACTTAAAATCTGATACTCTAGTCGTGTTTTGAGCTCAACAGGTTGATGTGTTTCATGCTCATTCTTTCTTACTAAAAACACCTTGAAACTTATGGCATTATCTTGTTTTTCTATAGAACACTATAAAAGGTGGGTATGGATTGAATGATATAGGATAGTGCATTCAACAACACCTATTACGGGGTTCTGAAGAATATTGTGGGTAATTAAAATTGAAAATTGGTAAGGTAAATCAGTATTTCATCGGGTTAATTGTTTAAATTTAAGAAGTATAAACAGACTTATAATGAGATGTCTTGTTTTCTTTTTCCTACCTGTATTTTGGTTCTCTTTTGGTTATTCCCAAACCATTTATCAAAAAGATAGCTTAACAACTCTAGCAGACTCAATACACAATCAGGGTGAATATGACCTGGCCTTATCCATTAGGGAACAGGCCATTAAATCTCAGCACCTGGCGCCTCAGGATTATCAAATTTATCTTAGAGCAAAATACTTTCACACCCAATCTTCAAACTATGAATTAAAAAGTTACAATTATCATAATCCAGATAAAGGAATTACCAAAATAGCCAGGGAAAAATATTTAGACAGCGCACTACAAGCTTCCCTAAAAGCTAGAGATCTATATCGAGACGTAAAATCTCCAGACCGGATGTTCCAATATCAGGTACAAAACAGGGTTTACCACCAAACGGCTTATTTGGGTAATTGGAAACATGCTTTGGAACAGGCATTGTTGGGATATAAGTTCCTCAAGGACACTTTGTCCGGAACTGATAAAACCTTTGTCGATTTGATATATGATATTGGATATATCAACGGACAACTGGGCGATTATTCCCAAGCAGTTGAGAACTATCAATCATCACTCGATCTATACCAGAAAATTATTGGTGAAAACCATACTGATGTAGCACAAGCCTACAATAATATTGCAGTGGAGTATCGGCATTTAGGATTGCGTAAAAAGGAGTTGGAATCACTGCTGAAGGCTAAGACAATATGGGAACAACTTGGGGGCACTGATAATAAAAGGTATCTGTACAGTTGTTACGGTAACTTATTTTATTGGTATTCCTATTATGGTGATTTTGAAAGAGCAGAGGAATACATCCTGAAGAAGAAAAAACTGCGAGAGGAAGAGGTTGTAAAAAAGACGGGATTTATTAGAAACAAGGAGGAAATCTATAGAGACCAACTTTCGAATTGGTCAGACTTGATGCTCCATTATGCGAGAAAAAATGATACTATAAAAACTATTTTTTATGCCAATAGTATTCTAAATACCATTGACCCTGATAAAGATTTGCTCGATTTTGAGGCAAAAACATTGACTTCTACTTTAAAATTTTATGCCTCTTTAGTGGAAAAAAAGAACAATGAGAAAGCTTTGGGACTTTTGGACAAAGCCATTGCGATTCAAGAGAAATATAAGACCACCTATTACACAAAATCAATAGTTTTTGAATTGTACAAAGCGGAACTTTTGCTCAAAGCAGAGCGGTATGCAGATGCCAAAAAAGTGTTGGACGCTTTAGAAATATCAGAAGTTGATGAAGACATTGCCAATAAGTTTAATTGGACGATTCAATACGCAAAAACCACTCAAGGCCTGCATGATCATAAACAAGCGCGACAGTTTATGGATGATGCATTTTCTATATTGAATACTTCTGATAAATCTATTGAAAGCGCATCTCTCTCCGATATAAAACCCATAATTTCTTTTGAAACTATTGATGGATTTATGGTGATGGGCGATTTTTATCTTCAACGTTATAAGGAAGATAGCACTTATGAAAATTTAAGAAAAGCAACACATCGGTATTTACTGGCTGCTAAAATTTACAATCAATTGTATTTAGGCCAACGTTACAATAAACGATTGTTCACAGTTTATAATGACATCAATGAACGCTTGTTAGAAGTTGGCTCTGCTCAAAATAGCAATTCAGAGATAGTGGCTGAAATTTTAAATACCATTGAAAACAACGTCTCCAAATTGACCTGGTCAAAATTTATGTTCAACAGTCGGCGTCAAGAAGTGTATGTTCCTGAGCACTATATTAACCAAGAAGAGAGTGTAAAAGCACAACTTAATTTCTATCAAAAGGCACTTTTAAATGCAACGGATGATTCCGATGAAAAAATCGCTCTGTGGAAAGAGAAAATATATGATTTAAAAGCGAAGTTAACCGAAATCCAAGATTCTATAAAAGAGCAGCATAAAACCTATTATCAGCTGAATGTTAAAAATTTTGACATTGCAACGCTTCAGAAATCATTGAAAGACAAAAAACTTATTTTAAAGTATATCCTTACGGATAAGCATTTGTACACCTTTATAATATCTAAAAATAATATTGAACTATTACCTCCACTAGACAAATCAAAAGCTCTGAGCGCTTTAAAAACCTGTTTGGATCACTTAAAACAAAGACGGCCTGATTATGAGGTTTCCTTTGATGCTTTGCGGAGCTTGTTATTTAGCACTATTAATCTAAAACCTTATAAAAGAATAATTATAGTTGCAGATGGCGCCTTAAATTATTTTCCTTTTGAAGCATTATTATTAAATGAAAGAATGCCTTCAGTAAGTTATGCATCCTCGTTATTATTGTATCAAGAGCAAAAAAAGATGGATTCAAATTTTGAAGCTCTTCGGATAGGTGCTTTTTCTGCATCCAATAGTCAAAGTAAATTACCAAAAGTATCAGATGAGGTTAAGGCAATTCTTGAAATTTTTGAAGGGAAAAGTTATATCAATGCTACAAAAAAGGAATTTCTTGAAAATGCGGCGGACTTTAATATCCTCCATTTAGCAATGCACTCTAACATTGATGAATTAAATCCAGAGTTTTCATCATTAAATTTTTATGGTGAGCGTGATTACCAATTGTTTATTTCCGAACTTTATAATGAAAGTTTAGATGCTGATTTAGCAGTCTTGAGCGCTTGCGATACGGGTAGCGGTTTTTATGAAAATGGCGAAGGTGTGATTAGCTTATCTCGTGCCTTTAGTTATGCTGGCGTGCCAAGCACTGTAGTAAGTCTTTGGAAGGTAGACGACGAAGCAACAGCTAAAATCATGACCTATTTTTACCAACATTTAAAATTGGGCGAGACTAAAGACGAAGCGCTTAAAAAAGCAAAATTGGCTTATTTAAAGCATACCGACGATGACTTATTGAAGCATCCGTATTATTGGTCTGGATTTGTGCTTTCAGGCAATACCGATGCACTTGTAGAAAAACAAAATTACTGGATCTACTTAGCCATTTTTCCAATTGTTATTTTAGGAGTTTTTAGAAAAAAACTAGTTCAGTTTTTTAAGAAGTGATTTGGCTTCCGTTTTTTTGAAGGTTTCTTCAGAATTAATAAAAGTCTTTAATTCCTGCTTTGCTTCATCAAGTTGGTTGGCCTTTAGATATGCCAAAGCCAGATACCAATGTGTTCTATTGGTCAAAGCATCAGAATAAGAAAGATGTGTCTTAAAAACCTCAATAGCTTCTTGCGCGTTGTCCTGTGCTAAAAGCGCATTACCTTCATAAAACAATAATTCTGGATTTTCTGTTTCTTTAAACGCCTTTTGAAAAATGGGAATGGCGTGTTTATAATCGGCTTCACTATAGGCAATAAACGCCTTACCGGCAAGTTGCCCATCGATTTCGGCGCGTACAATTGGAGCACTCACATTTTTAGAAGGTTCAAAATAGGTGCTGAATAAGTGGTCTTTAGTGTCTTTGTTTGCTAAAAACGTAACACTAAGTGCGACAATCAATATTGCAGCCAAAGCGGCCATCGGTTTTAGCCACTTGGCGTTAAGGGATGCTTTCTTTGGCGAAATCTCCGTTTCGTAATTAGCCAATTGATTTTTAAAAAGTTCATGGTCTTCGGTTTCTGAAACCACTCGCACATTTTTTAGAAAATCGACTTCTTTTTTAAAGTCCTTATCAGTTGCATACTGGTTATCAAATTCCTGAAGTTCTGCTTCGGTCAGGTTGTTAGAAAAAAAATTTTCTAACAATTTTTCATTAATTGTCATTTGGGGGATGTTTTAATCAGGTCTTTCAATGTTTTCAGGCAACGCGATTTTTGACTTCGCACTACCGCTTCACTTTCGTAACCATATTGTTTTGCTATTTCTTCATTGGTTAGTCCTCTGTAAAAGCTTAATGTTAACATTTGCCTACAACTTTTCCCTAATTGATTAAAATAATGTCGTAATAATTTTTGCTCTTGGGTCAATTCCCTTTCACTATCAATTTCAATAACATGATCTGAATTTGCATTGTGAAGTTTGGCATCGTAGGGTTTTTTAGAAGCATAATATTTATGCTCATCATAGATTAAATGTTTTGCAATTCCAAAAAGGTAGGTTTTAAAACTGCAATCAACATCATATAGTTTTCCAGAAATGGCATGTTTTCGCATCCCTAAAAATGCTTCTTGATAAATATCGGAACGATCATTTTCCTGAATACCATATTTCTTTGAAAATGCAAAAAACTCATTGCGATAGCGGCCATAAAGTTCTTTGATGAGCTTTTGGTCGTTGTTTTTTAAAGCATCTACAAGATGATTTTCCATATAGGATTAAGTGTTTATTTACAAAATATAATCCTTCATATTATTTTTCTTAGACTAAAGATAAATCATTCTAAATCAAATCAAAGTGAAAAATTCAAATTGTAACATTCTGTAGAGGATTAATTTTTATGATGTATTACCTCCATAACTACAGTTCAATTTCTAGCAAACCAAGAATTAATATCATCATGAAACATAAAAAACGAACAATTTTATCATCCTTCCATTTTTTTTTAAGAAAATGTTAACATCTGTAATTTTTATTGCACTAAAGATAAAATCACTCTAAAAATCCATTTGAAATGAAAAATCTAAATTCTAAAATATTCGTCGGAGTACTGTTCTCACTTTTTTTCGTATCCACGTCCCAAGGGCAATTCCTAAAGAAACTCCAGAAACGGGTTGAGCAGCGTGTAGAGGATGCAGTCATTGAGAAAACAGCGAATAAGGCTGCTGAAAAAGCGACCCAGTCCATGGATAAAATGTTTGACATTAATCCGTTTGGAGGAAGTAAAGAAAAGGCAGATCCTGCTTTGGTTGCCGATACTTATGATTTTACTTGGAAATATTCACTAAAGATGGCAACTAAAGAAGGAGAAATCATTTTTGATTATTATTTAAAACCTGATGTAGCTTATTTCGGATTTACTTCTGCAATGATGAACAATATGTTCACGGTCATGGATACTGATCATAATATAATGGCTGTGTTTATGGCTTCTGAAGGAAATAATATAGGCATGGTCAATAAGATGCCTGATCTTGACTTAGAGGAAAATAATGAAGTCTCAGAAGATTTCACCTTTGAAACATTGCCTGGAAAGACCATAAACGGGTTTGATTGTAAAGGCGTTAAAGCGGTCAATGACGGCTATGAAATGACCATGTATTTTATTACGGATGCCGAGATAAGCTTTGATGATATCTATAAAAACAGTAAAACCAAAGTTCCCGATGCGCTTAAAGATTATTTTAATCCTGACGACAAAGTTCTGATGATCCATATGGACATGAAAAATCTCAAAAACAAAAAAGAGAATGCTACCATGGAATGTATAGGACTCGAAGAAGTTCAAAAATCGATCAGCAAATCTGATTATAAATTTATGTGAGGCCAGCTGAATTCCAGCAATCTTTAAAGAAAATATGGTCTTTTCACCATGAGGCCCATCTGTTTTTTTAATGATTACTGTGCTAAGTTTTAAAGGGGTATTCTGAAGATTAGCGGAATTTATCATTTCGCGGAAATTTCAGATTACAAAATGAAGGTATTTAAAAGCCCCTTTTTTTGGATGGATACATTCCCCATATAAATATCCTACCTATAATTCACAAATTTAAAAAAGTAAAACCATGAAGCTGCAATTACCTATCAACATTATAATCTTAGGAGCGTTTTTCTTAGTTTCTGAAAGCATATTCCCTCAATGTTGGCAATCTGTATCGGTTGGAAACAGACATACCATTGCATTGACTCCTGAAGGTAGCTTATGGACTTGGGGTATAAATTCTATCGGTTTAGGGGATGGAAGTGTTCATTCGAGTGTTCCAAAACAACTAGGTACAGATAGCGATTGGAAAATGATTTCGACAGAAGACACTCATAATCTTGCCTTAAAAACCGATGGTTCGCTATGGGGATGGGGTTATAACTGGTTTGGTCAATTGGGTGATGGAACTAATACAGACATTGAGTTTTTGACGAGAATCGGCACAGACACTGATTGGGATTGGGTGTCGTCAGGTATCAGTCACAGTGTGGGTATAAAAACTGATGGATCCTTATGGGCTTGGGGTTCTAATGTAATAGGTGAACTAGGAAATGGAGGTTCAGAAAATTCACATCTGCCTATTCAGGTAGTGAGCCAAAACGATGCTACTAAATGGAAAAAGGCTTTTGCTGGGTGGATTATAACGGTAGCCATAAAAACTGATGGCACCTTGTGGACTTGGGGAAGTAATTCAGGAGGGCAATTGGGTGATGGAACAACCACTGATAAGCGAGTGCCAACTAAAATAGGAACCGATACGGATTGGGAAACCATAGCTACGGGATATCAACACGTTATCGCAATCAAAACCGACGGCACCTTATGGGCTTGGGGCATTAATAATTTTGGGCAATTAGGTGATGGGACAAATTCACAACGATTAACCCCGACTCAAATAGGAACAGATACCGATTGGAATTCAGTTGATGCTGGCCTTCACCATACTCTAGCAACCAAAGCGAATGGCACTTTATGGGCATGGGGTTTAAATAGAGCAGGGTCAGTAGGCGATAATACCATCATTAATAGAAATACGCCTGTTCAAATTGGGATGGACACTAATTGGGAATCTGTATCTGCTGGTAACATTCAGTCTAAAGCCATCAAAACAGATGGGAATATATGGGCTTGGGGATTCAACAATAATGGACAGGTAGGAAACGGAACTAACACCGGATCAGTAAGAGCTCCAGTTTTGACAAACTGTGGAGTATTATCTCTTGATGATATAGAGCAAAATGTGTATTCAGTTTACCCAAACCCAGTCTCTACCATTTTAAAAATTGAAAATATACTGGGAGGAAATTATCAATTAGATGTTATTAATCAATTAGGGCAAACTGTTCTCAAAAAAGACAGGAACCCATCATCGACTTCCTTAGATGTTTCAGCCTTATCTAAGGGTATTTATTTTTTAAACATCAACTCTGAAAATAAAGGAAAACAGATTATCAAATTCATTAAGAACTAAAACAGCAGTCATGATAAAGCATGCATATCTTTTCCTTGTGATAGCATTATTTTTTTCTTGTAAAGGAAATGGACAAACTGTTGATTCTGTATCAATTAATGAAGAACTAAATCCAGGCAATAACTTCGTTTTTAGCGGGGATTACAACGATTTACTTACATTGGAAATGGCATCAAGAATTACCGGGTTTGATGCCTCAAAGGCCAAGAAAATGCACACAATGAAAGGGATGATGGGTGAAACCCTACGGTATTACTGGGAAAATGGAAGAGAAGAAGTGAAAGGAAAATCAGCTTCAAATCGTAAAACAGTGAGCTATCCTCGATCTGATCTCGTTCAGTTAAAATGGGTGGACGGCGAAGCGGATATGGAATCTTTTTTAGACTTCATCGATCTTGAAGCACATCCAGAATTAGTAGAAATCAGTAGTGTTGGCCAACGTGCGTATTGGAATTCTGAGAAGCAACATTTAGAGGTGTATTATAATGGTGTTTCCTTTACACTACAGGTCGATATCTCGAATGATGGTAACTTGGATAAGGAAAAAACCATCGAATTGGCAAAACTAATTATTACTGAACAATTTTAATTTCTACAGATGAAACATACATCAAAAATACCAGTCTTTTTGTTGGCGCTTTCTATTTTATTTAGCTGTAAAAATGACACTAAAGTAGATGGAGAGGCCATAATGAAATCGGTAAATACAGAAGTCTCTAAAGAGAAAAAAGACACCCCGTCGAATTCTGAATTAGAAAAACTAAAAGAAACACTTATAAATAAAACACCCTTGACTGATGAACAATTATTACGTGCATTTCCTAAGGAATTGATGGGTTTTCCGTTGGATGAAGTCAATGCTATCCCAGGAATGTCACAAGTTTATGGGCAATTTAATAATGGGAAAATAGCACTTTCCATTGTCGATGCAGCTGGGAATAAAAACGCTGCAGCGATCACGTTTCTTAGTTTTTATGAATACGTGCCGCCTTCCAATGAAAAGAGTAAACTAATCAAAATTGAAAGAGATGGCTTTAAAACGATAAGTGACTACAAGTATAACGAAACAGAAATGAAATTGCTTCTTGACAATCGTTTTATGGTTAATCTTAGTGCAAAAGCGATGACGCCCGATGAACTTTGGGAAACTTTTGATATAGGGTCCCTTAAAGAATATAAAGAATTGAACAGATAAAGCTAATCATGGAGAATTCTATAAATCAGATCAAAATGAGAATAATAATCAAATTAATCTTCGTGATTGTGCTAATGGTATCTTGTAAAGATACCTCAAACTCCAAAGGTATAGAGAGTGTAATGGACGAAGTTGTTGGTAAAAATGAGGATATAAATGAAAAATACGACGCATTATTACAGGAGTTAGGCACGAAAACACCATTGACGGAAGCTGAATTACTAGAAGCTTTTCCAAAACAATTGGGTGGTTTAAGTGGCGATTCATCAACTCAACCACGTGTAACAACCGATAATTCTGTAGTTGGCTCTTTTGGAGAGCATACCATTAGAATTAGAATGGAAATTTTAGATGCCGCCGGACAAAACGCTATGGGAGCAGTACTTCCGCTGAAAATGCTACATCTCAATAAAGTGACATCTGAAATGAACAATACAATTCGATATTCAAAAAAAGAACGAAATGGAATCATGACTTTTGGAACCGATCGTGATGAAGACACCAAAGCTGATTTCCACTCTGAACTTAGGTTTTTATATAATGATCGATTTTATGTTACACTAGAAGGTAAGAACATGAATGTTGAAGCTCTTTGGGATACCTTTGATTTAAACGCCTTAAAGGATTTTAAAAACTAATAAAATTTCGAATCAACCACCTAATTGAAATCTCAAATGGCAACGGAAGAACCACATCTACAACATAATTCCCGTCGTGCATTCATGCAACAATTAGCTTTGTGTTATATGGCAGCGCATATGCCATTGGCTTTTGTAGCGTGTTCAGATGAGGAACAATCTTATAAAGGTTCAGGGAAAATTCCATACAAAGTCTGGGAAGAAATGCTAATGGCCTTGCAAACTTGTCCCGATTATTTGGAAGGTCGGATGAAAGCTTTGGTAGCATCAAAGGATGCCGAGGCGATGTATAATTTTGTAAAGAACGAAATTTATTTAATGCCGGCTTCAAATAAAGCCATTGGCCAAATAGGTTGGCAATTTAAATGGGGAATTAAAGGCGTTTTGCGTTATGGTATGGCAACCCCACGGGAAAAGGCCGAATTACTAAACCAAATGTACTCAAATGCCGGATTTACTTCTAAAGTAGTGTATGAGCATACCAATATTACTCCTGAAGAAGCGATGGCCTTTTTTTTGCGACCAATTCAAAGAAACTTCAATCTTGATGTTTCTAAACGACAGTGGAAGCAATGGAAAGAAGCGCTGAATGTGGATGATTCCGACTTTAAAATGCCAGGCCAAAATATAGACGCCTCTCAAGCTAAAGTTCTCGCCGACAAGCTTTGGAACCTGATTCCGGATAATGAAAATATCAGAAGAACCAATTTTGATTTACGCTGGGACAATAGCCGGACACCCACAGTGCAATTTGAAAAAGATGGTATTACAGCTTATGCACATCTGTTTGATCCTAATATTTCTTTCGGAAAACTAAAAAATGATGGCGCATTGAAGGAAGCGGATGCGGTAAAATTGAATGACGACACAGTCGAAATTAATATTACCTATAGAGAAGCGATTCATCCTGAGAAAGAAGTGGAAATGATTTCGGGCAATTGGAAAGCGATGGATTTAATAGGGAGTCAGATCCATTTTGCAAATCTTAACGGACTTGATTTAGAACAATCTGCCTATACACCCATAGGTAGTTTGCGCATTTTTACGCCATCATTGGCCTATCAGAATTTTGACAGTCCACTTGAAGTCATGCAAGAGCGTTCATTTGTTGCTGATCCTTTTACCTTGGAAGGTCAAAAAATACAACTTCCGGATGCTCAAACAGGCAGCCAATCACCAGTCGTTGTTAATCCCTCTAGTGCACAATTGCTTAAAACAATTGATAAAATAGAAATGAAGGCACTTCCTGTAAATAAATCTTTGGTAAAACTGGAAGTAAGACCAACCAATGCTGATGGACAGGTTGTAGAAGGTTTGCAAGCCAGTGATTTTGCATTTGCAGATAATAAACAACCGATACAGGTTTTGATGGAATCTAATAGGAGAACACCGTCAGTTCTTATCTTATATGATGCATCTTATAGCATGCCGAAGGCGTATTATCAAGAAAACATGGATCTTTTTGTCACGTCAATTGAGGATAAAATTCTGGAAAATTTCCCTGCGGCAAAAGTCGATAAATGGGCCACCACTTCAAATTTATTTACTTGGTTATTGAAAGCATCTAAAACCAGTTATGATCTGGTTGTGTTTGCAACTGATGGTCATAATGGTGATGTTTACGAGGAAAAGAATTTGGCAACTTACCAAAATGGACCTCCAGTTATTATTCTTAATGTTTATAATTCGACAGCAACACACACCATTAATACGTTTAATAAAATGGCAGCTGTGACCAATGGTTCGGTAATTGATGCGGAAGACCAAATTGCCACTATAGAACGAATTGTGTCTCACGTTAACGGTATGGATATCCCGCCATATACCTTCTCGTTTTATGCTGTTTCTGAGAAGAATCATGAGGTGGAGCTTCAAATGGATCAAAAACGATTAAGAGCAAAAGCAGAATTTACCCTGGCAATAGATTCCTCAGAAATCAACCAAGGCATTATCGGCATATATCTCAATATTAAAGTTGGCAAGACACAAGTAAAACGTGTTTTGGCAGGTTGGGATCCTATTACACAAAAAAATCAGGCACCTACCAATGCCGATTTTTTAGATGTTAAAAGTTTGATATTGGGCGGATTGAGTTTTTATTTTGAAGGTGAAGGACCAACTATGGCCACCTCAATAGTGGATTTGCTAAAATATAAACTCTCAACACGCGGCTGGGGCGAAGCGCTTTTGAATGACGATTTAGAAACTGCTAAAATAGAATTTGAAAAAGGTGGGTATCAGTACCACTCAAAGCCGATGTCGTTATTGGCGCCGTTAGATGATCATGTTACGGATAGTTCTTTCACATTTGCCTCCGGAATGCGAGTTTGCATTTACAAACAACAGCTTCATATTGAAGACAAAAAGACTATAGAGTCCTTTGATTTTTTACCAACGTCCAATTATGTGAGTTTTGCTAAAGACAAGGGAGATAATTTTCGAATAAATCTTGTCAAAACAGCGCAATTGGCCATACGGGAAGCGGCTCTTTTTGACACAAGCACCTTAACACTTTTAGGAGGAATACCCCTTGTTGAGCGTACAAATGCGCTTTCAAATAATTGGTATGAAAATTTGGATCGTAACAGCACGGATTACATGTATTGGTATGAACGTATTTATCGGGGCGATGGCACTATCAAAATATTTGATGGCTCTGGAACCCAAACGGCATTTTGGACAATTAACGCTCAAGGTGAATTGTATGGAATTTTGAGAGATGATACCGGCGGTGGTGGTAGTGAAGAGATGATTGCCGAGCTTAACAGAATAATGATTGTGATGAGCATCTACATATCGATTATCCAAAAAATGGGAGGTGTGAATTCCATTGGTGGGATGGCGCTTAGTATCGTTGCTGTCTACGGTGTGACATTAACCAAGTTGTATGCTATAGTATGTGAATCTATTGTGATTATGGATACCACAGGTATGGATGCTAAAATTACCCAAGCTTTAAAAGAATTGGCATTCAATGTTGCAAAGACCATTTGCTATGGTGTTGGTGGTGCGAAATTGGGAATTATGCCTGGATTGGATAATCTTATTAGTTTTCTGGGCGGAACTACAAATCCCTATAGTTAATTATAGCGTTCCAGTTGCATAAACAAACGAAGTTTAGCTTTCTAACAGATTTAAGTATAGCTGAGCATCTGAAAGATTATAAATAGAAAAATCATGAAAACATTAAAACGAATTTTATTATTTCTGATGCTTACTATGGGGTTTTCATCCTATGCTCAAACACCTGAGCAGCAAAAAATGATAGAGAAAGCCGAGCGGATGCGCGATAGCATTATGAATACTCCAGAAATTAAGGCCATTATGAAACAGGCTGAGGAGATGGAAAAAAATAATAAAACGTCCCAAAAAGTAAAACCGATATCTTCAAGCACCAAAACCAAAGATAAATACTGGCACAACACGCTGGCCAGTAAAAACAATAATAAACTGGAAAATTGGAAAAATGGAACAGCCGATCTTGTGTTTAGTTATTCCTACGATTCAAGAAGAGATAAACTCAATTATGTAAAAGTTGGCATAATTAAGTCTGACGGCACTATTGAGTTGCATCCAACAAATGCAGTTCCTGTTTTACAACCCTTAAATAACTTCAAGAATAACAATGTGTTTTATGATATTCATAATCCAGATTCTTATCATTATAGCAATGGAGATGCAGGTTTTAAACTTAATTCATATTTATTAGTGTATCAGAATGATAAAAAAATCGGAACATTAACCATTGGCAATTCAGTTAAAGTAACACGCAATTTATTAATCCCTGGAGACTTGTATTTTGGTGATGAAGGGTATTTATTATCATGGGTTTACGTTGATAAGCCGTGTGCAATCAAGGCCAATGAGAAATGGAAAGGAGATTTAAGCAATACAGGAACACCATTAATAGTTGAAACCAATGTGGCTTATGACTTAGGTTTTAAAACCGGTTGGAATTTAGTAAAGACAGAAGTAATTGGGACACATTATTTTCCGGATGCTCCAGAAGAGGATAGGTCGCGGTTTAAAAAACATGAGCATACCATAATAGCTTCAATACCTCAGGATGCAACTTATTTTTTTAGATCCGTGGTAAATGATTGAAACTTTCATTAAAACTGAAAGCTTGAGCGTAAATACACCAAGCATCAAATTGTTGATGTGTTTTATGGGATTGGCTGTTTTTGCTCCCAACTTATATCTTGAAATCCCCGAAGTAGTATTTCAATTATTAAATTAAAAACTAATCTCATGAAAATGTCATTTTTAATTATCGGTTTGTTTTTTATCACCTTAGGATTTTCTCAAGACCAACCAAAATTAGAGGATTATGCATTGGCTAATACAGATGTAAGTGTCGTCGTATTTCCATTTGGAATGGAGCATCCTGTTACTATTGGTACGATGACAAAATCGGGCGAAATCAATTTCAAATTTCCTAAAAACCTTCCAGATATTTCTAAGGAAACTGAAGAAAACTTTATGCAAGATTTGATTCACACGGTCTTTAACGTGTGCGATGAAGGCGAAAGTATGATTTCTGATAAAGAGAATCGTTCGTCTTTTGAAGCAGGAGTGCTCTCTCTAACCACTGCCGACAATCCTTATGCAGGTGTAATAATAGCTGTTTCTGATGAAACTTTGTTGCCTTGGATTCAAGATCCTGGCTATGAAGAGCCTGTTTTTGGTTCTTACTTTGAATTGATTTATGTGTCGTCTGCTTTTAAATATGAAGGCGAGTGTGTTCAAACACGTTCGAGCATGAGTGATGACCCAGATATGGGAATTGCTTACACTTTTAATCTGAACCTTCAAGCAGGTTTCAATTTTATTGAATATAAGATTGAAAATATCCATAAAACAGATCCGGATGTGATGGCTTCTTTTCCTGATAAAGTTTCGATTACCTCCGTGGAAGACATCCCTGATTGTAAATGGATAGGAAAATACTTTTAGGAACCCGTTCAAAAACACTAATTTTAAATGTGTATTTATGAACATTGAACAACTCCGCCACTATTGTATTTCAAAAAAAGAAGTCACAGAAGATTTTCCGTTTGATGAAGATACGCTCGTGTTTAAAGTGCTGGGAAAAATGTTTGCATTAATAGGTTTGGAGAAATGGGAAGCAGGCCAAAAAACAGTGAATCTTAAGTGTGATCCTGATTATGCCGAACAATTGCGTGCTGATTATGAGGCTATCTCTCCTGGCTACCACATGAGCAAAAAACATTGGAATACCATCGATTTGACCTTGGATGAAATCTCTCCAAAATTTCTTGCTGAGCTCATTGATCATTCCTACGAGATGGTAGTCAAGGGCATGCCCAAAAAGTTGCGGGATTCTCTCCAATAAAAATGGTATCTTCGCGCCGCAGAAATTTGATTTCTGCAACCCGCCCATACCGAAAAGGTATGTTCGGACAAGTCATAAATCGTAAATCAAAAATCGTAAATTATAATGAGCGTTCTTCAAATGCTTCAAGACCGAAGCAACAACACCTGCGAACTATGTGGTTCTAAAGAAAATCTATCACAATACACCATTCCGCCATCGCTGAATGAAAATGTAGCCAATGATGTCTTGGTCTGTAAAACCTGTTTGGACCAAATTGAAGGCACTGTTGACATGGATGCCAACCATTGGCGCTGTTTGAATGACAGTATGTGGAGTGAACATGTGGCTGTTCAAATTATGGCTTGGCGAATGCTTCAGCGTTTACGCCATGAAGGATGGCCAAAAGATTTATTGGACATGATGTATCTTGATGATGAAGCTTTGGCTTTGGCAAGAGCCACAGGCGAGCATGAAGATGAAGCTAATAAAATTATCCATCGCGATGTCAATGGGGTTATTTTAGAAGCGGGCGATTCCGTTGTTTTAATCAAAGATTTAAAGGTCAAAGGTTCAAGTATGGTCGCCAAGCAAGGTACAGCGGTTAGAAATATTCGTCTTGATCATGAAAATGCCGAATTTATTGAAGGTCGCGTTGACGGACAGCAGATTGTCATCATCACAAAATATGTGAAAAAGAGCTAAATATGCAATTGGGAGAGGTTGGAGTTTTTCTTTTGGAACTACAACCTTTCCTACTTTATTAATGGCAGATCAATCCTCTTTACCCTTTCTTTTAAAAAGACCAAATCCAAGTGGCAACATAAAGAATAGAAAGAAAAACTTCCCGGAGAGAACGCCATAAAAGGTTATTAAGGCCGCAATGGTCAAAAGTATCCACACGTATTTTGTTTTCATACTACATTTGTTTTTCTATCAACGAAAACTTTCATTTTTCCAAGATGTTTTAGAAGTGTCGATTTAAAGTCTGAAATATTACAAATTCCTGCTGTTTCAGCAATACTACTAATTGAATTTTTTAAAGTTGTTTTTATTTCCATGAGGTATAAATAGTCAAAAATATTCCAAAATAGATATTATTTTATCTGATTATAGGCTTTGACCTAAGCTCATTGAAATATGTTGCGCCTTTTCAGGCGATTTGATTAAATTTGTTTTGTTGGGCTTAATCTATTGAATTTGCTCATTTATTTGTTACCAAAACAATAATAAAAAATCAAAAACACCTTATGAACGTCTTAAAACCTATTGTCCTCTCTCTATTGTTTTTTCTTTTTGGAATTCAGAACGCATCCTCCCAAAACACCCCCATTGTTTTGGATAGTGTGATAAATAAATTCGAACAACATAGAGGTTATGATAGAAAAGCATATCCATTGGGATTGTACACCAAAGATTATTTTAAGTCCGAAGCTGAATTTGCCCAACAAGTATTGGACGAACTCAATATGGTTGAAACTGCAGGATTAAGTGAAACCGAACAGATTTCTGCCAAACTATTAGGGTTTGTGTTGCAGGACAAAATCGATTATTACAAGTTTGAGCAATATTTAAATCCGCTACTCTCTGATACAGGATTTCATACCAACTTAACTTACCAGGTCAGACCGTTGGCCAACTATGCACAAGTGAAGGGGTATTTGGACCGATTAAATGCCATCCCACAATTCGTTAGTCAGAACCTTGAAAATTTAAGGGAAGGATTGGAAAAGGGAGTGTCACAGCCTTTGGTAATCTTCAAGGGTTATGAGTCGACCTATAACGATCATATTGTGACTGATTTTAAAGACAGTTTCTATTATTCACCTTTTAAAAACTTGCCGAATGACCTAACAGAGGCTCAAAAAGATTCGGTATTGACCGCTGCTAAACTAACCATTGAAACGAAGGTCACTCCTGAGTTTAAGCGCATCAAAAACTTCTTTGAAACAGAATATTTTCCAAAAACAAGAACCACTTTAGGCGTTTCAGAAACTCCCAATGGAAAGGCCTTTTATCAAAATAGAATTAATTTTTATACGACCAGCACGCAATATACGGCGGACGACATTCACCAAATTGGATTACGTGAAGTAGCGCGTATTAAATCAGAAATGGAGCAGATCATTAAAGATTTGAAATTCGAAGGGAGCTTTGCCGACTTCTTTCATTTTTTAAGAACTGATAAACAGTTTTATGCCGAAACTCCAGAACAATTGTTGATGATTGCACGTGATATGGCAAAACGAGCAGATGCTCAATTGCCACGCTATTTTAAAACGCTACCCCGTAAACCTTATGGCGTAGCGCCAGTACCTGATGCAATTGCTCCAAAATACACGGCAGGTCGTTATATTGGGACTTCCAAAGAAAGTACTGAGCCAGGCTATTATTGGGTAAATACTTACGATCTGGCCAGCAGAACTTTGTACACCTTGCCTGCGCTAACTGTACACGAGGCAGTCCCTGGACATCATCTACAAACCAGTTTGAACAATGAATTGGGGGATAGTATTCCGCGATTTCGTAAAAATTTATATCTCTCTGCCTATGGTGAAGGTTGGGGCTTATATTGCGAATTCCTAGCTGATGAGATGGGAATGTACACCACGCCATATGAGCAGTTTGGAAAATTGACCTACGAAATGTGGCGCGCCTGCCGTTTGGTGGTTGATACCGGCATTCATGCCAAAGGATGGACGCGTGAGCAAGTGGTGGACTATATGTCCTCAAATACCGCCTTATCCATGCATGAGGTGAGTACTGAAACGGATCGGTATATCTCCTGGCCAGGTCAAGCCTTGTCTTATAAAATCGGCGAATTGAAAATAAGGGAGCTGCGTAAAAAAGCTGAAACCGAATTGGGTGCAAATTTTGACATCAGAGCCTTCCATGAAATTATTCTTGAACAGGGTACTGTGACCTTAGCTATAATGGAAGAACGGGTCAATAATTACATCAATAACCTCAAAAGGAAGGGCGACTAAAAGACTATTTAAGAAGTTTACAAGTTGTTTATATTAACAAATTAAACTGCCGTATGAATAAAAAAATGTCATCATGGGTTTATGTTCCCAACCAAAAGTTTTGAATCCATAGAACTCCCATTTCCTCCGTTTTATCGAAGATCTTTGAGATTAGCTTTCACTAATCGCATGAAAATACCGTTGGTCGAAAACTTTGGGTGGGTTTAATAATTATTATCATATTTGCCTCACTCCCAATGATTAATAGCGCAGAATTTATTAATTAATGAACTTAATTTACGCTACCATGGATTTAGAAATCATCAAACACGCTACTTATTTTCAAGTGAATGGAACATTGACCAAATTCAATCTTCATCTCTTCAAAAAAGAATTTTCTAATGTTTTCGATAAACAGGATTCGCTGATCATTAATATTGAAAACCTGACTAGTATTGACCGTTACGGTGTGAATGCTTTGGCGCAATTGCACAATGAATCGCTTATTAAACGTAAAAAGCTCTCTATTATAGGGATGGGGTGTGACGATTTGTATGAACATTTCAAATCGGAAGAAACTGCTGCTTGAAGAGCAGCCCCAACTTTTACTAATTTTCCATTCGTGCTCAACTATTTAAAACGTATGTTCAATACGGCATTTACCTATAGTTAGTGCTTTATTACTACTGATTATAAGGCTGCATCCGGATTAAAACAATTTTGGTTTTTAATCGATGTGCGGTGGAAATAAATTGGTTATTTAGCATGCTTTTCAAATCTTAAGAAACTACATCCATTTCAACAGGACATGTCCGCAATGATTTTCCAATCCCCATTAATGTATTTAAATACAATAGTAAAAATACCATTGGCGTTGCCTAGGTTTCTTTCCAAATGGTATTCCCCAAACACCAAATAAGCACCATTTTCAATTTTGGAAATATCAGTGAGGACAAACTTGAGTGTCCCTGTCTCATTAGGAGTTGGGTACGTGTTTTTGTAGTTTGACAAAGCGTTATCCCAGCCGTAAGTAAGGCCTTTGCTTCCGAAAAATCTAAGAGAATCGTTTTTCCAATAGCCTTGCATAAAGCCTTCCAAATCATGATTGTTCCAGGAAATTTCTTGACTGGCCATCGTTTTTTCTATGGCAGCTTTCACCTCGTTTTCTGATGGAATCGTATTATTTTTGTCGTTTGATTGGCAAGAGTAGATGAGTAGTATTAATAGGAGTGCGTAAATAGATTTCAAGGTAGAAAGAATTTTGTCGTTTGAATTTAGTGTAGCCTAGTCCTTTTAAAATTAGTTGCTAAAAAACCTGACAGGTTTATATGATAATTTTGTTTTCTTGGGTTGGAGCAATTGGATTTATTAAAGCGTCTTTAATCGGATATTTCTCCAGTACACTTTAATTCCGCCGCCATCATGTATTTGTAAAGCAATTTTGCCTTTTGCCTCACCTATTTTTTCATCAGAAAAATTAACCATTTCTACCCCATTTAGCCAACTGATCACCTGGTTGCCTTTTACTCTTATCTTCAAATTATTCCACTCGCCATAATTAAGAGCTGCTTCTTTTTCAGGTGATGGCTTGATCAACCAGCCACGGCCGTACGATTCATAAATACCACCGGTGTGAAGATTAGGTGGCGCGACTTCTATCTGCCACCCAGCTATTTTTGTGCCTTCAATTTCTGACCTTATAAACACACCGCTATTACCATCGGCTTCTTGTTTAAACTCTAAGTTTATTTCAAAGTCTTTGAAATTATCTTCAGTGGCGAGATAGCCATATTGTTTGTCCGGACCACTTTCAGAGATCAGTAGCCCATCTTCAACATACCATTTTTCGGTACCATAGGTTTGCCACCCATCAAGATTTTTTCCATTGAAAAGTTCTTTTCCAGAATGACAACTTGTAAACGAAAGGATAAGCGCCAGGACGAGTAAACGAATGTTTTTCATATTTTAACTTTAAGAGTTCAATATTTTAAGATGTTTTTAGCTGGATTATATGAATATATCTTAGGCTGATAAATGTTATAATTTTTTAATTTTTATATTACGAAACCAGATAGGGCTGGCATGATCCTGCAAACCAATATAACCTGTTTTGAATTTTCCGTAATCAGGGCTGTTTTTCCATTTCCCGGAATTCTTTTTCTTATCCCATTCTGCATCCCACGGTACAAATGACAGTACTTTCTCATCATTTAACCAATGTTCAACTTTTTCGGGGGTAAAAACGATTTTACTGCTGTTCCATTCTCCTACAGGATTCAGTTTAATCTTATCAGGATCTACAGCGTGCATGGCGTAATCAGCGGCTGTTTTATTCAACGGCTTTAATTCCGATAGGTTTTCGATATGGCCTACACTTTTATTATACCCGGTAAGATCGTGGATTTGAGCGTAATTTTCATCATCAATGATTTGATATTCTGGAGCCACCTCATAGGGCGCTTTATAGCCTTCTTTGATATGGTAAAAGATGCCGCTGTTGCCGCCTTTGGGAAGTTTCCATTCCAAGTATAGCTCAAAGTTATCAAATTCTTCCGCGCCATATATAATATCCCGTCCACCAGTATAGTTCTGTTCCAATCCAAGCTCAGTGTCATAAGTAAGTTCGCCGTTTTTGATCACCCAACCAGGAGGTAATTGTTCTTCATTATAGCCTCTCCAGCCATCAAGAGTAGTGCCGTCAAACAGATACTGCCATCCGTCTTCAGTCTTTTGAATTTCGCTTTTGCTGTTTTCTTGAGTGACAGTTCCTTCTTCAGCTTGCTGCTTGTTTGAATCTTTACAGGCAATTATGGATAGTGCCAATAGCACAGTCATTCCTATCTTTGTCATAGTTGTTATTTTAAAATTAAATCTGTTTCATGTTTTGTGGATCCCAACCAATAAACGCATTTTGCTCATAACTTTCGTTACAGAGTAATGCAGGGGCAGCGGCACGAAAACCAAAAAGTGGATCTTCCGCTACTGTTCCATTGTTACGGATGGCATGAAAGAAATTGGCGAAATGGTCATAATGAGCGCCTTTATAGCCACTTTGGGCATTATAAACTGTGGTTAATGGGGGTTCCATTGTTTTTCTGTCGGATTGGATTGCTCCTTCTTCTTTGGCTTTTGCCGCTAAGAAAGGATCATCACTCTCACCTCCTGCATTTCGCTTTAATGTTACACGATCCCATTCCACGTCCATAGAACCTTTGCTCCCTACAAGTTTTAAATAGGTGGTACCGCTGGTGCCATCAACAAAATTACAACGTAGAGAAAGGTTGAATGCTGGATGTTCCTTGGTATCGGGATAATCGAACATTCCTAAAAGTACGTCTGGCACTTCCCTGCCGTCTTTCCAATAACGTAAGCCTCCCATGGCAGCAATTTTATTGGGGCCTAGAGAATTTGTGATAAAATGTAAACTCGAGAATAGATGGACAAAAAGATCGCCCGCCATTCCGGTTCCGTAATCAAGGTAATTTCGCCATCTAAAAAATCGTAAGGGATCGAATGGAAGGTCTTTGCTTATGGAAAGATAATTCTTCCAATCTACCGTTTTTGTAGAAGCATCATTGGGAATAGGGTATTGCCAAGCCCCAACCGGAGAATTTCTGGCCCAGAAACCTTCGGCATAATTGAGTTCACCAATCGCACCCGCGGCCAATAGTTCCTTTGCTTTTTCGTTACCCAAGGAAGACATGCCCTGACTGCCTACGATATAAACTTTTCCTGATTTTTTCCAGGCATCAATGATTTCATGGCCTTCATCGACACTGTGCACCATCGGTTTTTCGCAATACACGTGTTTGCCGGCATTTAAAGCATCTATGCTGATTTGTTTGTGCCAAAAATCGGGTGTTCCAATAATTACGGCGTCAACATCCGAACGTTTTAAAATGTCTTGGTAGTTTTTGGTAACCCATATATCGCTGCCCCAAGTGTTTTTGGCATCGGTTAATCTTCCGTCGTAAAGATCACAAACGGCAACCAGCTCTATGTTTTTATGTTCTAAGGCTGTATTGGTATCGGCAACACCCATGCCGCCTGCACCGATTAAGGCGATTTTCAAGGTTTTAAGATTGCTGGAATCTAAGATTTTTCTTTCAAGAAAATTTACTGTCTTCGCTTCTTTAGCAAAAACAGAAGGTGTCAACACTGCAGCAGCACCTGCTAGGCCAAGATTTCTCAAAAATAATCGTCTGGGTTTTTCCATTTAAGAGGTATTTATAGTTTAATTATAAGTTGAGCGCTTTTAGGAAATGCACTAACTATTTTTACATGCATTTAGCTCATGGTTTTAGAGTTCAATAGCACTAATATAATTGAATTTTAATTAGACCGGAAATTGAATTTGCTTGTTTTATGACCGAAGGAGGATAACTAGTGCGGTCTTCATTACGAATCGTTTAGTTGACCAATGTCTACGATGCACCACTCCACTGGCAGCTTTCGACTTCATAGACGCTCAGTATTTGTTGTCCTTTTGGAGCTTATTTTGTTCGGACAATAGTGATTCAATAATTAATGCTATTAAAAAACCTCTCAGGTTTTTAAAACCTGAGAGGTTTGAAATAAAATTTAGGCTTTATATTTTATAACGTTAATAAACCGTTTTAAGATCAGAACTAATCCTTAAAAGGAATAGGTGTGGTGGAGATATATACCTTAGGTTGCTTACTGTCGATTTGTTCTGTTGAAATATAAAGTTCTTTAATTCTTTTAACATACTCTATAGCCTCGTCTCCAGAGATGGCTTTATTATTATAAAAAAACTGTGCGTCTTTTTTCTTCATATCAGTTACATGATCTAATGCTGCTTTGGATGGTGAATCTGTTTCATCGCGATCTGATATCCACACAACATAGCTGTCCTTCCCATCTTTACTTTTATATTTATAAGTATAGGTTTGTCCTGCAGTGCTGCTATTTAATGCCTCCATATACAATTTCTTTTGCTCTGATGTAAGATTTACGGATGGCGGCGGAGGGGGAGGTGGTAAAGTTTGTATTGTTTTTGATTCTGGATTTGGCGCTGTTGGTGGAGGCGGGGGCGGAAAATATGGAAATGGCTCGGCGTTGGCTTTTTGCTCTGCATCCATCTTTTTGTAAATCTCATTGACGCGCTTCATGTCCTTTAATTTCAAGACATAGCTATATTCCGATTGGTTATTGTAGTATTTGGCCAATTTATTGTATTCTGATACTTCTTCGGGAGTTGCTTTTTGCTGGTTCTCTTTAATCAAAAGTGGTTTCGGTGGTTTGTTAGGTAGGTTGGGAAACAATTCTGCATTACTTTTTTGTTCATCATTCATCCGATTATAAATAGACTCTATGCGATTAAGATCTTTTTGTCTTATGATGCGTTCCTTTTCTGGTTTTGAATTAAGTTCTTTCAAGATTCTATTGTAGTCTGCTATTTCTTCGGGAGTTGCTTTTTGTTGGATGTTTTCCATGATCTCATATTTTGGAAGAGATGGATACGGTTCTGATAATTGCTTTTGGTCCTCCGACATATAACTGTAAATTTCAGATAAGCGATTAAAATCTTTCAGTTTGACAATTCTGTTTTCCAGAGGTTTAGAGTTTATATTTCTTGCAATTGAATTATATTCTTCCATCATTTCTGGTGTGATGGCTATTTGGACGTCGTCAGTTTCTACAATAGTTACGTCACTAATCCCGACATTTACTTGCCAAGGCGAGTTTGAATTGTTTAGTTTGGGTGGTGAAAGATCAATGGTCTCGTCTCCATAAATAATATTGGCTTGTTCAACGGTTTTTCCAGCGTATTTATTCTTATATGTTTTGATTGGTAAACCTAATTTTTTTAATGAATTCACATTAGAAGTACCAATTCCAGAAGTCCCCGATTTAAATAAAATTGGCCGTATGCGCTCTATTATTTTTAAGTTCACCTCACTTTCATATTGAATACTTGTCCAAACAAAGTTTTGTTTTTGCTCTTTTGTTAAATGCGTATTAAACTTGTTGATCTCAGCTTCTAAATCTTCGAATTCAACATGATTTCCATTTAATGCAATGGCATTGTTTTCATCAATATAGATCAAGAAGTCCTGAATGGTATCTGAACTTAAATTTTGAGTTGTGGAGAATTTTACAACTTCTTTTTTCTCACTAAACCCGTACAAGGTCATTGCAAGTAATGGCAAAAGCACAAGGCTTCTCAACCATATTTTTCGTTTTGTGGTGTGTGTTTTCATAACTGTAAATCGTTTTTTGATCATGCCTACGGCGTGACGGGTTGATGAATAATTGATGGCGTTTGCCAACGGAGACTCTGACGCATTTGATGAGAATGCCAATAACATGTGTTGGTAGGTTGGTAATGAAATACCTTTGTTTAAAACTGCTTGGTCTGCCAAGAATTCGTGGTTCATTTTTATGGAACGTTTGGCAAAATAAATGAGTGGGTTGAACCAAAAGATGACCTGAAGCATTTCTATAAATAAGACGTCAATACTGTGATTTTGATTTGCGTGTGCTTCTTCATGCCAAAATACTTCTTGAGGAATGGAATGTTTTTCAAATTTGCTTTTGTTCAAAAAGATGTACTTGAAAAAAGTATGGGGAGTGACCAGGTCATTTAAAAGCACGTGGATAACATGTCTCGATTTTTGCTTCGGATTGCGCTTAATTTTAAAAACAATCTGAATAAGGTTCTTTGTAAATAGTAATCCAAAAACTAAGACACCCAACGCATAAATGCTCCATAAAATACCGGGTAAGTAATTTGTTCCTTCGATTTGCGGACTGTGGTCATTATAAAAAACAATCGGTTCAAAAGCCTCTTTCACCGTCGGTAAAGGTGATACCTCTATATAGTTAGTAAATGTGATCAAAGGAATGCTGAACGATAGGATGAGTGAGCTCAGTAAATAGTAACGTTTAAACACATGCATGTTTTCCTTTTCTAAAAAGAAGGTGTAAAAGGCCATGAAAATCGCCAAACATGCGCCAGATTTTAGGAGATAGATAAGCATGATGTGTTGTTTTTGAGTTTATTAATTATTATTGGGTCTCATGTTGTCCTAACGGAAACTCCGTAGTGTTCAAAATTGGATGGTTATGCTTTCTTTTTGATTTCGCTGTCGATGAGTGTTTTTAAATCTTCCAATTCTGCTTTAGTCAGATTGGTCGATTTTGTGAAAAAAGATGCAAACTGCGTGGCGCTGTCATTAAAAAAGCTTTTGATGAGGCCATTAACATGTTTGCTGAAATAGTCTTTCTTCTTTACCAATGGATAATATTCTCTTGACTTTCCGTAAAGTGTATAGCCTACAAAATGTTTGTCATGCATGCGTTTCAGTAAAGTGGCCACCGTACTAGGTGCTGGCTTAGGGTCAGGATAGGCTTCAAGAAGGTCTTTCATAAAAGCTTTTTCCATTTTCCAAAGGTGGTTCATTAAGTCTTCTTCTGTTTTTGTGAGTTCCATTGTTCTACATGTTTAGAATGTGTTCTACAAATGTAGAATAAAAATTGATATAACCAAATAATAATTGAACATTTTTATGGTAAAGAATAAAAAAATCATAAACTCACGGATTTGTTAATATAGCATTCGTGAATTCGTTGCTTCTGAAATCTGCGATTGAGGGGGTTGGAGAGAGATAAAGAAGACTTGGTGAGAATGGAACGTTCATCTGCTAGGCCCTTCAGTTGGGGTGACGCTGATTTTAGTGATGAAGCGAATTTTTTAGGACATGGATTTCACTGATTTTCACAGATGGTAGGTTGAATATATCTCTACGACTTTATAGGGTTTTAAAGAAAAAGCCACAAATTCACGAATGTTTCTAGAACTTATTCGTGTATTCGTGGCTTAAAACTTTTGCGTCTCCGCTACGCCGCGAGAGACAAAAAACTTATTTACTCAACTCCGTAAAATATTTATAAAATAATGGAATGGTTGAAATTCCTTTCAAATAATTCCAAATTCCGAAATGTTCGTTAGGAGAGTGGATAGCATCACTGTCCAGCCCAAAGCCCATTAAAATGGTTTTGCTCTTTAATTCCTCTTCAAATAAGGCAACTATAGGGATACTACCACCACTACGTTGTGGAATCGGCGTTTTTCCAAAAGTCTCTTCATAGGCTTTTGAAGCAGCCTGATATCCAATACTATCAATTGGCGTCACATAGCCTTGACCACCATGATGAGGTTTTACTAAGACTTTCACACCTTTAGGCGCAAGACTTTCGAAATGTTTCTTGAACAATTCTGTGATTTCCTCCCAATCTTGATGTGGCACCAATCGCATGGAGATTTTTGCAAATGCTTTACTTGCAATGACTGTTTTGGCACCTTCTCCAATATATCCTCCCCAAATGCCGTTGACGTCCAACGTAGGCCTAATGGAATTGCGTTCGTTGGTGGTATAGCCTTTCTCACCATAGACTTCCTCGATGTCTAATGCCTTTTTATAATCCTCCAATGAAAATGGTGCTTTTGCCATTTGTGCACGCTCTTCGTCGGAAAGGTTTTCAACTTTATCGTAAAATCCAGGAATGGTCACATGGTTGTTGTCGTCGTGTAGCGCTGCAATCATCTTGGTCAATACATTGATCGGATTAGCCACGGCGCCACCATATAACCCAGAATGTAAATCTCTGTTAGGTCCTGTAACTTCAACTTCCACATAACTCAAGCCTCTCAATCCCGTAGTAATTGATGGGGTTTCTTTTGAAATCATGCCCGTATCAGAAATTAAGATGACGTCATTCTTAAGCTTATCTTGATTTTGCTTTACGAATTTTGAAAGGTTAACACTGCCTACTTCCTCTTCACCTTCAATCATAAATTTGACATTGCACGGCAACTGATTTGTGGACGTCATAAACTCCAACGCTTTAACGTGCATGTACATTTGACCTTTATCATCACAGGCACCTCTTGCGAAAATGGCACCTTCCGGATGTAGTTCAGTTTTTTTAATCACTGGTTCAAAAGGAGGTGAAGTCCATAATCCGATTGGGTCTGCAGGTTGAACATCATAATGTCCATAAACCAGAACTGTGGGTAAATTTTTATCGATTATTTTTTCGCCATAAACAATTGGGTAGCCTTCTGTTTCACAGATTTCAACATGATCACAGCCTGCATTTTCTAGACTTTTTTTGACTTCATCAGCGGTTTTTAAAACGTCCTTTTTAAATGCCGAGTCGGCACTAACGGATGGGATTTTGAGAAGTTCTATCAGTTCATTTATAAATCGGTCTTTGTTTTTTTCTACGTAGCTGTCTATGTTTTTCATAATTAAGTTTTAAGTGGTTTCCTCTATTTGCCATGCTTATGTCCAATTTTATTGAGTTTGTTGGAAGGCTGAGGAAATCTGTTTTTAGAATACTCAAAAATACAAAAATTCAAGTGAATTTTTCTTTGATAAAGTTATTTGTATATTCAATGGAATGTTTATATTTGCAACCCGATTCCGAGAATATTGCGGAATATAAGTTTGCAGGTGTGGTGGAATTGGTAGACACGCTAGACTTAGGACGTAGCGAAATAAAAAGTGTTAAAATATTAAAATGCGGGCGTGGTGGAATTGGTAGACACGTCAGACTTAGGATCTGATGCCGCGAGGTGTGGGAGTTCGAGTCTCCCCGCCCGCACAAAAGCCGAAGAGAAATCTTCGGCTTTTTTTGTTGAAAATCGAGCTCAAAAAAAGTTCAGGTACAACATAGGTACAACATTTGGCTATTTTGAAGACAATATTTTTATTGATATTAAATCGTTTCATTTGCTATTTATCTTTATGAATTACCAGCTTAAATAATATTTTTACGACTGTTATCTGAAAGTTGCAACACATTATCTTCCATTCCGCTGAAAAAGCTACATTTCACGAAAAGCGCCTCTCTCAAAAAAATATTGAACAAAATCCCAAAGTTGATAAGATTCATCATCAAAGATGAATTCCAAATCTTGGCATACCACAAAGATTCGAACTTTGAAAAATCTTCCGCTTTAGAAACAAATCATTTCATCCTTTTAATCCACAAAGTTTTAAAATTCTGAACTAGACGGGGTTCATAATTAAATGGAGATATGTTTAAATGTGATAGTGCCATTGATTAAATTCTGTAAAAGCTTTCTTTAAGTCTTTAAATATTTTATTTTCGTGGCATAATGCAAAAATGCAATCACATAAAAGCACTTTTCTTTTTAGGGATTTTCTCTCTATTGCTTTTGCATAACATAGTACCACACATACATCATCAACACGAAGTTGAGCACTCGCATAAAGATGTTGCGCATACTGGTGGTCATAGTCATCATCACGATGTTCCAGTAAAAGAAAGTTCTCAAAAGGGATTTTTAGATTTCTTTTTTGAAGCACACACACATACAGTAGTTGCTAATGAAATATTAGTAACACACGAAAGTAGTGTCAAACAAATCAATGTTAAAAAGGATGTAAAAACATCTATCTTTCTTAATCGTTATAGTGTTTCTATAAACTATGATGATGAAGACGAAAAGGTTACGGGGTATCATCCACCCAGCACATATTTTAATTCTTATCTTTCTTCCCTCGACTCTCGAGGCCCACCATCTTTAGGTTAATCGTTAAGGAATACTTCACGGCTACGTTAGTATTTCATTTTACAAAATCAGATTAAACCTAAAATTTCAAACAATGAATAAACACATCGTGTTCGCAATTTGCGGATGCCTGTTCTTTATTAATGCTTTCTCACAGGATAAAAATATTGGGGAGCTACTTAATGAAATAGAACAGAACAACACTGAGTTAAAAGGCTACCAATCATTTATTGAAAGTCAGCAACTCGAAAACAAGAGCACCAATAATTTACCCGACCCACAGCTTTCTGGCTATTATTTGCCCTTTGGCGATAATGCAACCGGAGAATATACCGAATATGAAATTTCACAATCCTTTGAATTTCCTTCTGTATATGGTTCTCGTAACAAGTGGAACGCATCTAAATCCCAACAGTTATCGTCAGCCTATTCAACAAAAAGACAAGAAGTCTTATTGCAAGCAAAGGGCATTCTTTTGGAACTTACCTTCTTACAAAAACAAAAAGTGATTGAAACCGAAAGGAGAACCCAAAGCAAGCAGGTTTTCGACCAAATTCAAGAACTTTTTGACAAAGAGCAAGTAGGCATTTTAGATTTGAACAAGGCGAAAATCGCTTGGATTCAAGAACAGTTTGTTGTTGAACAGATTGATAGCGATATTCAAATTCTGATGTCTAAACTCAAAACTTTGAACGGTGGGAATCGTATTGACGGAATTTCATCACAAATAGTTTTGACCGCCGAAATTGGAACAATTGAAAATCTTTGGCGGGAAAAATTGACAAATGACCCTCAATTGCAAGAATTGAAAGCCAATGAAGAAGCTTCGCTTCAAAAAATAAAATTGGAAAAAAACAAAGTGTTGCCCAATGTGGCACTTGGCTATAACTACCAAGGGGTTGCCGGTAGTAATTATTCTGGTTTTTATGGCGGTCTTTCCATTCCGCTTTGGAGTAGCAAGAACAAAGTAAAAGCTGCCGAAGCTGATTATGACTATCAGCAATCGAACACTCAAGTGATTACTGCCTCGCTTTACGCACAATTTCAGCAAACATATAATCGATACGAATTGATGCTCGAAAAATTTAATGAGTATCAAACCACAATGGGCAATTTAAATAGCGAACAACTGCTTTTTAAGACTTATATGTTGGGCGAATATTCGTTTATGGATTACTACGTAGAGCTTCAGTTTTACCGAAATGCTTCAGATAAAATGTTGCAAATGGAAAAGGAATTGCAATTGCTTCAAGCACAATTATTAAAACATCAATTATAAATCTCTAAAAGATAAAATTATGAAGATTTCAAAAATAATATTCACAATAGCAATCGCATCAACTTTTCTTGTAACCTCTTGCAGAGAAACAAAAACCGAAAGTAATGACGATCATGGTCACGAACACAACGCCGATGGTAGTCATATGAGTGATGAAACCGTAGAGCAAGAGGAATTTCAAGTAGGAAAAGATTCTAAGGAAACAAAGACAAACGACCACGGGCACGACAACGATTCAAACGGTAATCATTCAGATGATGCTTCCGAAACCCACAAACACGATGATGGTGCAGAACACCACGACCATTAAAAACATAAAAGATATAAAAGATGAAATATATAATAATAGTGCTCGCCTTTTTGGCAATGTCCTGTAATAACAAGGCAGAAGACGCACACGCACATAATCCTGATGGAACTCACGCTGGAGAAGAAATGCCACGTTTAGATTATACCATTTGGACGGATAGAACTGAATTATTTGTAGAGTTCCCTGCTTTAATAGTAGGCAATCCAAGCAGATTTGCAGCTCACTTTACGGTGTTGGACAAGCATCAGCCCGTTCGCGAAGGTTCGGTTACGGTTAGTTTAATTAAAGGCGATGATGGTATTCGCAGTACAGTCGAAGCACCTTCATCGCCAGGTATATTTTCGCCTACCATTCAACCGAAAGAAGCCGGAAACTATCAATTGGTTTTTGAATTAACGACACCCGAATTTTCAGATAAAATCACGATAGATGATGTTACTGTCTATGCCAATACAGACGAAGCCATAAAAGCCTTGGGTGTAGCCGAAGATGATGGGAACATTTCGTTTTTGAAAGAACAGGCTTGGAAAATTGATTTTCAGACTGCACCTGTCGTTTCCGGTAAAATTTACGATGTCATCAACACGTCTGGTGTTTGGATGCCTGCATCAGGTTCAGTAAAAACATTGGTAGCTAAATCCAACGGTGTAGTGGATTTTGCTGTGAGCAATCTCACGGAAGGAACGCAGGTAAAACAAGGGCAATTATTAATCAATATTAGCAGTCAAGGTTTGTCGTCTAATAATTTGAGTACCGAAATTGCCAATGCACGCTCTAATTTTGAGCAATCTAAAGCGGAATACGAACGAAAAAAGGAATTATTTGAATCTAAAATTGTTCCCAAAGCAGAATTTGAAAAAGTTGAAAGCAATTACAACATTGCAAAATCTAATTACCAAAGTCTCTCGTCTGGAGTATCTGGTGGTGGCAAACAAATTCGTGCACCTTTTGATGGGTACATCACATCAATTAATGTGGCCAATGGCGATTATGTAGACCAAGGCGTAACAGTTGTAACGGTAGGAACGCTTCAATCCAGAGTGTTAAAAACACAAATAGCACCTTCTTATGGGCTTACTATGGATAATGCACGAGAAGTGTGGTATCAAACCAACGATGGTCAATGGCGTAATGTCGCGACATCTGGAGGTTCAATCCTGTCCATCGCTAAAGATGTAGATAATAACAAACCACTTATTTCAGTTTTTGCGCAAGTTAATGATGATGTTGATATGCCAGAAGGTAGCTTAACGCAGGTTCAAATTGCAATGGGTAACGCAACCCAAAATACAATGATTCCTGTTAATGCTTTATTGGAAGATTACGGAAGTTATTCCGTTATCGTGCAACTTTCAGGCGAAAGCTTTGAAAGACGACCTGTGAAAATCGGAAAGCGCAATGGAGAAAATGTAGAAATTCTACAAGGTTTGGAAGTAGGCGAGGTGGTTGTCACAAAAGGAGCCTACCAAGTTAAAATGGCTTCAATGTCAGGCTCAACACCTGCTCACGGTCACGAACATTAAAAACGAAGAGAAATGTTAAACAAAATATTATCAATTTCACTTCACAATAGATTACTCATTTTATTGGGCGCGGTTGCATTGAGCGTATTGGGCATTTATTATGCGCGCACTATGAATGTGGACGTATTCCCAGACCTTACAGCACCAACGGTAACAATCCTTACCGAAGCGCACGGAATGGAATCTGAAGAAGTAGAAAAATTAGTAACCTATCAATTGGAAACAGCCTTAAATGGTTCGCCGAATGTGAGACGGATTCGTTCGTCATCAGCAGCGGGAGTTTCCATTGTTTGGATAGAATTTGAATGGGGAACCGATATTTATCGGGCACGACAAATTGTTAGTGAACGCATCCCGATGGTTCGTGAAAACTTACCCGAAGGTATCGGAGCACCAACAATGGCGCCGATTTCATCCATTATGGGCGAAATAATGCTCTTGGGCGTAACGTCTGATAGTTTATCGCCAATGGAATTACGGACCTTATCAGATTGGACAATTAGACCACGAATAAAGGCGATTGGCGGTATTGCAAATGTGGTAGTGATCGGTGGCGATTATAAGCAATACCAAGTATTTGCGAATCCTGAAAAGCTGAAGCATTATAACATTAGTCTTTCAGAACTCGTAGAGAAGGTTAAGGAAGCAAACACAAATGCACCCGGTGGTGTGATAAACCAATATGGTAATCAATATATCATAAAGGGAAGTGGTAGAGCTTATGCAATAGAAGATTTACAGGAAGCGGTTTTAAAACAAGTCAATGGACAAACCATAAAAATTAGCGACGTAGCAACAGTTCAAATTGGAGCTGCAGACAAAATTGGCGATGGTTCATTAAATGCTAAACCAGCGGTTATTCTAACCATTGCAAAACAACCCGATGTCAACACCTTGGAATTGACAGAAAGCTTGGATGAAGCGATTGCAGATTTAGAAAAAACCTTGCCAAAAGGCGTTCAGATTAAAAATCACATTTTTAGGCAAGCTGATTTTATTAATGCTTCCATCAGTAATTTGAATCAGACGTTGTTGGAAGGTGCATTTTTTGTGATGATTATTCTCTTCATATTTTTAATGAATTGGAGAACAACCTTAATATCCTTATTGGCAATTCCTATTTCATTATTGGTATCTATCATCATTTTGAAATGGATGGGTTATACCATAAATACAATGAGTTTAGGAGGTATGGCAATTGCCATTGGAGCCTTGGTAGATGATGCGATTATCGATGTAGAAAATGTGTATAAACGCTTACGAGAAAATATTCGAAAGCCAAAAGAAGAACGTGCTTCCACATTAACTGTTGTACGTGATGCATCGGTGGAAATACGAAGTTCAATCATTATTGCAACCTTGATTATTATTGTTTCATTTATCCCCTTATTCTTTTTAAGTGGAATGGAAGGACGTTTGCTACAACCATTGGGAATTGCTTTTGTAACGTCGGTTTTAACTTCATTAGTAGTTGCTGTAACTGTAACACCAATTTTGTGTTCTTATTTATTGAATAACGAAAGGCTGTTGAACAAGCAGGCAGATGGTACACGTGTGGAACGTTGGTTACAGAAACATTATGGCAACCTCTTGGAACGTGCTACAAGAATTCCAAAAACCATAATTGGAGTCACAATTATAGCCTTTATAATCAGTCTTTTGGTGTTGACCCAATTAGGAAGAAGTTTTCTTCCAGAATTTAACGAAGGTTCTTTGGTAATTAGCGTAGTTGGTCCTCCGGCAATGTCATTAGAAGAAAGTAATAAAACAGGAAATTTGATAGAAACTATTTTATTGGATTTACCAGAAGTGGAAGTTGTTACCCGGAGACAAGGTCGTGCCGAATTGGATGAACACGCACAAGGCGTAAATGCTTCGGAAATTGACGTACCCTTTATTTTGAAAGACAAAACCAAAGAAGAATTCTTTGAAGAAGTCCGAAATAAATTGAGTATTGCGCCAGGTGTTAATATAACCTTGGGACAACCCATCGCACACCGTATTGACCATATGCTTTCCGGAACACGTGCCAATATTGCAATAAAGATTTTTGGTTCAGATTTGCAACGTTTGTTTGAAGTAGGTAAAAGTGTAGAGCAGAGCATCAAAGATATTGATGGCTTGGCAGATGTAGCAGTAGACCAACAGATTGAAGTGCCGCAAATACGCATTCAACCGAAACGTCAAATTTTATCTGCTTACGGTATGACGGTCGGCAATTTAATGGAACAAGTAGATATTGCTTTTGCTGGCGAAGAAGCTGGTGAGATTTACGAAGGACAACAATATTTTGATTTGGTGGTTCGGTATGAAAAACCATTTCGAGATAATATTGAAAACATCGGTAATACCTTAATCAGTTTACCAAATGGCGGACAAACCACTTTGGGCGAATTGGCAACGGTAGCTTCTGTGAGCAGTCCAAACACAATTAATCGTGAGGATGTACAACGTAAAATTGTAGTGGCTGCCAATGTTCAAGGTAGAGATTTACGAAGCGCGGTAAACGAAATAAAGGAAGTGGTTGCAAACAATGTGAATATGCCAGAAGGCTACCGTGTGGAATATGGAGGACAATTTGAAAGCGAATCTAAAGCATCACAATTGCTTTTGGGAACAGCAATTATCGCCATAGCAATAATTTTCCTTTTGCTGTATTATGAATTTAAAGATGTGAAATTGGCGTTTGTTGTATTGATAAACCTGCCATTAGCGCTAATTGGTGGTATCTTGATTGTGTATTTTACTTCAGGTATAATCAGCATTGCAGCAACCATTGGTTTTATTAGTTTGTTTGGAATAGCCACTCGTAACGGAATCTTATTGGTTTCTCGTTATGAAGATTTGAGAAAGGAAGGAATGAAAGGATTTCAGTTGATTAAAACAGGCGCATTGGACAGATTGAATCCAATCCTAATGACTGCCTTTACAACAGGTTTGGCGCTTATTCCATTAGCTTTAAAAGGCGGAGAGCCAGGAAGTGAAATTCAAAGCCCGATGGCTGTAGTTATTTTGGGAGGTTTGCTTTCGGCTACGGTTTTAAACTTGGTTGTTATTCCTTGTGTTTATCAATTGGTGATTCGTAAGAAACACAATCTGAATGAAGAAAACATTATTTCTTAAAAGAAGATGAAACTGTCAAAACTATTAGAGCCATTTCAAGCTTTACGTAACCGTTTATTCGCTAAACTTTATTTGGCACAGACCATTAGTTTGTTAGGCGATGCTTTTACGTGGGTTGGATTGGCTCTTTTGGCATATCAGTTTGGTGAAGAGAGGGCTGCGGTCATATTGGCAACGGCCCTTACTTTACGAGTTGCTGCATTCATTATATTTTCGCCTTTTGCAGGTGTCTTGGCAGATCGAATAAGCCGAAAGAAAATACTCTACACCACACATTTTATTAGAATGGTTATCGTAGGTTGTTTGCCTTTTGTAACCGAAGAATGGCAAATTTATGTCCTCATTTTTCTTATGAATATTTTCAATGCATTTTTTAGTCCTACCTATCGGTCTATAATTCCGCAGATTGTAGATAAATCACTATACCGACAGGCCATAGGCTTATCGGCCGCTACGTATCAGCTTTTAGGAGTTTTGGGTCCAGGATTGGCCGGAATTTTGGCTATTTGGTTCGGTGCAAGGGAAATATTCTTTGTCGATGCTGCTACGTTTGTCATCGCGGGTATTTTATTGTTAAGCCTTCCAAAAAGTAAGTTGGATGTTATTCCGAACGACGTAGAAGGTGAGATTCAACCAAATACGTGGCAAGATGTTTTAAAAGGAATTAGACTACTATTTTCCAATCAATACGTACGCTTTGCATTATTTATTGAATTGGTTTCTGCGGTTGCTGGTGCACTTATTTTGGTTAATACCATCGTATTGGTCAAAGGTGGATTGGACCTTACCGATAAAGATTACGGAATTATAATGGCAGCTTTCGCTATTGGTGCAATGGTAGCAGCATTTATTTCTGGAGCAATTGATAAATCCAAATCAAGACGCATCTCACTTATTGTTGGAGCTCTGATTTTAGGGGTTGCCATAAGTTTTGCCAATTACCTCGATTTTTCAATGCTATTCCTTGTATGGATTGTTGCTGGACTTGGTCAAAGTCTTGCGGAGATTCCATCCGAAACACTTATCGGAGAAACCGTTCCCATTGAAGAACAGGGTAAAGTCTATGGTTCTCATTTTGCGTTTTCACATCTCTGGTGGGCATTTGCATATCCATTGGCAGGATTTTTGGGAACTACATTTCCAAATCAAAGTTTCCTTTATGGATGCATTATTACATTAGCAATATTAGTGTTGGTGGTCATCTTTTTAAGACCTAAAAAACATTTATTAAAATATTAATATTATGAAAAATTCTAAAAATAATAAACCTGTCATTTATCAGTGTAACGGTGCAAGCTGCCGAAAGAAAAAAGGAAAGCTTTTAGATTACTATATAAAAAAATACAAACTGAAAAACAAAATAGAAGTTGAACAAATGGATTGTAATAATAAATGCGAACAAGCGCCAGTTCTTCATCTTCATCCAGAGGACATCTGGTTTTCCGAGAAGGATTTAGGAACAATTGTTAAAAAACATATTTTGAATAAATAATCATTTTGCTTTTGATGGGTGTACTATTTATGGTTTAAAACTTAACGGTAAGATTAAAGTGATTGAATAAAATAAAAAGGATTAGTAAATGAATAATGAATGGAAGAAATTTAATTAAAATGACCTTGTATGACAGGAAATCGAAGTAAAAAGCGTCTGAAAAAGCAAAACAAGGAACGATCCAAAAAAAGTAGCGTTTCTAAAAAAGACAAAATAATTTGGATTGGTATTATAATCATATTTATGTTGTTTATTCTATTCTTGAAATACTTTATATCTATTTAAATGCAAGGAAGATGTAGAAGCATCTATGGAAATAAGTAAAACCGGTGTGTCAAAAACATAGAAATAAAAGAAATAAGAACGTTGGTAAATCAAATGATAGTAAGAGATAAAATCAATTGAATTCTTGCAATAAAATTTGTGGTAATTTCCGCATTGTTTTTATACTATTTTGTGCTTATAGGAAATATTCATAATCGTTGACTGTTGGATAAAATTAATGTTTACAATGGTTCTTTCGTAATAAACCAAAATAATCTATTGCTCGCCAATACGAATACGCTCATCCCTAACTTCAGCATAATAGCCCGACAATTTATATGATTTGGCGTGCTGTGTTTACTTAATGAACGATAGTAACAATTGATTCAAGTGTTTTGCTTGAAAGCATAGTTTTGGTATTACTTGTCCCTTTTGTTTTGGCACAGGGCACAAGATATATTTCGAAACGATTATCAAAAGACAACTTTATTGATAAAAACATTTTGCCGTTTTTGACAAGGATCAAGCCATTTTTTTAGGCTTGGCAATTATGGTAATGTTTGCCTCACAAGGAGCACTCTCTCCCAACTCTCTAAAAAACAAAAGAGCTGTTTTTCGCCAGGCCTGGAAAAAACAAATTGTTTAATTGTAATATTAATCGTAATATTGCAATTAAACATTGAATAGATATAGAATATGTACACAGACCAACAAAAAGAAATCGCTTTATTCGCAAAAGTCTTCGGCCATCCTGCTCGAGTAGCTATTTTACAACAATTATTTAAAATAGATGCTTGCTATTGCGGGGATTTATCCGAAGAAATTGGTCTTGCCCAGCCTACTATATCACAACATTTAAAAGAATTAAAAACCTTAGGACTAATTAAAGGAACAGTTGAAGGTGTCAAAGTCTGTTATTGTATAGACAGTGAAAACTGGACTAAAATGAAAATATTAATGCATCAATTTTTAGATCAGGACATTCCTAAAGCAGATTGTTGCTAAATTTTTTCATTCAATTCATCGTTAAATCGCAATAAACAAATAAATATAAAGAAATGAAGTTATCAGAAATTAAAAACAAATTGAATAAACTGGATAAGATTGCTTTCCAATTACCAAATGGAGAACTAGTACCCAACCACTTTCACGTAACAGAAGTTGGAAAGATCACAAAGCATTTTATTGATTGTGGCGGAACCGTGAGAAACGAGAAGGTAGTAAACTTTCAACTTTGGAACGCCAATGACTATGACCATAGATTGCATCCGGAAAAATTATTAAGCATCATTGAACTATCCGAGCGCATTTTAGGGATTGAAGATTTAGATATTGAGGTGGAATATCAAGGTAATACGATTGGGAAATTCGCACTTGACTTTGATGGTAAAAACTTTTTGTTGACCAATAAACAAACCGATTGTTTGGCAAAAGATAAATGTGGGATTCCTGAAGAAAAACCAGAAGCAAAATTATCTGATCTAAAAAATGAATCTTGCACGCCTGGTGATGGCTGCTGCTAAAATAATAATTGAATATTAAGAAAATGCCAATAACAAAACCAACTTTGTTTTCAGAAATTGACCAGGTAATTAAGAGATTAAATCCTCAAACAATTTCAGTTGAACGTAAAGCAAATTTACAGCCGCTAACGGAATTTATTCAGTCTAAAGTTTCAAGCCATCAAGAAATTAGAATCAACTTTATCTGTACTCACAATTCGAGAAGAAGTCATTTATCACAGGTTTGGGCACAAACTTTAGCTTATCATTTCAATATCAAAAATGTATTCTGTTATTCAGGTGGTACACAAAGTACAGCACTTTTTCCAATGGTCGCAGAAACTTTGCAAAATTCGGGTTTTCAGATTAGAACTATTTCACAAAACGAGAACCCAATTTACAGCATTAAATATGCGTACAACCAACATCCAATAATCGGATTTTCAAAAAGATTGGATGACGATTTTAACCCGAAATCTGAATTTGCTTCAATTATGACTTGTGATTCAGCCAATGAAGCGTGTCCATTTGTTCCAGGTGCTGAAAAACGCATTCCGATAACTTTTGATGACCCAAAAGTTTTTGACAATTCACCACAACAAGCAGAAAAGTATAATGAAAGAAGTCTGCAAATTGCAACCGAACTATTTTACATTTTCTCTCAGATAAAAGCTTCTTAACTATTTTCAAAACTACTAATTCAAAATAGAAATAATTATGGAATACCAAATTAGGGCATCATCAATTTCAAATAAAAACGCTGCTATTCAAATAAAGCAAAATGATATAGCTTTTGGAACAACTTCAAAATCTGCTGAAACTTTACCTAATCCTGCCGAGCTTTTTTTAGGAGCTTTTGCTTCGTGTATGCTAAAAAATGTCGAGCGATTTTCTGATATGATGAAGTTTACTTATTCAAAAGCCATAGTAAATGTGTCAGCTAAACGAACGGAAAAACCTTTGAAAATGGATAACATAGATTACAGGCTAACTATTTACAGTTCCGATGAAAATTTAAATATCCCATTGCTAAAAAAGAATATTGAAAAATTTGGCACAATCTACAATACTGTAAAGTTATCGTGCAATATAAACGGAGTAATTGAGCAGCAAAAAGACATTTTAAATAATTGAACACAAGAAATATATGAAAAAAATAAGTTTTCTAAATAATTATTTAACGCTATGGATATTCATTGCTATGCTCTTGGGCGTGGGAATCGGATATTTCTTCCCATCCTTTCCAAGCATTGTTGATTCAATGAGTCGAGGCACCACTAACATTCCCATAGCCATAGGATTAATCTTAATGATGTATCCACCTTTGGCTAAAGTGAATTATGCTCTTTTGCCAAAAGTTTTTAGAAACACTAAAATTCTTTCCATTTCACTTTTTCTAAATTGGATAATTGCTCCCGTTTTAATGTTTGTTTTGGCAATTACTTTTTTACGTGATTATCCAGAATATATGGTAGGCGTTATTTTAATTGGATTGGCTCGCTGTATCGCAATGGTTTTGGTTTGGAATGACCTTGCTGAAGGAGATAGCGAATATGGAGCAGGTTTGGTCGCTTTAAATAGTATTTTCCAAGTTTTTGCCTATAGTTTCTATGCTTGGATTTTTATAACGGTTCTTCCACCTTATTTTGGATTTGAAGGGGCTATTGTCGAAATCTCAATTGGTACGGTGGCAGAAAGTGTAGCAATCTATTTGGGGCTACCCTTTTTAATGGGAATTTTAAGTAGAGTGATTTTGGTAAGGTTAAAAGGAGAAAAGTGGTACACAGAAAAGTTTATTCCTGCCATTTCACCAATAACGCTAATTGCGTTATTATTTACCATTGTCATTATGTTCTCGCTCAAAGGAGAGTTAATTGTTGAAATTCCAATGGACGTTTTAATTATTGCAGTTCCTCTAATTATTTATTTTAGTTTAATGTTCATCATCAGTTTTTTCTTTACTAAAGCAATGGGTGCCTCATATAAGGAAAACGCAGCCGTCTCATTTACAGCAGCAGGAAATAACTTTGAATTGGCGATTGCAGTTGCTATAGCAGTATTTGGACTAAATTCTGGACAAGCTTTTGCAGGAGTGGTGGGTCCATTAGTTGAAGTTCCAGTTCTTATCTTTTTAGTTCGAGTTTCATTTTGGTTGAAAAGAAAATACTATGTATAAAGTTTGATTTTCTTTGCACAACCTGTGCATCGATTAATTTGTATCTTTGTGAAACTTTATGAAAATATTCTTTTCTATATCAATGTCTATTTTATCCTTTTTTCAGGGAATTAGCATTGATATGGACTTTTGTGGGCCAATTAAAGAAATTTCAAGCATTATTACCCATTATCAAGACCATAAAGTTTATGGAGACTCTTTCCTTGAATATGTAGTTGAAGATTACATCGACAACGATGCAAAAAATGAAGGGCATCATAATAACCCAGATAAGGAGAATACACCAGTCCATCCCCATCATCAATGTTGTCACCCTTTAGTATTAATTATTGCGAACAACAGTTCGGCTTTAACCAATCGACTAAAGTTTGAAGATAAAAAACAGTTTAACTTACATAAAGTAAACTTCACTTCCAGATATCTGGAATCGCTTTTCCAACCCCCTAAAGTATAATTCAGTTTTTTTAGGATAGCTATATCCTACCGTGATGCTTTTCAAAGTAAGTATCGCATCATAAACGCATTGCATCTCTTTGCATTGCGATGTTTAAACTGAATTAATACTTTTTCTATGATTAATAAAATCATCTCATTTTCCATTAATAATAAATTTATTATTGGGCTCTTTATAGTGGTACTTATAGGTACTGGTATTTGGTCTATGGCCACTATAAAATTGGGTTCCGTACCCGATATTACCAACAATCAAGTTCAAGTAATTACAACTGCCCCTAATTTGGGAACGGAGGATATTGAGCAATTTGTAACCTTTCCAGTAGAATTGGCAATGGCCAACCTACCCGATGTAATCGAGCTGCGTTCGGTCTCTCGTTTTGGTCTGTCCGTAGTAACCATTGTCTTTAAAGATGAAGCAGGGACTTATCTTCCCCGGCAATTGGTACAAGAAAAGTTAGCCGAAGTAAAGGGAGAAATCCCCGAAGGCTTTGGAACACCGTTCATGGCACCTATAACCACAGGTCTGGGCGAAATCTATCAATACACCCTAAAGGTAAAAGAAGGCTATGAAGATAAATACGATGCTATGGAGCTTCGTACCATCCAAGATTGGATTGTAAAACGTCAAATGGCATTAGTCCCCGGAGTAGTTGAAGTAAATGCTTTTGGTGGTTATGTAAAACAATATGAAGTAGCTCTTAATCCCGATAAACTTAAAAGCTTTGGTCTCACTATGAGCCAGGTCTTTGAAGCATTAAGCGAAAATAACGCAAACACGGGAGGGGCGTATATTGAAAAAAACCATCAGGCCAATTTTATACGTGGCGAAGGCTTGGCGCGTAGCATTTCAGATTTGGAAAATACTGTGGTCTCTACACAAAATGGTAATCCTGTATTGATCCGAGATGTGGCTGAAAA
>NZ_DATJCA010000042.1:0-29920 GCF_035515035.1 Gelidibacter sp. | reverse complement strand
CTACAGCACTGGGGAATTATAATGATGGCTCGCACGAGATATTTCTTCGCTTCGAACTGGGCACAAGGATGAGAGCGAAAGTAAATCCAAGGTTCTTTTAATTGTATTTAAAAAAGATGTCATGAAAAATAGTATTACCATATATAGTTTCTTTTTATTTTTTCTCGGTTTTTCGAGCATTGCCTTGGTTCAGGGACAGGATAAAAAAATGGAAAAAGCTGCAGAAAACTACGAGCAATTGGATTATGTCAATGCCCAAAAGATTTATCTGGAAGTTGCGGAAAAAGGCCATCAATCGGAGGAACTTTTCACAAAACTGGCCAACAGTTTTTATTTTAACGCGCAATATGACCAGGCCGTAAAATGGTACGGGCGTTTGTTTGAGCTGAATCCAGAACCTGAGAATGACATTGTCTATCTTCGCTTTTCCCAGGCACTGAAAGCTACCGGGAATACTGATGAAGCTTCAAATTATTACGATACGTTCACGGCTAAAAGTGGTTTGAAGTCTGGAAGAAATGCACGAAATTATGCCGATCTTATTCAGCAGAATTCAGGACGGTATGAGATGGAAGCGTTAGCAAAAGTTTATGATGAGGAGAAGATCTCCTTTGGCTATTTCAAATCGGGAAACACTCTTTACTATGCGTCTACGAGCGACACTAAAACGTTCCTGAACAAGAGAAGTGCGTGGGACGGACTTAGTTTTTTATCCCTTTATAGCATTGAACTCGATTCCCTTAATCAGGCTCTAGGCCATTCCGAAAAACTTACCGGGACCCTAAACAGTAAATACCATGAATCGTCGCCTGTATTTACGGCAGATAACAATACCATGTATTTTACACGAAGCAATATCACCGCCAAGAACAGAAAAGACGATCAGAAGCTAAAAATCTATAGGTCACAAAAGGTCAACAACAAATGGCAGGAAGCAGAAGAACTGTCCATTAATAGCGACCATTTTTCTAGCGCACACCCGGCATTGAGTCCAAATGGGACAAAACTATATTTTTCGTCGGATCGTCCAGGAGGTTTTGGAGAGTCAGACCTTTATGTCTCCACTATCAATACCGATGGAAGTATTGGGGAACCAATTAATTTAGGACCAGAAATCAATACCAGAGGTAAGGAGACCTTCCCATTTGTTTCGGCAGACCACGAGCTGTATTTTTCATCTGATGGCCATTTTGGACTGGGTGGTCTTGATGTATTCTATATAAAGATCAAGAATGATGGCTTTGGCAACCTGTTAAACGTTGGCGCTCCAATTAACACCTATGCCGATGATTTTGCCTTTGGGATTGATCAATCGACCCACAGGGGCTTTATAAGCTCTAACCGTTCGGAAACTGGAAACACATTTGTTTACGACAATATTTATACGTTTTTGGAGACAGCACCAATCATAGACCTCTATTTTGCACAGATTGAAGGCTATGTTACCGACAAACAGACCGAACTGCCACTTGAGGGTGCTACTATCGTATTGACTGATTCCAACAATAAGATATATAAACAAGTTCGGACTAACGGCGAAGGTTTTTACACCGTCGAAACCGATAAATTTGAAACCTATTTTGTAAAAGTTTCTAAGGAAAGTTATGATTCCGATGAGTATCTGTCCAAGCCAAATTTGGAGCACCAGCGCATCGACTTCCAATTACAGACCAACGAAGTTGCCCTGGTTCCTGGAACCGACTTGGCCAAGGTGTTGAACATCCCCATCATCTATTTTGATTTTGATAAATCGAATATAAGAAAGGATGCCCAAGTGGAACTTGAGAAAGTCTTGGCGGTACTCAACCAATATCCTAACTTGAGACTGGAGATCCGTTCACATACCGACAGTAGAGGAAATGACGCCTACAATAAAGGGCTTTCACAACGTCGTGCGACCTCCACTTTAAACTATTTGGTTGAAAACGGCATCCCAGAATCGAGATTGCAAGCCGTTGGATTTGGAGAGAGCAAACTGGTGAACAACTGTAGTAACGGCGTCCCATGTTCTGCTGATGAACATCAGAAAAACAGACGTTCAGAATTTATTATCATAGAATAGAACGCCTTATTAAATATTGAAATCCCCTTATAAAACTATAAAAAACCGAAGCTATATCTTCGGTTTTTTTGTTCTCCACAGGAACTGCACTAGGTCGTGCTGTATTACCAATAGACACTATCAGTCGGTTTTTGAACTAGGTTTTTTGACAACACTTTGATTGGGATATTTTATGATGAACTAAAAATCATCACATTTATATGGCTATTGGATGGATGCCCCAACGGGTTTTATTGGCATTGGCAAAATCCGATTTATATTTTTCTGGAATCTCTCCATTAAGCATGGCTCCAGGTTTTATGGACGGGAAAAGTTCTTCATAAGTAATCATGGCATTCAATGAGACTCGTCGGTAAATATGCGAACGTGTCAAATTTTTTGCTTCATCCAAACCGGTAGCACCCAAAAGTTCAACAAAATTTTTAATTGTTTTTTCATGGTAATTTGCCACACGTATCTTTTTGTCTTCAGGCACCAAGCCTATGGTCAATCTGGGATCCTGCGTGGTGATTCCGGTGGGACATCTATTGGTATTGCACAATAAGGCCTGAATACAGCCCAAAGCCATTTTCATGGCACGTGCCTGATAACAGCCGTCGGCACCCAAAGCAATGGCACGCGCAACGTGAAATGCAGAAGTGATCTTGCCGGAAGCAATAAGTTTTATATGTTTTCTGATATCCAATCCGTTAAGAATATTATGGACAAAATCGAGCCCGTCAATCAATGGTGCACCTACATAATTACTAAATTCCGGAGGAGCCGCGCCTGTTCCACCTTCGCCACCATCTACGGCAATATAGTCAGGATAAATATCCAGATCAATCATGGCTTGACAAATGGATATAAATTCACTTTTATAACCAATACATAATTTAAAGCCTACCGGTTTGCCGCCGGATAGATCTCTTAGTTTTTGAATGAAGTGCACCATTTCAAGCGGGGTGTCAAAAGCGGAGTGGTAGGGTGGGGAGTTGACTCTAGTATGTGGGGTAATATGTCGAATTCGAGCAATTTCCTCAGAGTTTTTCTCCGCCGGTAAAATCCCGCCATGTCCAGGTTTGGCACCTTGGGAAATTTTGAGTTCGATCATTTTCACATTCGGATGTTTAGCCTTTTCCGAAAAAAGTTCTGGATTGAATTTTCCTTCTTCATCCCGACATCCAAAATAAGCGGTGCCAATTTGCCAAATAAGATCGCCACCGTGTTTTAAATGGTAATCGCTCAAGCCACCTTCTCCAGTATTATGGGCGAAATTCCCAATCTTGGCCCCTGCATTCAAAGCCTCAACGGCGTTGGCACTAATAGCACCAAAACTCATGGCTGCAATATTCAAAATACTGGCAGAATATGGGTGTTTACAAGCTTTGTTTCCGATCAAAAATCGCGGATCGTGATCTAAGCTCGCAAATGGTCTTGGTGCGATGGAATGGCAAATCCATTCATAACCCTCGGCATAAAGATCCAGCTGGGTTCCAAACGGAATGGTATCCCGTACACCCTTTGCCCTTTGATATACTGTGGACCGATCGACGCGATTAAAGGGACGGCCGTCAATGTCAGATTCAATAAAATACTGATACATCTTTGGGCGTAAGTCTTCCAATAAATACCGCAGTCTCCCCAGTACCGGATAATTGCGCATAATGGTATGTCGGGTTTGAAAAACGTCGTAATATCCTAAAATGGTCAACCCTAAGATAATCGCAAAGAGCACATACCAGTTTGAATTTAAAAAAATGGCTAATCCGAGGGTTATCAAGAGTGAAACACTTGATATGATATAAAAGTTGATTCGCATAACAGAAATTTTTTAGGCTCACAGTTCTATTTTAAGAATTTTGATAGCGCTCCTGTGAATTTTTAATAATCCGTTTATAACTAAGTGTAAAGTACTAAATATAAAGATCTAATTATGAGAACTGATCTTCTATTTTGGGAAGAATTGAATTTATACGTGTACAATTTGCTGTATTTTCGGATTATTACTGAATTTAGAATCAATCTTTCAGAAATGGACCTCTATAAGAAGGCTCCATTTTATACGTTGGCATGTTTTTATTTAGGCTTGAGATCAATTGCTTTATTAGATGGAGTCAATTTTCCAATAAACCTTATATTAGCATATAAATTATTTTAACTTGAATACTGTTAGAGTTTTTATTTCTGAGAATGTTAAGGAGCTGTTACAGTTTTTAAGAAGCATCAGTTTTTCAAAAGCCATCCGGGTGGGGATTGCGGTTACTCTACCGGCAGTAATCGGAGGGCAACTCGGTTATTTAGAAATTGGAATGGCACTTAGCTTTGGTGCCTTTTGGAGTTCGCCCAGCGATGTCATAGGCAGTTTCCGTCATAAAAAGTTTGGGATTCTTTTTTCCGCGCTATTGGTTATGATTGCCAGTTTTATAAAAGGCTATCTGCATTTTGAACTCTGGCTATTGCTTCCGGTTTTGGGGTTCATCACTTTTGCCATCGCTTTAATTTCGGTATATGGCTTTCGTGCCTCGCTCATCAGTTTTTCGGGACTTATGGCCTTCGTATTGAGTTTTTCGCTCGAATCTGAACTGGAAATCTATCAATATGCTTTGTTGTTGGGGGCGGGCGGACTTTGGTATTTGCTCTTGTCCAAGGCTTGGTATCGCATCAACCCAAAGGCTGAAACCGAGGAGTTTTTATCCGAAACTTATTTGCTTACCGCAGAATTTATAGAAACAAGAGGAAAGTTGCTGGACCCACATGAAGACCATGTGAAATTACAATCCCAGTTACTTAAACTTCAAAGCGACCTCACCACGAACCATGAAACTCTCAGGGAGATTTTGATACTTTCCAGGAAAGCTTCGGGGTGGTCCAATTATCAGAATAACCGCCTATTGATATTTGCCCAGTTAATAGAAATGCTAGAAACAGCCATTGCAAATCCAGTAAATTATGATCGGATGGATGCGCTTTTTAAAGCCCATCCCCAATACGTCAAAAGATTCCAGGACCTGATTTTTGAGATGTCCTCACAATTGCGGAAGATTTCCGAAGCGGGAAATGACCTAAGGAAATTGCCCAAGAACGCTCCTATGACCCAATGTTTTGAAAACGTAAAACTGGAAGTGAACTTACTTCGTGAAACGGAGTATTACGAGGAATATCTAATGCTCCAGAATCTGCTTGAATATCAAGAAAAACAGTCCGAAAAATTAAAAAGAATAAAAAGACTTTTAGATCCCACGATTGACGAAACCAATTTTATAGATAGAAAAAAAGCCAGGCGGTTTATTGCACCCCAAGATTATGATCCGATGCTCTACTTTAGGAGCTTTAGCTTTAAGTCTACCATTTTTAGACATTCGGTGCGGTTGGCGGTTACGGTGATGATTGGTTATGCGCTGGGGTCAATCTTCGCCTTTCAGAATCCCTATTCTATCTTGTTGATTATTGTCGTTATCATGCGTCCCAGCTTCGGGCTTACAAGAAACCGAGCGAAGGATCGTATGATCGGTACACTTCTTGGCGGGGCGATTGCCTTTGGAGTGGTTTTTCTAATTCAGGATCCTTATGTGTTTGGCATTATGGGGGTCATTTCTTTGGTCATTGCAATTTCATTGGTACAAAAAAATTATAAAGCTTCGGCGACGTTTATTACCTTGAGTGTGGTCTTTATTTATGCCATTCTCATCCCTGATGTTCTCGGCCTAATAAAATTCCGCATCTTGGATACGTTGGTTGGCGCCGGACTCTCCTACATGGCCATGTTGTGGCTGTGGCCCGCTTGGGAGTTTGTTGAAATAAAGGAGAGCATTGAAAAAAGTGTGCAGGCCAACAAGGATTTCCTACATAAAATTACCGAATATTATCAGCGGAAGGGCAACATACCAACCTCTTATGATATAGCACGTAAGCAGGCATTCCTAGAAACGTCCAATCTAAGTTCGGCTTTTCAGCGGATGACCCAAGAGCCTAAGTCGAAACAAAGGGAAATGGATAAAGTTTATGAACTGGTCGTTTTAAACCATAATTTTTTAGCATCATTAGCTTCGTTAAGCACTTACATAAAGCATTATGATACTACTGAGGCATCCGAACGATTTAAAACTGCCACTGAAAATATAGAGAAAAACCTTGAGCAGGTCCTCCAATGCTTAAAAGACAAGACCTGTAGTGGGGTGGACGCGTTGTCAAAAAACGATCGGCTTCTTGAAGCACCGTTGCCGACTTTCAATTCCTTGGAAATTAGTAATTTGGGCTCTACAGATAAAGAAACGGTACGTGGCCTTCAAGAGACCCATTTAGTTTGGGAACAATTGGAATGGTTGTTCTCCATCAGTCGAAAAATGCTCAAATTGGCAAAATCAGTCAATTTGGATTGATAACCGTTGATTTCTGAATTTTTAAATACAGGAATATTCCCGCTACCTCCAATATAAGTTGGTACCTCATGAGGAAAATGAAATGATTTTTCAATTAATTTAGCGGACATTAATATGAATCCTTTATTTTTATACTCATTGCGTTTTATACATGGTCAAAATTTTACAATCACAAAGATTACGGAATCTGTTAGTGCTGATTCTTTGCGCCGCAGGGTCACAAGTAACTTTTGCTCAGGAAACAAAGCCAAAAGTAGCGTTGGTTTTGAGTGGAGGAGGTGCAAAGGGCGTTGCGCATATTCGTACACTTCAAGTATTGGATTCTTTACATATTGTTCCAGACTTAATTGTGGGCAACAGCATGGGCAGCATTGTAGGTGGGCTTTATGCCATGGGGTATTCTGGCGATAGCATTGCCAGTCTTACAAAAAATGCCAATTGGGAAAAATTATTGGGTGGAAAAGTATCCCTGGACCAAGTTGGTGCAGAAGAAAAGAGCGAGTACAACAGATACTTGATTGAATTGGATTTTAAAGAGGGGAATATCAATACAGGATTATACCTTCTGAACGATCAAAATTTAAGAGAATTTATTGCTATTCTTGCTGTGCCCAGTTATGAGATTGAGGATTTTAATGATTTGCCCATACCTTTTAGGGCTGTGGCCACAGATATACTCAATGGTAAAGAAGTAATCTTAGATTATGGCTCTGTTGCTATGGCCATGCGGGCCAGCATGTCCATTCCTGGAGTCTTTTCGCCAATAAGATATAACAATACACTTTTGGTGGATGGCGGTTTACTTAATAATTTTCCGGCTGATATTGCAAAAGACCTTGGTGCAGATATTATCATTGGGAGTGATGTAGGAGATGATCCTAAAACTGTAGAAAGCCTAAACAGTATTAGTGACTTACTATTTCAAGGAAGTATGATGAACAGTAATACGAAACGGCCAGCCAATCGTCTCTTATGTGATATTCTTATTGATCATGCGCCTAATTTAACCTATTCGACCTCTGATTTTTTCAAGGCGAATGAAATTTATAAAGAGGGAAAGATCGCTACCGATCAGCAAATACCTGCTTTTGTTGCTTTAGCAAAGAGATTGAAAGGTTTTAAACAAAAACAGCATGAACTTCCCGAAGCAAAAACCGAGTTCGTATTTGATACCATCGTCTATCAGGATATCAGCAAATCTAATTTGGCACTTGTTAAGGCGCGAACGGCAATACAGCCACATCAAAAATACACCACCCAAGACATTGAAGACGCTTTGGGCAGGGCCATGGGTACAACTATCTTTAAAGATATTGAGTTTACACGTTTAAGGGAAGATGGTAAATTTGGTCTTATTTTAAAAGGTGTCGAAAAATCGAAACATCAGTTAAAAGGTTCTTTGCATTTTGATGGCTATCGAGGTGCAGGACTGATTGCTAATTATACAGGACGAAATATAATTGGTGATGCGTCTCGCACGATCATAACCTTAGATATCGCAGAGCAGCCAAAGGCGAGACTGCAATATCAGAAAAATTTCGGTGAGGATAGAGATTGGTGGTGGCGTACGGAATTGCTTGGGCAACTGTTAGAACAGAAACTCTTTATTGAAGGAAAGAATGTGGATAATGTGAAGTTCCAAAATGTGGAATTTGACAATCAAATCAATAGAAACCTGAGTTCCTTAAAAAGTCATGCTGGGGTTGGAGCGAAATATAAATATAGTCAACTAAAACCTACCATAGATCCAAATCTAAACAATAATATTTTAAGTTTAGAGCGGTACAGTTTTGCAACTTATGAGTTTTATGCCCAATTTAAATACAGTAATTTAAATGATGTACGCTATCCTTCCAAAGGCACTCAACTTAGAGCAGTCCTAAGCCAGTCATTGCATAGCGGAATTCAAGCGACCTTTGTAGATCCGAATATTGAGAATATGGACATGAGCATCAGCGGGTATACGAAGTTGAAGTTAGGGCTGGAAGAAAGGATCCCTTTAACATCAAGCCTCACTGGAATGCTCAGTCTAAATTCTGGATTTCTTTTTGGACATCATAGCAACGAAAATGATCTTCTATTTTCAACATATGGCTATGGCGCAAAGTACTTTTTGGGCGGAAATATTATAGATCCAAGGACAGATAATTATACTTTTTCGGGTTTATCGGAAAGTGAATTGGCGGTCAGTCAGTTTATAAAAGTTGGTCTGGGAGTTCAAATAAAAACCGTTCGCAATTTCTTTTTTATACCTCATGTAGAAATGGCATCTGTAGGTTTTGGAAGTTTCAAGGATTATATTCAAGAAGCATTTTCACCTAACGGAAAATGGAAAAGTTATGAAGAACCTGGTTTTTTAGCCTCGATTGGAACAACCTTTTCTTATAAGTCACTTCTAGGTCCTGTAGACTTTGATGTTTCTTGGGTCAATGATACCAATAAACTAAGGTTTTTTATAGGGATAGGTTTTCCTTTAAATCGCTCCAATTAGAAGATTTTTGGCTGCTCTTTCACCCCTATGGAAAAGAAAACTGAAATAAGATTACTCCTAAAACTCAGTTTCTTGGCCCACTAATTTCCAGCCTGCCCGAGTAACTTCCAGTTTCATGATCAGACTGGTCACCAAAGTTTCTAATAAATTTTCCTGATTGCCAATGGTTGCTACTTCTACTTGAATCATAACCTCTTCTGGATTGGTTTGAAAAACATCCCTATTTACTGAACGCAGTAATAATTGATCATTAGTTTCAATATGGCTTAATAACCAAAGCCTAACGTTGGTTTCTTTATTCAAGGCACATTGAATGGAGACTTGATAGTAGGTTTCTTTAACAACATTTTTACGGTAGGCGGACAGTTTTGATAATCTAACGCTTACAGGTCTTAGAATTAAATGTGATAAAACTACAGCGATAGTCGTTACCAAGGCCTCAACGATAAACCCCATCCCTGCCAAGGTACCAACCGCCGCAGAACACCAAATGGTTGCTGCTGTGTTAAGCCCTTTTACACCAAATCCGTCTTTCATTATCACGCCAGCACCAATAAAACCGATGCCCGTTACTATTTGGGCCGCCACCCTTCCAGGGTCGCCTCCCGCCAGACTATGAAGGTCTACGGATAAAAGCACGTAGGATGCCGCGCCTATGGCCACCAATGTATTGGTCCGCAATCCTGCATCTTTTTGCTGCCATTGTCTTTCAAATCCGATGATGCCACCTAATAAAAATGCAGCGCCTATGCGAAAAAGGTATTCGGTTATTTCCACATATCCATCCATAAAATGTTTATATTTATTAATATAACTGAAGTTATTTAAAGACAACTTTCAAAGTTGGCGACTTGTTTTATTTAAATTCTAAACACCAAAATCCGAATACAAACATAATGATAAGGGATGTATTTACGCTATGTTCAAAGTAACAAAAATGACCAAACGTTATCACATTCCTATTGAAATATGAATTTACAGCAACAACATCTTTTCCAGCAGAACTGAAAAATAGTGCTGAAAAGAAGGAAGCTACGCTAGACCATATCTATCCTATCAGTTGTAGATGACAAATCCAAATAGGTGTTTGTTTTTAAAAGTTTCTGATTCCGTTAACTTAATGCCTTCTTTGAGAAAAACGAAATGATAATTCCCGGAACTGATAATGCAATGGCCAGATAAACTAAACTCATTGGAGAGTAAAATCCCAGTAACATGCCCGCAGCCGAAGACGCGATCATAATGGATAAATTAAATACCGAAGACTGCACTGACGTCGCAACATCTTTGGCGGTTTCTACCTGCCTACTTACAGCTGCCTGTAACAAAGTGACCAAAGGACCAAATGAAAGTCCCCACAAAAAGAATCCAAAATGACCCATGCCGGTTGTTCTTCCAAACATTAGAAAAATGACCATAGAGATGATCAACAACCCGAACATGGCAATGGTAAGCTGTCTCAAGTATTTATCGGTATATTTTATGGCCAACAATACCGAAATCAAAGATCCTATTCCAAAAAACAATAAGGCACTTTCAACGCCTCCTGCCAATTGAATTTCATCAACAAGACTGGTAATGTACACGTAAACGCCATAATGCGCAACGACGCCCAGAAGTGTAAGTAATAGCACAATTAAAACTGCCGGTATTTTTAGCAGGGCAAATGGTGATGAACTTTTAGTCAATTTCTCTCCAGGTGTTGATGGCAATGCAAAAAAACTGATCACCGCAATAGCAATAATAACCACCCCAAGACCTATAAATTCGGTTCTCCAGCCATAATCATTTCCAATGGAGGTCATTATAGGCATCCCAATACTAATGCCCAATGTGGTCCCTGCCATAATTACGGCGATGGCTTTTCCGTGATGTTCTTCATCTACCAATCGCATGCCATAGGCAGCAATCATTGGCCACATGACCCCAGCACAAATTCCACCAATTACCCTCAGGACAATGATAACCGTATAATTATGGACAAGTCCTGCGATAATATTGGAAATGGCAAACCCGCCGAGCAAAACCAATAGCAGATACTTACGGTTGAATTGCATAGTCAATGAAATGAGTGGTATTGCAAAAATAGCAGACGCTATGGCATAATAACCCACAAGATTACCAGTTTGCACCTCGCTGATATTTAAATCGGCCATCATTAATGGGAGAACCCCAGAGGGCATCAACTCAGAAAGTATTCCTCCAAAAGTAACGGATGACATCAAGATCATAATCAGCCACGGAAAAGCACTTTTGGCTTGCTCTGTAATATTTTGTTTGCTCATATAATTTATTTTAAGTGAAATGAAAGTTGAGGTGAACTTATCATACTTTTGAACTCTAAAAGTTACTAATTAAAAGAATCTTTTACTTATTCTGTACCACATTGGTTTCTACTTTTTGGTAATAAGTATGTTCCCATATAATTTACCGCAAAGGTCGTTAAGCGCTCGGCCAAGGCTGCAATGATAAAGTAAAATTATCAGTTTAAACTTTACGTTCCTAGCGCATTTTCTTTGCGAACTTTGCGGTTAAGTAGTGGTACAATACACATCTGCACAACTAAATTTTTAGTAATCTAAATCTAATGTATACTTAATGACTTAAAAACAATTTAGATGCTCAATGGTACATCATAAGCCATTTCCTTACGACGGAACAAGAATTCACCATTTCTTACCGATGCCAATACGTCAACTCTTTTACGAATCGCCTCATAAACGGTAGATTCATTCAGAACAATAAAGTTTGCAGCTTTTCTTACTTCCAAACCATAGGTGTCATGAATGTTTAAACAACGGGCGCCGTTATAAGTAATTAAATCAAAACTTGTTTTTATTTCTTCGGGAGACATCGTTTGAGCCAAATGGATGCCATTGTCAAGAATGTTCATCATATTCCCATTCCCCATTGGATACCATGGATCGTTAATGGAATCTTGTGCAAAAGCAACATTAATTCCTGATTCTAAAAATTCTTTTACTCTAGTTAATCCTCTGCGTTTTGGATAGGTATCTTGGCGGCCTTGGAGATAGGCGTTTTCAGTAGGACAGGAAATAAAGTTCATCTTACTCTTTTGGAATAAATCCATCATTCTAAACGCATAGGAATTATCTGCAGAACCAAAGGAACAGGTATGGCTTGCCGTAGTTCTGGTGCCATAATCCTCCATAAGGACCAGCGCATTTAATAATTCTACAAAACGCGAATGGGTGTCGTCTGTTTCATCACAATGGACATCAATCATTTTATCGTATTTTAAAGCAAGACGAACGATATCGTGTAAAGATTTTTCTCCAAATTCTCTCGCAGGTTCATAATGTGGAATTCCTCCTACAACATCAGCTCCCATTTTAAGCGCTTCTTCGACTAATTCCAGTCCGCCCTTATACATGTACATGCCTTCTTGCGGGAAAGCTACAATTTGGATGTCAACGGTGTCTTTTAATTCTTCCTTCATTTCCAACATGGCTTTCAATGCGGTAAAGTTTGGATCTGTAACATCAATATGTGTACGGATATGTTGTACGCCTTGGGAAACTTCATCTTTAATGCCCTTCATTGCCAATCTTTTTACACTTTCTACAGTAAGCGTTTCCTTAAATTTTGGCCATAATTCAATGGCTTCAAACAAGGTTCCTGAACCCGCTCCCGCTTGTCCAAGTTCAGATAAGGTATAGACATAGTCCAGATGCAAATGTGGGTCAACATATGGCGGTAAAACGAGCTTGCCCCCTAGGTCAATCTCCTCGTCGCATTTTGGTAAATTAGTTCCGATTTGGGTGATTTTCCCATTTTCTACGATCATTTCGGTAGCATTCTCGTTGCGATAGATTTTCGCATTAAAAAACTTTTTTTTCATGTTATATAAATTTTATGATGTTATTATTTTTTATGATTATCCGAGTTGTTAAACCAAGATTCGGTTCAATTAAGAAACTTCAGATGCCTGTTGATAATCTACAGCAATAATTTCAATCTTGAAATGATCTAGGTCACTGAACCGGAAATTATTGAAAGAACGTATTCAACACTAAAGACGGATTAGTAATCCCCAAGATTTGGGAAACTCCAATCAATAGGAGACCATCCTAATTGAGGTAAAGTAGATTGTTCAGAAAAAAAAGTAGGAGGGAGAGAGAAACTCCATCACTAGTTTTTTTAAAAATTAAGTAGGAGTGGGGATATATATGCTGTGCGGGGTAGAAGTCCATCTTCACAGCTTTGAATCTTTAGTGATTGTGACTAAGTTTACAGAAGCTCTAAAGTGTTATAAATACAGATCTTCTTTCAATATTCTGGAGATTTCTTGTTTTATGGCCTTTACCTTCGGTATCTTCCATTAACAAGATGTCACCTCCTTTGAACGTTCTTTTTTTGCCCAGTGAGGTTTCAATCTCAATTTCGCCATCTAGTAAAATGATGTATTGCTTTTGTGGCGCATTATGGAAATCGTAATCATAGTCAGGTTTTACCGTCCTAAAGACAATGTCTTTAGCGGGGATTTTATCAGAGAGAAACCCGATTTCACCATCATTTTTTAATGGCATTTCAATATTTTCAAAGTGACTCTCTCCGTTTTTATCGCTATAAACTCTGGTAATCCTGATCATGGTGTACTTTGTTAATACCATCAATTAAAAATCACTCGGTTGGCTTCCTCCACCTCATCTGGAGAAATGGTATGTGGTCGGCCCTCATGCACCTGCAAGTAAACTTTGGCATTCATTTCTTTCAAGATGTGAACACTTTCGTGGACGCGTTCTATTGGTACATGCGGATCTGGATTTCCCGTTCCGATAAAAATAGGGGTCCCGTTAAAATCGCCAGAGTAATTCTCCATATTTATTTTGTCGCCAATCAATCCACCGGTAAATGCTGCAACACCACCAAACTTTTGAGCATGGCGCGTCACAAACTCCAAGGTCAAACAGGCGCCCTGTGAAAAACCTAGGAAGTAAATGTTGTCGGCGGTGATCCCTTGTTGAATTATATTATTCACCAGGTCTTTTAGTAAGTCAAGCGCAGAAGAAAGCCAAGGTTCATTTTGTTCAGGATTGGCCATAAATGAATGGGGGTACCACGTGTTGTTGGTTGCCTCAGGAGCAAGTAGTGCATATTCTGCCACTTTAAAATGAGAAGCTAGACCCAAGATATCGCGGGCATCTGCGCCACGCCCGTGGATCATAATCAAAATTTTTTCGGCTTCCTTTAATGGTTTTCCGGCCGTTTGTATGTTTTTCTTGTGCATAGGTCTTCTCATTACATGTTAAGTTTAGGAAGTGCTTTTTCAATTCTATCCCGCATCGTTTTATATTGATCGGGTAATTGGAGCGAACTTCCTAGATTTTCCACCGTTTCATCCGCTGCAAATCCGGGATTATCCGTCGCAATTTCAAATAGCACGCCTCCTGGCTCACGGAAATAGAGCGAAAAGAAATAGTCTCTATTTATTTTCTCGGTGATATGTAATCCTCTTGCAACAATTTTTTCTCTAAATGCCATCAAGATCTCTTCATTTTTCACCCGAAAGGCGACATGATGATTGGTGCCTCCAGCATTTAAACCTCTCTGGGCCTGTGGCATTTCCAATAAATCTACCATGGCTGCATTTTCTACAGCATCGGTTTGATAGCGGGTTACATTGCCTTCTTTTTCCACTTGTTTGTATCCGAAAACTTCGGTCAGGATTGCGGCGGTAGCTGTGATATTATTTAAGGTCAAGGTCACCGTATGGAATCCTTTGATGGCTACATCGGCTTTAATGTCATCGGTTTCATAACCTTTTCGATCATCGTGGTGTTTGGCTTCAATCAAATTGAGCCATAAACCGTCTGGATCTTGGAACGTCAGGTGTTTTTCTCCGAACCGTTCACTGAGATCTTCGTGCTGTATTTTAAGATTTTTAAAACGGGTTTTCCAAAAATCCAAGCTTCCTTTTGGTACGGAATACCCTATTTCTGTAGCCATGCCGGCACCGTTTTTTCCTTGTCTGACATTTGTCCATGGGAAGAAGGTGAGAATGGTGCCAGGAGTTCCAACTTCGTCTCCAAAGTAGAAATGATAGGTTTGAGGATCGTCAAAATTAACGGTTTTTTTGACCAAGCGAAGTCCGAGGGATTTGGTGTAAAAGTCGTAATTGCGTTGGGCATCGCCAGCAATGGCGGTAATATGGTGGAGTCCTAATATCTGGTTCATGATTTCTAAATTAAATTTTTTATAAAAATTGAAACACTAAATAACTAATACGGTTGGTGCCAATCAATTTAAAATATTTTTTTTTAAAAAGATGTATTTACAAAGATAACCACAACGCTCTGTACCAACAACATAAAGTTTTTAAATTTTGTATTGGAGATGGAAGACTTGTTTAAAGATAGACTATAACAAGGTCTGAAAAGGGTTTTGGAATCTAGTTTTTAAGGAGAGTCGGGTATTTTAATAAAAGTGCCTCGTTCACAACATATCAACACATATCAACGAGGCACTTGTGATGTGGCTTAACATTCCTGAGCAGCGGTTGCCATTTCAAAACCATACTTTTCCTTTGGACGAGCAGGACGCTTAAAGCGACTGGAAGGTTTAAAACGAACTAAACGGATAGCATTTAAAATGACCAACAGCACACTCAATTCGTGAATCAGCATTCCCGAGGCGAGGTTGACATTTTTGGTCAGGACACCTGCCAATAGCAGGGCGACCGTTCCGATGGCAATAAACATGTTTTGTTTCATATTGCGCACCGTGGCTTTGGAAAGCTTGACCGCATGGGTCAATTTATCGAGATTATCGGCCATTAAAACCACATCGGCCGTCTCCATGGCAATGTCAGTACCTGCAACGCCCATGGCGATTCCCACATCAGCGGAAGCTATGGCCGGGGCATCGTTGACACCATCTCCAAGCATTGCGAGGTTGATCCCTTTCCCCATACATGATTTAACTTTTAGAGCCTTATCTTCGGGAAGCAGTTCGGCATATATGTGATCCAGTCCCAGCTGCTGGCCAACGATGTTCGCGGTATGTTTATTGTCGCCTGTGAGCATTACCAAGTGTTTAATGCCTGATGCCCTAAGATTATCGATGGTGTCTTTAGCTTTTTCCCTAATGGCATCAGCAATTGAAATAATTCCCAAAACCTTTTGGTCATCGGCAATAAAAACGGCCGTATTTCCGGCTTTCTCTTGTTGGGTGGCATAGGATTCCGCTTCAATATCAATATGAATTCCATTTTCTGAAACTCCTTTTCGATTGCCAATATAGAGTGCCTTCCCATTTAAGTGGACTTCAATCCCGCGGCCTTTAAGCACTTTCACTTCTGTTGGTTTATTTTGAAGTGTCAATCCGGTTCTTTCCGCTTCTTTTACAATGGCTCTTCCCAAGTGGTGTTCTGAGATGACTTCTGCTTCGGCGGCCATGAGTAGTAAATCTTCTTCAGGAATACCAAATCCTTTTATGGCGGTTACTTCAGGTTTACCTTTGGTTAATGTTCCCGTTTTATCAAATACAAAAGCGTTTAGTTTTGCCAGATTCTCCATTACCTCTCCACCTTTGATCAAAATCCCATTACGGGCGGCGTTCCCAATTCCGGCTACAATAGAAACCGGTGCAGAAATCACCAATGCTCCAGGACAAGCAATGACTAAAAAGGTCAGGGCTAAATGGACATCCTGTGTAATCATCCAGACTAAAACAGAAAGAACCATAATTCCCGGCGTATAAATGGTGGCAAATTTCTCTAAAAACCGTTGGGTCTTTGCTTTTCCTTCTTGTGCCTCTTCCACCAATTCGATGATTTTGGCAAATGTCGTATCCTCACCAACATGTTCTGCTATGACCTCCAGATAGCCACTATCCAAGATACTCCCGCTGAATACTTGATCATCCGTAACTTTATTTATGGGTATGGACTCGCCGGTAATTGCTGCTTCGTTCACAGAGGCGCTTCCTGAAATCACTCGGCCATCAATTGGAATTTTTTCTCCTGTCTGTATGATGACCAAATCATTTTCAACAACCTCGTCGGCCATTATAAGCGAGCGTAATCCGTTGCGGACTACCGTCGCTTCCAACGGCGCCATTTCCATCAAGGATTTAAGTGAGGCACGCGCTTTTTCCAAAGAACGTCCTTCTAAAAAAGCCCCAAAAAGGAACAGGAAAGTAACGGCTGCCGATTCGACATACTCTCCAATAATCAAAGCACCAACAACCGCTATGGTCACCAAAAGTTCGATACTGAACATTTTTAGTCGTGAGGCTTTCCAAGCTTTTATAAAGGTTGGAATTCCGGCGACTATGGAAGCTGTGATTAAAAGAGCATCCAACAGTAGGCTGTTCCATTTGAACATATAGGTTGCTAATGCAGCAAGAAGCAAAATTCCTGCTGCATACATTATTCTATTTACTTGTTTAGCTTTCATAATCTTCTATACCATTTATTAAGAGGTTATTATCGGGAAGCCTACTTTTTCTATCACTTCGGCTAAGCGATCGGAAGAAACTTTTTCTTCATCATATTCTATTTTCACCTTGCTGGAATTAAAAAGCACTTTTGCCTTTTCTACGCCTGGTTCTTTGTTGAGAACGCCTTCTATCCTCGTAATACAACTAGGGCAGGTTAGGGTTTCCAATTGAAATCTTATGGTTTTTATTTCTTTTATAGTGTTCATTGTTCTTGATTTTTATCCGTTATCTGTTATCTGTTATCTGTTGAGGGGTTCCATGACCATTTTCGGTGGGGTGTTATCAAATCCCATTCAGTTGTCTGTCATCCGTCAAATTTCTTTAACGTCTCGGAATTACTTCGTTAGTGCGAAATTTCTCCGTGCAAAATGTGCTCCAAGGCTTCTAAAGTATGGGTGTATTGGACATAAGCATGTACATATGCACGGCCTTGCTCAACCGAATTATCCTTTGTTTTGCTGAGTTTTGCTACGGTGGCATAACGCTCTCTGAGCACCTGCTCCAAATGATTGGTGACGGTTTTTACTACATCCTCCACATTTTTGTTGACGATTGAATTATCGGCCATTTCCACCAAAGGGGTCATCGATCCGGCGGGCTTTAAACCTGTAAAAGGTGCGCCTTCCATTTCTCTGTGCAATCTTACGAGGGTTTCCAAGAAATGTTTCTCAACGATAGCGTAGACTTCTTTGTCCTCATTTTTCAAACGGTAGGTTTTATCGAACAAAGGAATGATCTCCTTTTCTTGTTGGGGTTCAATCCACTTTAAAACCAGTTGCACATTATTTTGATCCAATGCTTTTAAGGCATCCTTGATCACCGGGCCATCATACGAGTCGCAATGTGCGAATCCAGAAATACTGGCCAGCATAAATGTGAATGTCAGAAGAATGGATCGCATTTTTAATTTTAAACCTCTTTTGGTATTTAAAGGGCTTGTTGTTTTTACCTGAGTTTTCATAATATTTGTTTTAAGAATTAATAATCTATTTTGATTTTCTGTAAACAAAACTAGGCATTGCTGTAGTCCTGTGCGACCTATCTTATAAGTTGGCACTAGTATATGTAAAAGAACACGTCCCACTTTATAAAGTAGGACGTGAGCTAAGTTATCTTAGGAAGTTTGAAAGGCAGGCTCAGGGTTTATTTTTGAGAATCCCGAAATTCACTTGGTGTTTTTTTCGTGAATTTTTTAAAGACGCGGTTGAAGGCCGATTTAGAATTAAATCCACTTTCGAAAGCAATCCCTAGTAAAGAATAGTTATGAAATTTGGGATCGACAATTTTATTTTTCACCTCTTCAACCCGATATTTATTAATGAAATCGAAGAAGTTTTGACCATAAACTTCGTTGATGACCTGAGACAGGTGATGATGCGGAACATTAAGGCTTTCGGCAAGTTTGGGTAAAGTTAGATCGGGTTCTAAATAAGGTCTTTCCTCTTTAAAATAGTCGTCAATTTTACAATAACACTGTTCCAGTTCGTCATCTATTAGTTTAGAAGCAGCAGCAGGCGTTTCGATAACAGATTCAATGGACTCTTCATGGATGTTGCTGATAAAAATACCTATCTGCTTAAGACCAAAATACCCAATCAAAATAATAAATGCCGAGAGTGACAACATGAGTCCATTGATACAAAAACTCATGGAAAACACTTGGAAAACATGATGAATAATCGCGGTAATCATCAATGCGGTCCAAATTATTCCAAAGACAGGAATCAATTTTCCCAACCAATCCAATTCGATGTCCTTTGAAGAAAAATTGAGGATCGATTTTTTCGTCTTGCGAAACTGTCTTTGAGCCAGAACAAAATAAATTGGTCCGGATAGTGCTGTAATGCCAAGGAAGAATAAAAACAGGATAGGAGGATGGGTTGTTCCTTCAGTAACATGATCAATTCCAATTCGCGCCGCATAGGTTGGAAAACTTGACGCAATGAGCAAGTATAGAATAAATGCAATGAAGGGTAAAAGGTGCCAAATGTATTTAGGTTTAAATTGTTTATTGTGAGTGAGGGTAGAAACGTACAAGTACAGAAAAGGCCCATGTAACAGAAATAATGCAATGATTCCGCTAGAAAAAAGAGGGGTTTGAAAAAACGAATCCATGGTAAAGGCATAAATTCCAGTGATGGTACCCAAATAAAAAAGCCAGCAACTAAAGATGCGGTCATGCAGTAGTTTTGGCTTTTTTTGAAGGAGAAGCACCAAAAAGAAAAATGCGTTGAAAGAAGCTATAAATAATATATATTTCATCGTCCAGTCATTGCTGTTATAAATCTAATTTAGAAATCCGTAAGCCATCCCTATGTGGTCTATAATAGTCATAGGATTTCTTTAGTCATTAATAATGTTATGGCCTATTTGGAGTTGGTAAATGCCTTACTCATAACCCGGTTATTTTTTATTGTAGGTAGGATACGGAATAAATTCATCTTCTTCGCCTTCAATTTTAGGGAACGATTGATTCTTCCATTTTTCTTTGGCTTCTTCAATGCGTTCTTTGCTTGAGGACACGAAATTCCAATCAATAAAGCGTTCTTCGGCAAAAGGCTCTCCGCCAAAAATATAGATGGTGGTATGTTCCTGAATTGTGAATTCACAAAGTGTACTGTCTTTTGCCACTAACAACTGTTTAGGCTCATAAATATTTCCGTCACTTTCAATGGCGCCTTCAAGAATGTATAACCCCGATTCGCCAAAAAGTTCATCGCCAATATTAACGGTCTGTCTTGTTTTGCTTTTTATCTCCAGCATAAACACTTTGCTAAAAACTGGCACTGGAGATTTCCTGCCGAAAGCTTCGCCTGCCACCAATTTAAACTGAAGATCTCCTTCGGTCCAGCTTGGGATTTCACTTTCCTCAATATGAGAAAATTTAGGATCCATCAACTCAAATTCTTTTGGTAAGGCCACCCAAATTTGCAAGCCGTGCATAAATAATTCAGAATCCCTTAAATAGTCGGGAGTGCGTTCGGAATGAACAATTCCTTTTCCAGCGGTCATCCAATTCACGGCACCTGGCTTTATTTCAACTGCGTTGCCAAGTGTATCTCGGTGCATGATGCTACCTTCAAATAAAAAAGTTAGGGTTGAAAGTCCGATGTGAGGATGCGCGAGCACGTCAAAATTTTCTCGTTCATTTAATTTAACAGGTCCCATATGGTCTATATAAATAAATGGTCCTACCATTCTTTTTTGTCTGAACGGCAATAACCGCCCAACCATGAATTTCCCTATGTTGGCGGCTCTTTCTTCTATAATCAGTTTGATATTTGACATATTTACTTATTTAATATTAGGGTAAATCAGTGTTTATTGTGATGGTTTTTATGGTTTGTAAATTGTTGGCAAATGCCAATGGTATTTCACCGATAACAATCGAAATAACACTATAGAAACGAGACAGATAATTTCAACCGGCATTTTTGGAACCTCCAACATGAGCAAAAGGAAAAAAATAATGCCTCCGAAAATACACGTGGTTGCATAAATTTCCTTTTGGAAAATAAGTGGAATGTTGCTTAAGGAGACATCTCTTATGACCCCACCAAAACACGCTGTAATTGTTCCGAGTGAGATACTGATAATGGGATGTAAATCGAGTGCAATTCCTGTTTGAATACCAACCACCGTAAAAAAACCGAGTCCGATAGAATCAAAAAATAACAATACGTTATGGTAATTTTTTATCACACTCTTGAAAAATAGGACCGCAATTGTGCTGATCAGCACCACTACCGCCGAACTCAGGTCCAGCATCCAATTGACTGGAACTTTGCCAATAAGGACATCACGCAAAGTACCGCCACCCAATGCGGTTATAAAAGCAATAATAAACACCCCAAAAACATCCAATTTTTTTTCCATAGCGGCAAATGCTCCTGCAATACTAAAAGCTGCAGTGCCGACAATTTCAATAATTCTGAGAGATTCCATTCCTAATTGGTTTTTGAGTTAAGCAATCTACTACGAAAATGTGGTAAACATCCCATTTTGTCCCAGATCTGAATCAAAAACAAATTGGACTGGACGGATTCAATCTCCTCTTTTCCCGAGCATATTATCTCCTTTCCAATTGTTTTTGCAGTTTATCTTCTACAGAAGTCAATAGCGCATGGAAATCATCGCCATAATCTGAAGCAAAAGGGTCGTTTCCAGGAATCCCTAATCGGATACTGACCTGCTTTTGTTTTGTACTTTTATCTTTTTTATCTTCCAAATAGATATCTGCCCATTCTATTCTGTCATAAAACCGACTCAGGCGCGTCATAACTTTACCAATAGTATCCCTTACATCGTCTCCGATGGTAATATCTACCGCCTCAATATTAATTTTTATTCCGGAAATGTTATCTGTGTATTTCATAAATATATTTTTTAGTATTAGTAAATTAGATTGCACGCAAAATCTAGGAGCTGTGACATATCACATATGACATAGGACGGTAAGACGAGAACATGAAGCTATTTCAACTTTTATAAAAAAGAAATTTGCTTCAACATGTGTCGCCTAACGTCCTATGGTCATAGGTGTGATATAGGTTTCTCAACGAATGTGCATTTTTAATTTAATTGCCATTTGATGCAACTTCTTTATGAAAATGCACATTACAGCATTTAAATAATTATTTCAAATATGCTGAGTACATCCAAACCAATTTTTCTTGTTCGCTAATGTAATCGCTCATCAGGGCATTGGTTCCTTCGTCTTCTGCATCGGCCGAAAGATCTAAAATCTCACGTTGTAGGATGATGATAATTTTGAAGGATTCAAGAGTGTCTTTCATGTCCTGGATACCGTCAGCCACTTCAGAACTTTCTTTGATTTTTGCTTCTTTCTGATAAATCGAAAACTTGTGATTTGGCGTATGGCCAAGGGTCCGAATACGTTCAGCCACTTCATCGATTTTTATAAATAAATCTTCGTAAAGTTCTTGAAACTTGTCGTGTAGTTCGAAGAATTTGTCTCCTTTAATGTTCCAATGATAGCCTCTAACGTTCTGATAAAACACAGAATAATCAGCTAAAAGTTCATTAAGTTTTTCTGCAAGGACTTTGGATTTTTGTATATCCAATCCAATTGAATTTAATTTTGCCATTTTTTTAAGTTTTAAAATTTATAATTTAATTTATTAATCAACGGTTGATAACAACCAATATTTTTACTTCTGAAGGGTCCAACTACTTCATTTCCTTAATCAAGAATTTAGCGGATGGCATTTTTGATTTTCCAAATAGAACCATTTTTGGTGGTATGCTTTTCTAAATTACCTTTTTCGACAAGCTCATTTAATTGTTTTTCGCTTTCCTTTCTTGGCGCACCTGAAAGTACAGAAAACTCTTTTGCGGTGAGCGTTGGGTATATTGAAAATAGTGTTTCCCAGTTTTTACTGTATTCACTTTTTGTAGCATTAGGATTAAGCTTCAAAATGGCCATTTCGTAAAAAGCATAAGGTCGCGTACCATAAACGATTTCTTTCTGACCAGTATCATCTAAAAAGAATAGGGTAGGAAAGCCTCTTACGCCCAATTCTCTTCCTAATTTCAAGTCTGCTTCAAACAATGCTTTTGCCTCGTTTTCAACATCGGATTTGAGTTTTTCTGTATCTAAGCCTACTTTTTGGGCGGCAACTTCTAGATATTCCCACTTTGCAATGTTTTTCTTGTGTAGAAAAACCATTTCTTTCATTTCACGAAGGAATAAAAGTGCTTTTTCATGGTCTTGAAGTTGTGCTGCTTTAAAAGCGATGGATGGGGGATATGAAGAGTCTAAAGGATCTTCCAGCCATAGGTCGCCGTCAATGGGCATGTCATAATGAACACTCACTTCATCCCAGTGTGATGCGACGTCGGATGGTTTGCCAATGCCACCACTATTATAGTTCCAGTCTGGAAGCAAGCCTCCCATTCTATATTCAAACTCGATGGCATCTCCATATTCCAATTTAAGCTTACGCAGTTGAGGTTCTATGCCCCAACACGAGGAACAAATAGGATCCGTGTAATAAATGACCTTTACGGACTTTTTTGTTGACGGCATCGTGTTCTTAGTTGATGTTTCTGAGTTTTCATCAGTTATTTCGCACATTCCTGTTTCTATGTCACATAAAAGCGGATTGTTTTTTATTGCTTCTTTATTCATGTTTTTTATTTTTAACGGTCCCGTAGGCACCGTGATTCTCAACCAATGTCAGTATTGCTCTAAGTTTGTCTGAACCAATTGTTTTTCCACATTGGCCATCGTAGAACATACTTGCAAAATGATTACCTAGTCCACTTTAACTTCTTCGGAAGTTGCAAACTCCTCCATTCTAGTAATCAAACCGTTTTCAACGGTGTATATTTGAACCCATTTTTGTTTTAATTCCCTTCCGGACCTTTTTACTCTTTGATGTTCTTTACCCAAAACCACCACTGTGTTTCCTTCAACGATAAATTGTTGTGGTTCAAAGTTGATGATTTCGGTTCTTTCAAGAATATTGGTAAAAAAAGTTCTTACACCTTCTTTCTTTTCAAAAACTCCAGCAGGTATAAGTTGCGTTCCATGGTAAATCCAGACGGTGTCGTCTGAGACGGTTGCCACGAATTTTTCTATATCGCCACTGCTAAATGCAGAGAACATATTATCTACAACTGTTCTTGCTGGATTTTTCATGTTTTCTATTTTGAGGTTATTGTTTTGCAAATTGTAAATGAACAATGATGTTTACGTCCTTACCAACACCGGCAGCTGCTGGGTCAAAATTAATGTTGTAATCAAACCTATTGATAGTAGTTTGGGCCTTCATGCCTATTTTTTGACCTTGATCGCTGGTGACCGATCCACCATAATGCAGGTCAAATATTACGTCTTTTGTAACATCCTTTATGGTCAGTTTCCCGTACAGTAAATACTCATTAGGTTTCCCCGTAGCCAAAATTTTAGTGCTTTTAAATGTCATATTTGGGAATTTTTCTACATCAAAAAAATCGGCGCTTCTCAAGTGTTTATCCCTGTTTTCAACGCTGGTATCTACACTATTTACTTTGACATTAAAATCAAAACTAGCATCGTTCAGTGCTTCGCCATTGGTGGTTAAGTTTCCTGTATAATCCAAGAACTTCCCATTCACTATACTAATTCCAGAATGTGAGATATTGAAATTTAATGAGGAGTGGTACGGATCTGCCTTCCATTGTGTTTGTGCAAAGGAACTTACCGTAAAGAATAGTATTGCAACTAAGGACATAAGATTTTTCATTGTGTTTAATTTTTAAATGTTAATTATTAATTGTTTTTGCTGATGGCTTTCACCATCAGTTGAAATTTTCTAAACTATTAAAAAGCCTTACATGCGCGTGGGCAATGCTATTTTAAATAACACTACTGCTTCACATGTGTATCTACCCATTTCTCGAAGGCTTCCATGAAGCTTTTTAAGAAGTCTTTGGTAGAGTTGTTTATTAACTTTCCATCATCGTCAAAAAGGTCGGCAGCATTTCCAATATAGGCTTCTGGTTGTGCCATGGCCGGAACATTCACAAAAGTCAACGACTGTCTTAAGTGATGATTGGCTCCAAAACCACTAATAGCACCAGTAGAAACACTCACAATGGCCGCTGGTTTTCCATTCCAAGAATTTTCTCCATAGGGCCTGGAACCTACATCAATCGTATTTTTCAAAACCCCTGGAACCGAGCGGTTATATTCGGGTGTAGCGAAGAGAAGGCCATCTGCAGCTCTAATTTTCTTCCGTAATGCTACCCATTCTTTGGGTGGCGTTGCCTCAAGGTCTTCATTGAACATAGGAAGACCTGATATGTCTAAAAGTTCAAGTAATAAGGACTCTGGAGCCATTGCCATCAATTCTTTGGCTGTTTTTAGATTAAAGGATTCTTTACGAAGGCTTCCTACAATAACTGCGATTTTGTGTTTTTTCATAAATTTGATTTTAGGTTCACGTGAACTATTTCCACCTTTTAATTTGAAAAAGAGTCACTTTTTAGACTTAATTAAAAAAATGATCGGTCAGTACCTGGTAGTAAATTTTACCTAATACACTTGTAATTTGTAAGCAGTAATGGGTCCTAAACAATACATTCTTGCCGCAACCCAAGCAGCTCTATGCGGTAGAGTTTTCAGTTTGCCCCGAAAACCCACACCAAAAAAAGGGGCTGGCACTCGCCCCGACCATTCCGCCTTTCGGCTTAATCCTTTAACTCTGTGAGCCAATTAATTTCTTGAATTTTACTGTCAATCTCTCTAAATGCCCTTCCAGTGTGATCCATTTCATTTTGTAACTTTTTAATATCAATAGTCGTTTTAAGATTGTTGTCACCACTATTATCTACTTGCGCAGCATATCTAATATTTCTTAGTTTCTCAGAAAGCATTTTTAAGGAATCCCTTTTAGCAAGTGCTTCCATGAGAGAACCTTCCCCTTCAACAGAGGTTTCATTATTGGTTTTATTGATTCGTATGATTACCGATTCTAAATCCTGTATTGCTTTTCTCAGTTGCGCAAGTAACTTATTTGGGTCTTCCTGCGGAAGCTTATCATCCGATACAATGAGCACAGGCCTGATCCTATTTTGAAGATGTTCTATTTTCTTCATGAGATCCGCTCTAAGTAATAGCCCTTCTGCAAGTTTGATCTTCTTATTTTTTACGGGTAATTCTGACATTTTTTATTTTTACTCATAAAGGACCACGTATCGGTTCTTTAGAGCGCATTAAAACAATAGGATCTCAACTAAGAGATTCTTAAAAACTATCTCCTACGGTATCACTGATAATATACGTAACATTGCCATAAACATGCAAAATCCCTATATCTATGGCAATGTGTGATACATTACTTTAATTCACTCTCTGTTGGTAGGTCTGGGTGCCCATCTATCATAAGGGGTCATGTCAAAGCTGTTGACTTCGTCCATGGTTAAACCCAGTGCTTTTGCCACGCCTTCTCCATATTCTGGGTCCGCTTTGTAACAATTTCTGATATGGCGGATCTGAATAAATTTATCTGCCCCACCAACTTGTGCTGCGGTATTGTTGAACAATAGTTGTTCTTTGCCATCTTTTTTAATGATGCGGAACAAATCGCCAGGCTGAGTGAAGTAATCTTCATCTTCATCCCTGAAATTATAGGCATAAGCGGAGCCATCCAATTCTAAAGGTGGTTCTTTTTTGTCTGGTTGCTCTTGCCATTCGCCATAACTATTTGGTTCGTAATGCTTTGCAGCGCCATAATTGCCATCTACGCGCATGGTACCATCGCGATGAAAGGCGTGATATGGACAGGTAGGCTTATTTACGGGAATCTGAAAATGATTGACACCAAGACGATACCTCTGGGCATCTCCGTAAGAAAACAATCTACCTTGAAGCATTTTATCTGGAGAAAATCCAATTCCAGGAACAATGTTCGTTGGGTTGAAAGCTGCTTGTTCAACATCCTGAAAATAGTTTTCCGGGTTTCTGTTCAACTCAAATTCTCCAACAGGAATGAGTGGGAAATCTTTTTTAGACCAAACTTTGGTCAAGTCAAAAGGATGGAAGCGGTACGTTTTTGCCTGTTCTTCGGTCATAATCTGAATAAATAGTTTCCATTTCGGAAAATCCTTTCTTTCAATAGCGTCAAATAGATCTCTTTGAGAAGATTCCCTATCCATTCCGACTACTTTCATAGCCTCTTCATCGGACAGGTTTTCTATACCTTGTTGCGTTACAAAATGGAATTTTACCCAATGTCTTATATTCTCCTTATTGATAAAGCTGTAGGTGTGGCTGCCAAAACCGTGCATATTTCTAAACCCTTTTGGAATGCCGCGATCACTCATGATTATGGTGACCTGATGTAACGATTCTGGAAGTAAAGTCCAGAAATCCCAGTTATTATTGGCACTTCGCAAGTTGGTTTTTGGATCACGCTTTACAGCATGGTTCAAGTCTGGAAATTTCATAGGATCCCGAAAGAAAAATACTGGTGTATTATTTCCTACCAAATCCCAAATGCCTTCCTCAGTATAAAATTTCAGGGCAAAACCTCTGATGTCTCTTTCGGCATCAGCAGCGCCCCTTTCACCGGCAACTGTAGAAAAACGGCCAAACATGTCTGTTTTCTTTCCGATTTCGCTGAAAATTTTGGCCTTTGTGTATTGTGTAATATCGTGCGTGACGGTAAACGTTCCAAAAGCACCAGAACCCTTTGCGTGCATTCTTCTTTCAGGAATTACCTCTCGGTCAAAATTCGCCATTTTTTCAAGAAACCACGGATCCTGCATCAACATGGGACCGCGCGGCCCTGCGGTTAGTACATTTTGATTATCAGAAACCGGTGCTCCGGTCTGCCTCGTTAGTTTTGAGTTATTGTCTTCCATCGGTTTTATTTTAAATTAGTTATTCAGCGAATCAAGTTACAATATTTCCGCTACTTGTCCGAGGACTTTAAAAGTTTTTAACAGCAGTTTAACCGTAAGAAAGGATAGATTTGTACAAGTCATTCAGAAAGCCTAATTGTGCTTCGGTTAATGAATGTCATGAGCCACATTTCTTCGCCTCTCCTTTTGATTAAAGATAAAGGATGTTTCCACGATAGGCAATGACCGTGATCAGTTAGGCCTGGTTTTTTTATGTTATTTTTAAAAATCAAAACGAAATTTGAGGTGAGAAATCCTATTTATTTCAATTAACTTTCTTAATTGGGCAAGATGACCTTCCAAAAACCTAAGACAAGAACTGCCTGAAATCAAAAACATTTACAGTAAATTCTTGTCCAGGTTCTAAAATGTATGTTGGTGAAGTAAGTTGTCACCAACGACGGTCATTCTTTTTAGATAGCCGTGTAGCCTCCATCAATAACCAATTCACTTCCAGTTGTAAATTTAGATTCGTCCGATATCAGATATAGAATTCCGTAGGCAATATCTATAGCTTCACCAATATGTCCAATAGGATGTAGACTGTCCAAGTGTTTGCGGAACCCTGGGTCGCCTTGAGCTAATTCTTCCACTAATGGCGTCCATATAAATCCTGGATGAACAGAGTTCACTCTAATCTTTTCTTTTGCATATTGAATGGCATCGGTTTTCGACATGACCCGAACGGCTCCTTTTGAAGCATGGTATGGTGGTAAATCTGCTGCACCAACGATTCCATAAATGGAAGAAATATTGACAATACTACCACCGCCTGCTTTTTTCATATGTGGAACGGCGTGTTTGGTACAAAAGAATACGCCTTTAACATTAATGTCCATAACGCGGTCCCATTCTTTTTCGGTTACTTCTGAAGAAGGTTTGTCTGGACCAGCAATTCCTGCATTATTCACAGTGGCATCTAGTTTGCCAAATTCTTTGACCACTTCGGCATAAACGTTCTCCACTTCTTTTTCGTTGGTGACATCAAGGTGCCAGTATTTTGCTTTCCCACCGGCCTGTTTTATCTCTTCAGCCAAGGCCTCACCTTCTTTGTCAAGAATATCAGTCACTGCTACTTTGGCTCCATGTTTTGCTAACAAAAGACTCGTTTCACGACCTATTCCCAATGCACCACCTGTTACGACGACGACTTTATTTTCGGCTCTTTTCATAATTTTTATTTTTAAAGGTTAAGTTATATCTACAGATATCATGCTCATCACAATAAACTGATTATCAGCTAATCTTCGATTTCAAAGATAATTGGTTAAGGTGTCAAATGAAATGACCTAGGTCACTAGGTTGAAAAATATTTGTTAAGATTGAAGGAAAAAGATGGGAGATTGGTCTTGGTTCAATATAAGTTATCCAAAAGACGCCTTCTTTATTCCCGTCATTGGGTTTGAATATGCTGAAGTTCTTAATTTTTATCATAAGAAATGAACATGTTTGTTTGGTATCATGTCAATAGCTTCATCCCTTTTTTATGTCTGGACTTTATTGATGGGCTCAGCGGTGTAGGCGTTTTCTGGAATAATCTTGCGGACATTGTCACTGAATTCCTGAGTGGCATCCTTCTGAGGTCAGTAATGTATTAAAGGAGAAAAGAGTGGGAACTGGCTTAAGAATGGAACCTGATTTGAGCTGAAATTAGCTGGTTAAATGTAATGATAAAGGGCGCTTTGAGATTAAGAATATTTCATTACTTTAGCTGTAAACTGACCAAAATAATTCAAATCCTAAGATATAACAGGATTTTATAATAAATTTTAGAGCAGATTTTGACAGAATAATTCAATCACCAAAAATAAAATATAAAATGCAAGGATCTAAAAGTAATATGGGAGTCATATCCACATCTGATGGGCAAATTACCCTGTTCTATAATTCCAGATCTCAAAGAGGCAAACAAACATTGGTTTATGCAAAAACACATGGTCTCCCTTTGGAAAAAGTAGACCTCTTAAAAACGCCATTGACCGGGACTCAAATTACTGAATTGGCGAATCGCCTGGGCATTAAAATAGAAGAATTAGTCAATCAGGACCATTATAAATACAGAAGAAAATTTACGTCTCAAAGTTTTACTTCTGAAGATTGGATCACCGTGATACAGAACCATCCTGAAATCAT
>NZ_DATJCA010000041.1:0-69409 GCF_035515035.1 Gelidibacter sp. | reverse complement strand
GAGATTGGGAATTGGTAGCAAAAGGAACTAGGATCACTAGTGAGTTTGCTGCTTTTTTAAAAGAGATCCGTCAGTAACAATGCCACGAGCACTTCGGTTGTGGCACAATTTTATGGCGTAAGCCCCAGAAGCCTGCAAAGACAGTACAAAGATTATCTGAGCGATTTTAAGTCCTGGGACCAAAAGGCGCATGCCAAGCAATGGATCCTGTTCCCCAAAAATCTGGGAAGCTACCTTTCAATCGACGAGACTGCCTTTTCCAATGGCGAACTCTACACCATAGTAACCAATAAAGGAGCCAAGGGAAAGAAGGGCGCCATAGTGGCCATGGCCAAGGGCACCAAGGCAGAGGATGTGATAAGAATATTACAACAGATCCCTCTAAAACAAAGACGAACAGTTAGGGAGGTTACCTTGGATATGGCAGGGAACATGGGTCTAATCGTCAGAAGGTCCTTCCCGGAAACCACCTTGGTCATAGACCGTTTCCACGTACAGAAATTGGTATTGGATGCCCTACAGGAAATCAGGATCAAGCACAGATGGGAAGCTCTCGATACTGAAAATGATGCCATAGAAAACGCCAGGAGCAAATCCATAAAATACACTCCAGAGTTATTGCCCAATGAAGACACTCTTAAACAACTATTGGCCAGAAGCAGATATCTCCTGTATAAATCAAGCGGCAAATGGACTGAAAATTAATCTAAAAGAGCAGGAATACTTTTTGAACGTTATCCCGATCTGGAAAAAGCATATAGGTTATGTCAAAATCTATCTTGGATTTACAACAGTACAAAGGACAAGACATCGGCACTCATAAGATTGGCCAAGTGGGACGAAAAAGTAAGACAGGCCGCATTCAAAAGCTTTAGCACCATATCCAGAACAATGGCCATCCATTATCAAAACATATTGAACTACTTTGATAACAGAAGCACCAATGCCTCGGCGGAATCTTTCAATGCCAAGATAAAAGCTTTTAGGGCGCAGTTCAGGGGTGTTAGGAATGTAGAATTCTTCCTGTATAGACTCACTACAATTTTTGCATAATCTTGAAATCCCACAAGTTTATGACTTGATCCGCAAAGAGTAGTTTTCAACATAAACAAATTGAAGGAATTTAATGCCTATCCAAAGACTTAATTGGAGTTCATTATGAAGCTCATTTCTTATCTTTTTTTAAGTGGGTTCCAAAAGGTTTATGGAGTTTCCATCTGGTTGATAGTTAGAAAATAATTTTGATAAGTGCACAAAAGCGCGCGCAATTATTAATTAAGCAACGTATTAAAAAGTAAAAGAGCCCTAATTTTCATTAGAGCTCTTTCGAATTAAGTACTAAAATCCCTTGAAGTACGAAATAGAAATATATATTATGCTGATACAGCTAACTTATTTTTTTTGTAATCACTAGGTGTACAGTCAAAACGTTCCTTGAAGATTTTCGAGAAATAGCTTCTGCTGGTAAATCCTACGCTATACACAATTTCCGAGATGTTCAAGTCGGTATTGATGATCAGGTCTTCTGACTTGGTCAATCTCACAAAACGAATATATTCACATACCGTCAATCCGTGTTGAAACTTAAAACCTTCTTGTAATTTGGCAGCAGACAAGCCAACACGGTCGCTTAAGTTTTCCACCTTATGGTCTAAATCAGGGAACTCGTTGATATAATCGGTCAGTTCTGCAATGGAGTTTATTTCCATTTTAGTTAGTGTTGTAGGCTCCATCTCCAAGTTTGCTATATCCTTGTTATGATGTTCTATTTCAAGCGCCAAAATGACGTTGACAATGCCTTTGGTCAATAACTTCCTAACCAAGCCTTCTTGTCTAATGCTTTGAAGCTGTTTGATGCTTTCGGCTATTTTTAGGTTATAAGAACCAATGTATAAATAGTCGTCTGTTTTGCCTGATATAAAAACCTCTTTCAAACTTGTACTCCATTCAGAGTCATTGCTTCCTTGTGTGTTGACCGAAATGAGTGTGGCAACGGTTTCAACATCTTTTTCGATAAGGATGATGTTTTGTCCTGAAATGATATTGGCGACAATACTGGTCTGGAAAGCGTCAATCGTTTTCGTTTTATTGTCGTTAGTGTCATTTTCTGTGTTCTTGCTAAAAGAATGGGATAATTTTCCTTTTGAGCAATACATGAAATTCACGTGAGTTTCAAGGAGTGCGTCAATACTGATCTCTATGTTCTCACTAGTAAGAATGTCAAATTCAAGAACCGATATTCCATCTTCCAAAAGGATAGAACGGATACTCCCGGTGGCTACGTTATTCTTTATTTCAAGTTTACACTCGGTTGTACTTTGTGTTAACGTACCACCAATTTTATTTTGAAGAATATCGAAAAAAGATTTAAGATCGTTTACTTTAGATGCAATTGTTATCATGGCGTGTTATTTTTATGGTTAATTAATTAAGAGCTTAAAATCTACTTCTCACACTTATTTGTGTCCAATACTCTAATTCGAGCATTCGTCGTAGAGAGAATAGTTTTAGGAAAAACCCGTGCTACTCTAGCATATTGTTTTTCTTGCTGTTCTGGATTGGTTTTCATAGGGTTTCGGTTTAGGGTTATTTTTATGTTTTACTTATTATATGAGGGTCTTACTTTTTTTCCAAAAATCCTGCTACTCCTAATAGAACAGCTGATAATAATAAAAAATGAATCGAAGGTTTTAATGCATACACAAAGTAACTTACTGCCCATGCAACTACCATGAGAATTGATACCGTGTAAAAAATCGTTTTCATTGTAAAATCATGATTCATCTTTTAGCCTCTTATCTTCATTACAAAGATGGGCCAACACACTGCATACTATCTTACAGCATTTTCAGAATTGATTATAGAATTCCCATAAAAGCATGAAAAATCAGCCCTTATGGATAATAAAGGTTTTGAAATTGAGGACTTTAGGGAGATGTTAAGACGTAATTGGAAGGTAAACGGTAAAAGTAGCGCCCTGGTCTAGATGGCCTTCTGCTGTTATATAACCATGATGGTTTTCAACAATTTTCTTGCAAATGGAGAGCCCAATACCTGTGCCAGAGTATTCGTTTTTATTATGTAGTCTGTTGAACAAGGTGAAAATCTGCTCTGCATATTCTTGGTCAAATCCAATTCCGTTATCTTTTACCGTAATGGTATGGTAGCGATTGTGCTTGGAGAATTTTAGCTTAGGTAGATCGCTAACATCGGTTTGGGAATAACTTATGGTGATGACCGGCGCAACATTTGCACGACTGTATTTTAAGGAATTACTGATCAGATTTAGAAAGAGTTGTTTGATCTGAAATGGGATGACTTTCATGGAGGGAATGGAATCTGATGAGATCCGCGCTCTTTTATCTGAAATGATTTCTGCCAAATCGTGTTTGGCAGTTTCCAATAAGATGTTGAGGTTGGAATCTTCAAAGGCTTCCTCCGATTTATTCGTCCTTGAAAATTGAAGTAAATCGTCTATTAAGGAGCGCATCCTTCCGGAAGAGGATTTTATCCGTTGTATATATACTTTTCCATTACTGGATAAATTGTCTTGTTCTTTCTCTTCCAATCTTGATATAAAGGTTTGGATCTTTCGGAGTGGTTCTTGTAAATCATGGCTGGCAACATAGTTAAATGAGGCCAATTCTTTATTGTTTCGTTCCAATTCAAGATTTCTTTCTTCAATCAAACGGTAGTTTTCAATTTCATCGGTGATGTCGGCCGTAGTTCCCAATAACTTTTTGTGGCCATCTGAATCTATTAAAACCTTCCCATAGGCCTTAAAATGTTTGATGGCACCATTTTTCTGGATGATTCGATAATGTGTAAAAGGCAAATCTTCGTCTTCCATCATTTTATTGACTTGCTCCATGAGTTTTTCCAGATCATCGGGATGCGTAAAGGCTATAAAATTTTCAACCGTAGGCTCAAAGGACTGAGGCTCTTCGCCCAATAATCGATAAAGATTGTCTGAATACTCAAAGGTATTGTCCTCAATATGCCAGATCCAATTGCCATGTTTACTAATAATCTCTGACTGGGTGGTGGATTCCTTAAAAGTTTCTAAGAGCTCATTCTTTTCCTTCAAAATTTTTAAATTCTTACTGATCTGTAAATAGGTCAGTAACAAGATTAAAAGTGAAATAATTAAAACGTAATACACCATCATCGGCGCATTTGAAAGGCTTCTAGAACTTCTTGCTTTTTTGGAACCCAGCAATTCATTCTCATGAGTGGTCATTTCGAGAACTTTAAATCGCACACTGTTCATGGTTTGTCTACCTTCCCTAAAAGCCGTAATAAACTCCTCCGATTCTATCTCATTATTTTGGGCAAGTTGTAGGGTTTTTTCAAAAATTCTTAAACTATTATCAATTTTGAGTTCTAATTCAGCAATGTTTTCTTGATGCTCGGGATGGTTTTTAGTGAGATCCTTCAAGCGTTTCAAACTTTCATCCAATTGAGATCCGCTGACTAACAAGGGTTCTAAAAAGGTAGAATCCTTAGATATAATGTAAGCGCGTTTCCCGCTTTCAGCATCTTTTAGGGCTGAGAGCAATTTCTCCAGTTCAATATGTAATTGATAAGCTTCTTGAACGTCATCAAAAGATTCAGAGAGTTCCTTAATGTATTTGTACGCAAAACCTCCCATGACCAAAACAATGAACAAGCTCAAACCGAAAATGATTTTTAAGAAGCGTTCAGAATTATAGAGAGATTTGAGATGCATGTTTATAAGCGTAATAAAAAATTATCTTTATTCAACCCACTGGTGTGATATTGCCAATTCATGGTGACCACGTCGGCTAATATCTTTTTAAGAATCTTGAAGTCGCTAGGCTTTTTGATGTAAATATTGGCGCCATTTACAAAAGTATCCTCAATATCCTCTTCTGATGCCGAAGTAGAATATATGGCAATAGAAATATCCCTAAATCTAGGGTTGCTTTTGATTTCTTTCAAACATTCCAAGCCTGATTTCATGGGCATGTTCAAATCTAAAAAAAGAATGTTTGGTAAAATTGAGTCGGATTGATTTAGAGCGTTCATAAGCTCAATCCCGTCTTTATAGATGTCTACTTTGGTCTGCATTTTCAATTCTTCAAAGGCATCTGTAAAGAATAGGCGATCATCTTCATCATCATCTGCCAACACTACATAAGTGTATTCTTCTCGCATTTTAATTAAGTCTTAGTTTTTATTGGTGTTCAGTTCTCTTCTTTTTGAAATAATTCTTTGAAATGTGGTGGGGGTAATGCCTGTTGTGTTCTTAAACTGCGTGCTTAAATGTGCAACACTGGAATATTGTAATCTATAAGCAATTTCCGTCAACGATAAGTCCGTATTGATCATCAGTGATTTTGCATGCTCAATGCGTTGAAGAATGATAAAGTTTTCAACAGAAGTGTAGGTGACTTCTGAAAAAAGATTTGAAAGATAGCCATAGCTATGCCCCAATTTTTCCGACAGATAAACTGAGCTTTTCACGTTGATGGCCTCGTCGGAATTCAATACCATATCAATAATGGTATCTTTTATTTTCTGAACCAAGATAACCTTTTGGTTCTCTATTTTTTCGATGCCATACTCTTTAAGAATCGCGTTAAATGCTTTCATCTTATCATCAGGAACCTCTTCCAAAAATTCGATCTCCCCAAAATTCAGCATTCGGTATTTAATACCAAGCCCAACCAGCTTTTCATCAATCACTCTGGTGCAGATACGGGTAAAATCAAATTTAATAAAGATTTTCATAGTGTATGAAATAGAGTGCGAATTTAAACATTATTTTGAATTTGTAACCACCATTTTTCCTAGTAAAACTTATCATAATAAGCGGTTGCGTTGACCGTCCAATGTACACATATTTTACATTTTTAAAATGTTTTGGTTGTCTCAAAAGCCAAAAATGATAGTCTAATACCTGCTTTTTTAATGCCGTTTATTCAGCAGGCAGATAGATGTCAAACTTGGCACCTTCGTTTAGTGTTCCATTTGCGAGAATTACTCCCTCATGGTTTTCAACGATTCTTTTAACGATGGCCAGCCCAATACCCGTGCCTGAATATTCGTCTTTACTATGAAGGCGTTGAAATACTTCAAATATTTTCTCGTTGTAGTCTGGTTCAAAGCCAATGCCGTTATCTGAATAACTTATATGATAAAAATTTTGATAATCGGGTAATGATCCTATGGCCAAAGAGCTTGCTGCTACTTTTTCACAATTAATTTCTATGACTACAGGATGACCTGTTTTGCCAAATTTTATGGAATTACTGATCAAGTTATGCATGATTTGTTTAAACTGTACAGGAATAGCATGGATTGTACATATATTATGAAGTTTAAGAGTCACATTATTTTCCTCAAATTCTTCACTTAAAGTTTCTTTTAAATCTTCAATAATTTCTGAAAGATCCACAGCTTCAAAGGTTAGTTCTTGAACGTTGGTTCTGGAATAGGCAATTAAATCTTGAATTAAATTTTGCATCCTATAAGCCGACTTCTGCATTCTATTGAAGTATTTCTTGGCATTAATTGATAGTGTTTCATATTCAGTTTCTAAAATACGGGAGGAGAAGGTTTGGATTTTCCGTAAAGGTTCCTGTAAATCGTGGCTGGAGATATAAACAAAAGACTGCAATTCCTTATTTATTTTTTCAAGATCGAGATTCTTTTCTTCCAACTCGTTCGTTCGTAATTGCACCATATTCTCCAACTCCGTTGTAAACATTTTTTGTTCTTGGATATCAGTACTTGATCCCACCCACATTTTTATGTTGCCTTCCGCGTCCTTTTGTGGGATTGCGCGGCTTAACTGCCAACGGTATTCGCCATTGTGCTTTCTGAAACGATGCTCTAGCAAGAAATCATTACCGGTACGGACTGCATTTGTCCATTGTTTCAGGTTCTCTTCCCAGTCATCTGGATGCACAATCTGGATCCATCCTTCTTCAATAACTTGTTCGGGCGTCAACCCTGAAAAATCAAAAACAGATTGATTAAAATAGTTGAGATTGCCCTCCGGATCTGAAGTCCATACATGTTGCGGCATGGAGTCTGCCAGAAGCCTGAATTTTTCTTCCCGCTCCAATAATTGTTGCTGAAAAGTTCGTTCTTCGGTAATTTCCCTTACGGTTCCCAACAGGCGGTGGGGTTGGTTTTCTTCGTCATAAAACATTTTGCCTTTGGCGTCTATCCAGTGTAAAGAGTGATCTTTCCATACCACTCGTGACTGGTAATGAAGAACGCCATTTGCATAAGCCTTTTCAAAAGCTTTTTTCCTAATAATAAGATCGTCGGGATGAAGGTGGTTGATAATATCCTTATGGGTTAAATGTGTATTTTCAGGAAAGCCTAAAATCTCATAGCAACGTTTTGAGGCGACAATTTTGCCAGATTTTAAATTGACATCATAAACTCCCAGTTCACTAGCTTCTATAATAAGCTTCAGCTTTTCTTCGTTTTCCTCTATTAAATGTTTTGCCTTTACGGTAGCAGTGACCTCTGTAGCAACTACCATAACACCACTTATGGTGTTGTTTTCTTTTAGCGGATGATAGACAAAATTGTAATAGCCTGTTTCTGTTGTTCCATAACGGTTGAGACTAATTGGAAATTCGTAACCGTAGAAGGATTTTCCGCTTTTATAAAGATCGGCAATTCTTGCGGCCATGACCTCTTTAACTTCGGGTAAGGTTTCAAAGAGTGGTTTCCCAACAAATTCATCTTCCTTTTTATTTATGAGCTGTAAATAATTTTCATTGGCCATTTCAACCACATGTTCCGGACCTCGGAAAATAACAATCCCTAATGGTGCCTGTTTAACTGTATCACGGAATCTTTTTTCACTTTCCTCTACTTTCTGTTTGGCTTCATGAAGTCCCGTGATATCGGCGGCTGTATTCATTACTGCATAGACATGACCCGATGCATCAATTAACGGTGTAAAATTGTAATTGTAATAAAAGACATCCAAGACGCCATTTAATTCGATTTCAATTCTTTGATTTTTAGCGTGAAAGGGAATACCGGTATTTAAAACCTTGCGTATTTGATCAAATATTTGTTGATTTCCTAATTCTGGCAGGATCTCAGTATATAATTTCCCAACCACATCATAGCCTTTTCCCCAAGCATCCATGATGGATTGATTGGCAAGCGTGATCCGCATCTCTTCTCCGGCAAAAACACCAATAGGAAAAGGCGCGCTATTTACCAAGGCGCGTATATTCTGCTCACTTTCTTCAACTTTTTTCCGTGCTTCTACTTGTGGGGTCACATCCACTCCAATCGCCATTATTCCATTAATTTTTCCTTCACTATCATAAAGTGCTTCAAATGAAAAATTAATATAAACCATTTGTAGTTCCCCTTTTATGGAAAATTCTACCGGCATTTCAGGAGTAGAAAAACGATTTCCGGTTTTGGCTACATCATCAATAAAGGTTTTTATGCCTTGTGACAAAAGTTCTGGCATGGCCTCAAATATGGGTTTGTTTAAGACCTGTTCCTCTGTTCTTCCCCAAATTTCAAGCGCTAATTTATTGACAATTTCTACGCGATAGTCCGCACCCCTCATGATGGCTATGGCAACGGGAGCTTGAAGGATCATGAGTCGAAGCAGCCTTTCGCTTTCTTCAATTTTTTTTCTTTCCCAGACCCTATTGGTAACGTCTTCCAAAGTGCCGGTCAATCTATAGGCAACATTCTCTTCGTTAAACCATGCCCTGCCCTTAGCATGAACGACCGAGGGTTTAATTGAATCCGAAGTTAAAATACTGTACTCTATATCAAAACTCCCAGAAGAATCTTTCAAGACTTTGGTAATGGCCTTTAAGACGCGTTCCTTGTCTTCTTTTACGATAACATCAAGCGCGTGGTTGAGTTCAATTTGTTCATCTGTTGGTAGCCCAAACCAGGTTTTTAACCTTGTATTGGCAGAAAATTTATGAGTTGCAGGATTATAATCAAAAGTTCCTAATTGAGCGGTATCTATGACAAATTCCAATTCATTTTTGTTCTCTCTTAAAGCGTCCTCAGCTTTCTTCTTATGAGTTGTTTCTATGGTGGTCACCAAGACACCGCCCACCTCGCCATTAGACATTTTTATAGGGCTATAAGCAAAATCAAAATAACACTTTTCAATCTTTCCGTTTCGGTTTAATGGCAGCATAAAATCTGTAAAACCTATGGGATTCCCTTCCATGACGCCATCAAACATAGGTTCTATGATGTCCCAAATTTCAGGGAAGGATTCTTTTGCACCGGTCCCTAAAGCTTGAGGATGTTTATTATCGGCCAAAATGGGACGATAGCCATCATTATAAAGTTGTGTATACTCTTTGCCCCATGCTATGTACATTCCAAAAGGATTGTTTAGCATCACACTTACCATAGTTTGCAAACTCTCTGGCCAACTATCTGGATGGCCTAATGGAGTCTGGCTCCAATCTTTTGCTCTGATAAGTTGACCCATTTCGCCACTACCTTCCAGAAAATGATATGTTTTATTCTTAATAACCATGCTATAACTAAGGTTGAATAATAAAGTTGTCTCTGGAACGTGGTTGTAATGTGGATGCGCCTAATAGTGCGACTACTTTTCTTATGACACTTTTTATACTTCCAAATTCGGCTGGTTTTTGGATGTAATGATGAGCGCCCAATTCATATAAAGTATTGACCACTGTATGATCAAGAGAAGTAGAATAAATAATAATGGGGATATGTGATAAGGCATGTGAAGCTTTAATTTCTGAGATACATTCCATTCCCGATTTTTTTGGCATGTTGAGGTCCAGAAAAATCACATTGGGATGGACTTCAGGGTCGCTCACTAAAAACTTCATGAGTTCCACCCCGTTATTCAATATGGTAAGTTCACCAATATCTGAGATCTCATCTATGGCATCCTTAAAAAAATCACAGTCGTCAATATCATCATCTGCAAGTAAGAGGTGTAGCTTTGTATTTTCCATTTTATAAAAATTCAAGCAAAAGTGTTTTAGTAATCGTTTAGTTTTTTCGGTTTATAATTTCACCATTTCAAAACAATAGATCTGGTTTGCGCATTAAATTTGAAAATTTCTTGCAAAAATCTATGGGCATTGACGTCCTAGGACCATCTAATCTACAGTACAGTATACAAGTGTACACTATTGTAACGATTATTGTTGAAGCACTAATGTAGTAATTAATTTGGTATTTTGAGGAGTGCATAAATTTTGTAAGCTTTTATTTTAATGATGATATTTAAAAACTACTTAACGTTCAAACCTCACTTTTCGTCTTGGCTTCATTTTAAGTCCTCTCATTTATTTTTCAGGATAGAGTAGGAGAAGGGGGCCAACTTTCTGTAAAAGATAGAACAAAATAATAGATGGCCTTCTCAACACCAACTATTGGCAGGTTATTTTAAGACCACAGATCAAAATTTGAAGTTATGGTTATGTTATAGGAGGCGGAATTTATACTATTTTTATCCTTATTATAAGGTAGAGAGATGATTAGCATAACTAGTGTTGATAGTGATGAGCATAACAACTGGCTGATTAAGGGTTATGAGTCCTATCACTTTTGCGGTCCGTCGGTGTCTGATAAATTTATTCCCCGTCCTTATATCTCTCTGCTGTTCCATTTTAAAGACCGTCCTGTCATAACTCAAGATGTACCTATAAAATTGGAATCTCTTTTTGTAGCACCCATTGTTCCTGACGCGTTTACGCTCACCTTTCAAGGCGAGATGGATAGCTTAGCAATAGCCTGTAATCCTACCGTGTTTTCACGGATGTTTGAGGTCAATTTGTCGCCAGTTTCCAAGCGCAGTATCACTTTGCCCCAACCTATTTTTTATCGGCTATGGGAATCACTTGCAAGTTTTTCTACTACTGAGGAACGCATAGTTTATTTTTCGGAGTTTATTAATGCAGTTCAAAAAACTCCCTATTCTCCGGATGCCGTGGACATGCTCTACACTAAAATAGTTGAAAAGAGCATTACAACTCCCTTAAGGACTATCATTCAAGAGTGTCACGCGAGTAAAAGCACCTTGCTTCGAAAATTTGTCAAACGAACAGGAGTGAGCCCTAAAACCCTTGCCAGAATTGTTCGGTTAGATTATCTATGGACAAAAATAAGAAATGATCATGCAGTAGATTATCAAAGTTTGGTGTTTGATGGCAATTATTACGATCAATCTCATTTCATTAACGATTTCAAGGCCATTGTGGGCGAAACTCCTGGTTATTTTTTCAATCGGAATCTCAGTATTGTAAAATTGTTTTCAGGAAAAAATGCAGAAAATAATTGAGACTTTTTTCCAATGAAAAAAATACTCGCTGGCATAACTTCATACATTAATAAAATCCATTCCATTAGAAGGCTTATTGGCACATTTCTCTTTTCCTTTCTTGACAATTTTTTGTAGGATTTGGAGTACTAAAGAAATGGAATGGTAAATCCTAAAACATAACATCATGAAAAATTTGAGCTTAAAATTTATTATCCTGCTTTTAATGACCTGTGTCACCAACCTTCTTTATGCTCAAGAAATGGACGCAGAGGGCTGTAAAGACCATCCGTTTTTTAATCGTCTTGACAACTATTATATTGACGGATGCAAAGAGAATTATAACACTTACGAGTTTATGGTGGGCAATGACAAAACCCAAACATTGGAAGGAACACTTGTTGACATCCTTTACAGTTATGACGGCCCTTTTGGTCCTAATTTACCTAGCAAGCTACAGGTCATTAGAAATTATGAAAATGCTGTTGCCAAAATGGGTGGAAAAAAAGTGTATTCCAGAACTACGGATGACGGCGGTTGGACGGGCGCGACATTTCATCTTCAAAAAGATGGCACCGAATATTGGTTGGGAATTTACGATTTAATCAATAATCCAGTGGATCAGTTCACCTTAGTTCTTCTGACCATCGAAGGAATGACTCAGGAAATTGCCACCAACGAAATGTTTGAAAAAATCAATTCTGGCCTTCCGCTTGCACTTTATGTTAATTTTGAAACTGGAAAATCCACCATCAAAAGCGAATCTGAACATATAGTCGCAGAGCTTTACCAAATGATGAATGAGAATCCAACACTCTATATTTTAGTGGAAGGCCATACGGACAACGTGGGCAACAAAGCTTCCAATCAATCCTTATCTGAGCAACGCGCCACAAGTTTAAAAGCGGCTTTAGTGAATAAGGGAATCGCCCCGGATAAAATTAAGACTGTTGGTTTGGGGCAGGATCAACCGCTCGCTGACAACAGTACCGATGATGGCAGAGCTAGAAACCGACGCATCGAAATTAAAAAGATATAAATCTACAGGACAGGATGTTTACAAGAAATCGTTCGGCCAATTCGCGAGTTGTGCGTTCGGCAAAAATCACTATATTGTTCTCTTGTTAATGAACGAATTTTCTGTTTTAAAACGGAATTTCCGTTAAAAACCACCTGCTTATGATTGGATATATCGTTTTGGGCATTATTGTCCTACTTGTTTTTTTAATGGTTTCAGTGTTCAACAACTTTGCCAAAAACCGAAACGTGGTCAAGGATGCTTGGGGCAATATTGATGTGGCCTTAAAGCGACGTTATGATTTGATCCCGAATCTTGTGGAAACTGTAAAAGGTTACGCCACGCACGAAAAAGAAACGTTAGAAAGGGTTATTCAAGCGCGTAATGCCGCTATGCAAGTTCCGGATGGCGACATCAATGCACAGATAAAGGCAGAAAACCAACTGCAACAAACCTTACGCAGTATTTTTGCGCTTAGTGAAGCCTATCCCGATTTAAAGGCAAACGCTGGCTTCCTCGATTTGCAGAACAAACTCAACGAGATTGAAGAAAATCTTGAACGCAGTCGTCGTTATTATAACGGAACGGTCCGAGAGAATAATACTTATGGCGAAAGTCTTCCAGGTGCCTTGTTTGCTGGGGTGCTCAAATACCAACATTTCGACTTTTTTGAAGCCGACGCCGCTAGCCGTGAGAACGTGAAAGTAAGCTTTTAGCAACTTCAGTTATTTTTGAATCCCCGTGGCATTTCTTTATGCTAATTTTTTCAGCGCAGCATGTCTGCGTACTTTAGACCTGTGTCAATGAAACAGCCCATATTTATTTTCCTTGCCTTTCTGGGCCTGAATTTTGGGTATGCCCAAGATTTTACGGTCGATCACTATGCGGTGGACATTACCGTGCATGAAGAAGGTTATTTTGATGTAATTGAAAAATACAATCTCACTTTTGAAACGTCAAAACACGGAATTTATAGAGATATCCAGACCAGATATGATCTTTTGACCGAAGGGGGCAACCAAGAAAACCGAAAGATTAAAATTAGTGATGTTGCCGTACCTGGACATGCGTTTGAAAAGCCATCAACCTTTGCTCAGAAACTGTCGGAAACCTATCAAATTAAGATTGGTGACCCCAACAGGACCGTTATGGGACCCCAACAGTATGAGATCAGATACCGTGTACATAACGCCTTTCTGTATGAGTCGGATGGCATAAAATTCTACTGGAACTTAAAACCTAGCGATTGGAGGACCACTTTCAATACTATTGAATTTAAGATCCAATTACCGCCTTCAGTTACAGTAGATTCAGATGATGTGTTTGTCTATTCTGGAGTGTTAGGTGAAACTACGCCTAGCCAGGAAATTGACTTTACCGTTGTCAATAACCTAATAGAGGGTAGAGCCAAACCTGGCTTTAATTCCTATCCAGGGCAAAGTGTGACCATCTTAATTAACCTGCCAACGGGTTCTATCGCAGAAATTAAACCGCTATGGCCATTTTGGACAGATTATGGTTGGGTGTTGATATTGACAGCACTCCTGGGAGGTTTTTATATGATTTGGTTGCGTTTTGGTAAGGATGATAAAGTGATCAGCATTACAAGTTATTTTCCACCGGACGGCATGGATCCTGCCATGGCGGGCTTCTTGATCAATGATGCCGATGATATCTCAGATCTGATTTCCTTGATTCCATATTGGGGTTCCAAAGGGATTTTAAGAATAGAAGAGATTCCAAAAAAAGGCTGGTTTTCATCTGCTGATACCAAGTTAATAGCTCTAAAACCTTTGCCTGACGACGCTTCCAGCTATGAAAAGACCATTTTTGAGGGGCTGTTTGGTAGGTCCATCATTCAAAATACTACGGAAGTTCTCATCAGTAGCTTAAAAAACAAATTTTATACCACCATGAGCAGTGCGCGCGGTACATTAAAAAAAGCCGCCAAACCCTATTATGATTCGCAAGCCAGAAGGGTACAGATTGTAACTTATGTGATGCTTGTTTTGTTGGCTCTGGCCTTGGCACCTCTAATGTTATATGTTTGGGGCTTTGTTGCAGTAATTGCCCTGATTATTATAAGTGCATTCTTGCTCTTTATGAACAAGCACATGATAAAAAAGAACACGAAAGGGAATACTGCTTTTTCTGAATTGAAAGGTTTCAAACAGTTCATAAAAGTTGCTGAACTAAATAAATTAAAAATGCTGATTGCAGAAGACCCTTCCTATTTTGAAACCACCATGGGTTATGCACTGGCCTTTGGACTGTTTGATAAATGGGCAAATAAGTTTGATGCGTTAAACATACCACCACCACAATGGTATAGTTCATCTTCAACAATGCCATTAACCATGAACCGTTTTTCCAATTCGTTTGCAAATACGATGTCGTCCGCAAAGTCCACCATGGTCAGTTCGCCAAGCAGCAGTGGCTCGTCTGGAGGTGGAGGTTCATCGGGCGGTGGATTTGGCGGCGGGGGTGGCGGAAGCTGGTAAGGATTGGTGGTGGTTTAAATCCAAATTGAAACAAAAAAAACCTCCTTATACGGAGGTCTTTTATTGTTGTAATTTTTATCAATCTAAATTACGCAATATCTTCAAGCGTTCTTACGCGGTTGAGCGTGCCTTGGATATCTCTTAACTGTGATTGCAGCACACTGTTGATATGAGGTGCCAAGGTATTATTCTTCATCACCTCTTCATACTCTTCAACACTCGCTTTTTCTCCGCGAATCACTTCTTCCAGAACAGCTTCATCGTCGTTTCCGGCGACAGAGCTCTTAATGTCAATCCACGCACGGTGTAAACTTCCGGTGACACTGCCACTTTCTTTGGGAGCTTCCCCCAAATCGCGTAGCTCTTTATCAATTGCTGTCGCAAAAGTGCTGCGTTGTAAAGCCTGCTGTTTTAAAAAGTTTTTTAACGCTGGATTTTTTGCATCCTGCATCGCTTTTTTATAGCCTTTTTCAGCATCATAATTCTTTTCTATGATACCTTGTAAAACGTTGACGGTATCTTTATGTGTTTGTTCTCTAGCTTTTTCTAATGAGGTTTTCATGAGTTTATAATTTTTAAGTTCCTCACTAAGTTACAAACCCATGCCTCACTTTTATCTTAAAGAAATCTTATTTGGGATAGGATTAACATTGAAGCTCGGTTCTCTTAAAAATTGTTAATGCACGAATTAAAGGTTCGAAATCAAATAGGTATACCAAGGAAAAATTGAGTTCAATGATTAAAAAAAGACCACTCCATTACCAACAAAAATAAGATTTAATCGTCATTTCAATTCTCTCTTATTTTTAAACGCCATCTGCCTCTGAGCTTCTGCGATTTTAATTAATACGGAACTTTATAAAGGGATATAATGGGCTATATAAAGAGATGTTAAGGCTAATTTATTTTTGTTAGATTATTTTCAAAGTTCAGGCTTCAGAGTTTTACTATTCAGAAATCAGCATTCCATAATAGTTAATCGTTAATCAACATTCGCGATTTCACGCTCTCAGCGCTAAGCCCTAATACCTCAAGCCTCAAATCTAACTTTCGGAAATCGCATACTTTTCACCTAACTTAGTCAACATTTCCTCGCTCATTTTCTTGAGATCAAATTTATGTTGCCAGCCCCAGTCGGTTCGTGCAACGCTGTCATCAATTGATTTTGGCCAAGAATCGGCAATTTGTTGTCTAAAATCAGGATTATAGGTAATAATGAAATCTTTAATATGATTCTGGATTTCAGCCGCAATATCTTTAGGTGTAAAACTCATGGCCGCCAAATTATATGAAGATCTTATGGTCAATTGATTGGCCGGCGCATCCATAATTTGAATGGTGGCATCTATGGCATCATCCATAAACATCATAGGTAGTTCTGTGTCTTCAGACAGGAAACTTGAATAATGACCATCAGTAATGGCTCTGTGGTAAATTTCCACGGCATAATCTGTCGTGCCACCGCCAGGCATTGTTTTCCAACTGATAATTCCTGGATAGCGAATACTGCGCACGTCCACCCCATACTTATCAAAATAATACTCGCACCAGCGTTCGCCAACTTGTTTGGTAATGCCATAAACCGTTGTAGGAGCCATAACTGTATGTTGGGGTGTGTCATGTTTAGGTGTTGTAGGACCAAAAACCGCAATACTTGAAGGCCAGAATATTTTCTCGATAAATTTGGCCTTTGCGAGATTTAAAACATGAAATAACGAGCTCATATTTAAATCCCATGCTTTCATCGGAAATTTTTCTCCGGTGGCACTCAACATAGCGGCCATTAAATAAATGGTATCAATTCGGTATTTTTCTACACAGTGTAGAATCGAGCCATAATCTTGTGCATCAACAATTTCAAAAAGACCGGAATTGACCACGTCAAGATTGTTATAACCGATGTCAGATGCGATCACATTTTCATCGCCATGAATACTCCGTAACTTATAGGTTAATTCGGAGCCAATTTGACCACATGCTCCAATAATGAGAATCTTTTGAGACATTGTTGTTTGATTTAATCGCAAAAGTACAAAGTTTTTTTAGGAAGAATAGGATGTTTAATGGAATGAATTTCCCCTTTAACTATTTCGCACAAAAACAAAAAATCCGCTATTAAAGGGAGAATTGGGTAAAATTTACACAAAATGTGATCTTCAGATTCGGAATTACACACCTTGAATAAAAACGTCAAAAACATGAATTAAGTGTAATGCATTGTATAGCAATTGTTTATAGGTATGAAACGTGGTCTTCGGTTCCATGGCATGTTTATTTCTTATTAGAACAGTAGCACAACAGAATTACAAACAACACTTAAAATAAATATTATGAAAAAGATAGTTTTAACAGTAGCAGTCGTATTAGGAGGATTATCAACATTCGCGACTTCAGCATTTGCAATGAGCCAAACTCCTCAAATTGAGCTTATCGCTCAGGAAGAATATAAAGAGATCAAAGCGGAAGCACTTCCACAAGCTGTGAAGGATGCCTTGGCTAAAGATTTTCCAACCGCCACTATAGACAAAGCTTATGTAGGTGAAAAACAAGAGCTTGAATATAAACTGGATCTTACGATGGATGGAGAAACTTTAACAGTATTTGCTGATAAGGACGGAAACTGGATAGAAAAAGAATAAGGGTTTCGTTATTAAAATAATGCATCATTTTAATACAAATTAATAAATCATAAAAATAAAATATTATGAAAAAAGTAGTTTTAACAGTAGCAATCGTTTTAGGAGGATTATCAACGTATGCAACATCTGCATTTCCTATGAACGCAACACATAAAATTGAAATAGTAGCACAAGAAGAATTTAAAGAAATCGACGCTGAAACACTTCCACAAGCAGTGAAAGATGCCTTGGCAAAAGATTTTCCATCGGCTACACTTGATAAAGCTTATGTGAACGATAAGGAAGAATATAAATTGGATATTACTGTAGACGGCGCAACTTCATCTGTTTATGCCGATAAAGATGGCGTCTGGATCATAAAAGAATAGGTTGCAAAACTTAGGATAGTAATACCACAACATTTAAAATAAATTATTAAAAACATAACATTATGAAAAAAGTAGTTTTAACAGTAGCAATCGTTTTAGGAGGATTATCAACGTATGCAACATCTGCATTTCCTATGAACGCAACCCCTAAAATTGAATTGGTAGCTCAAGAAGAATTTAAAGAAATTGAAGCTGAAGCACTTCCACAAGCTGTGAAAGATGCGTTGGCAGAAGATTTTCAGACCGCCACTCTTGATAAGGCTTATGTAAATGATAAGCAAGAATATAAATTAAATATTACTGTGGATGGAGCGGCATCAACAGTATATGCTGATAAGGATGGAAACTGGATTGAAAAAGAGTAAGGATTCATCACTTATTTAAGCTGGAAAAGGACGTTTTTAAGGAAGCGTCCTTTTTTTTATGTTTTTTTTAAATGGTTTACTGAGTTTAACTTGATATTTTTGTAAAAACGAATAAACTATGAGTGCCATTCTTTTGGTTGAAGATGATGTGAGTTTTTCTGAGATGTTACGACGTTTTTTGGAGCGTCACCAGCATTCGGTGACATTATCTTATACGCTTGAAGATGCCAAAAATAAGGTGAAGCATACTTCTTTTGATTTGGTGTTTGCAGATCTTAGACTTCCTGATGGTGATGGAATTGCTCTATTGAACCATATTAAAGCCAAAGATGCCTCTGTTCCGGTAGTGTTGATGACAGGTTATGCCGAAGTATCCACAGCAGTTAAGGCAATGAAGGAAGGTGCTTTTGATTATATTTCCAAACCATTTAATCCTGAAGAAGTTTTGCAAGTGGTCAAAAATGCACTTAAGGAGAAGCAGGAAATTAAAAAACCAAAACAAGAAACGGGTTCAGTGCCAAAAGCTCCGTCTGCGGCGGCCCCTGGCTTTGTATCGGGCATTAGCGCTGCGTCCAAAGTATTATATGATCATATTAACCTTGTCGCGCCTACCAGCATGTCCGTGTTGATTTCTGGTGAAAGTGGCACGGGTAAAGAGGTAGTCGCCAAGGCCATTCATTTAAAAAGTTCAAGAAAAAACCAACCATTTATTGCGGTGGATTGCGGCGCTATTCCGAAGGAAATTGCGTCTAGTGAGTTTTTTGGACATAAAAAAGGCTCCTTTACTGGCGCTATCAATGATAAGATTGGTCATTTTGAAGCGGCAAACGGTGGCACACTGTTTTTGGACGAGGTAGGGAATTTATCTTATGAAAATCAAATACAATTGCTTCGGGCCCTTCAAGAGAGGCGGGTTAAACCTATTGGTAGCAATGAAGAAATTGAAGTGGACATCCGCTTGTTGACCGCCACCAATGAAGATTTGTTGCAAGCTGTTGAGGACGGCGATTTTAGAGAAGATCTTTATCACCGGTTAAATGAATTTTTTATAAAAGTACCCAACTTGCAAGAGCGTAGAGATGATTTGATCCTTTATGCCGATTTCTTTTTGGAGAATGCCAATCAACAGTTGAATAAATCCATCATCGGATTTTCTTCTGAAGTGTTGAAAATATTCCAAAATTATACCTGGCCAGGCAATTTACGAGAGCTTTCCAACGTCATCAAGCGCGCTACCTTATTAACTACCGGAGAGGTAATCCAAAAAGAAGTACTGCCTCCTGAATTGTCTGTTGCGCCCTCAAAAGAGGCTGCGTCACCCTCCTTTTCTGCCAAGTCCAACGAAAAGGATTTGATTGTAAAAGTTCTGCAGGAAGCCAATAACAATAAAACCAAAGCGGCAAAACTTCTTAATTTCTCAAGAAAAACGCTTTATAATAAACTTAAGGAGTATAATTTGGAGTAATGTACGCTTGCATGTCTTCGTAAAAAGCCTTGAGCTCTATTTCCAAAGTGTCCAGAATTTGATGATCCACCACGGATATATGTTCTAAAACTTCTAAATGTGGAACGACCGTTTTCGCGTTTAATTGCTTGAACATGGTCAGCATTCTGTGGCTCAGATTGTTAATGGTTTTAAGGTCATTTTGTTGTTGTGCCTGTCTTAATTCGGACATATGTTTTTTGGTGTCCTTTAAGAATATTTCCAACAACGATTTAAGGGCTTCTTCGTCATAATTTAAGAAACCAGCGATGGAATTCGTGTCAAAATAGTCCGAACGATAAGTCGTCTTTTTGATATCTTCTTCGGGTTTTGTAATGCTCTCGGGAAAAAGCTCACTTAAAATATCAAACCAAATATGGGCCTCAAAAGGTTTATAAACCACTTTTGAAAACCCGCTGTCAATATAGTTTTCGGTATTGATATCCATTCTTCCGGTCATTGCAATAATGGGCTGTTGCTTATAAAACGGCAATTGTTTGACGGTTTCCATAAAATGGAAGCCATTCATTTTTGGCAATTGAATGTCTGTTATGATGAAATCGAAGGTCAGATCTTTCAAAGCCGAAAGAGCAGCTTTGGCATCTTCAAAAGTATAGGTGACCACTTGATGCTGTTCTAATATATCTGCGATAAGCTGTCGTAGGGACGCATCATCGTCCACAACAATTGCTTTTAGTTTAAAATGGGAGGCTTCTGGGATGTTTGGTTTTTCTTCCACTTCTTCGTAAGAAAGCTTTATCGGGAACGAAATTTCAAAAGTGCTCCCTTTTCCTGGGATGCTGTTCAAGGTCAATCTGCCTTTTAATAAATTGACTAATTTTTTTGAAATGGCCAACCCAAGGCCAAAACCAGAATGCTTGGTGTTACTGCTTTGATTGACTTGGGTGAAGGCATTAAAGATATCCTTTTGTTTTTCTTTGCTAATCCCAATTCCAGTATCAGTAATGGTAATGCTTACGCTGTACTTATTGTTTGTTGAATGTAGTTTGGTAGTTATGCTAATGCTGCCTTCTTCGGTAAATTTGTATGCATTTCCGATGAGGTTATAAAGTACCTGCTTAATTCTAAAAGGATCAGAAACAATAGTGATGTCCAATGCTGGGTCATGTTTGACAAGCAGTGCAATAGGTTTGTCGGAATATATTGCTTTGATGTTGGTGCTGGTTTCGTCTAAAACAGTTTTAAGATTAAAAGGGATACTTTCTATGGTGATATGGCCATCTTCCAATTTTGAAAACTCCAGAAGATCATCGACCAATTGGCTCATGTAAGTGGAGGCATTTTTAATATGGTCCAGATAATTACCTTCTCTTGTGTTTTGGGCAGTTTTTTGCAGCAATGCGCTATAGCCTGAAATGGTGCTCAATGGCGATCTTAAATCATGGCTCACCATATTGATCAATTGCTCCCTGCTTTTTAAGAGCGAATTGGTATAGGCATTTGATTTTTCGAGTTCATCACGATATTCCTGGCTTTTCCAAAAATCGTTCAAAATAAGGATGGAGAAGATGACTACTAAGATAAAACTGATGATGGCGGCCAAATATATAATGCTGGTGCCACGATCTAAAGCTTTTTGACGTTGGGCTATGATGCTTTGGGAAGAGGCCACCATCTCACGTTCTAGAGTGCGCAGTAAATTGCGTAATTGCCGTGAGGTATTTAAATCGTTTTCAACTAATTCGCGTTCTTTAACCATCAACGATTGTCTCTGCAAAGCAACTTCCTGCTGAATTTTGCGGAGCATGTTCCGTGACGTTGTAACGATTGAATCTATCTGCTTTTGATCTACCTTACTCACGGAATCTTTTGCTTTAGATTCGTTTGAAAATTGAATCCAACCTTCCAAAATCTCTTTTACTTTCGGATTGACTTCCGTTGGGTTTTCCACATAATCCTCTAAAGTCAATTTTCCTAGAATAGGATCAATGGTTTTAAGTTTATTGATGGTCTGTTCAATCGATTTTTCGGAGGTGTTATTGTCTTTAAGCCGTCGCAATTCGTTGAGATCTTGCTGCTTTTTATCAAAAATAACTTTGACACTGTCCAGTAGTGCCTTCTGATATTCGTTATTTACCAAAACACGCAAGGTGTCGATAGTCGTAATCAGGCTGTCATTTTGAGAAATATAGGCGTTGAATTTTTCCGTAGTATTGAGCTGAAGTGCCGCTCGCGCCAAACTTTCGTTCTCATAGATATCCGCTACCAGGCCACTTATTTTGATGAGTTTATGGCGCTCCTTTAAATCGTCAGTTTGGGTTGCGGTAAAATTTCCCAATTCAGTAAAGACCAACCACCCGGAAATTGCTGCTAAAACTCCAAGAGCGATATATCCGAAAAGCACCTTAAAAGTAATTTTTCTGTTAGATGATCTCATAAACATATTTGAAACGGTGAGGCAAGATAAAAAATGTCCGTCAATGGTGGTGCCATTACAACTGATTTATCTCGAAAAAAACACTATTGGTTGAATTAAGGATTGAATTAACAATAAATGCAGATCCCTTTAGTTTAATTATATTTGAACTCTAATCATCTATTTTAAAAATTTCCTTGTGGTATGAAACAACTCTTTTTACTAAGTGTTTTAATTTTTATAGGCTGTAAATCTGAACCAAAAGTTGACCCAACGGCTATTGAAAATCAGGAGAAGGCCTATGTTATTACCGCAGAGGATATTGCAAAATTAAACTATACAGATTATATATTAAGTGCAGATAGCCAGCAGGCTGTGTTGGATTGGCAGAAATTTCAGGATCTACAAGAGCAAATTGATCTTCTAAAAAACGGGAATCTCACTTTTTTTAAGGTCGAGAAAAAAATCATGGAGGAGTTCATTTTAGAATTGAAGGCAGAACAACCTCCTGCAGTGACAACACCGGCAATTCGTTCGCGCATGACCGTTTTGGAAACCACATTGTTAAGGCTACAAGACCTTGCCAATCTAGATAATATTAAGAAAAAAGATCTTATGGAAAGCATTAAGGAATTGCTGGTAGCAAATGTCAATCTCATACTTCAAATAAATAAAAAGTTTGAAAAGGAAGCACAGCAGATTCAATTGCCCGTGAGACCAGAGTAGCTGATATGTTGTTGGTGGGGCATTAGGCATTAGGGATTGGAAATTAATGGTGATTGTGCAGTTCCGAGGTTTGGAGCAACTCAGGCTGGCCAAAGTTAATGAATGCGCGCCGCTTAAGAAACCGGTCTGTCCGTCCACAGCTTTTTCGGAAGTTGGAAACTTTAATCAAGAAACAACAGAAACGAGAAACTTGGAATTTGGAATTTGAGTTTGGACTTTTTTACAATCTACCGGTTTTTCTTAATATTTTGTTAAGATGTAACAATTACGATGAACAAGCTTCCTATTAATAACTAATTTTAGTCAAATTAAATATTTAAACACTATGAAAACCAATCTTAAGTATGCATTGGCAACTACCGGTTTAGTCTTTATAACCATTGTTGGTTGTAAAGAAGAACCTAAAAAGGAGACCGTCATGGCAGAAAAAAAAATTCCTGGAATCGTACTTGAAAATATGGACACCACTGTGAGTCCAAAAGACGATTTCTACAATTATGTCAACGGGAACTGGGCAAAAAACACCACCATTCCTGATGATGAAACCCGCTGGGGTGGTTTTGGAGTTCTGAGAAAAGAAACTCGTCAAGACGTTCTGGACATTGTAAGAAATGCTCATGAATTAGGCACTTATGCCGACGGTACCGACCAAAAGAAAGCCTTGTTGCTTTTTCAAAGTGAGTTGGACTCCGTAGCGAGAAACGAGGCGGGTATTGAACCCATCAAACCATTATTGGAAGCTATTGAAGGCATCAAAAACCTGAATGACATGCAAACGGTTTACGCCACTGTTGATGGGGTAGGAGCACCTTTTGCAGGTCTTGGGGCGTCACCAAATCTTAATAACAGTAGCATGAATATGGCTTGGATCTATCCAGGTGGTCTTGGATTGCAAAGAGATTACTATTTGGACCAAGATGCCAAATCAAAAGAGATCCGACAACAATATGTTGATCATATTGCCAGAATGCTTCAGTTTATCGATTATGATGAAGCAAAAGCACAAGCTGCTGCTAAAAAAATATTGGCAATGGAAACAAAATTGGCTGAGCCAAGATTGGATAAAGTAGCCATGAGAGATGCACGGAATTATAACAATCCAGTAGCTTTTTCTGACCTTCAAAAAATGACACCGGCCTTAGATTGGCAAAAATTGGTTGACGATTTAGGCATCGATAAAAAGATCGATACTTTAAATATCATGCAACCAAAATATATGGCCTCATTGCAAAAATTCCTAAAACAAACCCCTATTGAAGATATTAAAACTTTAATGGTTTGGAATACGCTTAATGGGTCTGCAAATTATTTATCTACCGAAATCGAAAAAGCCAATTGGGATTTTTATGCAAAGACCCTTAATGGTGTACAAAAACAACGTCCAGCCGAGGAGCGCGCCTTAGGAACCGTTGATGGTTCTATTGGTGAAGCTATCGGGAAATTGTACGTAGAAGCTAAGTTTCCACCAGAAGCTAAAGCTAAAGCTGAAGAGATGATTGCTGACGTTATTGAAGCCTTCCAAAATAGAATTAAGAAATTGGATTGGATGACTGAAGAAACCAAGGAAAAAGCAATTGAAAAGTTGGATAAATTCACGGTTAAGATTGCCTATCCTGATGAGTGGGAAGATTATTCAAATCTTCAAATAAAAGAAGGCAACACTTACGCTGAGAATATGAGGGCTGTTAGTAAATGGGCAAGAGAGAAAAATTTCTCAGAAATCAATGAGCCAGTGGATAGAAAGCGATGGGGAATGGCACCACAAACGGTGAATGCTTATTTCAATCCGCGTAACAACGAGATTGTATTTCCAGCCGCTATTTTACAACCTCCTTTTTACAATTATACTGCTGATGCTGCCGTGAATTATGGCGGTATTGGTGCGGTAATCGGACATGAGATATCTCATGCTTTTGATGATTCCGGCGCTCGATTTGATGGCGACGGGAATTTGAAAAATTGGTGGACAGAACATGATTTGGAAGAGTTTACCAAACGTGCCGATGCCTTGGCCGAACAGTACAGCGGTATTGAGGTCCTGGACAGTGTTTTTATCAATGGTAAATTTACTTTAGGTGAAAATATTGGTGACCTTGGTGGTGTGCTTGGGGCTTATGATGGGTTACAATTACACTTTAAGAAACATGGACGTCCTGAAAATATTGACGGATTTACTCCAGAACAACGTTTCTTCATGAGTTGGGCTACAGTTTGGAGAACTTTATCTCGAGAAGATGCTTTAAGAACCCAAATCAAAACAGATCCGCATTCCCCAGGAATTCAAAGAGCGACGCAGCCTTTAAAAAACATTGATGCGTTTTATGAAGCTTTTGATATTAAGGAAGGTGATCCCATGTATTTGGCACCTGAAAAACGTGTGAGAATTTGGTAGTATTCTGAATACGATTATAAACAAAAAAGCAGCTTCTAGATGAGGCTGCTTTTTTATTTAAAGGTGTTTTAAACTGGCTTAAAAGGGTGTTAATCTTCCCCTTTCTTGCGGGATAGTAATGCTTCCTTACTGATTCTTGCCAAATTGAAATTAGGGTCAATGGCAAGAGCACGATTGAGAGTGGCTATAGCAACTTCCTGATTGGCGTCCTTATCTTGGGTATAGGTGAGAATGGCTTTTAAATAGAGAAATCCGGCTCTGAGAGACGTTTGATAAGGTTGCTGTGTTTCATAAAACGTGCGTCTCATTTCATCCGTTACATTTGCCAAACCGTATTCAACTTTTTCTTGGGCTCCGGCTAGATCACCTGTTTGCAATAGCAAATCAGCTATTTCATAGGCCAATACTGGGCTGGCTTGTTTTTTATATAGTTTTTGATAAAATTCCAAAGCCCGTGCACGTTCGCCCAAAGCGTTTAATGCAATAGCCTTAATTTCAGTATTCAAGTCAGAATCTGTACCACTTGATTCGATACCAATAGTGTTGAGCGCTTCCATGTTTCGGCCTTCAGAAACATAAATATAAGCCAGAGTATCTTTTCTCGCTTGGCTAGGTGCCATAACATCCAAGTGGGTCATTGCATTGATGACACCTTGAACATCACCTTGCTTTTTCATTTGTTGGTAGTACTTTTCAAAGTGCTTTTGAAGTTCTGTCTTTGTTTGGGCAGCGACGTTTAAAGAACTCATCACAACCACAAGTAGTATTAGTTTTTTCATTTTCAAATTAGATATTCGTGCCTTTAAATCAGGCGGTTATTTAGTTAATTGCGCCAAATCTATAAAAATTAATAAAATAAACTCTTAAAAGCTTATTAATTGTTACAGATGGTGCTGAAAGCCATATTTCAAAATCCGCTCTACTTTCTCGCTGGAAATGATTTTTCCGAGACTTGGTCCTGAATCCTCAAATTGCGGAATGGGTAAGTTTTCAATTATACAAAGTGAGGTGTAATACGCTTTTCTTGTTGGGTGTTGTGGAGACGCAGCATTAAAATCGGTGTTCCAATGTTGGTTGTTGATGATGGCTTTAATAAGGCCAATAGCATCTTTTTGATGGATTAAATTGACAGGACCTTCAGGATCTTTAATGTTATTCTTTCCAGACAGAAATTTTGCGGGATTACGATCATCGCCAATCAGACCGGCAAACCTCAAAATTGTTGTTTCAAAATTAGGATTGGTTTTAAAAATCTGTTCGGCAGCGATGAGTTGTTTTGCAGCTGCCGATTGACCATCTGTTGGACTTTCCTCTGTAATAAAGGACAGTTTTGCAACGTCTTCATATACCGAAGTTGAACTCACATAAAGCACCTGTTTAACGGTGGAAGTTTCAATGTGCTTACAAAGAAAATCCATCTGTTTTACAAAATTTGCATCGGGATTTTTTCTTAGACCTGGAGGAATGTTGATGACAAGAATCTCGCTGTCTTTCAAAAATTCTTCTATGGGTCCTGTGATGCCAACGTCAGAAATAGAAATCAGGAACGGACGGATGCCTGCATTTTTCAAAAGGGCCACTTTGTCCACAGAAGTTGTTGATCCTTTTACGAAATGGCCACTTTTAAGCAGCTCCGTGGCAAGCGGCAATCCTAACCAACCACAACCAATAATGCTGATATGTTTATTCAACCGATATAGTTTTCTTAATGATTATAGCGTCATTTAAAACAAATGGTTTCGAAATCATTGTTTTTGGACGTTTTGGAATTTTAAACAAATCATTATCGATCAAATCGAAAGAAACCTCAAAAATGTCGAAAGTTGTTTTTTGGGATGCAGGAACACTAAAGTTCAGTTCTATGTTTTTATGATCGGTAACCACATAACTGAACAATCTATTTTTAATGCGATGGGTAAAAACATGCGTCTCATCTTTGTTTTTTGCGATTTCCAATCCGTTGATATTAAAGCTTAGGAATTTGTTCGAATCATCGGAATAAAACTCTAAAGTGTTTACGGCGCGTTGTGGGGAAACGAAAATTTGAAGATGTCTCACATCACCAATAATCGTATCCTTCTGCTTGTCCACGTAAGGTTTTTTAAGAGGCTTGAGATCGGCTTTTTTACTGTAAGATAACTTTGTCCCATATTTACTGTCAAAGCTGATATTGGAAACGTCAAAAACGTCTGGCTCATCCGTTAGGTAGGCTTTGGTCCAATCATCTAGAGTTTGGTCATAGGTTGCCCAAAGTGCCGTGTCTTTATCGGCGTCATACAAATAAACAAGACTGTTTGGCTTTGGACGTTCTTCATTAAAATCTGATGTTGTATGTGCGGCAATAAAGAATCCGAAAGCAGCGATAAAAAGAATGTAAGCCCATCGGTTTTTGTAGCGTGAAAATCCAAAAACCGTAATACATAGAGAAAACATAATGGAGATCAAAAGTGTTGAAGCGATAATGGTTTTTAGTCCCAACCCTACCGGGAACATTTTGATAAATGGCGACATGATCATTAAAAGCGGAAAGTGCAAAAAAGTCATCAACAGAATGTCGGGACGTTTTTGCCGGATCAAAACAAAAAGACTGATCAATCCAAAATACACAGGAATGATAAAAAAACTGGCACCTTCAAGTTTAAATGCTACAACGGCGCAAATTATGAGCCATAATATCAATGGCGGAACCGCTAAACTTGCAGTGTTTTCCGGTTTATAAACTTTGTTGTAAAGCCACATGCATACGGCTGTGGACAACAATGCAAAAGCCCAGATATAAAGGTGCCCATTGTAAGGAAAGCCATGAAGGATTTCTACGTATTGCGGATAGATGACCAGAAGTAATTTCCATCCAAAATAGCCTATAATGCCGTTGATGAGTAAGGCAGCTATCCCTGGAAGGAAAGCCAAAGCCATGTGTTTGGAATTTAAGCGTCTCTTTTTAATGCCATAAAATACTAAGGCAAGAAATATGAGGATTGCAAAAATGAGCATCGGTACTATCCAGGAATTGGAATAACTGATCATTTTGAAAAGTGGGACATTAAAATAGACCGAATCTTTATCACTTTTTAAACTGCTGAGGTCGGCTTCTGAGAAATACGCGAGTAGTGGCATGAAATAACTGCCTTGATGTTCGAGAGTGTTTCTGTCCAATCGGTCGTAAGAGTCTAAAGCGGTATGGTAATCAAAATGATCATCAATAAAGGCAAAATTCAAGCCATCTATATCGCCATCTTCCCGGAAATAGGTGAGATCCGTATCGTTGGGCAACATTTTATAGATGCTATAGGCCAGGGAATTGGCTACAGGGTAATCAGGATTTGCTGCTATAAAACCATTGATCAGGTTTTGATTGCCGCCGTTGGTTTCAATCAACATATAGCTCGGGCCTCCGCTTCCACGCGCTTCAAAATTTAGGACAAGACCTACGTCTTTTGCCCATGGGTGCTGATTGACGAAAATATCGGCGCCATTCAATCCTAATTCTTCGGCGTCAGAGAAAAGGATGATGATATCGTTTTTAGGTGTTTTTCCCTCGCTCAAAAATGCGCGGATGCCTTCTAAAATAGTGACCACACCAGAACCCGCATCACTTGCCCCATAGGACGCGTGCGATTTGCTATCGTAATGTGTGAGCAGCATCAAGGCTTTGGAATTGTCCCTGCCCTTTATGCGCGTTAATATGTTTTTAGGTTTGACAATGCTTCCCCATTTCTTATTTTGGCTATACCCTTCTTGAATTTGAGTTTCTAGACCTAAATCGTTCAACGCTTTGACGAGATAGTTTTTGACCACTTCATGTTCTTCAGATCCCACATAGTGTGGTTTTTCAGATATGTTTTTTAGATGAACAAGAGCACGTTCAGAGGAAAAAGCGGTGGGTTTGGTATTTAAATCGGAAATTTTAGTCGGCAGTAAAGCGAAATAACTCCAATAAATCGCTAAAATAATTAAGGCGACAGCAAGTGCTTTTTTGAGCATAAGAAACGGGTTTGGTTGGATGTTAAATCTACAAAATTATTTTCGTGTAAATGAGGGTTAGGTTAAATGATGAATTTTTGTTAAATTTAAAGTTCACTAAATTATAAGATTATGGCTATCAAGAGTTTCCAAGGCGCACGAAGACAACAGCAAAAAGTTACCGACCAGTTGTCGTGCAGAGTGAGTGATTATATGACGCGCGATTTGATTACGTTCAGGCCGGATCAAAAAATCATAGAAGTTGTTGAGATTTTGATCAAGCATAGAATTTCTGGCGGTCCAGTAGTCAACGAAAAGAATGAGTTGGTTGGGATAATTTCCGAAGGCGATTGCTTAAAACATATCAGTGAGAGCCGGTACTACAATATGCCCAATGAAAAGGATAAAGTTGGTGAGCGCATGATGACCAACGTGGATACATTAGACGGAAATATGAATGTTTTTGATGCAGCCAGCATTTTTTTAGAATCCAAACATCGCAGATTTCCAATTCTTGAAGATGGCAAGTTGGTCGGGCAAATCAGCCAGAAAGATGTTTTAAAGGCGGCCTTGGAAATGAAAGGGCAAAACTGGAATTCGACGGTGAAGTAATTTCTGAAGTTGATCAACTCTCCCGCTTCACCAAAGCATAAAAATCACCTTCCAGAGGTAAATAGCCTTGGTCATATACAAAGTAATATACCGTGCCTGCTTTAGTGGTATAGATACTTGTGAAATAATTAAAATCAAATCCTTTTTCAATCAATTTTCCACGCGAAACCCTCGTCTTTTGGTCTGGATTTAAATCCTCCAAGATCCGATAGTTTTTCCGCAATCTGTTGTTGGTGTTTCTGATCAGGTTTTTCCCATCCTTGTTGATGGTGTTGTTATAGGAATTTCTACAGGCATCACTGCAGAATTTTTTATCGGCTCTCCCGACAATTTTTTCTCCACATTCTAAACACGCTTTGCTCATAATTTATGAAGTTAACTTAAGAACAAGATACAAATATTTCGTTTTGAATGGTTTATAATCCTTTTGATAAAATAAGGGTATTGGTCGCATTGACTTTTTCAAAAACTTCGGTGTGGTACATACGTGATTTTAAGAATTCGATAACCTTAATTAAAGCATTGCTTTTTGATTTGGCTAAGGATGCGTTAAATAAAATGGCGCCATTAGTAGATGAGGCTTTAAGAACGTCCTTCCAAAACGGAATTCCCAAAAATGCTTTTGGCACCTCAGTATCTATAAATAAGTCGATGATGATCAAATCAAATTGAGTGCTATTTATTTGCATGAAATCCAAGGCATCTGCACAAACGATTTTTAAATACTCATCTTCTTTGAGCTTGAATTCATTCTTGGCAATTTCTATGATGGTCGGATCAATATCCACGGCGGTGATATCTTTGGAATAGGAAAAATCTTGACGGAGCGTTTCAACTACACTGCCACCACCCAGACCTAAAAGCAAGACCGAATTTACTCTGTTCACATCAATGTGGTCCAATCCAAACTTCAAAATTCTTTGAAGGGAACCATAAGAGTAATTTGCGTTTTTGGTGTCGAGATGCTTTTTTCCGTTGTGCCAAGTGATTTCCAAAGTCCCGCTAAACTCGGATTGAATTTTTTTTGTAATAGGGTAGAGGAAGCTTAGAAGTTTGGACATACTTCAAATATAAAAATATTTATAATCAAGATGTATTTTATTAACATTTAACAGCCCGCCAAAATTTATAGGAAATTTGAAAGGCCAAGTCCAAATGGAATTCCTTAAAAAGGATAAGCAACATGTGCTCATCCATTAAAGGGTATACACGACGAAAGGAGAAGGAAACTATTTAATAGAGATGAAATTTACCATCCTAAAAAAACCATTCCTACTCCACATAGGGCAATGGAGAGGCCTGAGATTGGGGTCACGTATTTTTCTAACCATTCGGTTTTAATAAAATTAAAACCGTAATAAATTAATATCACAACCAAGACCATTGTTGAGACGGTGGTGAACAGGAAGGTTGTGATTAAAATAAACATATTAAATGTAGATTGTTCAACCGCTGGATAGGTCAACAAAGGAAATAGGACTTCACATGGTCCCAGTAAAAAAATTAAAAAAAGAACCCATGGTGTCACTTTTCTTCGATTGGACGGATAGGTCATTTGTTTGTGATCGTGCTCAAAAACATAAACTGAACCATCGTCATAAACATCAAAATGTTTGTGTCTTTTCTCTTTATAGACTCCATAAAGGCCGTACAGAAAATAGAGAAGTCCAAAGATGAGGATGGCCCAACTGGCCAAACCACCTCTAATTTCGTTCAGGCCATCTATTTTGCTCAAGGAAAATCCTAATGCAGCACCTCCTGAGGCAATTAATACAGAAGCCAAAACATGTGCCGTTCCACAAATAATAGTCCACATGACGATTTTTGGAAGTTTCCAACCTTTGGTTTTCCCTATGGCTATGAAAGGAATGTAGTGATCCGGACCTGAGACGGTGTGCAATACACTTACAGAAACTGCCGTAAACAATAAAATGCTCAATTCTGTTTCCATTTGTTTAATTTATGCTTACTCTCTGGTTAATTAATTTATCTTCAGCTAAACGTATTTCGGTAAATAATTTATAGAGTTGTTGGCCTTCATTTCCCAGGATTCTGAGTATATAGGCATTATCTAACAACTTAGATATGCCGTAACTAATGCCCTCTTCTTTTGATAATCTGTTGGAGATATGGACCATGCGTTCTGTAACATCAGTTTCCGGAACTATAAAGAATAAACTTCCTTGGTGGGTGTATTCTTCGTATTGACCAAAATCCTTCAGATTTATTTTTTCAGGAACGATATAGAGGTTGTCCTTAAAAATCAGAACATCCTCTTGATATATTTCTGTAATGGCGTGGTGCTTTTTAAACTGAAATAATTCTCCTTTTCCCATAAATTTCCGTCCACAGGTTAATATGTCGCTCCACAAAAATGTACTGCTTTTTTTGAGATTAATGGTGCTCTTAGCTGTATAACGGGCTCCTTTATGAGGTACCACAGGATGGGGTACATGGCTAAAATAAGCGCGATCTCCTACTGAAATATTCATCTGTTGGTTGGTGCCTTTATCAGAAACATAGATGCGCTGATAGGATTGGGTCTGCAAATTCAATGAAGAGCCATCTATCACTTCAATATTGATATCATAAAAGTCATCGTTTAAAATCCCAGGTGATGAAGACATCACCATCATCTCTAACAATGGATTTTTTTTATTTTCTCTAACTTCAACCAAGTTAAACGGTGGCGTAAAATAGACGTCTTTTAGTATCGTTTGTTCTCTTAGTCCAGTTTTAAGACTGTATTTTTCCATTATCTAAGGAGTTGCGGTTCTTGAGTTTGCTCCTCCACCAAGGCGTAGCGCTTTATCCATTGGATCACGCTGTCCAAGCCTTCATCAGTCATCAGGTTGGTAAAGACAAAAGGTTCTCCGTTTCGCATTCTGCGCGCATCATCTTCCATGAGTTTTAAATCGGCATTGACATAAGGAGCTAAATCTTTTTTATTGATGACCAATAAATCTGAACGCGTGATGCCTGGACCCCCTTTTCGAGGAATATCAGATCCTGCCGCTACGGAAATTACAAAAATGGTGACATCGGCAAGGTCAGGACTAAACGTAGCTGATAAATTATCGCCGCCACTTTCAATAAAGATGATTTCCACCTCTGGATGTCTATTAACAATTTCGTCAACTGCCTCAAGGTTCATACTGGCATCTTCTCTAATAGCAGTATGAGGACATCCACCGGTTTCCACACCAATAATTCTATTGGCATCCAGGGAGGAGTTTTTTTCAAGATATTTAGCGTCTTCTTTTGTATAAATATCATTAGTGACCACACCAATGCTATAGTCTTTTGCAATTCTTTTTGTTATTTTTTCTATCAAAGCTGTTTTTCCAGTACCTACTGGTCCTGCAACGCCAATTTTTATATATTTTCTTTCTTCCATAGTATCTTTAATTGTAGTTTTTTAGGACATGTATAATCTTGAATAGAGGTGTTCGTGTTGCATGCACTTAATGTCCAAGGCGGTGTTGCAAACACCATGTAGGTCTCTTTCGACATTCATTATTTCTAAAGTCAAATCTTCGATAAGGCCTTGAACGTTATAAATTATTTGTTGACCATCCGTTTGGCCAAGTGGAACCAGCTTTACCGCATTTGTAACCATAGCAACGGCGGCATTATAAAGAAACGCACAGATAGCTTGCTCCTTATCTATTTTTAATAGTGCCGTAATGCTTCCATACACGACAGAATAATGGCCCAGCATCTTCTTTTTTGCAATGAGATCATTGATTTCATTTAAAAATGGCTCCTCTAATAATTTTGCATAGATTTTTATGAGACGATTACCCAATTTCTCACTGGCCTCGCGCACCTCTAATGGGGCCTTCAAAGCTTGACATTCGTTGTCTAATTTTAGGAGGTCATCCAAGTTGTTTTGCTCAGTGAATTCAAAAGCCAGTTTTACCGCTAAGCCATCATTGTACTTATAATTGTTTTTCAGCATGCTTTCTACAAACTCTTGGGTGGTGGAAGCGTTCCTTACCAGATGCTGCTGAACGTATGTTTCCAAACCATTTGAATGCGAAAATCCGCCAATGGGCAATGTGGGATCCGAAATATGGAGTATAACAATAAGTGAACCCAATGCTGTAGGTTTGGTTGTGTTCTTATTCATTTCATTTTATCTTATAAATAATCTGCTGCCCAAAAAAATGTTTTTTGAGGCAGCAGTATCTCATAATTGTGCTACTCTTTAGTGGTTAGTTCAAGTATTTTAGAAAAGAGTGAACTTCCTGATCTTCCATGCTGGTGAGGTTCTACATTGGCTTTTAGCATATTGAGCAATTTGCAATGGGTTTTTTTGACTTCATACCCAGTAGCCATTAGAAGGCGTTCCAACGGTTTTTCATAGGGAATAAGCACGTGGTCATCTTGAATGAAAAGTGGCAAATGTTTATTTCCTATTTCATAGCAAACCGTCCCCATTTCGTAAATGGATCTTGGGGTTACTTGTATGGCATCGCAAGCCAAAATATTTACGACTACGACTTTGTCCGGGCCTTCATAAACAATGTCGCCTTCTTTGAGTCGTGTCCCTTCCTTTAGAAATTTAATGACAACCTCTTGATTTCCTTCCGACCGTTTACGCATAATGCGCTTAGTAGTCTCAAACCATTGCAGGTTGAGTGGATCTTTAGTTTTATTGCCTATAGGATATGTATCTATATTACCAATTACTTCTTTACAAATCATCGTTTTAGTTTAAGAATTTACACTCTTAAAAAAGAAAGTAGAGTTGACCTAATGGAACAACATCTAGAGGCTCACAGGTAATGACTTTTCCGTCCACGGTTACTTGATAATTCTCAGGATTGATTTCAATGTTTGGCATAGCATTATTGTGAACCATATCCTTTTTGCCAATGCTTCTGCAGCCTTTTACAGCTATTAATTTCTTTTTAACACCGTATTTTTCCACAATATTATTATCAATTCCTGCTTGTGAAACAAAGGTTACCGAAGTTTTATGCACGGCAGTCCCTAAGGTTGCGAACATATTTCGCATTAAAACAGGTTGTGGCGTAGGGATAGCCGCGTTAGGATCGCCCATTTTACTGGCTGCGATCATGCCGCCTTTAATTACCATTTCTGGTTTAACACCAAAAAAAGCGGGTTTCCATAATACAAGGTCGGCCATTTTACCTGGTTCAACCGAGCCTACATGTTTAGAAATACCATGGGTTAGCGCTGGATTAATGGTGTACTTTGCCACATATCTTTTTGCTCTATAATTGTCGGCTTCAATTTTTTTATCTTCTTCCAGAAACCCACGCTGTACCTTGTTTTTATGGGCGGTTTGCCAGGTTCTAATAATAACTTCGGCAACCCTTCCCATAGCCTGAGAATCTGAACTCATCATACTGATCACTCCCAAGTCATGCAAAACATCCTCAGCGGCCATAGTTTCTTTTCTAATTCTTGAATCTGCGAATGCCACATCTTCAGGGATGGATTTTTTTAAATGGTGGGCTACCATAAGCATGTCCAAATGTTCATCAATAGTATTGACCGTGTAAGGCATGGTTGGGTTTGTGGAACTTGGCAACACATAGGAATGCGCTGCAATTTTCATAATGTCCGGGGCGTGGCCACCCCCCGCACCTTCAGTATGAAAAGTATGAATCGTTCTTCCATTAATGGCGTTTACCGTGTGTTCTAAAAACCCCGCTTCATTTAAGCTATCGGCGTGTAAGGCTACTTGAATATCGTATTTGTCAGCAACTGTAAGTGCGGCATCCAGTACGGCTGGGGTGGCACCCCAATCTTCATGAACTTTTAATCCAAGTGCTCCGGCCTCTATTTGTTCTATTAATGGTGCGGTTGTGCTACAGTTTCCTTTTCCAAAGAAACCAACGTTCATAGGGAAGTTCTCTGTAGCTTGGATCATTTTTTCTATATGCCATGCGCCAGAGGTCACTAAAGTTGCACTGGTGCCATCTGCAGGGCCAGATCCGCCACCAATCATTGTAGTCACTCCACTAAATAAAGCATGTTCAACTTGTTGTGGGCTGATAAAATGAACATGGGTGTCTATTGCGCCAGCAGTTAATATATGACCGGCTCCCGAATGCACTTCTGTAGAAGCACCAATAATCATGTTTTCTGAAATGCCGTCCATGGTGTCTGGGTTTCCAGCCTTACCCAGACCTACAATTTTGCCGTCCTTTATGCCTAAGTCACCTTTTACAATTCCCCAATGATCAAGCACAATGACGTTTAAGATTACAAAGTCAAGAACATTTTCATTTCTAGTTTTAGTTGACGACTGTGCCATCCCATCGCGAACATTTTTACCCCCACCAAACGTGCTTTCTTCCCCATAATGGTCACTGTTAAAATCGTTTTCAATTTGAATAAAAAGTTCAGTATCTCCCAAGCGTACTTTATCACCCACGGTAGGACCGTAACTATTGGCGTATTTTATTCTGTTTACTTTAAAACTCATGATTTGATGTTTTTAAAATTTTCTGCTTCCATTTTCTTCATGGCTTTTGCCAAGCTCTCTTTAGATGTCGTATCCCCTTGAGTTAGATTACTGGCGCCGTAAAACTTCCTGTTTCCACCAATATCTATTAATTGTACTTCAGTAGCTTCTCCTGGCTCTAGGCGTATTGCGGTTCCCGATAGGATATCCATGCGTTTTCCAAAGGCTTTTTCGCGATCGAACGAAATTTCCTTATTGACTTCAAAAAAATGAAAATGCGACCCAACCTGTACTGGTCGATCTCCCGTATTGATAACTTTAAGAGTGGTACTTTCCTGTTTTGCATTACAAACAATGTCCTCTTCTTTTAAAATATATTCTCCTGGTATCATGGTTTCTGAGTTTTGTTAACGGATAGGATTGGTTACGGTTACCAACTTGGTTCCATCGGGAAAAGTGGCTTCAATTTGAATGTCTTTGACCATTTCAGGAACACCTTCCATCACGTCTTCTCGGGTAAGAAAAGTGGCCCCTAATTGCATGAGTTCTGCTACTTTCTTACCATCACGGGCTAATTCATGAAGTCTTGCGCTTATTAAAGCTATGGATTCCGGATAGTTTAATTTTAAACCCCTCGCTTTTCTTTTTTCAGCAAGTTCACCCGCCAAAAAGAGCATGAGTTTTTCTGTTTCTCTTGAGGTTAATTTCATAATTCCCTGTTTTTATTTTTAATCTTTCCCGAGCTATGCGGACGGTTTTGGAGCTGGGTTTCTAGTTTATACTCATGAACCTAACAACTCTATTAAGCTCTGCAGTCCACAATGGCTAAATTCTCTTAAATATATAAAAAGTTCTTTAAAGTAAGCTTGTTTTTATTGGCTTATCTAAAACGGATGCCTTGACTCCAAAGAACTTATAGGTTTTTAGAAGCGCACGTAGAAGGGTCGGATAAAAGTTCTAAACAGCGATTTTGCATTTTTATTAGGTCATGTTTCATCTCTGTTTTGAAGTGTATAAGTAGGGGAGCCTCTTTGATTTCTTCAAAAGAATAAGCTCAGGTTTTTTTAATAGTAAATAAGGCTGTAAATTTCATTTTTGCTAAAAATTTGAGATTCATGAAATTATATGTGCTTGTATTATCCGTCGCTCTTAGTTTATTCTCCTGTGAAGGAAAGGAGAAAATAGCCTCTCCAGATGAGGTATTGGCCAAAACTTTGGAGAAATTGAATACTTGGGAGACCTTAAGTTTTACATCCACAACATCCAATACCTCCAAACCAACTACCCAAACCGTTTATAAATTAAAGAAGGTTGGTTATGAGCCACATTTAAAACTGTTTTTCTTCAAGGAAATGAACCAAGACATATCTATTTTTTATAAACTCGCTTCTTTGGCTGTGGTAGAAGATAAAAAGAATAAAATTACCATCTTTGATTATGCCAAAGACCGCTCTATTCCAAGATATTTGGAGGCATATATGGGAGATGATGATAATCTATTGGTGACGACGAAACTCATGAATCAATTTAAAGAGGACATGGTCTATGTTGAACAAACGGATTTTAATGATAGAACAGCCTATATATATAGCTTTGATAAATACAAAATTTGGTTAGACACCAAATTGGAGATTCCTTTAAAACTTGAAATAGCTAATGACGGTTCTGGTAAAAAAGAAATAGTCTATGACGCGCTTGTATTTAATGAGGTTATGGATGACGATACCTTTACACATAAGGAGAAGGAGGGCTATGTTTCTTCTGTTTTCGGAATTAAAAAAGAGCCGATGCTCAATATTAAAGCCCCTGCCTGGACCTTATTGGATTTGGATGGTAAAAAAGTGTCGTTGAAGGATTTTCAAGGGTCCCCAATCTTTTTGGAAGCTTGGACATCGTCGTGCAGCCATTGTATGGCATCCCTTCCAAAAGTCAAAGAAATAGAAAATGAATTTGGCACCAAGATTAAAGTCATCACGGTAAATTTTGATTATAATCTAGAGGAAACCAGACAGGCAGTTAAAACTGGAAAGATCAATTACATGGTCCTGCAAGGTGATGCCATTTTTGATCAGCATTATGATTTGCGTTCGTTTCCGTCCTATTTCGTTATCAATAGTGCGGGCACTATAGTATATTCTGATCGCGGCACTATAGAAGGCAAGAAAGCCAAATTGCTATTTGAGGCGCTGAAGCGGGTGGAATAGATGTTGCACCTTTCAATTTCATGATTCTGTGTTCTTGACTCGAAGGAACAACATCCCCGTAAAATAAGATAGATATAATTATAAAATCAAATCAATTAAAAAGGCGCTTTATTTAGGGTGGAAAGTTCATCATTTATTTCAAAAATATTTCCTCGGATATCTGAATAGTCAAATTCCTTTAATCTTGCTGAATGCATTTTGAAATAGTTCTCTGCATGTTGTCGAGAATCGAACATATAAACACCTCCGGCCATGTCGTCTTTCTTGCTTTCTGTCCAAAATTTCCAGATAAAACCAGGTTCCTTATTAATGCTTTCCGCAAGTTCTTTCATTTGAATTGCCATTTCTTTTCCCCAAATATTCTTATGCGGAAAATCGACATGCATAATTACTGCCATAATATTATATTTTAAGTTTCAAGTAAAGTTAGCGATAAGTACTTATTTTTCAACCAAACGGTCTATTCTAAAATAGTTTTTTTGAAGTGAATTTTATCTGTTTACAAACGACTACAATCATTTACAAACGAGTTTAATTAGTTAACAACCGAATAACATTAGGAAGCCATTGCATCTTTGTAATGTTGAATTGACCGAACGATATTCAATAGTATTAACTGTTTAACCTTTAAATTTTAGAAATCATGAACGCATTAAGAAACACAGTACAGTTGATTGGAAGATTAGGACAAGATCCTGAAATTGTAAACTTTCCTGACGGAAACAAAATGGCGAAATTCTCTATGGCTACAGATGACAGCTATAAAGACAAAGACGGCGCCAAAGTGGAGCGCACCTATTGGCACAACATTATAGTAAGGGGTGGTCTGGTAGAAATTGTAGAAAAATATGTGGCCAAAGGCAAAGAAATCGCCATTGAAGGTAAATTGACCAACCGCTCATGGGACGATAAAGATGGCAAGAAGCATTATATCACAGAAGTGTTCTGTAATGAACTCCTGCTATTGGGAGGGAAATAGGAGAAATTCAATTTCAATATTCAAATTCCAAATTCCAATGCAAACCATTGGGATTTGGAATTTTTTTATTGAAATTTCAGAAAAATATGCTTTGAGCCAATCGAAACGTGTTGGCATGCGAGTCAATAATAGTTTTGATCTCTGGCGAATAACCACCGCCCATACTGCACATAACGGGAATTTTATGATCCTTGCAGATTTGTAGGACATAACGGTCGCGTTCTTTACAACCTTCTATGGATAGGTCCAATCTTCCCAACTTGTCGGAAGCAATCACATCGACACCACATAAAAAATAGATGAAATCTGGGTTTTCAGTTTGGATCAACTTGGGTAAATTATCTTTTAAGATCGAAAGATAGGTGTCATCATCACAACCATCTTCTAGAGCAATATCCAAATCGCTGATTTCTTTTTTAAATGGATAATTGCTTTTTCCATGCATCGAAAACGTAAAAACCGATGGATCATTATGGAATATTTCAGCAGTGCCGTTCCCTTGGTGCACGTCTAAATCGACAATTAAAATTTTTTCCGCTAACTTTTTTTCCTGAAGATAGCGCGCGCCGATAGCCTGATCGTTCAGCATACAAAATCCTTCACCTCGATTGGAATAGGCGTGGTGGGTACCTCCAGCAATATTCATAGAAATACCGTTTTTTATAGCGAATTCGCTCGCTTTTGCGGTACCGCCTGCAATAATGATTTCACGTTTGATCAACTCTTCGCTTAGCGGAAATCCGATTTTACGTGCCGCCCTGGCATCTAAGGTGAGGTTTTTTAAATCGTTAAAGTAGTCTGAAGTATGAACATTCAGAATAAAGGAATCCTCCAACGAAGTAGGCTCAAAAAAATTATTGCGGGTACAGGTGCCTTCATATAACAGTTGGTCTCGGAGCAATTCATATTTAAGCATTGGAAACCGATGCCCTTCTGGTAATGGATGGTTGTAAATAGGATGGAACGCTATTTTAAGCATAAGTAATAACTTGTGGAATGGAATGAGATGATGGTGATCTCTTATCAAAGATCGAGGTGGCAAAATATAAAAATCTATCCTAAAAATTGGATAAAAAACAGATAACTATATTGGGCACCGTAGGTATTCTTTTTTATACTTGTTTTCTGCGGTGAAATTAATTGCAGAGGTTTTGATTTTTTTAACATCCCTATAACTTATCTTTGTAATGTAAAAACACGATGATGTTCGCTTTAAAAGGTATTATATTTTATCTTTTCGGATGGTTGATGTTGTTCGGATCTAATGATCTAGGAACATTGCCAAGTGCGTCATATACACCCGTAGACAACATTTCTGCCACGGACGACCATGATCATAGTCCGTTATTTTTGGATGCGGTTTTTGAAGTCAACCAGTCGTCAACCCATGAGACGCCACCAGTAAAAACCTTCACTCAGCCAAGTAAACCAGATAGCAGCCCAACTCCTCAATCGTCCTATTCGCTTTCTTATTACACCATTGGTCAACAAATTGTGGTCAACTTCACTATCAAGGACATTATTTTTCCTTTTCATTGTTTTACATAAACTGATTTTTCTTCTCGTTTAAAATCTAAGATGCCTAATCGCATCTCTTCAAGTTTATATTATCATTTAAAAACATAAAACAATGGATATCTCATTAAATGTGGTGATGTTAGTCGTCGTACTCATCGTCATCGTACCTTTCGCCTGGTTTATCATGGCTGAAAGAAGTGCTGTTTCTAAAAAGAAGAAAGCATTTCAAAAAATTGCCCAGGCACAAAATCTTAACCTATCGCAGGTAGAATATTGGAATAATCACTGCTTGGGTTATGATGCCCAAGAAAACACATTACTACATAACAACTTGAACACACCAGATTCTGAATTTGAAAAAGTAGAGTTGGATGATGTCAGAAAATGTGTCATCAATAAAATAAATAAAGATTATAAAAATGGTGATAAGCACTATTCTGAAATGATGCGTCTTGAATTAGAGTTCACTTTTGTGTCCAATAGACCGCCGGTGACCATAACGTTATATAATAATGACGATAATTTCTCTCAAAACCAAGAGGTGGCGCGCGCCGAAAAATGGTTGGCACTTATTAATAAACATAAGTACAACAAGAATAATGTCGTAGCGGCATAACTAATGCAAACGCAAAAAGAACCATCTCTTTTCGACCTTTTGACTTCTTCAAAATGGAAGAAATACAGGGATGGTTTTTTTATATAAAATAATTATAACACCCTATTTCGTGTCAGTTTTTCCGCTACTTTTGATGATAAATAAATAGGTTATGTTGCTCGATGGTTTTCTTATTATTGTGGGTTTTGTCCTTTTAATAAAAGGTGCAGACTGGATGGTCAATGGTTCTACGCTATTGGCAAAAAAGAATAGAATTCCAGATTTGGCCATTGGGTTGACCATTGTAGCCTTTGGAACTTCTGCTCCAGAATTGGTAGTAAATACCGTGGCTTCTTTTGAAAACCATTCAGATATTGTTCTGGGTAATATCATCGGGAGCAATAACTTTAATCTGTTCATGATTTTAGGTATTGTGGGTCTTATTTTTCCGATTGCTGTACAATCCTCAACCGTTTGGAAGGAAATTCCCATTTCATTTTTAGCGGCTGTAGTCTTTCTGGTGCTAGCCAATGGCTATTTGTTTTCTGATATGGGATTATCAAGAATTGACGGGATAATCTTTCTCATAATGTTTTTACTTTTCTTATTTTATATTTATAAACAAATGAAAAGTGATCCCTCTACTGAAGAGGTTGTAATCATTAAAGCCTCCAACTACAAAATTTGGGGATTGATTGTTTTGGGTTTGATCGGTTTGGTTATTGGTGGAAAATTAATTGTGGACAATGCGGTTTCTATCGCAAGCGATTTGGGGGTGAGCGAGAAGATTATAGGACTTACCATTATTGCGGCCGGCACTTCTTTGCCAGAATTGATGACTTCAGTAGTGGCAGCCATGAAAAAAAATAGTGATATTGCTATCGGAAATATTATTGGCTCCAATATTTTTAACATTTTCCTGATCCTTTCGGTGAGTTCCCTTGTGCGGCCAATTACATTCAGTACGGTGTTCAATACCGATATTTACCTCTTATTGGGCGGGACTTTGTTTTTGTTTGTGGCCATGTTTACCGGTAAGAAAAAAACTTTAGACCGCTGGGAAGCCGGAATCCTTTTGTTGGTGTTTATAGGTTATACCACGTATCTTGTAAGCAAGGAACTGCAATAAGTTGTTATTTTTGCAACTTTAGTTGGATACGCTTTCGCGGAATATCGACGTCCAAAACCTTAACGATCACTTGTTGATGTAAGGCCACATGGGCATTCACATCCGTAACGAAAGTATCCGATAAATTAGATACATGGATCAGGCCACTTTCTTTGATACCGATATCTACAAACGCACCAAAATTGGTCACGTTGTTAATAATTCCAGGTAATAATTGACCTTCTTCCAAATCGTTGATCGTTTTGATATTTTGGTTGAAAGTGAAAACTTTGGCTTGCTCCCGAATGTCCAATCCTGGTTTTTCCAATTCTTTAATAATGTCCTGAAGTGTAGGCAATCCAACAGTATCTGTACAATATTTTTTCAAATCGAGTTTTTGAAGTTCGGATGTATTACCGATTAAATCAGACACTTCCTTGCCCAAATCTTTTGCCATTTTTTCAACTATGGAATAGCTTTCAGGATGTACAGCAGAATCATCCAAGGGGTTTTTAGCCGATTTGACCCTTAAAAATCCAGCACCTTGTTCAAAAGCTTTAGCCCCTAAGCGCGGCACTTTTTGGATGTCTTTTCTTGATGAAAAAGCGCCATGCTCGTCGCGATAATTGACAATATTCTCCGCTAATTTTGGCCCGATTCCAGACACATAACTCAACAAACTTGCACTGGCGGTGTTGAGGTTAACGCCAACGGCATTCACGCAACTTTCCACTACGACGTCCAATTCTTTTTTAAGCTTTGTTTGATCCACATCATGCTGATATTGTCCAACACCAATAGACTTAGCGTCAATTTTCACCAACTCTGCCAAGGGATCCTGAAGTCGTCTGCCAATGGAAACCGATCCTCTAACGGTGACATCATAATTGGGAAATTCATCACGTGCGATTTTTGAAGCCGAGTAAATACTCGCACCAGCTTCACTGACTACAAAAACCTGAATGTCGTCTTTAAACCTTATTTTTCTGATAAACGCTTCTGTTTCTCTAGATGCGGTGCCATTACCAATAGCAATAGCTTCAATTTGGTAAGCTTCGGATAGCGAGCTTATTTTTTTCATCGCCCCAAGGGTATCGTTTTTTGGAGGATGCGGATAAATGGTTTCGTTGTAAAGCAATCCGCCTTGAGCATCGAGACACACCACTTTACATCCTGATCTAAATCCAGGATCGATGGCTAAAATTCGCTTTTCGCCTAAGGGGGAGCCCAAAAGCAATTGTTTTAAGTTTTTTGCAAATACCGAAATGGCGGCTTCATCAGCTTTAATTTTGGCATTTTGAAGGGCTTCGTTTGAAAGGGAAGGTAGGAGCAATCGTTTATAAGCATCCTGAATGGCCATTTTTATGTGTTCAGTACTTTCGTTATTTGCGCGGATGATTCGGTCTTCAATTTTCGTCAATGCTTTATCATCGTCAATGGTGATTTTAGATTTGATAAAGCCTTCGGTTTCGGCTCTCAAAATAGCTAATAATCGATGCGATGGTATGCGGCTCAATGACTCTTCCCAATCAAAATAATCACGGAATTTTTGTGCGTCTTCGTCTTCTATTTTGGACTTAACAACTTTTGTGGAGATCATCGCAAAACGCTCCAATTGGTGACGGATGTTAGTTCTAATATCGGTACGTTCATTGATCCATTCCGCAATTATATGCCGGGCGCCTTCCAGAGCGTCATCTGCGGAAGCGATATTACCTTTAATGTATTTAAATGCAATCGATCCCAAATCTGACGCATTTTGACTCATAATTATTTTGGCCAAAGGTTCCAAACCGTTTTGTCGCGCCGTTTCAGCCTTTGTTTTCCTGCTTTTCTTGAAGGGGAGATATAAATCTTCCAGCGCCGTCAAATCCTGGACGGATTCAATTTTTTGTTTTAATTCAGGAGTTAAGGCATCTTGCTCTTCAATCGCTTTTAAAACTGCCGTTTTACGTTTTTCGAGCGCTTCAAATTGCTCCTTATATTTTACAATATCACCAATCTGCACTTCATCAAGATTGCCTGTGCGTTCCTTTCGATATCGCGAAATAAACGGAATGGTGGCATCTTCATTTAATAATTCGACCGTATTTTTTACCGAGAGTTCTGGAAGTTTTGTTTGGGAAATGATATAAGAAATCAATGACATGTAAAGGCTTTAAAGAATGAGTTGTAAAGATAAGAAGATAAAAAAAACTGCTTGAAATTTCAAACAGTTCTTAATTTTATATTTTGTGATTTTGGATTAATCCATGACTTTTCTCAAAACGTAAAAGGATTCGAGTTCTCCAGTATTTTTGTTGCCATCACTGTCCAAAAGGGTCAGAGTGTTTTCGCCAACAAAGAAAGGATTTCTGTCATTTGATAAGATAATTTTTTGACCTTGGTCATCCCATTCAAAAGTACCTTTAGTTTCAATTGGTGTCGTTTCTTTTCCTAAATAGGTTTCTTGTATGGTATAGGTCTTGTCGCTGTTGATTGTGACTACGGTTTTGATGCCTTCACAATCTGCACAAGGCAATTCGCCTTCATATACGCCATCCCAATCTAAGGAGGTCATACTGTTGTCGCCAGTAGCTTCCATTTCTATTTCTTGTTGTGGTTCCTCAATAACTTGTGTTTCTTTTTTCTTTCCAGAATTACAACTTGTTATGAGGAAAACAAGGGTGATGCATAAGGTGTTGATGATAGTTTTTTTCATTTTAAGTGTTTTAGTTTTAATTAATCATAAGATTAGAAAGGATAATTGCGCTTTCGGCGAATTAATTAGTCCGTTTTCTCTGATTCTGGTTCGAAGGATGCCAAAACATAGCCGTTTTCGTCCCTAAGGGTCAATTCGCCATTATTGATAGTATAACTTACCGCTTTTTGCAAATTGGCCATGAACATGTTTTCAATACTGCTTCCTTCACAATATCTCATAGTTGCCATCATTTGGGAAAATTCTATATGCTGGTTGTCTTTTAAGGTAAATGTGCCTCCAAAGGAATTACACCCCCCATTGCCGCCTACGCCATTATCTTTGGCACTAAGCTTTATGAATGGTTGTTCTAATTCAGTTTTGGTGAGATTCAAGACGTCTTCATTGAGTTTGGTCAATACCCATTTTGTGCCAATAAAAGGTGTTTCTCCTTTACTGGAAGGCGCTTGCGGTGGCACTTGCGTTTTACAATTAAAAAGTAGGATGCAAGTCAAAAATGATAAACGAATAATATTTTTCATGGTGACCTTTTTATTAATTTGTTTATCAAAGTTAAGAAACTATTTTAAGCCATTTACAAAATAAAATAGCTGGTTACGTAAAACCGTTAATTTAGCTAATCTGCAAACCGTTAGGGACTTTGGCTTCAGTTGAGGTGTCCGGATTGACAAAGACCAGTTTTCCATCTTCAGATTCTGTCATTAAAATCATCCCTTGACTCTCAACGCCTCTTAAAATTCTTGGCGCTAAATTGACCAATACGGTGACGCGTTTACCAATGATTTCTTCCGGAGTAAAGCTCTCAGCAATTCCAGAAACGATCGTTCGTACGTCAATTCCAGTGTCAATTTTTAAAACCAATAATTTATTGGCCTTTGGCATTTTTTCAGCTTCCAAAATGGTGCCCACGCGAAGATCCAGCTTTGAGAAATCCTCAAAAGTGATGGTTTCTTTTTGTGGCTCTACTTTCTTGTTAGCGGCTTCATTGGCTAATTTGCTTGCAATGAGCTTATCCAATTGACTTTGGATGGCCTCGTCTTCAATTTTTGAAAATAAAAGTTCTGCCTTTCCAATCCGGTGTCCCGTAGGAAGTAGGACTTTCTTGGAGGCGATATCCGTCCATGAATTTTTGGCGTCACCAGAATGAATGTTCAAAATGGTTTTCAATTTATCAGACGTAAATGGTAAAAAAGGCTCGCTCAATGTGGCCAAAGCCGACGCTATTTGAAGTGACACAAACATGATGGTTTTGGTGCGCGCTTCGTCGGTTTTTACCAGTTTCCATGGTTCTTCATCTGCCAAGTATTTATTGCCCAATCTGGCTAAATTGAGGAGTTCTTGGCTCGCTTCCCTAAATCGGTAACGTTCTATGGAGCTTGCAATCACATCTGGATAAGCTTTTACTGCTGCCAATGTTTCTTCATCTACAGCGCTAAATTCTGATGGATCGGGAGCAATGCCGTCATAATATTTATCAGTCAACACCACCACACGATTGATGAAATTTCCGAAAATGGCCACCAATTCATTATTGTTTCTGGCCTGGAAATCTTTCCAAGTAAAATCGTTGTCTTTGGTTTCTGGGGCATTGGCAGTTAGTGCATAACGCAAAACATCTTGCTGGTTTGGAAAATCCTCCAAATATTCTGGCAACCAAACGGCCCAATTTTTTGAAGTGGATAATTTATTGCCTTCTAAATTCAAAAATTCATTGGCCGGAACATTGTCGGGTAAAATATAAGAACCTTCTGCTTTCAACATGGCCGGGAAAATGATACAGTGAAACACAATATTATCCTTTCCTATAAAATGCACCAGTTTGGTGTTTTCGTCCTTCCAATAAGGTTCCCAATCTTTTCCAACACGTTCGGCCCATTCCTTGGTAGAGGAAATGTAACCAATTGGCGCATCAAACCAGACATATAAGACTTTACCTTCAGCGCCTTCAACAGGCACAGGAATGCCCCAATCGAGATCTCTGGTGACTGCTCTTGGGCGCAAGCCATCATCAATCCATGATTTAACTTGACCGTAAACGTTAGGTTTCCAATCTTTCTTGTGACCTTCCAGAATCCATTCTCTTAAGAATGCTTCATGCTTGTCTAAAGGTAAAAACCAATGTTTGGTCTGTTTTAAAGTAGGTACGTTGCCACTGATAGCCGATTTCGGATTGATCAAATCTGTAGCATTTAAGCTGCTTCCGCATTTTTCGCATTGGTCGCCATACGCTTCCTCATAACCACATTTTGGACAAGTTCCCGTTACAAAGCGATCGGCCAAGAATTGATCGGCCTCTTCATCATAAAGTTGTTCGGTAGTTTCTTCAATAAATTCACCTTTATCGTACAGGGTTTTGAAAAATTCTTGAGCCGTTTCATGATGGATTTTAGCCGTGGTCCGTGAATAGTTATCAAAGCTGATCCCAAAATCTTCAAAGGAGGTTTTGATAATGGCGTGGTATTTATCCACAATATCCTGAGGTGTCACCCCTTCCTTTTTTGCTTTTATGGTAATGGGAACGCCGTGTTCATCGCTTCCGCAGATAAAGGCGACGTCTTTTCCAATTAATCTTAAATAGCGCGCATAAATATCGGCAGGTACATAAACTCCCGCCAAATGACCAATATGGATGGCGCCGTTGGTGTATGGCAATGCTGCTGTAATGGTATATCTTTTAGGTTGATTCATCAACTAGTAATTTAATGGTGATTTATTGCAAGGAACAAGACGAAACAGCAAACTTCAGTTTTGAACTGATTGATTGCTTTTTTTTACTCACAATGACGCACTGTTTTTAGAAGCCACAAAAGTACACATTTTGGCCTCGATTTAGAAAAAAAATGTATTTTTACATTATGTCGAAAATATCATTTACCCTCGTTTTAAGTTGCATAGTTATGTGGCTAGGCCCACAAGACCTATTTGCACAAGAAAAATCATCATCTATGAAACAGCAAACGCTTGTGCGTCCTGCCTATTTGAAAGCTGGAGACACGGTGGCCATTGTGGCGCCATCTGGTGTTCTGAAAAATAGAAATGCGGAAATCCAAAATGCCCAAGATCTGATGGCAAGTTGGGGATTGCATACCGTTTTGGGAACACATCTTTATGCTGAAAGTAATCATTTTGCAGGAACCGATGCGGAGCGTTGCGCCGATTTTCAACAGGCGATGGATGATCCAACCATCAGCGCTATTTGGTCAGCACGTGGCGGTTACGGAACCGTGCGGATTTTGGATAAATTAGATTATACCAAATTTAAGAAGAAACCAAAATGGGTGATAGGTTATTCTGATATCACCGCATTACACAGCCAATTGCACAATGAAGGTTTTGAATCTATTCATGCCATCATGGCTGCAGGCATAACCAAAGACCTGAAAGGCATTGAAGAAACTGTCAGTACCTTTAAGGATGCAATTTTCGGAAAACCTTTGGCTTATACCTTAGAAGGGTCAGAGTATAACAAAGTAGGAACTGTGACCGGTGAATTGGTTGGCGGGAACTTAACGTTGATACATACCCTGTTGGGGTCTAAAACCAGCATTGATACTTCAGGTAAGATTCTATTTATTGAAGAAATTGGAGAATATGCTTACCATACCGATAGGATGTTGCAAAGTTTAAAGCGCGCAGGCTATTTTGACAATTGTAAAGGGGTTATTGTGGGCGATTTTTCCAAAGTAAGGGAAAACCCCACCCCATGGGGAAGCTCTATTGAACAATTGATTTTAGATGCCTTGGCTGATTATGATTTTCCTATTGCATTTAAAATGCCGGCCGGACATGAAGATGATAATAGAGCCATGATTTTTGGTCGAAACATTGAACTTTCCGTTGGGAAAGAGGTATCAACGGTAAAATTTGACAAGTAGGATTTTTCTTAGTAGCTCACTGCCGACTGAAGACTGCCGACTGCTGAATGAAGACTACTTTCATAATTCGTGGCTTTTTAATTAGTTCAAAATAGCAGGATGAAATTCCTGCCTTCGCAGGAATAATGGCACACCACAACGAACTTGGTAAAATTGGCGAAAAAATTGCCGCGGAATACCTTCTCTCAAAAGGTTATGAGATTATGTGCAAAAACTATTTCTTCCAAAAGGCCGAAATTGATATTATTGCAAAACATAACAACATGATGGTTTGTGTGGAGGTCAAAACCCGAAATTCCGATTTTTTCGGTGATCCCCAAGAATTTGTGAAGCCAAGTAAAATCAAACTCTTGGTCAAAGCGATGGATGCCTTTATCATTGAAAACGATATTAATTTGGAATCTCGATTTGATATTATCGCTATTTTGAAGAATAAAACAAAAGAAGAATTAACGCATTATCAAAATGCGTTTTATCACTTTTAATCCCTAATCAGTCCTTTTTGGTAGACACAAAACTGGAAATCACCAGAAGACTTTATGGCATGGATGTGATATTTGAAAGCTAAATCCCAACAGGTGGTAAGAACAAAACCTCCAATATAATACAATAAGATTTAATAAGCGGTGACAATTGTCATCTTTTGAATTTTCCAGGTTATCTACATTTGAGGCTTAATTTTTTAGCAAATCATATTATGATAGCCATCCAACAAGCCCACAGTTTTCATATTCCTGTTATGGGTTTAGCTTATACCATAGATAGTCCCATTCGTGTGGCGCAATTTGGTATTTCCTCCGTCATCTCTATTATTGATGACGACCTTATAGAAAAGATGACTGCTTTTTATAGTCAGAAATTCAGTTTACCCTATCAAGAGATTTCCAAAAAAGTAGACGATTATCGCGCCAAACGTATTACAGCGTATTTGAATGTAGTGGATATCATCGTTAAGGACAAGTTTAAAAAATTTAAGGAAGAATTGTCAGAAAGCAAATCTGCCCTAGAAAACTTTGTAGGCATGCTTCCTCATAAATCGAGCATAAAAGAAGGTCTTTTAAAAATGCTGGAAGAGGGGATGCTGATAAAGGAAAGTATTAAAAATTATATCGATACACATTTGTCTGCCGGAGAAATTGATGTGAACATCATGACCAAAATTGATAAAGATAATTTCGAGGGCTCTGAGCAATTACCGGTAGAATACAATGATGCCCATGCATCGCTCCGTGGTTTTGCAAATAGTAATTTGTCTTCTTCCGTTGTGCTTTCTGCTGGGATGAATCCAAGATTATATAGCTATTTTGAAAATTTCAAAGATTTTTATCCGGATGCCAAAGGCCAATTAAAAAAGAAAATTATTTTAAAGGTGAGCGATTTCCGATCTGCATTGATCCAAGGGAAATACTTAGCCAAAAAAGGACTTTGGGTTTCAGAATACCGTGTGGAATCTGGCTTGAATTGTGGTGGTCATGCCTTTGCAACCGAAGGATTTTTATTAGGACCAATTTTGGAGGAATTTAAAAGTAAAAAAACGGAGTTACTCCAAGGCACGCATGCTGTTTTTGTAAAGGCTTTGGTAGATAAACAGACAGATGTTCCAGAACATCACTTAGAGATTAGGATTACGGTCCAAGGCGGCGTGGGTACTGCGGCTGAACATGAGTTTCTAATTGATAACTATCAGGTAGATTCTGTAGGTTGGGGAACACCATTTCTATTAGTTCCTGAAGCGACCTCTGTAGATAATGAAACACGAAAACTCATGGCAGAGGCTAAGGAAGCCGATTTGTATTTAAGTGATATTTCACCACTAGGTGTGCCTTTTAACACACTTAAAGGCACTTCAAATGAGTTTTATAAGCAAGACCGGATTGCTAATAATAAAGCAGGAAGTTCCTGCCCTAAAAAGTTTTTGGCTTTAAGTAAAGAGTTTGGACCGGAAGGTATTTGTACCGCATCAAAGAAATATCAAGATGTGAAACTATCTGAATTGGATTTGAAAAAGGAGACGATGCCATCTTCGCATTATGAAATCGCTAAAAATAAAATTACTGAAAAGGCGTGCCTTTGTGTTGGTTTGGCTAATGCGTCCTATCTTGAAAACGACATTCCTGTCAAAGGTCAACAACAAGGTGTGGTCATCTGTCCAGGGCCCAATTTGGCTTATTTTGATAAAGAAGTTTCTTTGTCCCAAATGGTGCAGCATATTTATGGAGGTCAGTCAGTACTTTCGCAAACTTACCGACCGAATATGTTTGTAAAGGAATTAAAAATGTATGTGGATTATTTGAAAAATGATATCGCGACCTTTACTGATGAATTAACTATTAAAAACATAAAGAAATGGTCGGTTTTTAAGAGTAATTTATTAGAGGGGATTGTATACTATCAAGGTCTTTTCGAAGAAACGTTTCATTTGAATAAAAATGAGATTCAATCCGATATTATGATCTATAAGGATGAAATAGATGCGATTGAAATTCCTGTGTTGTAATTAGGAAACCTCTCAGGTTTTAAAAACCTGAGAGGTTTTATGCTGGCGGGGATGTGTTTACCGATAAAAATTCATTTCATCCAGATATTCCCAAACATGTTCGGGCAACATGGGTTTAACGTTTTTGCCCTCTTTTATGGATTGTCTTATAAACGTAGAGGATAATTCCATAATAGGAGCAGAGACCTTATGGATCTTTGGATGTTGATCAAATTGGGATTCAACTTTTCCTTCTGATAATCTTGGATAAACATAGATATGATGGTTGGCCAAGATCAATTGGTAGTTCTTCCATTTATGGAGACTTTTTAGGTTGTCTTCACCCATAATCAATGCGAACTCATGCATTGGATATTTCTCTTGTAAATAGGCAAGTGTGTTGATGGTGTAGTTGGGTTGAGGCATCCCAAATTCGATGTCGTTGGCGCGCAATTTAGGATAGTCTGCCGTGGCCCGATACACCATTTCGAAACGATCGTGATTATCAAGCATGGACGCTTTGACTTTAAACGGACTTTGAGGCGTAACTACAAACCAAATTTGGTCAAGATCGCTATGTTCGGCCATATGGTTGGCAATAATGAGATGGCCAATATGAATAGGATTAAACGTGCCAAAGTAGAGTCCGATTTTCATCTGTATTTTTTTTTATTTATGACTATCTCCATTGACAAAGTCGGACACCAATTTGTACGATTCGGCAATGGCTTTATCAAGATCATCGTTAATTACTATGACATCAAACAGCGGTGCAGTCGCCAATTCGGCGGATGCCTTAGCAATACGCATATTGATCTTATCATTGCTTTCCGTCTGACGCTTTTTTAAACGAATCTTTAATTCGTCTATACTAGGTGGTTTTACAAAGATGGCAATGGTTTGATCAGGGAATTTTCGTTTGATACGTAAACCTCCAGAAACATCAATATCAAAGATGACATTTTTTCCTTTGGCCCAGATACGCTTCACTTCGGTTTTTAAAGTCCCGTAAAAGTTATCGCGATAGACTTCTTCCCATTCTAAGAATTCATCATTTTTAATCCGGTTTTTAAATGCCTGAGCGTCTAAGAAATAATAATCCTTACCGTCGGTCTCGTTGTTCCTTTTTTCTCTGGATGTTGCCGAAATGGAAAACTCCAAATTAAGTTCTTCCTGTTGGAGTAAATGTCTCACAAGTGTTGTTTTGCCTGAGCCCGAAGGCGCTGAGAATACGATGAGTTTCCCTTGACCTGGGATGTCTTTAAGTTTCGTCACTAATTAATAATTTTTAAATATATAGTTTTCCAATTAAAAGGAAATTTTATTAGTTTGTATCATGAACTTATCTGATTGGTACTGACTGTTAATTGATATTCAAAAATCAACATTCCTCAATCCGCACGTACCTTAATGGCACGTGTAGACGGGTCGCTAATCGTTAATCAAACGATAATCTTCCCACCGCTAACCGTCTAATGCCTACTGAAGACTGCCCACTATAGTACATTCAGCAGTTGTTCTTTAATTTTTTCCAATTCGTCTTTCATCTGAACCACTAATTTCTGCATAGGTGCATGGTTGCTTTTTGAACCGATGGTGTTGATTTCACGTCCCATCTCCTGGCTGATAAATCCTAATTTTTTACCGTTGGAATCATCACTCTTAAGTGCTTTGATGAAATAGTCCAAATGGTTTTTTAGGCGTACTTTTTCTTCCGTAATGTCGAATTTTTCGATATAGAAAACCAATTCCTGCTCGAAGCGATTTTCGTCAACTTTTTCTTTCAATTCAGCAACACCCTTGTGCAAACGTTCTCTCACCGCTTCAATACGGTCGGGGTCCATAGCAATAACCTCCTCTAATAAATTAGATATATTTTCAACACGATCAAAAAATTCAGATTCCAAGCTTTTGCCTTCATCGAGACGGTATTGTTGTATTTTGTCCAAGGCGATGTTGATTTCTGCAGCAATTTCGCCCCATTCGTCTTCATCCATCTCATCACGTTCCGTAGTCACGGCGTCTGGTAATCGGATGGCCATTTTAAGCAATTCTGTTTCGTCACCATCCACCACTTCTTTCAACTGCTTGATGTACTGTTTGACCACTGTTTTATTGATTTGTGTAGAAGTTTCTTCGCCGGTAATTTCCATGTACATAGAAAAATCAATTTTGCCACGTTCCAATTTTGAAGCGATCAATTTGCGAATATCTAATTCTTTTTCTCGGTATAAAGAGGGCATTCTTGTATTCAGGTCGAGATTTTTGCTGTTAAGCGACTTGATCTCAATTGATATTTTTTTAGTAGGAAGCTGAATTACAGATTTTCCGTAACCGGTCATGGAGTGTATCATGGACTTATTTTAAAAGTTGCACAAAGGTAATGAAAATCATCAGTTTTCATAAGATAATAAATCGATGGAATTGTGTCCGAGACATTTAAAAATTCTAAATTTGCTTCTTTAAATTTTAACCTGGAGGTGGGCTTGTTAATCTAGTGGTGATTTTTAAATGTGTTAAATCAGATCTATTTTCTAAAATCTATCCTCTACATTCTAAAAACTATGTACTTAAAGAATTTTGAAATCCGATGGAGTGATGTAGATGCCAACAGACATTTGGCCAATTCAGCTTATGTGAATTTTATGAGCCATACACGTGTGGCATTTTTTGAAGAACATGGGTTTTCATTATCCAATCTTGTAAAGTTTCAAATCAGTCCTGTTGTTTTTTATGAGCATATTTTTTATTTCAAGGAAGCCTTTTTGGGTACGCCAATACGGGTTAGTCTTGAAGTTACAGGGCTGAGTGAGGACGGTATGTTTTTTAGGATAGAACACAATATCTACAATGATAAAGGAGAAAACTTGGCTAATTGTGAGCTTTTGGGCGCTTGGATAAATTTAAAAACGCGCCAATTAACAGGATTGCCATCAGAGTTTTTAGAGGAGATGGGTACTTTTCCTAAATCCAAGGATTTTAAAATCTTGACCAAGGAGGATACTCGCAAATTTGGTAAAAAGCCAGTGAACTTAAGTTGAGAATTTAGGTTTTTTAGCGATACGAGTAATGTTTTATATTTCGATCTTTTAGAATAGAGACGCAAAAACAATGAGGTTCTAGCGTAAACTCTGAGCATTACAGATCGACGTATTTCTAGCCTTCATAAATAGCTTTCTTCGCGGCTTCTACGGTTTTTGCACTATTTCCAATAAATATCTGATGGTTAAAAACCACAACTGGTCGGCTCAAGAAGGTGTAATGTTCAAGTATATAATTTTTGAAATCTTTTTCCGTCAGATTTTTGTCTTTAAGCCCCAAGGCTTTATACCGTTGTGCCCTTTTGCTGAATAAGGCCTCATAGCTGCCGGAGAGCTCGTGGAGTTCTTCCAATTGTTCGGCCGTGATCGGTTCACTTTTAATATCTTGAAAAATAAAATCAGAAGGTAATTCTAGGCTTTTGATGATCCTGATACACGTACTGCATGATTTTAAATGATATATTTTTTTCAAAACAAGTGGATTTAAGGTTTAAAAATGATAGGCGTCAAAATAAAGAAATTTCAACTAGGATATCAATTTATTTTACGTTAGAAATTGGCGTGGCATCAAATGTTTCAGGTTCTATTGTTAGATACTATGGATTTACTTTTAGATATTCCTTAATTTGAGCATAAGGTAAAACGATTTCTGTGATGCCTTGCGCGTAAGATGCAATCTCGTAATTGTTGTAAAGTAAAACCAAACCTTTGTTGGTGTAGCCTATGTTTGATGGTAATTGAAAATCCTCACCAAAGAAAAAATCCTCCATGCTTTCATCATTATCCTTTGGTTTGGTTTGTTCTTTAAAAGCTTTTTCGGCAACTTTTTTAAATTCGTCCAAATTCTTGATAAAATCTTTTTGTTCAAATAGAACCCCGTTTGCTGGGTTGAAATTTAAGTATGTAGTTTTTCCATTTCCATGTGCACCGCCAGTATCAGTATAAGTTTGAAGGCTAATGCAAATGATTTCTGGAGAGTCATAAATCACTTGGCCGTCCACTTTGACTTCCCATTTTTGACTGCTGTCTTGAAAATCCTGTTTAAACGATTTGTATTCCTTGTCAAATTGTGAAGCGGCTTCAGAAATAGAAATGTCATTTTCTGGAGTATCAGCCATATTTATTTCGTTGATAATGACATGTGCTATCTGTTGGTTTATGTTATGGGCAACATCTTTAGATCCTATGGCTTTTGGATAATTAATAACAATTGTTGCATCAGATGATTTTTCGATGTGTTGTGTTTCGAAAGTTAATTTAACATCTTTATTACAACCTGATAACAGGAAAGCAGTCATCAAAAAGAAACTTAGTTTTTTCAAGGTATTAGAGGTTTTGTTAAACAATCAATAAAGATATTACATCCTTTTGTAACCAAGTGCTTAAAGCTTAAATTTGTTCTCAACAAAATGTTCTGTTATGAAATTCAACACTAAAACCATTCACGGTAATCAGGAGCATGATAAGGCTTACGGTGCTGTGATGCCGCCAATATATCAAACCACTACTTTTGCGCAGACTACACCTGGAGGCCATAAAGGGTATGAATACTCACGAAGTGGAAATCCAACCCGTACGGCATTGGAAAATTCATTTGCCAGTATTGAAAATGGCAATCATGGTTTGGCTTTTGGATCAGGTTTGGCTGCTATTGATGCGGTCATGAAACTTCTAAAACCTGGAGACGAGGTCATTTCAACCAATGATCTTTATGGTGGTACTTATCGGTTGTTTACGAAGATTTTTGAAGGTTTTGGAATCAAATTCCATTTTGTTGGGATGGAAAATGCGTCAAATATTGAATCCTATGTCAATAAAAACACAAAATTGATATGGGTGGAAACACCCACAAACCCAATGATGAATATCATAGACATTGAAGCAACCGCGGCGGTGGCTAAAAAACATAATATTTTATTGGCGGTTGACAATACTTTTGCGACACCTTATTTACAACAGCCGTTAGACTTGGGTGCGGATATCGTGATGCATTCGGCCACAAAATATTTGGGGGGCCATAGTGATGTAGTCATGGGAGCGCTCATTGTAAAAGATAAGGAACTTGCAGATCGATTGTATTTTATCCAAAATGCGAGTGGTGCGGTGTGTGGACCCCTAGACAGTTTTTTAGTGTTGCGGGGGATTAAGACCTTGCACATTAGGATGCAACGTCATTGCGAAAACGGAAAAGCCGTAGCTGAGTATTTGAATCAACATCCAAAGATAGAAAACGTGTATTGGCCAGGTTTTAAACACCATCCGAATCATGATATTGCAAAAGCACAAATGAAGGATTTTGGAGGCATGGTGTCTTTTACCACCAAAGGAAATAATTACAAAGAAGCCATCAAGATTGTGGAAAACTTGAAAATCTTCACTTTAGCAGAGTCTTTAGGTGGTGTTGAATCTCTTGCTGGGCATCCAGCTAGTATGACGCATGCCAGTATACCTAAAGAAGAGCGTGAAAAAATTGGAGTTGTGGATTCTTTAATAAGATTGAGCGTTGGAATTGAAGATGAAGAAGATTTGATTGCCGATTTGAAACAGGCGATAGGATAAGGAGATCTGAATTTAAAAACACGATTTGATCTTGAATTATTTCGTCTTATAACGGGTTTGAATATTTGCTTTTAGTCAAAATAATGGATAAAGCCTATGTTTAACCATACCATATAATCATTGGATTTATTAGAGGGTAATTTATGGTTTAAGCCATCCACCTTATCGCTAAAATAGTGTTGCCATCTTAGGTCGAGCATGAAATCTGAGTAATAAGATACTTTATATCGCGTACCAACACTTCCTACAAGAGAAAAAGTGGTTCCAATTTCAATATTTACAAATTCAGTGTCTCTAATTGTTCCGTCGGAATGCCGGTACCAAGGTCCGTAGAAGTTATCTAAGTTTTTTGGATCTCCATCACCGTATGAGGTGTAAACCTTAGGATTATACAAAGTGTAATGTATTCCAAAACTTACAAATGGAGTGAAAGAATTCGTCGCATATGAAAACTCTCTTAGACTGAAGGGGAAGTAGTCCAGTTGCATCCCAATATCAAAGTTCTGTGTTTCTCCAGTATGAGCTCTTAATTTATCAGCATTTTCACCTGTTTTTGAGGCATCCGCCCATTTGCCAAAATGTTTAAGTTTGGTGGTGTTAAAAGAAAGTTCACTGCGTACCTTAAAATGATCGTTAAAATAAGCATAGGGCTTGTAGCCAGGTGTATCTTCAAAATTCATGAAGTGGACAATTCCAATACCAAAACCTGTATTGCCAGCGGTACTTTCAAAATCACGACGTTCCCCAAAGTCCGATTGAAAAGCTGTAGGGCCCAAAATAATACCGAATTCATTAGTGAACCTGTTTTGAGCAAAGCCTGTTGAAATACCCATAATAAATACAGATACTATGGATAACTGTTTCAAACTAGGCGCCATATAGTGTTATTTATTTAACGGTGTTGGTATTAACAAATATATGAAAACTGACTTAACTTCCAAACAAAACATTAGCAACGTGAAGATTATAACAAAGAAAAGATCTTATTTGTTGAGATATTGATTTATTTACCTTCTTTTTTGGGTCGAAACATCAAAAAATGCCAATGAATTACAGTTGATTTATGAATTTCGTAATTTTTAATAAACGATTCAAGATTCTATTATGAAAAATCCATCAAAACCTTTAAAATGCTTATATTTGCTAGGTTAAATGTAATAAATGTTGATAATAAGTTAATAAATGACAGAGCAAGTAACATCTTTTTTAGATTATGTGCGTAGAAATAATCCCAATGAACCAGAGTTCTTACAAGCAGTGCATGAAGTAGCCGAAACCATCTTACCTTATATAGAAGAAAATTCAAAATACAAAGATAAGATGTTATTGGAGCGCATGGTTGAACCAGAGCGCACAATTATTTTCAGAGTTCCCTGGGTTGATGATAAAGGTAAGATCCAAGTAAATAGAGGCATTAGGGTCGAATTCAATTCGGCAATAGGGCCTTACAAGGGTGGGTTGCGATTTCATCCCACCGTAAATTTAAGTATTTTAAAATTTTTAGGCTTTGAACAAACGTTCAAAAACTCGCTTACCACGCTTCCATTGGGAGGTGGAAAAGGGGGTTCTGATTTTGATCCTAAAGGGAAAAGCGACAATGAGGTGATGCGTTTTTGTCAATCTTTCATGAATGAGTTATACCGACATATCGGTGAAAGTACAGATATTCCTGCTGGCGATATAGGGATTGGGTTTCGAGAAATTGGCTATATGTTTGGGCAATATAAAAAGTTACGAAATGAATTTACGGGAATTTTGACTGGTAAAGGTCTGTCCTATGGTGGCTCTTTGATCAGACCGGAATCAACAGGGTATGGTTGCGTATATTTTGTAAGAAGTATGTTGGCAGTTCAGGAGGACACTTTAGAGGGAAAAACAATATCCATTTCAGGGTCTGGAAACGTAGCGCAATATGCTTGTGAAAAAGCCACGGAATTTGGCGCAAAAGTATTGACAATGTCGGATTCCTCTGGATATATATATGATCGGGATGGAATAGATGTAGATAAACTCGCGTTTATTATGGAGTTAAAAAACGTAAAGCGCGGAAGAATAAGTGAATATGCAGATAAGTACAAATCGGCAACATTCCATGAAGGTAGACCTTGGTCAGTAAAAGCCGATATCGCTTTACCATCAGCCACACAAAATGAATTGAATGAGGAAGATGCAAAGCTACTTGTGAAAAATAAAGTAATAGCCGTTGCGGAAGGTGCTAATATGCCATGTACGCCAGAAGCCATCGAGGTATTTCAAAAAGCGAGAGTTTTATTTGGACCAGGAAAAGCAGCAAATGCAGGTGGAGTTGCCACTTCTGGGCTGGAAATGAGCCAGAATGCCTTAAAGCTTTCTTGGGATCGAGAGAAGATAGATGGCAAACTAGTGACTATTATGGAAGATATCCATCAATCCTGTGTGACTTACGGAAAGCAAGAGGATGGTTTTATTGATTACGTAAAGGGGGCAAACATTGCTGGTTTTGTTAAAGTAGCAGATGCTATGTTGGCCCAAGGGGTAGTCTAATATATCATAAGAATAATGATTTAAAGGCTTCAATAAGATATTATTGGAGCCTTATTTATGTTCTTAATATATGAATAGACCAAAAATGTCATTAGTAATAAATATCTTTGACCTCTATTACTATGCTATGATAAAACAGATTGCATCCGTTTTTTTATTTTTCCTAGTGCTTTCATCCCAAGCGCAGGATTTTTCCACATTATGGCAAGGTTATTTTTCTTATTATAACATTAAGGATATTGCTATTGGGGACAATAAAGTTTATGGTGCTTCTGAAAATGCAATTTTTACCTATGATTTGTCATCCAATCAAATTGAAACCATAACCACGATAGACGGCTTATCCGGCGAGACTATTTCAACCATTGCCTATAGTGAAGCTTATGACACCTTAATAATTGGTTATGAAAATGGTCTTATTGAAATAGTTTCAGGTCCTGAAAATGAGATACTTTCGGTGGTTGATATTCTTGATAAACAAACCATTCCACCAAACCTTAAGCGCATCAATCATTTTAATGTCCTTGATGGGTTGGCTTATATCTCTACTGACTTTGGAATTTCGATTTATAACTTGGAACGTCTTGAGTTTGGGGATTCCTATTTTATTGGCAACGGTGGGAGCCAGATTAATGTGAACCAAACCACGGTGCTGAATAATATAATTTACGCAGCTTGTGGGAATAATAACGCTATAAAAACGGGAGCATTATCAAACCCTAACCTTATAGACTATAAGCAATGGCAAACCATAGGAAGTGGGAGTTTTGTTTCGGTTGAAAGTGTCGGAAGTCGATTGTTTGCTGTTAATTCAAATCATGTGGTCTACGAAATATCCAATGGTGGTTTTGCTGCCTTATTTACATATTCTGACATGCCTTTGGATACCAAAGCGGTAAATGATAATTTAGTAATTACCACTGGAAACAATGTGTATGTTTATAATGGTAATTTTGCTACATTGGCTACAGCAACGCTTCAACCTGAGTTGAGCACAAGGTTTACTACTGCCACAATCTCTGAAAATCATATTTATATTGGGACAAGCAGCTCTGGTGTTTTAAAAACCAACTTATCAAACACGATGGCTTATGATGTGGTTAGACCAGAAGGACCACTTATGAATGACGCTTTTAAGATTGAAGCTGGACATAACAATTTGTGGGTCACCTATGGCGATTATACCGTTTCTTACAATCCGTATCCCTTGCGTAGCTACGGCCTTAGTCACTTAGTAGAGGAAAATTGGATAAATACGCCTTTTAGCGATCTTTTAAATGCCCAGAACCTGAATTATATTGCTGTGAATCCTTTTAATCCGGCGCAAGTATTTATAAGTGCCTGTCAACAGGGGATTTTGGAGCTTAATAATGAAGAGGCAACCGTGTTATTGGATCAGAACAATAGTGGTCTGGAACCCATTGCTGCTACGGATCCCTCCGTGAGACAGACGGGGTCTCAGTTTGATAGAAATGGAATCTTATGGACCATGACCAGTCGTGTTGATAAAGCTTTAAAGTCTTACAATCCAAGCACCGGACAATGGCGAGGTTATAGTTTTAGTGAAATCATTCAAGATCCTCTTCTAGACGAATTTGGCTTTGGTGATTTGGTAATCGATAGAAGTGGTACCAAATGGATTGGTGCGTATAAAAAAGGTCTTATTGGTTTTAATGAAAACGGCAATAAGATAGGTTACATAAATTCTGAAGAGCAGAATATGCCCGACCATATAGTCTCAGCCGTTGCAGTGGACAACAACAATCAACTATGGATTGGTACCATAAAAGGATTAAGAGTGCTTTATAACACTGGTGGTTTTTTCGATACGCCCAACCAGAGTGTAAAGGAAATTGTGGTGCTTGACGACGGCATTCCTCAAGAGCTTTTGTCCAACCAATATATTACGGATATTAAAGTAGATGGCTCCAATAACAAATGGATTGGAACGTTAGATGCCGGTATTTTCTATTTTTCCCCTGATGGTCAACAAACCATCTATCACTTTACCACAAAGAATTCGCCGTTGCCTTCCAATTTCATTAAAGATATATCTATTGATGCCCAAAATGGTAAAGTTTATATTGCAACATCAAAAGGATTGGTGTCTTTTTCTTCTGGTGGCTCGAAACCAGAAGAGGAATTGGCAAGTGCTTTTGTTTATCCCAATCCTGTAAGACCCGAATATGATATTCTTGGTGCCAACAATTTAAATGATATTAATAAAGGTGTGAAAATTAGAGGTATCACTGAAAATGTCAATATAAAAATCACCGATATTGAAGGCAATCTTGTTGCAGAAGCGCAGTCAAGGGTCAATTTAAGAGCTTCACGTTCCAATTATAATTTTGCAATTGATGGCGGAACAGCCATTTGGAACGGTAAAAACTTAGCCAATAATATTGTGGCTTCCGGAGTTTATTTGATTTTGATTTCTGACCTGGATTCTTTTGAAACCAAGGTCTTAAAATTATTGATCATCAGGTAACCCACTCATTTTAAAGACTATGTTAGTTAAGACCAACGCCATTGTTCTTTCCAAGATCAGGTATGGAGACCATGATGTGATTGTAAAATGCTATACCCACAATAGAGGTATTGTCAGCTATTTATTGCGAGGTGTTTTAAAAAGCAAAAGAAGTAATTCTAAAATTGCGTATTACCAGCCTTTGTCGCAATTAGAAATTGAAGAGAACTACAGGGCGAACCAATCCTTGCATTATATTGCCGATGTCAAATTGGCTGTGGTCTACCAAAGCATGCATACCAATATCCTTAAAGGCGCGATTGTTATGTTTTTGTCAGAAGTTTTGGCGACCACCTTAAAAGAAGAAGAAGCTAATCTGTCTTTATATGAATTTTTGGAAACTACGCTACAGTGGTTGGATCATGAAACTGATTTCGCGAATTTTCATTTGTTGTTCTTACTAGAACTTTCCAAGCATTTAGGTTTTTATCCAGATACCTCACAATCTGAGTTTCCGTACTTTAATTTACGCTCCGGAAGTTTCGAACTTAAGCCACAAACACCCTACACCATTTCAGGCGAAAATTTAATACTTATGAAACAGCTGTTGGGCATAAAGTTTGATGCTCTGAAGTCTCTAAAGCTACATTCCAAACAAAGACAGGCCCTTCTGAATATATTATTACTTTATTTTGAATTGCACCTATCAGATTTTAGAAAACCAAAATCACTTCAAATATTTAATGAAGTGTTTCATTAAACTAAGTTTTACACTATGAGATTTTTCTTTTTGATAAGTGCTTTCCTGCTCGCTATTGGTCCAGGACAATCACAGAATGTTAAAATCTTAGAAGAATCCACAAACCTTCCAATTGCTGGTGCGGCTATTTACAATGCTTCAAAAAGCAGATCAACAACCTCTGATATTGATGGTGTTTCTAATTTAAGCCGGTTTACAGCAGGTGAATTGATTTTTATAGAACACATACTTTATAAAAGTGGCAGTTTTTTAATTACAGACCTTAACAATAGCACAATTTATTTGAGACCTAAAATTGAGGGTTTGGATGAAATTGTCGTCTCGGCTTCAAAGTTTCAACAAAGGAAACGAGATATACCACAAAAGATCATCAATATCAATGCGAAGTCCATCACGTTTTCAAACCCACAAACCAGCGCCGATCTATTGGAGAATGGAGGTAATGTGTTTATTCAAAAAAGTCAAATGGGGGGCGGAAGTCCGATGATAAGAGGTTTGTCTGCCAATCGGCTTTTAATGACTGTAGATGGGGTGCGCATGAACAACGCAATTTTTAGGGGTGGTAATTTACAAAATGTAATCTCTATTGATCCCTTTTCCATCCACAATACTGAAGTCACCTTGGGCGCAGGTTCAGTGGTTTATGGTAGTGATGCCATTGGAGGGGTATTGAGCTTCTACACCAAAACGCCACAACTTTCTTATTCGGATTCGCTATATTTTAAAGGTAGTGTTGTCGGCAGATATGCCACAGCCAATAAGGAGAAAACCGGACATCTCGATTTGAATTTTGGATTAAAGAAATGGGCCTTTTTCACTAGCGTGAGTTATACTGATTTTGATGATTTACGAATGGGCAGCCATGGACCGATAGACTATATCAGACCAGAATTTGTGCAAACTTCAGGCGGTGTTGACAGGATCGTCGCAAATGACCATGCTCTAATACAAATTCCTACCGGTTATGACCAAATTAACCTTTTACAGAAGATACGATACGAGCCCAAACAAGATTGGAGTTTTGATTTAGGTTTGTATTATAAGACCACATCTGAGTTTTCACGATATGACAGATTAATTCGTTACAAAAATGGAAGTTTGCGTTCCGCCGAATGGAATTATGGACCTCAGCGCTGGTTCATGGGCAATTTGCAAGTGACAAAATTAAGTAGCAATTCCAATCTTTATGATAAAATACAATCTACTGTAGCCTATCAAAATTTTCAGGAAAGTAGAATGGATCGGGATTTCAGTAAAACTGACAGACATATCAAAGAGGAAGCAGTAGATGCCCTTTCATTTAATTTGGATCTTGAAAAGCAACTAGGTAAAAGAACGGAATTCTTTTACGGGTTAGAGTACATCTACAATCAGGTTATTTCTAGCGGGATGCAAGAAAATATCAATACAGGAACGAGCGTCCCAGCAGTATCACGTTATCCTAATGGATCAGATTGGCAATCTATGGCTGCTTATACAAGCCTTAAGTTTAAACCTAATCAGAAATTTGTGTTTCAAACAGGCGTTCGCTACAATCATGTTATTGTCCATGCCGATTTTACAGAAAACAATACCTATCTCAAGTTGCCCTATACTACGACCAATATCAATGCGGGTGCTATTACAGGAACCGCCGGCATCAACTGGAATCCAAACCAAACGCTGGGGATGAGGTTCAATGTATCATCGGCATTTAGGGCGCCAAACATAGATGACATTGGAAAAGTTTTTGATTCTGAGCCGGGTGCAGTCGTGGTGCCCAATGATAATTTAAAAGCAGAATATGCATACGGACTTGAGTTTGGTGTAAAACTGAATTTCGAAAACGTGTTTATACTAGATATGGCCACTTATTATACACATTTGGACAATACTTTGGTTCGGCGTGATTTTAAACTGAATGGCGCCTCGGAAATTATGTATGATGGCGAGTTAAGCACTGTACAGGCTATTCAAAACGCCGCAGAATCTCGCATATATGGTTTTGAAGTTGGAATGCATGTCAATTTTACCAAAGCACTAAAATTGAAATCTTATTATAATATCATTGGAGGTGAAGAAGAGGGCAATAATGGCGAAAAAAAACCATTGCGCCACGCTGCGCCACAGTTTGGAGCCACCCATTTAATATGGCAAAATGAACAGTTGCAAGTAGATGGATTTGTTAGATATAATGCTGCGTTGTCTTATAATCAATTGGCGCCTTCAGAACAGAGTAAGGATTATATTTACGCATTGGATGCTAATGGTCATCCGTATGCACCCTCATGGTATACAATAAATTTAAGAACCCAATATAAATTTAGCGACGCAATATCTCTAACGGCGGGTTTGGAAAATATTACAGACCAACGCTATAAACCTTACTCCTCAGGAATCGCGGCTCCGGGACGTAATTTTATAATGTCTTTAAAATATACGTTTTAAGAATGTTGCCCCGCACGAACGAACTATTTTCGGTACAGGGGGGGGTAATTCAAGAACCAAGACAGTTCAATTATATTGCCAAACCCGAAATTTAAATACTTAAAGCCCAGACCTTAGAACAAAACGTTTGGTAATTATTTGACCGTTGGAAATTTCGATTTTGGCAAGATAAGCAGCTTGACTGAGATGGCTTAGATCGTAAGTTTCAGTGGTATGGTTACCTTTAAATTGATTTAAAGTTCTACCCAATATATCCATAATTTCTACGGATTTGATACTAAGGTTTTGCCTAACGGAAAATTCAACTTGTACATTGCTGAGCTCAATAATTGACAACTCTTTGGTGTCCAAAATAAAGTCGATGGTGGGTAAGGTTTTACTTTGAAATATAATAACGAACCGATTGTTAAAGTCGCCAGTTGCTGAGGTGAAATTATAATCGGAGGCCGACAGATTATGTTGGATATTCAGTAATTCATCATTCAGAAAGAGATGGTTGTGTTCAAAAAATTGGCCCTGAAACTGGGCGACGGACAATTTATACAAGGTTGGCTGTGTTATTGAAGTCTTTAATCCTAAGGGAATATTTTCATCTAGCGTTAAACTATTGACCGCCTTTCCCTGAATGGCATATTTCTTATTGCTTTCAGGAATTTCAGTATAGATAATGGCACCCAAGCCGGTTGATAGATTGCGCTCAGCATCATAGGTAAATCCGTCAACCCCATTGGTTGCGCCTTCCACATAAGCCACTAGAATTTGATTAAAGATGCCATTATCGGAGGTGAGGTTGATCCAAAATTTATTTGGAACATCTTCAGGAGCATTTCTGAAAAATTGGGAGTTACTGTTACCATCCGCCATCCTCATGGAGTTTTTGAAAGTCAAGATGCCGCCATCATTGATTCCTATAACAAAAAAACCTTGTCCTGATGGAATGTAATCTGAAGGTATTTCGTTTTTACCACCAGCTATATTTCCACTGCCCGCAGTAATTATTGCGTAATCATTTCTATTAAAATTAAGCACTTGATTGCCGGGATTACTGGCTAAAGGCGGACTAGCTTGAGACCAGAGATAGGCTGCGCCAGAAATCACCTCTGAATTTTGGTTATGAACATATTTAAAATCGATGGCAGAGGCGTAGGGATTTCCAATAAAATTCCAGTCATTGTCGGTAGTAATGGCGTTTGTATGAATGGTGACCGAGATATTTCCGTTGTTAAATTCTCCGTTAAACAAGGTGCTATCAATTCGTGGGAATGTTCCGGAATTGTTGGAGGTTGCCGCATAGCCTACACCTGGGATCATGCGTCCAGTTGCTAATTGCCAATCGTCACCATTGTCATCGACATCATCACCATTAGTGTCTTCATAATTTTCAGCCTCAAAATAAAACCGTCTACTTGGAGATGCCATACTCAGGGCAGATTCAATCATTTCATTGGTTACGGGTGAGCTCCAGTAGGTGTAGTCATACCAATTCTGCTTTTCAGCAGTAGATTTTCTCACATTGGAAACACCTAGGGTATTCAATGTAAAACGTCCTGCATTTTCGTCATCCCCGCGCTGTACAAATGCTCCTTTACTATCGACCAAGATCTCACCAAAGTCCATAGACGAATTTCCCTTGACTATCACATCAGTCATCACTTCCACATAATACTCTTCCGTGATGTTTAAAGTAAATCCAGAATTCACAACCAGGCTACAAGCAGTGAAGCTTCCAGATGTAGAACTTGTGGTGTAATTCCCATTAATGACGGCGATGGTGTTTTGATCTGGGGCTGAAGTAATCCAATTGGACCCAACCCAAGTGCTTTGATTGATTTTTAATCTTACAGCATTGCTGGCTGAATAACATGTGGCTGTGTCCTCACGGATTTGTGCATAAAATTGAAAGCCGTCAAAATCTAGAGTACTCACGATAGTCAAGGAATCACTTTGCTGGCCGGAGTACGCAGGATTTACAACTAATATTTCTACCCAAGAGGATGTTCCTGGTGCGTGATAGAACCATTGATAGGTTAAAGGAGATCCACCTGGAACACCTTCTGAACCTGCAATCAATAAGGTTGTTGATAAAAGACAGTTTGAACTTGGTGCAATTGGCTGAAGGGTTAGGGTAGGCGAAGCACCGCCTGAATAATCGTAATACCCAATGTCTGAATAATCATTTGTGCCACAGGAGCTAGGACCAGATCCCACCCAATCAATGATATTCCAATCACTTAGATTAAAATTCGGGTTTGGAAGCAGGGAAGCGGTATTCAAACGTCTAAAATTAAAGCCGCGATCACCGGTAATTAGGGTGGCGTCCATCCATGTATTATCCATATACACGCCAAATTGATCAATAACTTCGGTCCCATTGGATTTTAATAAACGGATGAGGTCGTGTTCATTATCTTTTTTGTTGATGCCGCTCAAAGGACTCACTTGGTCAGCTAATTGGCCATTTCCTCCCGTTATAGGACAGGTGTTTGAGTTACTCGCAGATACTCCAATGGCAATAACATAGGTTGAATTGTTTGCTAGGTTCACCGGATGAAGTTGAATAAGACTGCTAGGAGAACTGGATCCGTTGTTGTAAATGCCAACGGAATAATCGCCCAAAGCTATTGTGGCACCAGTCCCGTTATAAATTTCCACATAACTTAATCCGCCTACGGTAGCATCGGTAACCTCACTAATAAATAAATCAGTAAGACTGGCACTCCCTTCGCAACCCCCAATGCGTTGGTCTATGACCGTAAAAGGCATGGTACTGATACATCCAATGCTGTTGACAACCACGATATGGCCTGTAGCCGCATTCTCAGGAATCGTCACTTCAAGGGTGGTTGAATTGATAAAGCCTGTTGGCATAGCATTGCCGTTTATACTGGCTAAGGTTGAGGCGTTAAAATTCGTTCCGGTAACCGTCACGATGGTACCTGATGGACCATTTATTGGACTAACGACACTAGTGGTGGCAACACAACGACCAGTACCTCGTATCGCGAAAGTATAGGGGTTTTTATCAGGATCATTATTGACGATGGACACGGTTGCATTTCTAAGGTCAGCAGCTAAAGGCGAAAATTCAATTTCAAAAATTGAAAATTCCCCAGGACGAATTGTTGTTGCGGGAAATATGGTGATTATAAAATCCCCAGGATTTGCGCCAATGATATTTACGCTGGGAACATTTAAATCTAAGTTGCCAAGGTTTCGAATCCGGTAGGACTTTGACTGCGAAGCGCCTATAAACTGAGCAGCGAATAATGTATTATCAGTACCCTGCGGAGAAATATCGCCATTAACGATTTCAGGAAATGTGCCTAAGTTGCCCTCCACCCTAATTTCTGGCGCCGTCACATTTAACACTCCAGAAATATAGGTCGTACCATCCCAAAAGCTCCCTGCTGATCCATCCGCCAAAATGCCACCGTATAACCAGATGCCGTTATTAAGCCTAAAACGGGTAGCGTAATAATAGGTTCCAGGGCTGGTAATGAGCGGACCTAAATTAGTGACATATTCGTCATTCTGTCCATCGTTGCAATCTAAACAAGCGGTGTTATAAACCGCAGGAGTCCAATTGGACCATGTGTTTGGATTGGAATTGCTAGTGCTGTAACCGATTTCCGCCACTATGCCAGGACCTTGCCCAGGACCAGGAGTGACGTCTTGTTCATATACTTGTCCGTACACATTAAAAGCATCTCCTAAATTTATAGTTCCAATACCTGGGAATTGTAGGTTGCAGAACCCTACGGTATCCACACTTAATACGCCGTTCAAATTGGAAGTGCCATTCCAAAAACCGCCACCTGATCCACTATAACCCCCATAACTGTAAGGACCACCTTCTAATTGAAATCGGCTTGCGTAATAATAGGTTCCAGAAGTTAATGCCGTGCCGATGTTGGCAGCATACTCATCGTTATCTCCTGATTGCGTGTTAAAAGTTGCGGGCAGCCATGTCCATCCTGCTGAATTTGGATTATTGTTTAGG
>NZ_DATJCA010000040.1:0-30630 GCF_035515035.1 Gelidibacter sp. | reverse complement strand
CAAAATTGAGCAACATGTCTTTATAGGTCATGGTTTCAGGACCAAAGACATCAAAGCTTTTATTGTATAATTCTTCTCTGCCCTTGGCTTTTGACAAAAATGACAAGACATCCCTCACCGCCAAGGGCTGTGTTTTGGTATTCAACCATTTAGGAGCAATCATAACCGGTAGTTTTTCCACCAAATCCCTTATGATTTCAAAAGAAGAGCTTCCTGAGCCGACAATAATACCTGCTTTGAATATCGTAAGTGCATAATTATCAGATGCCAATAGGTCTTCCACATTTTTACGCGATTGCAGATGCTTTGACAAATGTGCTTCATTGGTGATGCCACTCAAATAAATGACTTGTTTGACTTGTGTCGTATCAAAATATGCTTTGAAATTTTTTGCGCAATCCGCTTCCAGTTTTCCGAAATCATCAGAGGTGCTGGACATGGAGTGGATTAAATAATAAACCACTTCTATATCCTTAGGTATATTTTGGAGTGTTTCCGGTTTGAGAAAATCGGCTTCCACAATAGAAACGTGGCCATCTTCGAGAAGATTTCTGTCCACTCTCAATTTATCCCTTATGGCACAGACCACATCATGGCCTTCATTAATAAGAATGGGAATCAGTCTTTTTCCAATATAGCCAGTAGAACCTGTAACAAGAATTTTCAAGAGAGTGTAAATTTTATTTAAAGATACAAAACGTTTAACAATATTATTTAAATGTTAAACAAATAATCTAAAAGTCTGTGTAATTAGAGGAAATAATTTTAAAATGAGGATGATTTTAATAGTTAGAAGCGACTTTTATTGCGTTCTGAATGTAGAATTAAATCTTATTCCTTGAGAGATTGACCCTGATTTTCAAGTTCTTCCATCAGCTGCTGAATTTTGGAAACGGAGAATGGTTTTACAATATATTTACTGACCATTTTGTAGCTTTTGGCTTTTTTAATATCGCGACTATCGACAGATGAGCTAACAATATATATAGGAATATTTTTTGCAGTAGGAATTTTTACAAGTTCATCCAGCAATTGCCATCCGTCCATAAGCGGCATATTCAGGTCCAATAAAATGACATCTGGTACATTGGAGTTCATTTGTAATTGAGGGAGTAAGTTATCAAAGGCGTCCTTTCCATTTTTATAGACCAAAAACTTAAGTGAAAACTGAACGGTTTCCATCATTTTCTTTGTTCCGAATCTAAAGATAGGGTCATCGTCAATGATACATATCGTATTAATTTTTTTCATCTTTAAAATATATTGTGAAGGTGCTTCCAATATTTGGTTTGCTTTCAACTTCAATGGTGCCGCCCATGGCTTCAATCTGATTCTTGCTGATAAACAGTCCAATACCTCTAGCGTCTTTATGCTCATGGAATGTTTTGTACATCCCAAAGATCTTTGAGTCATTTTTCTCCAAATCAATTCCCAAACCGTTATCCGTAATGCTAAGGTAAGTCTGGCCACCCTTTTGTCCTGCTTTTATCTCAATTTTTAAAAGTCGGTAAGGAGACCTATATTTTATGGCGTTGGTAAGCATGTTAAGGACAATGCTGTCTAAATAAGAGGGTACAGCATATACCATATAGTCTTCTCTAACCTTAATGGTCATTTCACCATTAATTTGACTTAAGGTGCTTTGAATGTTTTCTATGGCTTTATTAACGCGTTTTCTTAAGTTCTGTGGTACAAGTGTATCTTTTATGAGCTTGTTAATTTCGACAATTTCACTCAAATGTTGTACCGTCTCATTCATATTGATGGAGGCTGATTTGATGTGTTTAAATAGCTCGTCATCCCATCTTTTTTTGTTGCTGAGTTCAATCAATTCTAACATCATGGACAGGTTTCCTGTATGAGAACGTAAATTATGGGAGACGATATAGGCGTAATTTTGGAGCCTGTTGTTATGTTCTTTAAGACTTTCAGTCAGCAGTTTTTTATCGGTTATATCGCTAACCTGCAACACTAAATGCGTCGTTTCTCCCTTATCATTTTTTACAGCTGAAATGGAGAGAATGGCCCAAATTAAATGTCCATTTTTATGGAAGTAGCGTTTTTCCTGTTGAAAACTTTCGCGCTCCCCATTTAAAACTTGTGCCAGGAGCTTATTTGAGAGCTCTAGATCTTCCGGATGGGAAATAACACTTTTCTCAAGCCTGGTCATTTCCTCCTCTGTGTAACCGAAAGTTTCACAAATTACCGGATTGACTTTGACGATTTTGCCGTTTAAATCCAATAATGCCATTCCAATAGGAGCATGCCAAAAGGTTTGTCTAAACTCCTCTTCGCGAAGCACAATCTCCCGTTGCGCTTTTTTGAAATCATCAATATCCTGAACTAAGCCATGAATCATTTTGCAAGTTCCGTTCTCAAAATCGGAGATTCCCAATAAACGCATCCATCGTAAGCCCTTGGTGGTTTTCAACGGAATTTCAATATCGAAATTCGTACCGTGGCGTAGAGCTTCTTTAACCAGGTTGGTCAGTTGTTCTTGATTGTTATCAAGCGCAAAGTAAGAAATGAATTCACTAAAATTACGCGGCGTAAACTCTGTATTGCCCAGTAATCGGCCCAGATTTTCGTTCCAGTATAAATTTTTGGTTTCTGGATCCATTTCCCATGAACCAATTTTTGCCAATTTATTGGAACGTTCTAAACTTTCCTTATAGGTTTTTAATAGAAGTTGATTTGTTTTGGATTCGGTAATATCAACCACTTGAGCGACCATGTGCGTAAATTGATTATAGTCATTCCTTACAGCCGAAACGGAGACATTGGTCCAGATAATATGGCCTTTTTTATGTAAGAATCGTAAATCGTCAGTAAAGTTTTCAATCGTGCCATGGATCAAATCGCTCATTAATTTAATGTTGTTCTCAAGGTCGTCACTTAAGGAAATATCTTTGATTCCAACCTCTTGCATTTCTTGCATGCTATAACCAAAAATGTCACACAAACTTTTGTTTACATTCACGGCTTTGCCACTAAAATTAATCAATGCCATCCCTGCTTTAGCATGGTTAAAAGTAGTACGCCACTGTTCTTCTTTAATGGCAATAGCTAATTGCGCCTTCTTAATGTCATTTATATCTTGAATAAGACCGTAAAGCCGAGTGCATTGGCCATTCACAAACTCTGATATACCTATTATTCTTATCCATTTTTGCTTTTTACCATAGGTTCTTGCAAGCGTCTCGATATCAAAACTTACCCCTTCTTTTAACCCTTTGTTTAAGGCGGATTTTAAAAGATCTTTTTGTTGCGGCGTGCTAGTGAAAAAATCAATGGATTCATTAAAATTGGGAACATACTGATTTTTGGTCCTTAAGATTTTATGCATGGACTTGCTCCAGGTCACGGTATGATCACTTATATTGATTTCCCATGAACCAATTTTTGCTACATAATTGGACCGCTCAAGTAAATCTTTATAATTGATCAACAGCAATTCATTCGTTTTTCGATCGGTAATGTCTTGAACTTGAACAACAAAGTTGGTGGTTTCACTCAACTCGTTTTTAATGGACGAGACCGATATTTGAGTCCAAATGGTATCACCATTTTTATGTATATAACGTTTATCCAGTTTAAAACTCTCGCGTTTTCCTTTTAAAAGTTCGGTGACAAGATGGTTGGAAAGACCTTTGTCGTCAGGATGGGAGAACTTGTTGAAATTGTTTTGTAAGAGCTCTTTTTCGGTTTGGCCCAGACATTCACATAAACTTTTATTGACTTGCGAAATATTGCCTTTTAAGTCTATAATAGCCATGCCTACCGGGGCATGTGAGAATGTCTTACGAAAGAGTTCTTCCTTTAAGGCGAGTTTTTTTGTTGCAATGGTCTTCTCATGAATGTTTTGAAAAAAGCCAAATAAGCGTGTGCATTTACCATTATGGAATTCTGAAACACCGATGGATCTTGTCCAGATCACTTTATTATCAGAGGTGATAGATTGCAGCTCTATGTCGTAATTCTTACCTTTTTTAATTGCGTTTTCAAATGACTCAATGACTCTTTGGCGACTTTCACCTTCCTTGAAGAACCCAACAACATCAGCAACCGTTGGTTCAAACGACATTGGAACGCCAAACATTTTTTTAATTTCCGTACTTAAATAGACTTTATCGCTTTCTAAATCGACTTCCCATACACCAATTTCCGCAGCTTGATTGACACCTTCTAAGAGGTTTTTATATTTCTCTATTTGTAGTTCATTGTTCTTTTTATCTGAAATATCATAGAGTATGCCTCCCAAAGATTCCGGTTGGCCAGTGCTGGTGTACTTTATTACTTTTCCAATCGTGGCTACCCACATCCAGTCACCATTCTTAATCCGCATCCTGCATTCACTTATAAAGCAAGAGGATTTAGAAGTAATATGTTCTTCAAGTAACTGTCGTGATTTTTCGATGTCGTCGGGGTGGGTGAGCGCATGCCAAATATCAATTGCAAAATTATTGAGTTCTTCAACGGAATAACCAATGATAGTGGCCAAACTTTCATTACATATTGATTTTCCCGTAACTAAATTACTTTCCCATGTGCCTATGGCACCATCGTTCAAGATCTCATGGGCTCTTTTATGGCGATGGTTAAGTTCTAATTCTGTATTTCTTTTATTGGCGATATTTTTAAATGCAATAAAAATAAATTCAAGACCATTTTCTGAATTCGGTTTGAAATAGATATGGCACTGCATCCATAAGACGTCTCCCTTCTTATGAATCAGTCTTAGGTCTTCATGGATTCCAATGTCTTCTTTTCCGCAAATGGAAGTAAGCTGATCTTGGAACTTATTGACATCGTCAGGGTGGAGGACAGTCTCCCAATGGAGCTTCTGGTTAGGTTCATAACCCAGTAAAAGCTTGAACTTCTTACTGATATAAAATTTGTCGGGATGAGATTTTTCGCAATACCAAGCACCGTCATAGAGTTCAGAATTGAATAGCTCATAGATGGTCGAATCAACAATTGAGAATTGTACTGATTGGGGATTTATATTGATCAAATTAGTTAGTAATTTGGCAGGTTTCAACAGGCTAAAGATATCTATTATTAGCTGGAAAACAACAAAAATCCATAAAATATGCTAAAAAGCGTTTTAGCACTTTATCTCAGATTTTTGACACTTGGTCTTGTTTACTGTTGATAAGTGAGGAAAATTCCTGCCAGAAACCTCGGTTGGCCGCATTATGACAGCTCCCTATTTCACCTAAATTCCTTTAAATTTAGGTGGTAATTATAAGGTTTTGTAATTATTTATTTTAAGATCCTTGGCCTTTAAATCGAACATTAAATTATACAGCCCAAAGAACGTGCGATTCATGTAAATAAAATGCTTGGAACCTCGGTTGCCATTCATTTTTCTCAATTCGGTGCTTTTAGAATAACGTTGTCCAAGTTCTGCGATCTTGCCGAAAAAGTCGGCATCAGAGAAGTCAAAAGTCTCCGTATGAAATGGCTGTGTAAACAGGCTTAATAGTTCATGGAACATCTCCGAGAAAAACTGTACTTCTTCTTCAGTATCGTCTTCCCGCAGGATTTCCAATTGATATAGTTTTGAGATAAAGGTGGATTCATCTCTAATGTTTTCCGGTGTTGCCAACTCAAAATAGGGCACATAAAAATCGTCGGGAATGACTTTCATGCAACCAAAATCCAACGCCACCAAATTATGATCTTCATTCACCAGGAAATTCCCGGGATGTGGATCGGCATGCACTTTTTTGAGGACATGGATTTGAAACATGTAAAAATCCCAAAGGGCCTGACCCAGTTTATTGGCTATTTTTTGGTTGGTATTACGGGCTGTAAACTCCGAAAGATGTTCTCCTTCCATATAATCCATGGTGATGATTCTTTCAGAAGATAAGTCTTCATAATATTGAGGAAACAAAAGGTTTGGAATGTGAGCACACGCTGCAGCAATTTCTTTGCTCTGTTGCATTTCCAAAATATAATTTGTTTCCTCAATAAGCTTTCCTTCAACTTCCTTAAAGTATTTGTCCGAATCAGTGCCCTTAATATTGAACATTTTCATGGCAATAGGTTTAACCAGCGCTAAATCAGATGAGATACTTTCGGCAACTCCAGGATATTGGATTTTCACAGCAAGTTTTTTCCCGTTTTTTTCTGCAATATGGACTTGTCCAATACTCGCAGCGTTTACAGAAGTTGTGTTGAAGGAGTCATATAATTCATTTGGCGGCTTGCCAAAATAGCTTTTAAAAGTTTTTATGACCAATGGCGGCGACAATGGTGGAACGGAAAATTGAGCCAACGAAAATTTCTCTACGTAGGCCTGTGGCATGATGCTTTTTTCCATACTCAACATTTGTGCAACTTTTAGAGCGCTGCCCTTAAGCTGCTTTAAACTGTCATAAATATCTTCAGCATTGTTTTCATTCAGTCTTGAGCGTGCTACATCTTCAGTCTTGGTCAATTTGTCACCATAATATTTCAAGTAGTTGACGCCAACCTTTGCGCCGGTAGAAACCAATTTTGAAGCTCTCTGGATTTTTGATGTGGGGATTTTATCTATTGTTTTCATCTATTTTTTGTACATTTTTTCCTTGAAGAGAAATTTCCCAAGGTCAATCACGCTTTTCAAAGGGGTTATGTTCAAAACATCAAAACTTGTGTTGACTGATTTTTCAATGAAGACATCCGTCTTTTCAAAAGAAGTAGAGGTGTCGTCCATCCAAAATTTTATGGTCAATAACAATTGTACCCAGGCAGATTCTTGCAAAGCCCGACGTTGGAGTTTATCAAAACGCTCTTCTTTAATATCTAAGGTTTCAATATTCAAACTCTCGATATATTTTGTGAAGCCCATTTTCAATTCGGTTAAGACCGATAGATTTTTCAAGGCGTTTTTATGTTGTTGCAGCGTAAAAAGTACATAACTTCTATTGGCTGTCAAATTCTCGAAAAACGTAAAATAAAAGCTTAATAGTTTATGTCGGGCATCAAATAAATGATACTCTTCACTTTTATTCAAAAGCTCTAAGGTAGTATCAAAGAGTTCTTTAAAAATGCGTTTTTCAATGGCTTCAAAAGTTGCAAAATGTTCGTAAAACTTAGATTCTTCAAAGTTATTGGCCTTAGCAAATATATAAACGGATTTAGGTTGTGCACCGTATTCTAAAACATAATCCATATAAAAAGAGATGATGTTTTGATCAGAGATGTTTTTCTTTTTAGCCATGAGGTTAATTTTGAGGTAAAGGTACAAAACGTTCAACCTTTTATGTTTAACATTAAACAAAGTTTAACAGTGGTTTAAGGTTTTGTATTGTTTTTATAAAGGAATGCATTTCAATTAATTAGGTTGTCCAGAAGATTAAATTTAGGTTTTCATTAACAATTGAGGGTTTTAAAAAATGTAATTTTACCTTTTGAACAAAAAAAATCAACTAAAAATAAATTATCATGAAAAAAATTATGCTATTTTTTGGTGTTTTAGGAATGACCTTTACCACACAGGCCCAAATTCAAACACCGCAACCGAGCCCGTTTTCTAAAGTGGAGCAAACCGTAGGTTTGACTGACGTAACTTTAGAGTATTCTCGTCCGAATATGAGATCACGTACTGTTTTTGGCGATTTAGTGCCTTACGGAAAAGTATGGCGCTTAGGTGCGAATGAGAATACTAAAATCACTTTTAGCACGGATGTTACTGTTGGAGGAAAAGAGTTGAAAGCCGGAACTTATGCGCTTTTTGCAATTCCTAACGAAAACAATTGGGATATCGTATTTTATTCAAGTGCTGAAAATTGGGGAGCACCTCAAGAATTGGATGAATCAAAGATTGCTGCTAAAGTTAAAGCAGACACTTATAAATTACCAATGAATATTGAAACCTTCACGATGACTTTTGATGACTTGACGAGTAATGGAGCAACTCTTGGAATGATGTGGGCAAATGTATATGCCGGTGTGAAGTTTGAAGTGCCAACCGATAAGATTGTCGCCGCTTCGATTGATAAAGTGATGAACGGTCCTGGTGCAGCTGACTATTATGCTGCCGCTGCCTACTACTATCAAGAAGGAAAGGATATCAATCAAGCCAAAACCTGGATTGACAAAGCCATGTCTATGAATTCAAAACCAGCATTTTACCAATTGAGACAACAGTCTCTAATTTATGCAAAGGCTGGCGACAAAAAAGGAGCGATAGAATTGGCAAAGAAATCCTTAAAAGCTTCAGAAGAAGCAGGTAATGCTGATTATGTTAAAATGAACAAAGATTCCTTGAAAGAGTGGGGAGCTAAATAAATAGAAATTAAACACACATTGGACAAAGCCTTGCAGTCAACTGTGAGGCTTTTGTTTTATAAATATTCTATAGCAATTTGTCAATCGTAGTTTAGATTGATCAAATGTCTGACGTCATCTAAAATCGACATCAAATCCCTGCTGAAATCAAAAGTCATTATCGGACTTTCTGTTTTGTTGTTTCGTAACAATTCATTGAAATGCTCGGTTTCATAACTATAACCAAGGGTACGACAGTCAAAATCATGTGTGGTTTGTTTTCCGCCATAGGTTATGGTTACTGTGGAAGGTCTATGGAACTGCCCATTAATTTTAATGATGCCCTTTTCACAATAAAAAATCGCTTCCGTTGGTGTTTCTTCTAAAAATGAGCTTTTCAAAAATGCCTTGACGCCATTATAATAATTAAAGATGATCTTACAGGATGCATCTACGCCATTATCAAAAAACGTAGCTTTGGCATCTACGTCAACCGGCCTACCTAAAGTAGATAAGGCCGCAAAGATAGGATAGATCCCAATGTCCAGTAAGCTGCCACCACCAAGCGATTTGTTAAAAACCCGAGAATGCATATCCATCTTTGGCTGAAAACCAAAATCGGCTTCCAGTTTATTAATAGACCCATATCTTCCCGTCATCAATTCCTTTATTACAAACTGATAATGCGGTAGAAAATACGTCCATAGCGCCTCCATCATTAATACGTTATTGTCTTTGGCAACCGCAATCATCTCTTCAACCTCCTGAAGGTTCATGGCCAAGGGTTTTTCACATAACACCGCCTTTTTATGGTTTAAACATAAAATGGCATATTCTTTATGAGAGCTGTGCGGGGTGGCTATATATACCGCATCAATATTTGTATCTGCAACCAGGCTTTCATAATCGCCATAAGCCTTGATGGCATTATATTGTTTAGCAAATGAATTTGCCTTTTCTTGATGTCTTGAGGCCACTGCATAAAGTTCGCAATGAGCAACCTCTTGAATATCCTGAGCAAATTTGTTGGCTATTTTACCGAGACCGATAATACCCCAACGTATGGTTTTAGGCGTGTTCATTTATTAGTGAATTAAGGGATTGAAGTAAAAAAGCGATTCCGATGACCAGGGCACATCCAAACAAATTGAGCCATAAATAAGGCATCCAATCGTAATACCAGCCAATAATCACGATGGCTTGGGTAATTAAAGCTGCCGTAAAAACGGCGTTGCCCTTCACATATTTGAAAAAGAAGGCCAAAAGGAAGATTCCCAAAACATTGCCATAGAAAATAGAGCCGATAATATTGACCAATTGGATTAAATTATCCGCCAAATAGGCAATAGAGGCAAAGATAATGGCGATAATCCCCCAACTTAAGGTTAGCCATTTTGAAACTTTTAAATAGTGGTCTTCATCTTTGTCCTGCACAAAACTGCGCTTATAAAGATCCATGGTTGTCGTGGAGGCCAATGCATTAAGTTCACTGGCAGTACTGGACATGGCGGCACTTAATATAACTGCCAATAAAAGACCAATTAAACCACGAGGCAGATTATTTAAAATAAAGTGAATGAACACGTAGTCTTTATCATTAGTTTCTACCGAAAGCGTCCGTTCTTTATTGGCTTTGCTAATCAATTCTTTGGCAGCGTCCCTGTTGGCCCTATCGCCCTCATTATAGGAAGTAATCTGATGGGCTATCGCCTCACTTCTTGATTCGGCGTAAGCATGCATCAACTCCTTTTTCTTAGTAAAAATGTCATCTTGTTCGTTTTGTAATTGGCTGTATTCTTCAGCATACGAAGAGTTCATGACCGTCTCTGTGGCCGCGGGATTGAAGTTGATGGGCGACGTATTGAATTGGTAGAACACGAAAACCATCACCCCAACCAATAAGATAAAAAACTGCATCGGTACTTTTAGTAAGCCATTAAAAATCAATCCCATTTGCATTTCCTTGACTGATTGTCCTGAAAGATAACGTTGCACCTGGCTTTGATCTGTACCAAAATAGGAGAGTGCCAAAAACGTGCCCCCAATAATTCCGCTCCAAAAGGTATAGCGATTATCGAAATCGAATGAAAAATCGAGGATTTCCATTTTTCCACTGGCCCCGGCAATTTCCAATGCCTTGGTGAACGTAATGTTTTCTGGAAGGTAACTTACGATGAGAAAGAACGCAACAAACATGCCCGTAAAAATGACTGCCATTTGATGCTTTTGGGTAATGCTGACGGCTTTTGTGCCGCCAGAAACGGTATAAATAATTACCAAGACTCCGATGATGATAATGAGCAAATTCAAATTCCATCCTAAAACTGCCGAGAGGATAATCGCAGGGGCATAAATGGTGATCCCCGCCGCCAATCCGCGTTGGATCAAAAATAAAATTGCGGTCAGACTCCGTGTTTTGAGATCAAACCGATTTTCCAAAAACTCATATGCCGTATAGACTTTGAGGCGGTGATACAAAGGAATAAAGACCAAACAAATGATGATCATGGCAATGGGCAATCCAAAATAGAATTGGACAAACCCCATGCCATCATGAAACGCTTGGCCAGGTGTTGAGAGAAACGTAATTGCACTGGCTTGGGTTGCCATAACGCTTAAGCCAATAGTCCACCATTTGGCTTCATTTCCACCTTTTAAATAATCTTCCACATTCTTATTGCTATTTCTCGTTTTCCAAGTGCCATAGGCAACAATGGAAACAAGTGTTCCAATAAGTACAATCCAATCTAATGTCTGCATCTTAGAAGGATTTCATGATAAAATAAAACAATAGGATATAAATGGCGTTGGCAACCAATACCAAGGTGTATGATTTTTTCCATCGCTCTTTTGGTGGTTGTTTCGTTGGTTGGTTCTGCATAGTTTATATTTTGTTTTTTTGGTGAAAGCGGTCAAGCATAACCCCTAGTCTTTTAGTTGAACATCTCTTTTAATCGTTTCTTTTCCTACAGATAGCATATTGGCAAATAAACGATAGGCGCCAGCGACACCTTCGGGAAATTCCCTAAAAAAGCTCAATCCTGTATAAATATAGTGCCCTTTTCCAAATTTGGCCACTAATAAGCTGCCTTCTTTTGGAGGTTCATTTTTATCATGCATGGATAATAACGGCGTAAACTCTTTTGACCATTTGTTCGGAAAATAAAGGCCTCGTTCTTGCACCCAACCTTCAAAATCTTTTTGGGTAATCTTGTTCGGATAGTTGAGCAGCTCGTTAGTGGTGTTCAATAAGCGGACTTCCGAATTTTCGTCGGTAACACGATCTCTTGATAATTCTAATGGATAAGGCGCCAATTGATCTACAATAAGATCGCCGTTGGTATTGTACTGAACAATTAAATTCCCTCCTTGTTCAACAAAATCGAATAATTGTTTCTGCTTGAATTTTAAGGCATCCACGGTATTATAAGCTCTAATTCCAACCACAATAGCATCAAATCGGTTGAGGGTTTCAGCATTGATATCTTCTGGTTTAATGATAGCCACATTATAGCCAATTTGTCGTAAACTCTCCGGAACGGCATCTCCAGCACCTACAATATAGCCAATGTTTTCACCCTTTTTCTTGATATCCAATCGCACGACCTTACTTTCATTTGGCAATAAGACCATTTGAAATGGAATATGCTCATAATCGATTTCCACCAATTTTTTACTAAAAACGTCTTTGCCTATATACACCTTGGGTGTCAATACACCTTCGCTCTGATTTTTTGGAGGTATCACCGTAAAGGTCAGGATCTGTTCTTCGCCTTTATTTATGATGGCTATATTTTGTTTTTCAGGAAACACTCGCCACCCTTGAGGACGGTCTAATTGCACATACCCTTCCAACGCATTCTGATTGGCTTTGACGATCACTTGAATGTCCTTTTGTTGGGAATCCGCAAAAATAATCACGGGCTCAGCAATATGGGAAGACACTATAGGGACAATTTCAAAAGGTTTATAAACTTCACCTTTTACAGGATCGTTGGTTTTGTAGATGATGGTTTTTTCATAGGCTAATGTTTCTCCTTCAATGGAAACATTAAAGGTGGCAGTCATCTCTTTAGGCGTTTCGGGCAATCCAATGAGGCTTTGATCATCCACTTTGTACATCCCCAAAGTACCTTTGGTTTCCAACCAATATGGGGTGGAATAGGATGCGGTTGAAGGAATGTTTAATTGCGATTTAAATTGGTGGGATTCATTGAATTTCAGATCTGTATTTTTTTGAATTCGTGTACCATCCGATAGGGTTATAGAAGTTAATACCATGTTCTGGGAGCTGCGGTTAATGGCTTCCAAGTTCAATGAAACCGTGCTATTTGGGGTAGCAAGATGGGATGCTGCAGCGGCTTCCAAAAATAAGCCGGCACAAGCAGCTATGACATTTTTAAGATCTTCGGATTTGATGGTTTTCCAATGTGAATTTTCGAGTTTTTGAACCATTTTATAAGCTTCTATCAATTTTGGAATGGAAGCTGACGGATTTTTGAAATTATAATTGGCCTGAACCGTTTTCAAAATGTCGCCAATAGGTTGTCCACCATTGACGCGATTCCAACTGGTATCTATGCCTTCAAAAATATTGTTTCTGTCTGTTGGAGCGTCACCTTTTATAAGTTCTAAATATTCAAAGTCGCTCCCACGAGTTCCTGTGTTTCCAAAACCCTGCGACTTGTGCGCACTGCGGCTCAATGCCGCAATTTCAGGATTTGACAGCCCTAGAGCAGGATAGAAATCGCCCACTTCCACCGCATACTGATTTGTTTTGTCGGCAGCATCAAATTTTTCCTTACTTCCGTAAAACCACCAAGAGGTATTAAAAAACTCACGTTTCGGTTGCCAAACCGCAACAGATTTCAATTGATTGGGGAATTTAGAGTGATCAGCGGCATCATCAAAAGCTTTCATGCTCAACATTGCTGAGCTTGTATGGTGCCCGTGGGTGGTGCCTGGACTTCTATGATCAAATCGATTGATAATGATATCGGGTTGGAAGTTGCGGATGGCCCAAACAACATCGCTCAATACCTCCTGTTCATTCCAAATGGCCAAGGTTTCATCCGGATGTTTGGAATAGCCAAAATCATCGGCTCTTGTAAAAAGTTGAATACCGCCATCTATATGTCGTGCGGCCAATAATTCTTGGGTCCTGATCACTCCCAAAAGCTCCTTAAGTTCCGGCCCAATAAGATTTTGTCCACCATCTCCACGGGTTAACGATAGATACGCCGTTCTTGCCTTAACTTCATTGGCCATATGAGAGATAAGACGCGTGTTTTCATCGTCCGGATGTGCGGCAACATACAGCACCGATCCAAGAAAATTTAGCTTTTCTATGGCTTGGTAAATTTCTGAACTTGTAGGTTTTTTAGGCTGTTGTGCTTGGCTGTAAAAGCAATAAAAAAAAGTGATTAAAATAAAAAAATATGGCTTGAACATTTTTTGGACATTAGGGTATTCCTCAAATATAAAAAAGAAGCATCGTAAATTCCGATTTTAGTTTTTATTTAACTCAAAATATTGGTAGATTTTGATTCCATAGAAGTTCCGTTTCAAAAGGAAATTAAAGCGGGATTGGTGAAAAACGGCCTCTATTACGTGTTTTAAATCAAGTCGGTTCCGTCATCAAGAACGTCATAAATAGCATCTTTTTTGATTAAGGTCACTGGTTTTTGAAGCATCAAGTTGTTCGGGTAGGTGATCAAATCGCCATTTTCAATCCGTAAATGCAACTGAAAGGCTCTAATGTCTTCGATGATCCCTTCCAAAGGAAAATCGTGATCGTGAATTTTTATTTTATCACCTACTTTATATGGGAAGGAGAGGAACATAATAATCCCCGATGTGATATTACTTAAAATGGACCAAATGGCAAATAGACCAATACCAATCACGGCAAATATTGAAGAAAATAGAACGACCAAGTCTTTAGCTTGCGTCCCAAAAATAAAAGGAATGATTAAAAACGCAAGCATGAACAAGGCAACACTCACGTAACGTTGCATTAATTGGGTCCGGGCTATATTAATGCTGTTCCGTCTCGATATTTTACCGATAAGGGCGTTCACAAAATACCTAGTAGCCAGTAAAAAAAGAAGGACAATGCCCGTGTAAATAAATTCTTGCTGATAGGTTTGAAAAAACATAGATTTTTGAATGTAAAATTAATGATAAAGATACGCAGAAAAGGGCGAAATCTAATTTAAACCAAGCCTTTCTCTCAATTTGAAATCGTCATTTGTTGTCTTGTTCCAATAGTCGGATTTTATCGTTTTTAATTGAGTTGCCTTGGTGGTCAGTGCTTTGGCATTATCACCATAACCACTTATGAAAGATTCTTCCCAAGAGGTGATGTTGAAAGGAAACTCCGGATTAAAAGTAATGCTGAGACTTCTGTTTAAATCTGGGTAGGTGATCGTGTAAGTGCCTGCCATCAATTCTGCGGAAGCGGTATAGGCTTTAAAAGGGACATGTCTTAAGCGTAAAAACTCAAAAGAGGGGATGATTTCCAAATCGCCAGTTGGCAAACTTTCTGGATCGAGGCGCAATTGTGTCCATAATTCGCTTTCTAAAATAGCTTTCCCCAAGTTGAAATCTTCATCTGCTTCACCCTCAAAATAGGAGTGGGAGGTCACTTCAAATTCGGTTCGGTTATTGAGCTGGGTATACACATGGCCACACCATTCTTGTACAGAGCAGGATATCTTTAAAGCATGTTGATTGTTGGCCAAGGGATAAAAAACACTTTGCATAATACTATACGGATAGATGCCCGTATGAAAGCTTTTTGTGGCATTTAATTTTAGGACGGGAATGTCCGTGGATGACGGCAAATCAGCTTTAACCTGTTCCTCCTTTAAAAAAGGTTCGGTAACAAAAACCAATACAGCGGTGCCTTTTCGGATTTCTCCATACCGGGCCTGTTCTAAAGTGTACGATGTAATTTCGGCAGCATTGGCAAACCAATAGGCTTTGAATTCGTCTGACAAAGGTTGGGCACTTTTTAGAGTGTCTGCTGTAGACAAGGATGTGATCTCATTTGTGTTTTGAAGATTCTGGGACCCTTGTTTACAGGAGGATATTGTTAAAAAAAGAGCGGCAATATAATAGAATGGGTGAAATAATTTCATAGGAAATCGTTTTGACTAAAAATACAATGCTAAATGATTTTAACCATGTCATTTAACGTTTCATAAACAAGATGTGTTGGCAGGCCCATCACATTAAAATAAGAGCCTTCTATTTTGGTCACTCCAATGTGCCCAATCCATTCTTGAATGCCATACGCGCCGGCTTTATCGTAGGGTTTACAAGTTCGGATATAATAGTTGATTTCGTCATCAGAAAAGTCTTTAAAGGTCACCTTTGTAACTGCATTTACGGTTTTTTCGTAGGTAGGCGTGGTAAAACAAACCGAGGTAATGACTTCATGCGTGGCATTGCTCAAGGATTTTATAATCTCGAAAGCTTCTTTGGCGTCCCTTGGTTTGCCCAATGCCTTTTTCTTGAGCCAAACAATCGTATCACTGGTGATAAGAATATCGTTAGGCTTGAGCTCTTTTTTAAAGGGTAATGCTTTTAGTTGGGCCAGATAATCACTGATTTCGAAATGGGTCAATCGTGGTGGATATTCTTCATGGACAGGTTTTAAACGGATTTCAAAGTCCAAACCCAGATCCTTGAAAAATTGTTGTCGTCGTGGTGACCCCGAAGCCAAAATGATATTGTGGTGTTTTAATTTTTCGTTGAGCATTTTTGTACAGTCTTCAATGTTCAGTGTTCCCGCCTCCGCAAATGCTGCGGACGGGCAGGCAGTCTTCAGTGGGCAGTCTGCAGTTTTCAGTTTGTCAATGCCTAAATCTTGTAGACCAGTTATACTTTGTGCGTCTAGCTTCGAACTTCCAACTTCCATCCTCTTTGCGCATCCGCATCTCGGCCAGAGAATAGTTCCCCAGCGAGAGTTTACTTCAGCACAATAGGGTAAAGCAGTAAGGACAATATACCAAAAAACATGACTAATTTAAGCATATTGCTGATATGATGGTAGTGTTTTTTTGTTTTTGCGTTGAAGGCCTTTAGGGAAATATAAATTAAAGGAATGATAATCAATATTAAGAAATAGCCGATAAATAATTCGTATTTGTAAAGATAGGTTGACACATAATAAATGGAACCCATGAGAGGTAAAAGCGATGCAGCAAACGCTACTTTTGATGCTCTGTCACGCCCTATTGCTATAGGTAAGGTGTTCATTCCAGATTTATAATCGCCATCAACATCTTCGAGATCTTTGATGATTTCGCGTACAAAATTAATCAGAAAGGCAAATAGGGAATAATCAAAAAGGATTTTAAAGAAAGTCAATTGGGTGGCTTGATTTTGCTCCGTAATTGAAGGCATCAATTCAAAGACACCTACAATTAGAATACTCAGTCCTACCAATACTGAAATGGCGATGTTTCCTATTAAAAGCATTTGTTTTAGATATGACGCATAGACATAAAGCAAGGCCGAAATAATCACGAAAATGGCGAAAAAACCACTTCTGCCAACCAAATGTGAGAGGTAGAATCCAATGAGGACGCCAATTACATTAAAGATAACGAATAGGGTATAAGCTGTTTTTTCAGAAATCTTTTTACCAATAATAACTTTGGAGGGCCGATTGACCATATCCGTTTCAACATCATAAATGTCATTGATGATATTTCCTGCAGCCGCAATACATAGGGTGGAAAATACTAAAAGTCCAAATCCGAAACCATTCAGCATTATGGTCAATTCGGTAGTTTCTAAAAAAGGGTGAAATAAGGCGTATTTAATGAGTATTTGCACAAAAGCAATCATCAATAAATTTTTCCAGCGGATTAAATTCAGAATGTTCAATGGGTGGTTGTGTTAGGTTAAAAGTTTAAAGTTTAGAGTTCAGGGTTCAGGGTTCGGAGTTCAATGTTCATACGTTCCAAATTCAAAATTTGTCAATTCATATTTTAAATTTTTTCTCGCAGATCTCGCAAATTTTCGACTTTTAGGTTATATGTTTTGAGATTACGTTGCTTACTAATCAAAAACACCCATATCTATGGCCGTTCTGTACTAAGTCTTTCAACTTCAATCTTCGAGCTTATTGCTTTGGGATGGTCTTCATCAATCGTACTTCGCGTCAAAACTGCCATTCCATTTTCCTTGAACCTTTAAAACCTGTTCAATCACATCTCTTACACATCCTTTTCCACCATTTTTATGGGAAATGTATTTTGAAATGGCCTTAATTTCAGGTACGGCATCTTGAGGACAGGTAGGCAAGCCAACCAGTTTCATCACAGGATAATCAGGAATATCGTCGCCCATATACAGCAAATGTTCATGTTTGATATTGTTTTTGTCCAGATATTCATTTAGTTGTTCAATTTTATTGTGGGCACCTAAATAGATATCAGTAATTCCAAGGGCATTTAAACGGTGACGGACTCCTTCATTGCTGCCTCCCGATATGATGCACAGATGGTAACCCGCTTCTAAGGCGGTTTTCATGGCAAATCCATCTTTGGTGTGCATAGTCCTTAACATGTCGCCATTAGTGGTCAATAAAATAGTGCCATCGGTCAACACGCCGTCTACGTCAAAAACAAAAGTAGTAATGTGTTCAAGGTATTCTTTATAACTTTTTTCTTCCATTTATCTTATTTTTTTTTAGATCGTATCGGTGGGACTGTGGAAACACCATGTGTTTTTTGGATACTTGCAGTCAAGAGTTCATAGATAGCTTTATGTTGTTCGTTTTTCAACAATTCTAAATGCTTTTTTATGGTTTTTTTATCGTTCCGTTTTGCCGGTCCGGTTTGCGCCATATAAGGCGATAATTCTTGGACTTTTATTGCGGTTTCCATAATTAATGGTTTTAGAATGTCAAATTCCACACCTTCATCTTCCGTAATTTCATGCGCTATACGATAGAGTTGATTCGTAAAGTTATTGACAAACACCGCAGCTAAATGTAAGGATTTACGCTGATTGGTATTTACTTTATGACTTTTACTGCCTATGGCTTTTGACAGGGCTTTTAAAATTTTTAGATCAGATTTATCGATGGCCTCAATACAGATGGGCACGTTTGCAAAATCTAAAGTCGCACTTTTACTAAAGGTTTGTAAAGGATAAAATACCCCACGGCGATTTTTTTTGTCGAGATCGTGAATGTTGACTGTGCCAGAAGTGTGGACCACCAATCGGTTTTCAAACGGTAATTTTACCGATAAGTTGGCCACCGCATCATCACTTACAGCAATGATATAAAGGTCGGCTTCTTTTAATTGCGATAAATCATCGGTAATTTCAACTCTATTTTTGTAAGATTGAAGACTTCCAATATTTCTGTTAAACCATTGGTTTACAGTAATGGTGCCTGAGTTATCAAAAGCGTTGAATAAATGTGTTGCGACATTGCCTGCCCCAAGAATAATCACTGAAATCATGCTGCTAAATTAATGAAGAATTAAGAATTAAAAATTAAGAATCAGGAATTTTTGAATTTTACCATGAATTGGGTGGGTGCGCACATGTCTTTGGTATTGGAATTTAGAGAGTTACTTATATGAACACTTTTCGCTCAACAATGGTTAAAGCCTCTGATTTTTCCAATTTTTTAATGGCTCTAATTACAGTTTCCACCCGTAATCCAGTTAAGTCTGAAATTTGTTGCCGAGTTAAGGGGACCTCAAAACTACTGTCTCTTTGAGTGCTTCCTTTAAGATGGTGCAATAATGTTAGAATGCGGTGTTCTGGTGGATAAATAGATACTTCTCGAGCTATTTTTGCCTTATAGATCATGCGTTTGCAAATTAGTTTTGTAAACTTTAAATGAATGTCAGGGTGGGATTTTAGAAGAAGGAAAAAGGAAGCCTTTGGCAGGACGTAAATTTCTGAGATTTCCAATGTCAAAGCCGTCGCAGGATACTTGAAAGCTCCAAATAATGGCGGCTCCCCAAAGGAATCACCGTTTTCAAAAAAGCCCTGAACAAACTCCCTTCCATCTTCAGTCATATTGAACATTTTAACATGCCCTTTTCGAATCTGAAAATAGAAACCGGCCCGTTCCCCTTCGTTGAAAATGGTTCGATTCTTGGAATAGTTCTTTAAAGTGCCGCCAAAAGAGGCAATAATATCTTCGGGAATCATGATCTTATGATTTGAATCATAAAAGTACGAATAAAGGTTTAGGAACTTTGTAAGAACACTAAAAATAAGAATTATGACACTCTATAACAAAGGACTAGAAGATTTTAAAGAACATTTGACCTTATATGTTCCGTTGACCATCATTTTCCAAAGTTGCTTAGGTTCTATAGCAGCCATGTTCATCATTATGAACAGTACCCATACCTTTCGTTTCTTAGATTTGATTTTAGTTGTTAGCTTTGCAATGGCTTATAATGGATCTCTGTATGCGCAGATGAAACCAAAAGTCATTTACAATTTATTGATCGCAACAATTTTAGTGCATTCTACGTTCCTCATCATTAACCTGGTACGTATGGCATAGCTTATCATGGAAAAAAAAGACATTCAAAATAGGGACGATGTTTTTCTACTCGTCTCAGAGTTTTATAAAAAAGTTAGAAAAGATGACGTTTTAGGCCCTTTTTTTAATCGTGTTATAACCGATTGGGACGCTCATATTGAACGTTTGACCACGTTCTGGGAAACCAGTCTGTTCATGACCAGAAAATTGGAAAATCGGTATTACGGAAATCCTTTGCAAGTCCACATTGACGTAGATAAAGAGAATGACCACACCATTACCGAACTGCATTTTGGTTTATGGATAAATCTGTGGTTTGCTACACTCGATGAACTTTTTGAAGGAGAGTATGCCGAAAACGCTAAAAATCGTGCACGTAAGATGGGATCGTTCATGTATTTGAATATTTTTCAGGCGCGGCAAGATTAGGCAGGGGAGTTCAAAGTTCAAATTTTAAGGTTCAATTTTTAAAATTCAGAGCTCTAAATTTCAAAACTCAACGATGGATTATAAACTTTTAAAATGATCCAAATTTCCCTTCGTAATAAGTTTAATTACAGTAATTTATATTTTGAATGTTGACCTGTAATTGGTTACCGTATCACTATAGATTGGTTTGAAATAGTCATAACTGATGCTTTTTTGTGTGTGGCTTGTACTGTTTTTTGTTGTAAAAAGCCAGCGATAGTCCATGTTTTTAGTGGAAGTCTTTGTCTTGGGACGTCTTAATTAGGAAGTGTTGGAGTAATTTATCAAAACATTTCTCCAAAATAGTAACGCATCTAAAATATCTCAACTTTAACATCTCTCAATCCTTAAATCATCAACTAAAAAGGCTAAATTTGCCCTGCTTAAATGAACACGCAAAAATTAGTATTTCTACCATGCAAAAAAGACTCGCTAATATTCTTTTCTCCACCCGTTTAACTGCCATTTTATTTGTTGTATTTGCCTTAGCTATGGCAATTGGAACATTTTTGGATGCCAATCAAGAAACTTCACCTACACCTTACACACGACATTTGATTTACAATGCATGGTGGTTTGAAGCCATTATGGGGTTTTTTATGATCAATTTTTTTGGTAACATGTATCGTTACCGATTGTTGAGAAAGGAGAAATGGGCTACCTTAATGCTGCATTTATCATTTGTTTTGATAATTTTTGGTGCATTCATTACCAGATATATCGGATTTGAAGGCATGATGCATATCCGCGAAGGGGCATCTGAAAAACAATTTTTATCCCAGAAAACTTACGTCACCGCCTATATAGACGGCGACTATATGGTAAATGGCGTGGCGCAACGTAAAATAATTGAACGCGAGGTTGATTTCTCCTACCGTTTGAACAATAAATTTAAGGTTGAAACGGACTATAATGAAATTCCAATCACCCTAGAACTTGTAAAATATATCAAGGGTGCAGAAACTGATATCATTCCTGATGAATCTGGAGAGTCTTATCTTAAATTGGTAGAGGCCGGAGGAGACGGACAGCCCCACAATCATTTCTTAAAAGTTGGAGAGGTTCAAAACCTGCACAATGTTTTAATAGCTTTAGACAAACCGACACCTGGTGCCATCAATATTACTTCAACGCCTGAAGGCTTGACCATTGAGTCGCCTTATGAAGGAACGTATATGACCATGGCTACTCGAGAAACCGGTACGGTCGTAAAAGACAGTGTACAGCCCTTGGTTTTGCGTTCGCGATACCTTATTGGAAATATGTCCATGGTATTTCCAAAACCTGTGGTAAAAGGCGTTTTTGATGTGGTGAAAAAGTCCGAAATGTTAGCTGGAGATGAAGATGGCGTTGTGTTGAAAGTAACCGTTGACGGTGAAACCAAACTTGTGAACTTATTGGGTGGCCCGTACAAAAACAATCCTTTTGAACAGGTGAAATTTGGAAATTTGGAAATTGCCCTTAAGTATGGTTCCAAATTGATGGAGTTGCCGTTTGAAATAAAACTCAACGAATTTATTGCCCAAAAGTATCCGGGTACTGAGAAAAGTTATTCTTCTTATGAAAGTAAAGTGACGGTTTTGGATGAAGAACAAGGCGATTATGATTACCATATCTATATGAATAATATTTTAGATCATAGAGGCTATCGTTTTTTCCAGGCGAGTTTCGATCCTGATGAAAAAGGAACAATACTCTCGGTTAACCATGATTTCTGGGGCACTTGGGTTACTTATATTGGGTACATTTTATTATATATCGGACTTATGGCTATTTGGTTTGACAAGAACACACGATTTGCCGATTTAAATCGTATGCTTGAAAAAGTGAAAAAACAAAAACGAAAACTTGCCACTATCTTACTTATAGGCTGTTCCTTCTTAGGATTTTCTCAAGCGCATTCGCCAGACGATGGTCATAATCATGATAGCGGCAGACCAACAAAAGCACAGATTGATTCGGTCCTTAAAGCAAATATCACTCCTAAAGAACACGCCGATAAATTTGGACATCTGGTCGTTCAAGATTATAGTGGTCGGATGATGCCAATGGATACTTATGCTTCAGAAATGTTGCGTAAATTGAGCAAACAGGATACTTATGAAGGCTTTGATGCCAATCAGATTATGTTGTCCATTCAGGAAAGTCCCTTACTATGGTATAATGTTCCGGTCATTTATTTGGCGGCAAAAAAGGCAGATACCATTAGAAAGATTATCGGGGTTCCATTAGATCAAAAATACGTAGCGTTCATCGATTTCTTTACGGAAAACGGAACCTATAAATTAGAACCTTATCTTGAAAGTGCCTACAGAGCGGCCATACCTAACGGGTCTCAAAAGGAGTTTAAAGAAGCAGATCAACGGGTTAATTTATTACATAATGCGCTAGAAGGACGTGCCATGAAAATCTTTCCGGTACCTGAGGACGATAATAACAAATGGATCTCATCTAAGGAATTTAGGGATGGCGGCTATCGTGAAAAAATAAACGATTCGCTATTAGGTAATTTTATCAATAATGGATTTAGTGCCTATTTATTGACCCTCAACACTGCGAAACAGGATGGCGATTTTTCAAGAGCTGAGGCCGTGTTGAACGGGATAAAAAAGACCCAGGAGAAATATGGAAGTGAGGTGATGTTGTCTGATGAAAAGATAAAAACTGAAATCGCCTATAATAAATATGATATTTTTAAGAACCTGTTTAGTTGGTACATGTATGCGGGAACGCTCATGTTCATTCTGTTAATTATCCAGATTTTCAACGGTAAGAATAAATTTGTCAATATCAGTATTAAGGGATTCGGATTCTTACTTTTAGGATTATTTATACTCCACACCATAGGATTAGGTGTGCGTTGGTACCTTTCAGGGCATGCGCCGTGGAGTGATGCCTATGAATCGATGATTTATGTGGCATGGGCAACCATGTTCTTTGGCCTGGCTTTTGGGCGAAAAAGTGATTTGACCATTGCTGCAACTGCGTTTGTGACCGCCATTATTTTGATGGTCGCACATTGGAACTGGATGGATCCTGCCATTTCTACCTTAGAACCTGTTTTGGATAGTTACTGGTTGATGATTCACGTTGCGGTAATTGTGATGAGTTATGGACCCTTTACCTTAGGGATGATCTTAGGAACGGTTTCCTTAATCTTGATGATTTTTACCAACGAAAAGAATAAACAGAAGATGTTGCTCAACATCAAAGAGCTCACAATTATCAACGAATTGGCGCTAACCACAGGTTTGGTGCTTTTGACCATAGGAAACTTTTTGGGTGGCATGTGGGCCAATGAAAGTTGGGGCCGATATTGGGGTTGGGATCCAAAAGAAACATGGGCTTTAATCAGTATTATGGTCTATGCCTTTGTCATCCACATGAGATTGGTTCCAGGACTCCGCGGACGTTTTGGATTCAACCTGGCCTCAATTATTGCTTTTGCTAGTATTATGATGACCTATTTTGGAGTGAACTTCTACCTTTCAGGACTTCACGCGTATGCTAGTGGCGATCAAATTGTCAGTTTGAAATTTATTGCTATTACCGTAGGTGTGGTAGCCCTATTGGCGTTTTTTGCTTACCGAAAATATGCCGTTTATTATAAAAAATAAAAAGTAGATTCAAATCAGATAGGACACCAGCCATAAACACTTTGTTTGTGGCTGTTGCAATTAAAACAAAAACTATAAAAAAGATGGGATTGTTTAAAGAATTTAAAGAATTTGCCGTAAAAGGAAATATGATGGATATGGCCATCGGAATCATTATTGGCGCTTCCTTTAATAAGGTTATTGATGTTCTGGTGAAAAAAGTGTTAATGCCACCTTTATCTTTAATGACTGATGGTTTAAAGTTTCAGGATAAACGTTTTGTTTTGAGAGACCGATTAATGGATCCCTCTGGTGAGTTGATCTCTGATGAAGTAGCCATAGGTTATGGAGCACTTTTTGAAGCGTTTATGGATTTTTTGATTATTGGATTTACCGTTTTTTTGGTGGTGAAATTCATGAACACTCTGAAAAATAAAGCTCATGATGTCAAGGATAAAACAATCAAAACACCAAAGGACATTGAATTGCTTTCGCAACTCACAGCGTTGATGGAAGAGCAGAACGAGTTATTGAAAAAACAGAAATGACCTACTGAAGAGTGAGAAGATGGAGCATTACGATGTAATCTTGTAGATCTACTTTGCCTTATAAAGCAGTGAAGACCTGAACCATTCTACACATTAGGATCCAGGTTACTCATTATTTTTCTGCAAGGACAGAATTGAAATGTGCGGAAATCGTTTCATAGGCAATCTCCTTAAAATCGCTCACAACTAAATCTGCAAGTGAATAATCTTGATCATGTGAATGTAAACTGTCATATCCTACGCAAAATATACCAGCATCTTTTGCTGCTTTAATTCCGTTTGTTGAATCTTCTATCACCATGCATTCGTCACGTTCAAATCCAGCAGCTACTGCAGCCTTCTCGAAAATTTCAGGATGCGGCTTGGACGCTTTTAAATCGGCACCACTTAATTTGGCTACGAAATAATCGTTCAGATTAAAACGCTCAAAAATATTGTTGATGTTTTCCATGGATGCGGAAGATGCCAGAACCAAGGTCAATCCGTTGGCATGATAATCTTTAATAAGATCTAAAACGCCAGGCAAAAGATCTAATTCATCATCGTTTTCAAATAAATATTTGAAGTGATGACGTTTAATGTCCACCAAGGTTTCGACGCCCAATGGTAATTTAAAATGATTGATCAGCATCTCACAAATGGCGCGTGTGGATTGGCCTGTAAACGTAGAATAAAGATCATTTGGGACGTCTATATTGACGTCATCAAACATAAGGGAATAAGATTTTTGATGTAAAGGTTCAGTGTTTACAATAACACCGTCCATATCAAATAATACGGCTTTAAGCATTTGGAGAGTCATTTATTAATAGCGTCACGAATATAAGTGAAATGACTTAGAATGCCTAAAATACCGTTTTTAAGTTTGACTGTTTTTAAAATTTAGGGGTTTTTGACAATGTTACATGTTGTTGTCGAGGTTTTTATGAATTGAAAACTTGTGGCGCGCTCTATTGAAAAGATTACGATCTCGAGTTGTCAACTTAAAAAACCGCTCCAATAATCCATCGATGTATAACCAATTATTCGTAATTTTAAACCTTATTAAATTTCAGAACTCATGTCAAACTCAAAATACGGATTGAATACCATTTGCACACACGTTGGTGAAATCAAGGACGAACAGTTTAAAGGCGCCGTCTCGCCAATTTATATGTCGACGTCCTATCAGTTTGACGATGTTGATGTGAAACGGTATCCACGGTATTTCAACACGCCCAACCAAGAGTATTTATCTAGAAAAATAGCCGCATTGGAACACGCCGAAGCAGGTATGATTTTTGGAAGCGGCATGGCAGCCATTAGTACAGTATTTTTGGCGTTTTTAAAGCAGGGAGATCATATTGTGGTCCAAAATACCTTGTATGGCGGTACCAGTAATTTTATTAGAGAGGAGTTTCCTAAATACGGCATTGAGTTTACATTTACTGATGGGTATGAGGTTTCTGATTTTGAAGCAGCCATCCGTCCGAATACAAAACTTATTCATATTGAAACGCCGTCAAATCCCTTATTGACCATTACAGATATTAAGGGTGTAGCCGACTTGGCAAAATCAAAAAACATTATTTCAACTATTGATAATACCTTTGCTAGTCCTGTCAATCAAACGCCAATGGATTTTGGGATTGATATTATCATGCATTCCGCAACAAAATATTTGGGTGGACATTCAGATATCTTGGCAGGTGCGGTGGCGTGCAATAGTATGCACATGGAGACGATTTTTAATGTGGCCAAGAACTTAGGCGGAAGTTTGAGTGACATGACCGTCTGGATGTTGGAGCGCAGTATGAAAACCCTAGCCTTACGGGTCAAAGCTCAAAATAAGAATGCCAAAAAACTGGCACATTTTCTATCAAAACATGACGACGTTAAGAAAGTTTTTTATCCAGGACTTAAATCGCATCCGCAGTATGCGTTGGCAAAATCGCAAATGAAAGGTTTTGGTGGCATGCTCTCTTTTGAATTGGTTGACGGTTTGGATGCCATGGCATTTCAAAAGGAATTGAAATTGATCAAATCGTCCATGAGTCTGGCAGGTGTGGAAAGCACCATGTTATCACCTCATAAAACGTCACATGCTTTACTGACTCAAGAAGAACGAGATAAAATTGGAGTGAGCGATAATTTGATCCGTTTCTCAGTTGGGATTGAATCAAGAAAAGATTTGATTTCGGATATCGAGCAAGCTATTGAAGCGGTTAAAAGTTCAAAACTTCAGTCTCAGAATTAGAAGCTTCAGGAATTATGAACAAAGGTAGGTTAGAAGCATTCACCGACGGGGTTTTAGCGATTATCATTACCATTATGGTATTGGAGTTAAAAGTGCCTCACGGTGGTGAATTTAAGGATTTACAGGTTGTGCTTCCTGTTTTTGGCAGCTACGTACTGAGTTTTATTTATGTGGCCATTTATTGGAACAACCATCATCATATGATGCAAACAGTAAAACACGTATCGGGAACAATTTTATGGGCTAATGTGCATTTGCTTTTCTGGTTGTCATTGATTCCTTTTGTGACCGGGTGGATGGGTCAAAATGATTTTACTACGGCATCTGTATCTTTGTATGGAGTTGTTTTGCTATGCGCTGCCATTGCCTATTTTGTATTACAGAATTCAATTATCAAAAACCAAGGAAAAGAATCCCTTTTGGCTTTGGCCTTGGGAAAGGATATTAAAGGTAAGGTGTCTCCGGTTTTATATATCTGCGGCATCGTTGGTGCTTTCATTGATGTAAGGATTGGCGGAGCCATTTTTATTTTGGTTGCATTACTGTGGTTAATTCCAGATAGAAGAATAGAAACTAAATTAAGAGATCATTCTCACTAAAAACATAAATAAATTGCATAAAAATTCACTTCACAATAAAAAATATGATTTTGATCTGCTCATAAAAAATCATGACGCTTTAAAATCTTATGTTTTTGTTAATGATTATCAAACCCAAACCATTGATTTTTCAAATCCTGACGCTGTAAAAGCCTTGAATACCGCATTGTTGTTTACCCACTATAACGTGAAATTCTGGGAGTTTCCGGACGAAAATTTGTGCCCACCAATCCCAAGTCGCGCCGATTATATGCACCATTTGTCCGATTTGTTAAGACGAAGCCAGTTGGTGACCGATATCAAAGTGTTGGATGTTGGCGTAGGAGCAAGCTGTATTTACCCTTTACTGGGGAACGCCATTTTTAACTGGAGTTTTGTAGGTACTGATATTGATGAAAAATCCCTTCAAGTGGCCCAAAAAATTATTGACAAAAATAATCTTGGAAATTCCATTGAATTACGACATCAAAGGGATTACCAACATATTTTAAAGGGAATCCTTAAGGCATCAGATAAATTTACCGCTTCTGTTTGCAATCCGCCATTTTTTAAAAGTCAGGCCGATGCTCTCGAGGCCACAAAAACCAAATTGAAAGGTTTGGGCAAGGAAACCGATAAAGTAGTTAGAAACTTTAGTGGAACGCCAAAAGAATTATGTTATGCAGGCGGAGAAAAAGCGTTTTTGCACAATTACTTGTATGAGAGTTCACAGTACCCAAAACAATGTTTCTGGTTTACAAGTTTGGTGTCAAATGTAAGTCATGTCCGATCAATGGAAGCTTCTTTGAAGAAATTGGGCGCGACAGAGTTTCAGGTTTTGGATATGATCCAAGGCAATAAAGTGAGTAGAGTAGTGGCTTGGTCTTTTTTGACCAAAGCAGAACAAAACGATTGGATTAAAAATTAAACAGATGAAATTAGATATATTGGCTTTTGGCGCACATCCAGACGACATTGAGTTGGGCTGTGGTGCTACCATTGCAAAAGAAGTACATAACGGTAAAAAAGTAGGAATTATAGATCTTACACGGGGGGAATTAGGAACTCGGGGCACCGCAGAAACCAGAAAGTCAGAAGCCGAAGACGGTGCGCGGATCTTAGGGGTTGTGGTGCGAGAGAATATGGGTTTCGCGGATGGTTTTTTTATAAATGATAAAACGCATCAATTGGAACTTATCAGGATGATCAGAAAATACCAACCTGAAATGGTATTGTGTAATGCTATTAATGATAGGCATATTGACCATGGAAAGGGTAGTCAATTAGTGAGTGATGCCTGTTTTTTAAGTGGATTAACCAAAATTGAGACGGAATGGGACGGAAAATTACAACAGCACTGGCGCCCAAAATTTGTGTACCATTATATTCAATGGAATAATATTGAACCAGATATTGTAGTTGATGTTTCCGGATTTATGGATAAAAAAATGGAAGCAGTGGCTGCTTATAAAACACAATTCTTTGATCCTGAAAGCAAAGCGCCCCAAACCCCAATCAGTAGTAAAAACTTTACGGATAGTATTGACTACAGAGCTAGGGATTTAGGCCGATTGATAGGAACGGAGCACGCAGAGGGTTTTACAGTGGAGCGTTATGCCGCAGTAAAAAGTTTATTCGATTTAGTATAATTTTTTTACTAAAAGGCTTTGTAAACATTAGTAAATAAATTACATTTGCAGTCGCATTTAAGGATGCGGCTACATGGTGGTTGTAGCTCAGTTGGTTAGAGCATCGGTTTGTGGTACCGAGGGTCGCCGGTTCGAGCCCGGTCTTCCACCCAGAATTTAAGCCTTCAAAGCAATTTGAGGGCTTTTTTTGTGCGTTATTCTTATTAAGAATGAGAGTGGAAAATGCCAGAAGGGTGAGAAAATTTTATTGAGTTAAAATAAAGTGTATGATCCTAGTTCTAAAACTCAAAGACAATTCCTAAGGTAGGCAATGGATGCCCACTTTGATTATCCAAAATTACAGGAATGGCGTTGCTTCCGTCCATTTGAATTGGTTGTCCATCGGTGGTTTGAAACGCTGTATTATCAGCATTACGTTGGAATGTGTAATCTGGATTCGATTCACTCTTCTGAATTAATAAATTTTGTACATCCAAATACACCGCTAGTGATGTTCTATTGAAATTGAATTTTTTATCCACTCGTAAATCCAATTGGTTATAGTTTAACAATCTATTTTGATTGAGCAGGTCCACATCAAGCACACCCTGTCCCAGCAACAAATAATTTTGTTGGGAAGCTGGCATATCAAATGGGGTATATGGATTTCCTCCCGCGAAGCGGTATTTTAGGCCCAAATCCCAGTTGTTATTGAATTGATATCCTAAGGTTGCAGAAAATAAATGGCGATTATCCCATGATGATGGTTTTAAAACGCCATCAACACCCGAGAACTTACTCACCACATAAGAATAGCTTGCAACGTAGAAGAGTCGGTCTGTCATTTTTTGTTGCACGAAGAATTCCAAACCATAAGTTTGGCCATCGCCGATAGATAAGATGCGTTCACTTCCCACCGACCCGAATTGTGTGCCTTGATTGGCTTGCGAAACTCCTGTAGATTCTGAAACGGGATAATCAGAATACTGCTTAAAATAGCCTTCAAACGTAAATCGCAAAGATCGGTTAGGTAGGAACTCTGTACCGAGAACATAATGGGTGGAACGTGTGTATTCCAAATCTCTATTTATAAAATCACCATGATCGTCCTTATAACCCAATGATGTATAAATTGGTGCTTTATAATAAGTACCTACAGATCCATTGATATTCCATCGCTCATTCAAGCTATAAGAGGCAGATAGCCGTGGTGACAGGGTTTTTAGCGGATTATTGCCGTTATTGGTAAAACTATTCATGTCCGTACGAATCCCACCGGAAATAAGGAGTCTATCCTTATAGAACCGTTTCGCAATTTGCGCAAACATGCCGTATTTAAAGAAGTTAATTTGGCTATTGAACGAAATCGTACGTGCTGGCGAGATCATCGTACCATTTTCGTCTTTCAACTCGTTGCTTATTTTATTAAAGACCTCTCCAAAATACCCAACATACTGCGCATCCAATCCCGAAGAAAAGCGCCATCCGTTTACAAATTTATTATAATCAAATCTAAATTTGTTTTCAATTTCATCAGAATTGACCAATAAGGTTCGATTGTCTTCAATTCTTTGTTCATCTTCAAATTTGTCAATAGTGGTATGAAACATGTTTCTGCTCAGGGCAAAATTCATAAACCCATTTTCAATTTTCCTGTTCAAATTAAAACCCATGGTATACGTCCATTGATTGATATAGGGTGTTGAACGAAGAATATATACATCCTCAGGTGTCGAATCTTTTGTTTCTGCAAAGCTGAAATCGTCTATAGCACCAATGCC
>NZ_DATJCA010000039.1:0-13891 GCF_035515035.1 Gelidibacter sp. | reverse complement strand
GCCAACCGTCGTAGATTTTGCAATGTCAAATCCAGGTTTGTCAAGTTTGGTGGCTGCCCTACAATCTGCCGATTCTCAAAACCCTTCACCAAGCCTAATTCCTACCTTAACAGGAAACGGTCCATTTACAGTATTTGCCCCAACAAATGATGCCTTTGCTTCTTTATTGAAAGAACTAGATCCTTCAGGCAATACCAAATTGGGCGATTTGGATAAAGCAACCGTTGAAATGGTTCTAAAATATCATGTTGTCAATGGAAATATAACTTCCGATAAAATTCCATCGGGGGTTGTTGGAACCTTAGGAGGTGATGTTACTATAAATGCAGCTGCGCTTACCATTACTGATCCTAACGGACGCGTGAGCAATATCATTCCTACATTGGTAGATATCCAAGCTTCTAACGGTGTGGTTCACGCTATTGATAAAGTAGTACTGCCACAAATGGGTCAATAGTCGGAGTTTTTATAACTCCTCAATGGATATGTTGATTAATAACAAAAATGCCTCTGAAAATTTCAGAGGCATTTTTTATTTGGAATGGAAACAGGTTAACGTTTTCCTTTTCTTTTTTGCTCTTCAGCTTGTTCCATCATTTCTTTCATCTTCTTTTGGAACTTGCTTTCTTTTTTAGGTTTTGCCTTATTTACCTGAATTTGTGCATGGATCTTGTCTTCATCCAAAATAAAGTTCTTGATGACCAACATGATACCAATACTAATTAAATTCGAAATGAAATAATACAAACTCAATCCTGATGCATAGTTATTAAAGAAGAACAACATCATTATAGGAGAGAAGTAAATCATATACTTCATCATTTTAGCCATATCAGGCATTCCTTCCTGGGTTGGTTGTGACGCCATTTGTTGTCCTGTGGTCATTTTCATATAGAAGAAAATTGCAATGGATGCCAAGATTGGAAACAAGCTCACGTGATCACCATAAAACGGAATTTTGAAAGGTAAATCCAAAATGGTGTCATATGAAGATAAGTCATCGGCCCAAAGGAAACTCTTTTGGCGGATATCAAATGCCGATGGGAAGAATTGAAACAAGGCATAGAAAACGGGCAATTGAATCAATGCCGGCAAACAACCACTCAGTGGACTGGCACCTGCTTTAGACTGCAATGCCATAGTTTCTTGTTGAATTTTAAGCTTATTATCTTTATATTTCTCGCGAATAGCATCCAATTCTGGCTTAATGATCTTAAGTTTTGCCTGAGATAAAAATTGCTTGTACTGTACAAATGACAAGCATATTTTGATCAAAATGGTCATCACAACAATAGCAATTCCGTGAGACATATAAGACCCTAAAAAGGCAAACAATGGAATAAACAAATAACGGTTGATCCATCCGAAAATACCCCAACCTAATGGCAGAATTTCATCCAAATTTCTCTTATAGCCATTCAAGATTTTATAATCACTTGGACCGTAGTATAAATCCATGCTCTTATTAATCTCCCCACCTTCAAGTGCCAAAGGCAATTTACTGCTGAATGCCTTAGTGAAGATGGTATCTATATCCTCATCCTGAACTAAGTTTCTGGACGTAAAGTACCCAGTTTTGAAAGGTTGATCGGCTAATAGAATGGACGTGAAAAAATGCTGTTTGTTGGCAACCCATGTCACGTCTTTGGCAGTATCGTCTGTAGATTCACCCTGACCTAAATAATCGTCTTTACCTCCTCCATATTCAAAAACAAGCTCGGTATATCTGTTTTCATAAGAAACACTTTTAGCATAACGATACGTTTTAATGTTCCAGTCGAGATTAACTTCTTGTGAACTATTGATGACCTCATTTAACCCTTGCGAACGCACATTGAAAGCAAACATATAATCGTCTGGTTTCAGCTCATAACGGTATTCCAAGAACTTGCTTTCTGAAACTTTAAGCTTCATGGAAACCACAGTATTCTCACCGCTTTTGGTTACGGTCGGTTCAAAATAAAGATCTTTGGTGTTTAAATTTCGGTTATCCGTAGTAGAGAATGAAATATTAAAAAGTGCATTGTTATCTTTAATAATATAGATAGGCATTGAATCATGAGAGACAAACTCCTTAAGTCTTACCTCTGATAAATAACCGCCCTTATTGCTGAATTTTAATTCTAATAAGTCGGTCTCCACCAAAGTTTCGTGGTCTGTAGCCGATGGCAATGTAGACGCATAGGCAAAAGCGCCCAATTTGTTTTTTAACGCTTCAAGTTTTATGGAATCTAAAGCCGTTTTGTTGGTATAATCATCTGCAGTGGAAACGAAAGTGTCTTTTTTAACTGTTGCTTTTTTCTCCGCTTCTATTTCAGCCTGTTTTGCTTGTTCTTGTGCTGCAACTTCTTCAGGAGTTGGTTGGTTCTGCCATAGCATGAACAATAATATTCCGAAAATAAGAACGAATCCTATAATAGAATTGAGATCAAATTTTTTTTCTTCCATTTATGATGATGTTCAGACCTGAAATGTTCTAATAACGTTTAGGGTCTTTGTTAAGTTGGTAATTAATTCAGTTCTTGATAAGATTGGCTAACACAAAAATGCAACCAATTTTAATTTTGTGTCATACTGACACGGTTTTTATCTTTTTTAAAATTTACTGCAGCTTTTACAAAGGCCACAAATAACGGATGTGGATTAGCTACAGTACTTTTATATTCGGGATGAAATTGAACGCCTACAAACCAATTATGCGACGGAATTTCAATAATTTCCACCAAACCGGTCTCTGGGTTGAGACCAGTAGCTTTCATTCCACCAGCTTCAATTTGCTTTTTATATGCGTTATTAAATTCATAACGGTGACGGTGACGCTCTAAAATTTCTTTCGTTTGATAGACCTCGTGAGCAATACTACCTTCTTCCAACTCACAAGCCCAAGCTCCAAGTCGCATAGTTCCGCCCTTGTCTGTGACATGTTTCTGCGATGCCATTAAATCAATAACAGGATCAGACGTATGTGGATTCATTTCAGTAGAGTTCGCGTTTTTCAATCCCAAAACATTTCGGGCATATTCTATAACAGCCATTTGCATGCCCAAACAAATTCCCAAAAACGGAATATTGTTTTCCCTGACATACCTTACCGCTTCAATCTTTCCGTCCACGCCGCGCTCTCCAAATCCTGGAGCCACCAAAACACCGTCCAAATGTGCGAGTTCGTCTGCCGCATTTTCTATAGTTAAATGTTCAGAATGGATAGGTACAACCTTAACTTTTACTTCATTTTCCGCACCTGCATGAATAAATGATTCTAAAATAGATTTATAAGAATCCTGTAATTCTACGTATTTCCCAATCAATCCAATGGTCACTTCACTCTTTGGATTTTTTAATCGCTTTAAAAATTGATTCCACTGGGTTAAATCCGGAACATCACTTTGAAGATCCAATTTTTTAAGGACGACTTTATCCAAGCCTTGTTCCAACATTAAATTGGGAACGTCATATATTGTAGAGGCATCAATAGATTGAATGACCGCTTCTTCCCGAACATTGCAAAACAACGCCAATTTACGGCGTAAATCCATTGGTAATTCATGTTCCGTACGGCATACCAAAATATCTGCCATCACCCCACTTTCCATCAAGGTTTTCACACTGTGTTGGGTAGGTTTCGTTTTCAACTCACCTGCTGCAGAAAGATAGGGCACTAAGGTTAAATGGATGACAATAGCATTGTGCTCTCCCAAATCCCATTTTAATTGACGCACCGCCTCAATATAAGGTAAGGACTCAATATCACCCACGGTTCCTCCTATTTCCGTAATGACAATATCATAATCGCCAGATTTTCCAAGGAGTTGAACTCTGTTTTTAATTTCATCGGTAATATGTGGAATAACCTGAACGGTTTTACCCAAAAATTCCCCGCGACGTTCCTTTTGAATAACACTTTGATAGATACGACCGGTGGTAACGTTATTGGATTGACTTGTAGGCACGTTCAAGAAACGCTCATAATGTCCCAAATCCAAATCGGTTTCCGCACCATCATCAGTAACGTAGCATTCCCCATGTTCATAAGGATTCATGGTACCTGGATCGACGTTAATATAAGGATCTAGTTTTTGGATCGTAGTTCTATAACCTTGAGCCTGAAGTAATTTTGCCAAAGAAGCTGCAATAATGCCTTTCCCTAAAGAAGACGTTACACCTCCTGTGACGAATATGTATTTTGTAGTAGTTGTCATGTTGCGCTGTTAAACGCAGGCAAATTTACAAAATTTAAATAGTTATTAGAGCATCTAATTTTAGTTATTTATCAGGGAGGACAACCGCTGGAAACACCTCATAAAATACTAATGATCAAACATCTGAAAGAGTTAAGGTGTTTTTTACAAATAATAAACACTTGAGGGCAGGTTCTAGGGGACGGAAAGGAAAAGTATTTTTAACATTCCGAAGCAAGTGTTGAGATAACTTTCTGGCATGAAACCAACACTTAATTCGCTAATACAAATTGGATGGAAGCATAAGCCCAACCAACAAAATCCCATGCGCTGCGCTTTTGCGTTTTGCCTGCCTGTTGGCAGACAGAGGTTTCATTAAAAAAACCTGCCCCAAGGTTAAAACTGTTGAAGCAGGTCATTCTTATTGTTACAATTATATCAATCTATTTTTTTACCGTCTTGCTTAATTTCAAAATTATCAAAATCGCCACCGTTCACAACGGTCCAGTTTTCGAAATCCTTAAAGTACTTTTTAATGACTTTGTTGACGTCTTCAACGCTGAGCTTTTTGACCTGTTCTTCCACATTTTTTTGAAAGGTCATATCTCTATCCCAATATAAATTACCATTGATTGTCCTTGCCAATTCGTTGTCCTTGGCTCGGGATACACTCTGCTCTTGCACCCACCCATTGACAGCATTTTTAAGTTCTTCTTCAGTAATGCCTTCAGCAATATACCGCGAGATTTCTTCTTTAAAACCTTGCTGCACTTTGGCGGCGTTTTCTGGCGCATAAATGGCGTAAATATACATCGACGAATTTTTATCTTTTTTGTTATTAACCACATCAACGTTACCGCCAGCACCATAGCTCACACCGTCCTTTTGTCGTAAACGTCCTGCAATACGGGAATTTAAAAAACCACCACCAAATATCTCACCTGCTATTTGTAGCGCAGCATAATCGTCATCATACGCACTTCCCTCAAAAGATAAAACCCCCAAAGTGAACGCGTTTTTCTTATCAGGCGTGAGAATTTTTTCATTGGCAGCAGTGCTGCTTTGAAACTTGTTACTGATCTCCGTATAAGGTTTATCTGATTTGAAATCGGCATAAGTTTTATCAAAATAGGACTTGACCGCTTCTTCATCCATATTACCAATAGCCACAACAGATGCGCTTTCGTTGACGCCATAAAAGTCTTTATAATATGTTTTTAACTCTGCCACAGTCACTGCTTTTATAGCGGCAATTTCTTCGTCTAAAGTCATACTATACAAAGGATGCCCTTTTTTATAACGGTTGTTCAATAAACTAATTTGTCGAGAAACTACAGATTGTGGTTCCGATTTACTTTCTTCAAGGTTGGCCAAATCTTGAGTTTTTAGTTTCTCTAATTCTGTGGCATCAAATGCGGGATTTTTCAGCATGTCTGACATCAAGGCCAATGTTTCCATAAGATTTTCCTCTGTACTGTTGACAGATGCCGTAACACGACCGTTGGAACCATTAAAATACACTGACGATTTTAAAGCACTCAATTTATCCTCAATATCTTGTCTGGATTTTGTTTTAGTGCCCTTGTTCAGCATTCTTGCTGTATACCTGGCAGCGAGACCTTTATTCATCAACTGATCTACATTTCCCGTACGCAAAGTGAAGGTAAGATTCACCGTTTTACCACGATTGTCTTTTTTGATCAATCCATATTGAAAACTGCTGTTTGGCAATTTTCCTGATTGCAAGGCATTTTGGATATTTTCATAAGACACATCAAAAGCTTCACCGGCGTCCATGGCTTCCCTACCTTTATAATTGGCGACTAAAGCGTCCACATTTTCAGTATGCGGAATGGCCACGCGTACCGGATTTTTTGTTGGGATAAAATTTCCAACCGTTCTGTTTGTTGGAATAAAATATTTTTTGATGGCTGCATTGACTTTGTCGACGGTCATTTCTTCAATACGATCTCTAAAGATAAATGCCAGTCTCCAATCTCCTGCCCCGATAAATTCGCTCATATAAGTTCCCAAATAAGATGAATTTCTAAAAATTTGATCCATCCGCTTTAACATGTTTGCCTTTGCACGATTCAATTCGGCTTCAGTAATCGGATGATCTGCCAAATTATCTAATGTGGTCAATAAAACTGTTTCAGCTTCAGATAGGGATTTATCCGAAGGCACATCGACATTCATATATAAAAATGAAGGCTCTTTTGTAAATGGTGTGAAAGACCAAATACCAGACGATATTTGAGTATCAACCAAGGCTTTATATAATCTTCCGGATGGCTCATCAGTCAAAACTTGTTCAGCAATGGCCAATGCCGCTGCATCTTCATGAGATCCTGCAGGCACGTGATAAAGTGCAGAAACAATTTGCAAATCGCCCACTCGATTTAAAGTCACTCGCTTTTCGCCATCCTGTGCTGGCTCAATTGTTGGAATGTCCTTTAATTCAATTTCTGGATTTTTAAGAGTTCCGAATTTTTTTTCAATCAATGCCAATGTTTTTTCGGTATCAAATTTTCCAGTCACCATTAAAACAGCATTATCTGGTCGGTAGTATTTTTTGTAAAAAGCTTGTAAATTCTCAATAGGAACACGTTCTATATCAGACTTGTTACCAATTGTAGATTGTCCGTAGTTATGCCATAAGTAAGCGGCACTGGCAACTTCCTGCATCAATACCCGTGAAGGCGAATTCTCTCCGCTCTCAAACTCATTGCGCACTACTGAAAATTCCGAGTCCAAATCTTTTTTAGCAATAAAAGAATTGACCATTCGGTCTGACTCCAAATCTAAGGCCCACTCTAGATTTTCATCCGTGGCATTAAAAGTTTCGAAGTAATTGGTTCGGTCATACCAAGTGGTTCCGTTTGGTCTTGCACCACGAGCAGACAACTCTTCTGGAATATTGGGGTGGTTTGGGGTGCCTTTAAAAACCATATGCTCGAGTAAGTGAGCCATGCCTTTTTCGCCATATCCTTCGTGCCGGGAGCCCACCATATAGGTAATGTTTACCGTTATGGTCTGTGCGGAGTTGTCAGGAAACAAAAGGACTTTTAAGCCGTTGTCCAAACTGTATTCCGTAATACCTTCCACACTCGCTATTTTCTTAATTTGTGCATTCGCAGAGAGGGATAGCGAAAGGCAGAGCAGCATTGATAATGTAATTCTGAATAATTGGGTGTTTTTTCTCATATTTTATGGATAATTGATTCAGCCTAAAGGTATAAAAAAAACGCATGTGGGTTTTATCAATGTAAAGAATCTATGACATTCACTAAAAAGCAATGGTTTAAAACTCTCCAAGCTGCAAGAGGAGAGCTTTTATATTTTAAGAATAATTTGACTCTTCTAAAGTTCAATCTTAACATATTATCCGTATTTTTAAAATTCACTTATTAAAATAAATATAATGGGTTATACAGAAAAAATGCTCAGAGATGACGCGTTGAAGGGAAAAACGATAGTAGTTACCGGCGGCGGTAGTGGATTGGGCAAAGCAATGTCCAAGTATTTTTTAGAATTGGGTGCCAATGTTGCGATTACCTCCCGTAATCTTGATAGACTAAAAACTACCGCACAGGAACTTGAGAAAGAAACCAACGGCACGTGTTTACCATTACAATGTGACGTCCGCAATTATGACGAGGTTGAGGCTATGTTGAAAGGCGCAGTGGAGAAATTCGGTAAAGTAGATGTTTTGCTAAATAATGCGGCCGGTAACTTCATCTCACCTACTGAACGTCTTTCTGCCAACGCTTTTGACACAATTATTGATATTGTTTTAAAAGGCACAAAAAACTGCACCTTGACGTTTGGAAAACATTGGATTGACACCAAGCAAACCAATACTAGTGTACTCAATATTGTGACAACTTATGCCTGGACAGGTTCCGCCTATGTGGTGCCAAGTGCGACTGCCAAAGCGGGTGTTTTGGCCATGACACGCAGTCTAGCTGTAGAATGGGCAAAATATGGAATGCGCTTTAACGCCATTGCACCCGGGCCATTCCCTACAAAAGGTGCTTGGGATAGGCTTTTACCTGGCGATTTAAAAGACAAATTTGATATGGCCAAAAAAGTGCCCTTAAACCGTGTGGGCGACCATCAGGAATTGGCAAATCTCGCCGCCTACTTAGTATCTGATTTCTCTGCCTATGTCAACGGCGAAGTGATTACCATTGATGGTGGTGAATGGCTAAAAGGTGCGGGGCAATTTAATTTATTGGAAGCTATTCCTGAAGACATGTGGGATCAGCTGGAAGCAATGATACGAGCAAAAAAAGGTAAAAATTAAGGATATCTTACAACCTTAAACGGCCTTAATAAAGCATTTATAGCGCAGATATACTTACAAATTAAAAAGTATCAATCGTAATTAAGGTGGATGTCGCTGTTAAAGCGTTGATAACAAAGCTCAATAATTTTTTAGGTTTTTGAGGGCAGACCTTTTAAAACCAATGGTGCTTTGTTAACAAGTAAGATTTTTTAAACTCACAAATAATTGTATTTTTACGCTCACAAAAATCAGATCATTTAATGGGCAAAATAATTGCAATAGCCAATCAAAAAGGAGGCGTTGGTAAAACAACCACATCAGTAAATTTAGCTGCTTCCTTAGGCGCTTTAGAGAAAAAAGTATTATTGATAGATGCCGATCCGCAAGCCAATGCCTCCTCAGGTTTAGGCATTGATGTAGAAGGTGTAGAGGTTGGTTCGTATCAACTCATTGAACATTCTGCAAAAGCAGAAGACTGCATCATCCCTACAAGTGCACCACATGTTGATATCATCCCGGCTCACATTGATTTGGTAGCCATTGAAATTGAATTGGTTGATAAGGAAGAGCGTGAATACATGCTCAAAAAAGCAATTCACCATCTAAAAGACCAGTACGATTATATTTTAATTGACTGCGCACCATCTTTGGGGCTTTTGACATTAAATGCGCTAACCGCGGCAGATTCGGTCATCATTCCGATACAATGCGAGTATTTCGCGTTGGAAGGTTTGGGTAAATTGTTGAATACCATTAAAAGTGTGCAACGTATCCATAACCCCAATTTAGATATTGAAGGCATGTTATTGACCATGTACGATGCACGTTTACGCTTGTCAAACCAAGTTGTTGAAGAAGTACAAAAGCATTTTAGTGATATGGTTTTTGATACGATTATCCAACGGAATGTTCGTTTGGGAGAAGCTCCAAGTTTTGGAGAAAGCATCATCAATTATGATGTGAGCAGTAAAGGCGCTACCAACTATTTGAGTTTAGCGAAGGAAATTATTAAAAAGAACGGTTAATGGCGAAGGCAACACAAAAACAAGCTTTAGGAAGAGGATTATCAGCACTTTTAAAAGATCCGGCAAACGATATCAAATCGGTTCAGGATAAAAATGCCGATAAAGTTATCGGTAATATTGTAGAGTTGGAATTGGAGGCCATTGAAATTAATCCGTTTCAGCCACGAACCAATTTTAATGAAGAAACGCTTCGGGAATTGGCATCTTCCATCAGAGAACTTGGCGTCATCCAACCTATTACCGTTAGAAAGCTTGATTTTAACAAGTACCAATTAGTTTCTGGAGAACGCCGTTTTAGAGCTTCCAAACTGATTGGATTGTCCACCATTCCTGCCTATATCAGAATTGCCAACGACCAAGAGTCCTTAGAAATGGCCTTGGTTGAAAATATTCAACGTCAAGATTTAGACCCTATTGAAATTGCATTGTCCTACCAACGTTTGATTGATGAAATTCAATTGACACAAGAACAAATGAGCGAACGTGTGGGAAAAAAACGTTCTACCATAGCCAACTACCTTCGCCTTTTAAAGTTGGACCCAATTATACAAACAGGCATGCGCGACGGTTTTATTTCCATGGGCCATGGTCGTGCCATTATCAATATTGAGGATCAATCCGAACAACTGGATATTTACGAAAAAATACTTTCCAATAAATTGTCCGTTAGAGATACGGAAGCTTTGGTTAAGAATTATCACAATAAAAGCGAATCAAAAGTTGCTGAAAAACCCGAATTACCATCCTTTGTTAAAAAAGGCGTAAAAGAATTTTCAGAATACTTTGGCCACAAAATTGACGTTAAAGTGAGTAAGAACGGAAAAGGAACCATCAGTATTCCTTTCCATTCTGAAGAGGATTTTAACCGTATCAAAAAACTTGTTCAAAGTGCCAAATAACCGCCTTTATACATTTCTTTTCATTTTATTTTTTGCTTCTTTCTTCGGATTTTCGCAACCCCCCGCCGATAGCATTCCCAAAGACATTTCTAAAGACATTACCAACAAAAGTCCTAAAGAAGTTGTGATTGACAGCTTGGTTAGAGAACCCATGAATATCTTAGCTCCCGCCCGGGCCGCATTTTACTCGGCCGTACTACCAGGGTTGGGCCAAGCGTATAACAAGAAATATTGGAAAATCCCGATTGTTTATGCAGCCCTTGGCACCGGAATCTATTTCTATTTAGACAATGATAAAACCTATGACCGCTATCGTAATGCTTACAAAAGCAGGTTAGCTGGCCATACTGATGATGAGTTTTACGGCGATGGTCCAACCCCTCGAGTTTCGAATGACGGATTGATACGGGCGCAGAACACGCTACGACGTAATAAAGAATTGTCCCTGTTGATTACTTTTGGGTTATACGCGCTCAATATTATTGATGCCAACGTCGACGCACATTTGCTTCAATATAACTTAGATGAAAATTTGGCGTTAAAGCCTCATTTCAAATATAATGAACAGGAAAACTCCACTAATTTGGGAGTGACCTTGAATTTTAAATTTTAGTCATGACACGAGGATCCAAAGGATTTCAGCACCCAAGTAAATGATTAATGGCGAAGTGCCTGTGTCCGTTCAAAAACAAATAAATATAAACACATGAAAATAGGTCTTTTAGGTTATGGAAAGATGGGAAAAACCATTGAACAGATAGCCCTGAAACGGGGACATGACATCTCCTTAAAAGTTGACAAAGACACCAAAAATTATAGCCTCGAAAACATAGATGTCGCCATAGATTTTAGCACACCTGAAGCCGCTGTAGCTAACATTACTAATTGTTTTAATCATAATATCCCCGTTATTTCTGGTACTACGGGTTGGCTGGACCATTATGATGATGTGGTCGCCTTGTGCAAAGAAAAAAACGGAACCTTTCTTTATGCTTCCAATTTTAGCTTAGGCGTCAATATCTTTTTTGAGTTGAACAAAATCTTATCAAAACTCATGGCAAACCTTCCTGAATACGACATTAGTATGGAAGAAGTGCACCATACCGAAAAGCTGGACGCACCCAGTGGTACGGCTATTACCTTGGCAGAAGAGATACTTAAAAATTCAAAATACGGCTCTTGGACGCTTGATGCCGCAAAACTAAATGACTTACATATTAATTCCAAACGCATTGACAAAGTTCCAGGAACCCATGAAGTGGTTTATAAGTCTTCTGTTGATACCATTGAAATTAAACATACCGCCCATAACCGCGACGGATTTGCACTTGGTGCCGTTATTGCTGCCGAATGGCTTGCGGGAAAAAAAGGCATTTTTTCAATGAAAGATGTGTTAAACATTGGTTAACTTATTGACAATTTTTTAATTACGATTTATCATTTACAATATATTTGTTGAACGGGCTTTAAACCACAACCATTAAATCCCTAATTTTCACTATAATAACTACAATCAGATGACATTTACAGAATGGTTTATTTTCTTTTTCGTGATACAGGTCATACACGGCCTTGGCACATGGAAATTATACATAAAAGCAGGCAGACAAGCTTGGGAGGCTTTTGTTCCGGTATATAATGCCGTAGTTTTAATGAAAATCATCAATCGGCCTTGGTGGTGGACTATCTTACTGTTTGTTCCTATTGTCAATTTGATCATGTTTCCTGTAGTTTGGGTAGAAACTGCTAGAAGTTTTGGAAAAAACACCACTACAGATACGGTTTTAGCACTGATAACTTTTGGTCTTTATAACTATTACCTGAATTATGTGGCAGATGTGACTCATGTTAAAGACCGAAGCCTGCATCCAAAATCGGCGGCCGGAGATTGGATCAGTTCCATTTTGTTCGCTATTGTTGCAGCCACTATCGTCCACACGTATTTTATCCAACCATTCACCATTCCTACGTCCTCTTTAGAAAAAACATTGTTGGTGGGCGACTTTCTATTTGTGAGCAAGTTCCATTATGGGGCGAGGCTTCCAATGACTACTGTCGCAGCACCCATGGTACATGACACTATCCCATTACTGAACGTCAAGTCCTATCTTTCAAAACCTGAATTACCTTATATGAGGCTTCCTGGGTTTCAAAAGATAAAACGCAATGATATTGTGGTTTTCAACTGGCCAGTGGACACTATGTTAGACATGCGCCATACGGATAAATTCTACTATAAACCCATCGATAAAAAAACCAATTATGTAAAGCGTAGCGTAGGATTACCAGGCGATACCCTTTCCATTAAGGATGGCTATGTGTACATCAATGGAAAACAAAATGTCCTAAATGATCGGGCCCGCATCCAATTTTCATACAATGTGACTTTTAAAGGCCAAATTTCTTCAAATGCACAGGTTTATGAAATTTTGAAGCGATTTGACATGACCGATGGTTTAGGCTATGATCAAGAAATGGAAACATGGATCATTCCTGCAGCTACTGAAGAAGCAGTAGCAAGAGCAAAAAACCATCCAAACATCGCCTCCATAGAAATCCGTAAGGATTCTTTAGACCATCGTGATTCTGGTATTTTCCCAATGAATCCAGCCTATAATTGGAATAACGATTATTTCGGTCCTTTATATATCCCCGAGAAAGGAAAAACGATCACCTTAACTGCTGAAAACCTTCCCTTATACAAACGCGTCATCAGCGTTTATGAAGGTCGTGACCTCTCTGTAAATGGGAATCAAATCAGCATTGATGGTCAAATTACCAACCAATACACCTTTACAAAGGATTATTATTGGATGATGGGAGATAACCGCCATAACTCACAGGATTCTAGAGTTTGGGGCTTTGTACCTTTTGATCACGTTGTAGGGAAACCTGTATTGGTATGGATGAGTTGGGATGGCAAAAGTCCGCGTTGGGAACGTTTTTTCACCACTGTGGGTGGCAATGGAAAGTTGGTCTCTTACTTCATTCCATTCCTTGTACTCTTAGGTATTATTTTCGGATTTAATACCTGGCGTAAAAGAAAAGCGAATAAATAAGTAGCTTTCTACCATGGATATTCTACTTCATCCCACCTATTTTCCGAGCATTGCGCAATGTGTTGCCATGGTTCAGGCAAAAAAGGTGATTTTTGAAGTCTGTGATAACTATCAGAAGCAAACCTATAGAAACCGAATGACCATTTATGGTGCACAGGGTAAAATTCCTTTGACCGTGCCTGTGATCTATTCACAAAAAAACAGACAACTTTACAAAGACATTCACATATCAAACAATGAAAAATGGCAAGATCTACATTGGAAATCGATTCAATCTGCCTACAGTAGCTCGCCGTTTTTTGAATTTTACGAACATGATTTACTTCATCTTTTCAATCAAGAAGCCACACAATTGATGGAGTTTAACTTCGCGTGTTTGGATGCTATTCTGGAATGTTTACAACTCGATCTTAAGTTTGAAAAGACCACTGAATTTGGC